>JBGTSB010000006.1:0-48417 GCA_041940525.1 Hyphomicrobium sp.
TGGCTTTGAATGGGCAAGCCCGTCGCGGGCGAATAAGGGACGCCGACTCGGGCAAAGAGAAGGCGCAGGTAGTCGTAAATTTCGGTGACGGTACCGACGGTCGAGCGCGGGTTCTTGCTCGTCGTTTTTTGTTCGATCGAAATCGCGGGGGACAGACCGTCGATATGATCGACGTCCGGCTTCTGCATCATCTCAAGGAATTGCCGCGCGTAGGCCGACAAGCTTTCGACGTATCGGCGTTGCCCTTCGGCGTAGATCGTGTCGAAGGCGAGTGACGACTTTCCCGATCCCGAAAGCCCAGTGAAGACGACGAGTGCATCACGGGGGATCTCAAGGTCGACGTTCTTCAGATTGTGCTCGCGCGCGCCCCGCACGTGGATCGTTCGCATCAGATCGGAACGGGCCGAGGCAGCTGCTTTGCCGGTTTTCTTCATGCCGTCACTAGGTAAGCCAAGCCCGCGTTTGCGGCAATGCAGCGTGGTGGCGCGGGGGCGAAATTCGTGGTGTTTGGCGCTTCGATAAAAAAGACAAATGACCCCATTCCCAAACCGTATCAAGGTGTGGTAGCTTCGCTTGGCTCGCATTCGATCTGGGGCGAGTTAGGCCGTTCGGCAACGGCCTTCGGCTCTGCTTTCGCCACGCGCAATTTTGAGGAAGCGGTGTTCGGACATTTCCCGGAATTCGAAGGCCTTGCCGGACGGCTGATCCCCGGCAACGTCAGGTGCTGGATGCAACAACGCGCACGCTGAGCTAGTGCTAGCGCGTTGTCTTGACGAGGTATCTTGATAAGGGGGCTACTTGCCCCGTTTCCCGTTCTTAATCGCGCAGGACAGAGCGGATTTGCTTCTCATATTGTTCGATTGCTTCCAGTGCCCGCTCTTTCATGGCCGGGTTCTGTTCACCGCTGGTTTCCGGCTTGAAGCCTTCGATCGCGTCGCGAGCGTTCGTCATCACTTTCGTCGCCGCGCCCTGTGGGTTCAGCTCCTTGGTGAGGTTTGATTGCAGTAGCTGCGTGAGCAGAACGCCCGTTGCCAGGGCCAAGCCGCTCAGCTGGGCGTTTTCCCGTTCCAGCCGTGCCACGGTTTCAGCTAGGTCGTCCGATGTCGTCATGGTGTGAAGCTCCGTTGTCTCCCAGTTCCCGAAGCGTGCTAATCGTCCGCGCACGCCAGCGCAACCCTTGTCTTGATTTGGCTGTTTCTTCGCTGTGGGCCAACTTGATAAGGTGTCTCGTGATGCGGGCGTTTGAGCGGGGCCGGTCAGGGAAAAGCGTGTGATGACTAAGCAGAAGGCCGTTCGCCCTTCCAAGCAAGGCAATAGGGCTTCAGGGAAAATTCGCGCTGGAATTGGCGGCTGGGTGTTTGAGCCGTGGCGGGGGACTTTCTATCCGGAGAAGCTGGCGAAAACGAAAGAGCTTGGATACGCCGCGTCCCAGCTCGCGACCATTGAGGTCAACGGCACGTTCTATTCCACGCAGTCTCCCAAAACCTATGCCCGGTGGCGGTCAGAGTCGCCTGATGGCTTTGTCTTTTCGTTGAAGGGCCCGCGCTATGCTGTGAACCGTCGTGTGCTGGCGGAAGCTGGCCCGTCGATTCAACGGTTCTTGGAGTCCGGCATCAGTGAGCTGCAAGACCGGCTGGGTCCGTTGCTTTGGCAGTTCGCGCACACAAAAAAGTTTGATGCGGAAGACTTTGCAGCTTTCCTGGAATTGCTGCCGGCTAAGCAAGATGGCTTGACGTTGCGGCATGCGTTGGAAGTGCGCCACCCCTCGTTTTGTAATCCGGAGTTCATAGCGCTGGCCCGCAAACACAAAGCCGCGGTTGTTTTCGCCGATCACGAGACGTATCCGGCCATTGCCGACCTCACCTCTGACTTTGTTTATGCGCGCTTGCAGCAAGGGCGTGACGACGTTGAGACTGGCTATCCTGCAAAAGACCTGAAGGCCTGGGCGAGTTGCGCGAAAACGTGGAACAGTGGTGGCGTGCCGGCTGGACTTGATGTGGTGGATGAGAAGAGCACTGCGCCGAACTCTGCTCGTGATGTTTTTGTCTACTTCATTCACGGCGGTAAAGTGCGCGCTCCACACGCGGCCGTGGCGCTGCAAAAGCTGTGTGCTGGCGGCTAAGGTCTAGCGTTCGTCACGCGTCTGTGAGACATGGGGACGTCGCTCGCCGAGTCACTTGATCATCACAGGATATCTTGAGCTGATGTCTGAGATAGATATCGACGCTTATGCCCAACGCCCATCGGTGTTTCCTTGGCCTCCGCTACTTTGGCTGGGTGCAATGGCGGTGGCATGGATTGCGGGGCAGCTTTTGCCACTACCATGGCCTGGGCTTCATGATCTGCCGGCGCGGGTCGTGGGCTGGGCGTTTGGTGTTGTCGGTGTTGTGCTGATGATCTGGGGTATTGCAACGCTTCGCCAGGCCAAAACGACCGTGAGGCCCGATCGTGGTGCCGATGTGCTTGTGACGTCGGGGCCCTTCTGGCGATTTCGCAATCCGATCTATCTCGCGCAAATTCTGATCATGTTGTGCTTTGCGGAATTGGATAAGAACGCTTGGTTTGTGATTTTCGCGTTCGTGCATGCGGTTCTGGTGACGAAGCTGGCGATCATTCCAGAAGAACGTCATTTAGAGGCGCGGTTTGGTGACCAGTACCGCACGTACAAGGCCCGTTCGCGCCGCTGGATCTAACGACGATGATATCGGGATACGGCGAGAAAGAACGCGAATTCCTTGACTCACTCAAGGCGGACACGGGTCGTGACCTGGACGAGTGGATGATTGAGATCCGCGGGCAAGCGCTCACCGAGCGCAACGCCATCATAGATTGGCTACGCCGCCAGGGGTTTCGTTTTTCACGCGCGTCTTGGCTTGAGCGCATTTATCACAATGGCGGCAAACCCATTTACGCCGGTCAGGTCGATGATGCCCGCACTAAAGTTCGCGTGCCGCGGCCAGAACGGCGGCGCGCTGCGGAACACCAGCCTTCTCGTCATGCCGGCCCAGGTGTGCTCGGCAGTTCCGCACCGGTGCAACCGGCCGCAAATGATACGATGCCGCTTGCATCCGTCAGTCCGGCGGCCCCGCGTCCAGCTTCGGATTTGTATGGTTCGGTCGCGTCATCGCCGTCGCCGGTACCAAAGACGGCAGGGCCGCTGTCGCCAGAGATTGCTGCGATCATCGCGAAGGCCAAGGCATACCGGCCGCTCGCTGAGATGCTGTTGCAGGATGTCGCCAAGGCAGTTCCTGATGCTTCATTCACCGCGGCTGGTCAGCAAGTCTCAATGACTCGCGCTCAGACCTTTGCAACGCTTGCTGTCAGCGCGCGCGGGTTGAAGTTGTCAATTGCCGGTGGCGAGACCATATCTCTGACGGACGCGCGGCAAATCAATGAGGCCCTTGGTATTCGCCTGCGATCAGCGGCGCAGTCCGCTGGCTGATGGTCCGGATGCATAGGCTTGGTTTTCTAAGCACTGATTTAACACACTTTGGCTAGTGTCCCTGCGTTTAACAGTGTTCCGTGGACCATCGATTCGCCGGAATTGTCAGGTTAACTCTCCTGCGTTGGAGGAATTGCCGCGTGAAAATGCAATCGCATCGTTGGACTGGGTTGGCCGCTGTGCTGCCGTCGGTTTTGCTTGCCTGGCCGGTGCTGGTCGATGTTGCGCATGCGCAAACGGCTCAGCGCGATGGCATCGCGGACTTGCTGCGCCGCGAAGGGCTTGCTGGCGAAAAGCCGGAGCCTAAGAAAGGTCCGGATGGGAAGCCATTACCTGAACCGGCGGATCCACGCGCGGGCACTTTGCATTACGAGCAGGCCAAGAGGCTGATGGCGGCCATCGATGCTGTATTGAAAGATGCCGCCGACCAGCGCACGCAATCACGCAAGCTGCCCGGCAAGGACGAATTTATCCTGACGCCGATTTGGACGGAAACGCGCGAAGACCGCGAGCAGAAGGTGAACGATCTGCTGGACGCGGCTCTTGGCATCGCGACCAATGTTCCAGTCGTCGACATGCAAAAGAAGATTGAGGGTCTGCGCCGCAACATCGCTGAGCTTGAAGAGCAGATTATCGCGCTCAAGGAAAAGCGTCTCGTTGCGCCAAAGGAGGCGATGCTTCCGGGTGTCCTCAACGATACGGTTGATAGCCTAACGTCGACAATTGGCGAGTTGGAAACGCGGATCAAAGAGAACCGCAGCGAAATTGATAAGACAAAATCGGAAGTCTACGAAGCGCTGCAGAAGGCTGGGGTTGAGCTGGGGCCTGAACAGGTTGACTTGCTGCTCGATAGCGTTCTCTCAGGCGATTTGATCCGTCTCGTTGCAACGTTCAATGCAGCGAAAATGATCGATAGCCAACTGGCCAAGCTGATGCAGGCCAGTGGCGACAACATGAAGGCCTCGCGCAAATACTTCGCCATGCATGCGGCGCTGTTCGCGATGCTTGTGCATGCGCAGAACGCGTCGATCGAAAAAATCGACACGGTTTACATGCCGCGGCTGGATGCGATCTTGTCTGACATCACGGCGGCGAAAGCCAAGACGAATGATCTGATGCGAGCTGAGAACAGGCCGGATCAGATCAAGGCTCTGAAGGCCAACCGGGAAAGCCAGAAGCTTGCCGAAGAGGCCGCGAAGGGATACCGACGCTATCTGCAGCAGCAACGTGAGCAGATCGCGAGCGCGCGCTCACGCGCTACGCACGACTTACGCATTGCCGATAACACGTTCGAAACCGTGGAAGCCAGCTTCCAGCTGCGCAATCTCATGCGGGACAGCTACACCTCATTCGAGGCGATCCAGAAGCTGGAAGCGCCCACGTTCGACCAGATCTTCAAGAACGAAGAGCTGCGACGCGAGTTTGAGAACCTGACTCGCCGCCTGGATACGCCATCCAGCTAGCAGGCGCCGTTAACTCTCTCCCCATGCTCCTTCCTGGCCCCAAGCCTGGGCGCGCCATCCTTGCGCGTTAGTGATAGGTTGTGGCTTCAGCTTTCCACCATACAAGGGGGCGGATAGAAACACGGGCATGACCAGAACCGCATTTTATTCAGGGTCGTTCGACCCGGTGACGCTAGGGCACACGGATGTAATTGAGCGGGCTGCGCGTCTTGTCGACCGGCTCGTGATCGGCATTGGCGTGCATCCCGGCAAGGCCCCTATGTTCGATGCTGATGAGCGCTGCGCCCTTCTGGAGCATGCGGTGGAGCCTATCCGGAAGAGCACAGGCACTGAAATCGCGGTCGAAACCTTCAGCAATCTGGCCGTGCTCGCGGCGGCGGGACATGGCGCCTGCATGATCATTCGCGGTCTGCGAGATGGCACCGATCTCGATTATGAGATGCAAATGGCCGGCATGAATGGCGCCATGGAGCCCGGCATCCAGACAGTGTTTATCCCGGCTTCCCCCGATATGCGTCACATCAGCGGCACGCTTGTCCGCCAGATTGCAAAAATGGGTGGAGACGTTTCCCCGTTTGTTTCCCAGGATGTCGCTAAGCGTTTGAAAGATAAGGCTTGAGTGGCGGATCGGCTGCCTTGCCATGCCTGGGGGAGTTGCCCCGGGGTGCGCCAGGCCTCATAACGGCGTAAGATGCGTGATTCACACGGGATTTGAAGGCTTAAGGACGGTGGCGCTATGCGATGGTTAGACGGAGTCGTTTTAGGCCTGACAATGCTTGTTGTTGCGGCCTGCGGACCGTCCGCCCAGATTAATGACAACACCGCGATTTCCACCGCCGGTACGGCGTCCTCCGCTTTTGCGGCCGGGCCGGCCGGTAATGATCCTCAGAATACCCTGATCATGGAGCTGAAGACCGGGAAGGTCACAATCCAGCTGCTACCGGATCTGGCGCCGAAGCATGTTGAGCGTGTCAAGACGCTCACGCGACAGGGTTTTTATAACGGTTTAACGTTTCACCGGGTGATCCCTGGCTTCATGGCGCAGACGGGTGATCCCAAAGGGGATGGTACGGGCGGGTCAGCGTTGCCTGACTTGCAGAAGGAATTTACACCAACTGCATTTGAGCGCGGAACCGTTGGCGCGGCGCGCGGCAATGACGAGAACAGTGCGAACAGTCAATTCTTTATCTGCTTCAAGCACTCGCCGTTCTTGAACGGCAAGTACACGGTGTGGGGCCGGGTCGTCAGCGGCATGCAGCATGTCGATCAGGTTGCAAAGGGTGAGCCGCCGCCAAATCCGGACAAGATCATAAAGATGTATCTCGCCAGCGATGCGTCCCAATAGGCGATAATCAGCCAACATTTTGCTATATCAGCCAGCGCGGTCCGCCAAAGAGTGGCTGCCTGGGTGATCCCATAACAAAACATGAGCTCGAAGGAGGGTCTCCATGGCCGACATTAAGGATCCGGAAAACACGCTTCTTATGGAAACAACCAAGGGGCCGGTCGTCATCGAAATGCGTCCGGATCTCGCGCCCAAGCATGTTGAGCGTATCAAGATGCTCGTGCGGGAAGGCTTCTACGATGGCATCGTGTTTCACCGGGTGATTGACGGGTTTATGGCGCAGACGGGTTGTCCGCATGGCTCTGGCACCGGCGGCTCGAAGTACGGGCACCTGCCTGCGGAGTTCAACAGCGAGTCGCATCAACGTGGTGTTTGCTCGATGGCGCGCGCCGCTAGCCCCGACAGTGCCAACAGTCAGTTCTTCATTGTTTTCGACGATGCAAGCTTCCTGGACAAGAAGTACACAGTGTGGGGCAAAGTCATCGAAGGCATGGACAATGTCGACAAGATCAAGCGCGGTGAGCCCGTTCAGGATCCGGACAAGATGATCAGCGTCAAAGTCGCGGCCGACGCGTCCTAGTCTGTTGACCACGGTGTTGTTCTTAACTGAGTAGAGAGTGCCTCACATGTCGTCGCTTCAGGGTCTGGCGCTTGTCGTCTTTGCAATTTTTGCCGGAGCTCTGATCTCGCTACAGGCGCCGATCAACGCGATGGCCGGCCAGCGGCTTGGCCATCCGCTGGCTGGCGCTACGCTCTCCTTCATTGTCGGGACGGCTTTCCTCGTGGTGGTCACGGCTGTTTTGGCGGGAAAGCAGGTCAACTCAGGAGCGGTTTCGTCCATGCCGCCCTTGCTGTTTCTCGGTGGCATCCTGGGTGCTCTGTACGTTTCTTTGAGTATCTGGCTGACACCGAAGATCGGCATTGGCGCCGTGATCGCGCTTGGTATCGCCGGACAAGTGCTCGCCAGCTTGGCGCTTGATCACTATGGGCTCCTTAACCTAGCGGTGCGCGAGATAACTCCTGGGCGCCTTTCTGGTGCTGTTATGGTCGTCGCGGGATCGCTTATGGTCCGCTATCTTTGAAATACCGTGCGTACCGACCTGTTCGATTTTGAGTTGCCTGAAAGTGCGATCGCGCTGCGGCCCGCAAACCCGCGGGACGCGGCGCGGATGCTTGTGGTTGATCCTTCAGCCGGTTTGTCAGACCGGGGCGTGCGGGACCTGCCTGAGATTTTGCGGCCAGGGGATGCGCTCGTTTTCAACGACACGCGTGTTATCCCAGCCGCGCTTGAGGGGCGGCGCCTTCGAGGTGAAACGGCGGCTACAGTTTCGTTCAATCTGGTCAAGCGCACGGGGCAGAATACATGGGATGCCTTCGCGCGGCCGGCCAAAAGGCTGCAAGCGGGCGATCGGGTGCGCTTCGGTGGGGACACCAGCTCATGTTTGCTGTCGACGTTGGAAGCCACTGTCTCTGCCAAGGGTGACGGTGGCTCGGTCAGTCTTGATTTCGATATTACCGGACCAGACCTTGATGCAGCGATCGCGGCGTTCGGGCTGATGCCGCTGCCGCCGTACATCGCACAGCGGCGTGCGGCGGATACGACGGACAACGCCGACTATCAAACGGTTTACGCCCGGCACGAGGGTGCCGTCGCAGCGCCGACGGCCGGTTTGCATTTTACGCCTGAACTTCTGGCGGCGCTCGACGCGCGGGGTGTGTCACGGCATTTCGTGACGCTTCACGTGGGTGCTGGCACGTTCCTGCCTGTGAAGACGGACGATACGGATCATCACACGATGCATTCGGAGTGGGGAACGGTGAGCGCGGAAACGGCCGCTGCCCTCAACGCAGTGCGGTCATCAGGTGGCCGCGTGGTTGCCGTCGGCACGACGTCGCTGCGCTTGTTGGAGAGCGCGGCTAGCGAAGATGGTGTGATCCAACCGTACTGCGATGACACTGCGATTTTCATCACGCCGGGGTACCGCTTTCGCGCCGTTGATATTTTGATGACGAATTTTCACCTGCCGAAGTCGACGCTTTTTATGCTGGTTTCGGCGTTTTCCGGGCTTGAGACAATGAAGGCTGCCTACGCGCATGCGGTCGCTTGCGGGTATCGCTTCTACTCTTACGGAGACTCATCCCTTCTCATGCGGGCGTAGGTGCGGGGGATCTCCGCCTGCCCGTATAGAACACGACATGATCGGCTTTGCCCGGTCAATCGCAAATCTGCTACTTACGCAGAAGATAGGTGTCCATGACCCATCCGTGCTTTTCCTTTATGGCAGCGCGTTTGGCTGCGATGTCTTCAACCACGTCATCGAGTTGTCCTGCGACCAGCACCTGATCGGCGCTACCCAGCGCGGCTCCCCAATAGATTGTCAGGCCCTCGCCGATGCGCTGCCGGCAGGCCAATCCGCCGTCAAGCATCACCACGACGCTTGTGCCTGGCGCGATTGGACCAAGTTCGGCCAGCTTGCGGCCCGTCGTAATGATGACGGGTTCTCCAACTTCGTTAAGGCCGATCTTGTGACATGCAGTGAGGATCTGGACAGCGCTAATGCCAGGGATGATCTCAATATCGACTTCGCCTTGGATGCTGTGCGCTGCCTTGCGTACAACGCGCAGCGTGCTGTCGTAGAGGCCCGGTTCGCCCCAGACGAGCAAGGCTCCTGCCCCGCCATTCGGGACGGCCGTTTCAATTGCCTTTGATAGCAGTCGCGCACGCTCCTCGTGCCAGGCATCCACGCCTGCCTTATAGCCGGCGGATGCATCACGCACTGGGTCGGGCAATGAGATGAATTGGTAGGTATCATTAGAGATGTAGCGGTCGCAGATTGCCTTGCGCGCTGCTATGAGACCGGCCTTTTCATCGCCCTTGTCGAACGCAAAGAAAACCGTTGCCTCGTTGAGCGCCGCGACGGCCTGCATCGTAACGAAGTCCGGATCTCCTGTTCCGATGCCGATCAGTAATATGCGTCTCACTTACGCGCTCCGGCTCGACACGTGATCAATCGGCGGCATTGTCATTGGCGACATCTCCGCGCCATGCCTCGACCCGCTCCTGCAGCCATTCCCACGCCAGCTGCTCTCGCTGACCGGCAGTCTTGGAGATTGCGATTTCGAGATACTTGAGTTCATTTTCGATCTTGTCGACCGGGAGCATCTTGAGACGCGAAACGAGTACCGCGCATTCGAGCACAGCGGCTTGGGCGCGATTGAAACCTTGGAACGGACTGTGAAGGCCTTCATGGACAACTTTGCAATGGAAGCGCGGACGCTGCTCATCCTCCGTCACGCTTTCAACTGCGAGTTCCCAGTGCGTCAGCGCAGCAGCAAGCCGGACACCCGGCACCTTGTCGGCAGCCGTCAGCGGCCAATCGCGGCGGCCCGTCAGGCAACCAGCGAAGACGCGAACATCATCTGTATGACTGGCGACTGCGTAAGGTGAGAAGCGCAAATTCTCCAGCGTCGTTGACGGGTGGAACGGCGCGATGATCCAGTGATCCCCGTCCTTGATAAGCCCGAGCGGCGCAATGTGCGGCGTTCCGCCAGGGCCGGTGGTCGTGACGATTGTCTCAACAATCCGTGGCATTCCACTTCCCCTCTATCATATGGCGGGACGGACCCTTGCCTTGCGGCGCTGGACTCCTCGAGCACGCGGAGTTGACTTCGCGTTCTTGAGCCTGACCGAACCCAAAAGGTCAGCCAACACGATCTCCTCGCCTGGGCCAATAACCTGCCAGCTTAAACCAGCTCTTTTGGCGATACGCGGAAACACCGGATCGACGATACCTTGGCGCGCGAGCTGGGCGGCTGTTTGGCCGCTTTCAACCCGGCGGGACTTTACTAAAACAAGAGTACTACAGCGCATACGTTCCGCGAGCCTTGCGGCCAAACCGTCAGACGTGATGGACCAGTCGGCTGGGATCTTATCGTCGCTGGCACACATCTTAAGCGGCAACCAAACCGGGAGCCGTCCGCTTCTCCAAACCGCCCGTATCGCCGCGATCGAGTCCGCGCCCGTCAAACGGGGTTGCAGGTCCATCAGCACTTCGGCGTACTGATGCATGGCCAGGATCGCCATTCTGTGGGCCGCTTCGTCGGAAAAATTCAAGCCGTCTTGAGACTGGCGGACTGTGTCAGCGAAGATCCCGCCGCCGGGTACGACAACGGCGCGGCGGCTGGCACGCGCCACAATGTCGAGCATGCCGCCGATGCGGTCATTTTCTGACAAGCTGCCGCCGAGCTTGATGACGATGGGCGGCGGCTGCCTGACTTTCTGAACGGCCGCCTTAGCCATTATGACGAAACCTTCGGCCTTACAATTTCGACACCGCGCACCGGACCGCGTTCCAGTTTCTCTATACGCGCTTTGACCGATGCAATGCGTTTATCCTTCAGAAGCCGCTCGCAGATGCGTTCCGCGAATGTCTCGACAAGTTCGATGTGGCCGCCAGACGCCGTGTCGTCAATGGCATCAATGATGTCCGTGTATGACGGGACTTCCGCCATTTCATCTCGCGTTGCCCGAACCTCCGGCGCGAGATAGGCATCGACCGTGAGGCGCACCTTCTGCGTCGTGCCATGCTCCTCGGCATAAACACCGATATGGCAGTCGATCACATAGTCTTTCACAAAGATGAGGTCGGTTGTCATAGCGCAATCGGGACCTCGGGCAACGGCTGGCTCTGGAAGGTGCCACAGGACTTACCCAGCGCGCGCGCGACTGCACGGATTGCGAATTCGTCAAGCGCACCTTTTCGCTGGCTTCCGGCGCATAGAGCGCCACGAAAACCGATGATGTCCGGTTTCAGTGCTTTCATGCGCAGCACGTGCTCCAGACGCAATCCCCCAGCCAAGCCAGCGAACAGGCAATTGGCACGCGCGTCGGCCAGGAACGTCTGAAGAAACTGTTCGGACACAAAATCCGGCAGCGGCCCCCTCGACTTGTTGGCCGTATCGAGCAACACGCCTGCGAAGCCGGCATTACGTAAATCGCCGATCAAGGATAGGTCTGGCTCGCTATCGGCGAGCATGACCCCGACGAGACGCCGCCGTAGGTTCGATGCGGCCATGGCAGCGATTGCTGAACGGGCATCGCCTTGTGGGAACAAACCAATCTTCACGTAGTCCGCTCCGGCGTCCGACATTTGCTGTGCGGCATCCAGCCAAAGAGCACCGTTGCAGGGCAAATCGCCAATCGTGGCGCTCACGCAAACATGTGCTGGAACCGCGTCGCGGACCGCGCGGACGACGGACGGTGGAAGCGCACCAAGTGCGCCGGCCGCCGGCTCCTTGCAGTCAATGATGTCGGCCCCACCGGATACTGCGAGCCGGGCTTCGTCGTCGTTTCTCACGCTGGCGAGAAACTGGACCGCTTGAGATTGCGTGATCATGCGTCTTGAAAAATTCGTTCTTGTTCTGCACGGACCCGTACAGGGTCGGCGCGCTCCTCCGGAGAAAGCTTAACAGCTTCATCCTGAACAAGTGTCGCAGAGCCGTTGGAGAGGCGCAAGATGCGTGTTCCGAGCATAACCGCCTCTTGGCGGTCGTGGGTCACGAACAGCACCGTTGTGGGACGGCGGTGCCACAAATCAATTAGGAGCTGCCGAAGATCCTGAGCGGTTGGATCGTCCAACGATACGAATGGCTCGTCCATCAGCAGGATATCAGGCTCCAGGACGAAGCCGCGTGCCAGGGAGACCCTGCGTTGCATGCCCAAGGAAAGCCGCTCCGGATAGGCCGTTTCTTGGCCTTTCAGGCCTACGCGTTCGAGCAACTCAGGGATGCGCGCGCGTCTAGGATCTCCTGCCGGCAAGACGAGTTCGATGTTTTCCTGGACAGTTCGCCAGGGCAACAGGCGGGGTGCCTGAAAGATGTAGCCGATGAGCGGCTCGCCCGGGCCGAGATTGATGGACCCGGTGAAGTCCTTGTCGAGCCCTGCGACGATGTTCAGCAACGTTGACTTGCCGCAACCCGAGGGGCCAGTCAGCACGACGAAAGAGCGGTGGTCAATCTCGAAGTCGACGTTCTGGAGCACCTGGTGTGCCTCGCGGTTGGCAACAGGCGGATAGACTTTGCGGTCAACCTTGATCGAATATGGCTTATTCATCGGCGCCATCGGTTCACCCGCGCTTCAATCGGTTGCAGGATACCCATCTCTATCGCTTGGACGACAAGAATGAACGACACGGCGTAGGCCAGGATCATCGAGACGTCGAAAAGCTGGAAGGCCGTGTGCAATTGGAAGCCGACGCCGTTTGAACGCCCGAGCAGTTCGACGACGAGAACGATCTTCCAAACGAGAGAGAGACCAGACCGCGCGGCAGCTGCAAAGAACGGAGCCAACTGTGGCAGCGTCACGTTGCGCAACGTCTTCCAGGTTCCGAACTGATAGATCTGTGCCATCTCGCTCAAGTCTCGCGATAACGAACGCGCGCCTTCGCGCACCGTAACCGCTACGTTCGGGATCTTATTGATTGCCACGGCCATGATCGCGGCCACTTCCGTGAGGCCAAACCAGACGTAACAAAGAATGATGATGACGAGCGCTGGCAGGTTCAGAAAGAAGATGAGCCAACTGTCGAACAGTTTGTCGGCCATCGCATTGCGGCCGAGCACGAGGCCAATCGCGGCACCGATCAGCATGGCCAGTGTGAACGAGACAGCGACGCGCCAAAGCGTCATGCCGACGTGGAACAGCAAGCCACCTGTCTCGATTTCTTGAACAAGCGTTTGCCAGACCTCGAGCGGGCGCGGCAAGTGGCGGTGGCCGATCACGTTCGCCGCGATATCCCAGGCCAATAAAAACGCCAGTAGCGATCCGGCTGACCACGCCAGTCGGATCAACCAGGCGTTGTTCGCCTGCGCTTTTGCTGGATCAAACTTTGACGTGGAAGAGTTCAGCATCAAATCGCGTACCGTTTCCTACCAGAGTTTGGTCGCCGACGCCGATCAGCACATCCATTAACGATTTCGCCGCCTTGGTTTGCGGTTCGCCCCAAGTTTCTGGAATGCCAGACTTGTAGAAATGCGCAATAGATTTCAATTCCGCATCAGAGCCAGGCTTAATGAGCGGCTTGAGGCGGTCCCACGCTTCATCCGACGATGCCAGGATTTCATTGCCCTGCTCCATCGATTTCAAGAAGTCCGATATCGCCTTGCCCTTCTTGGATTGCGTGCTTTCCTTCCAGACATAACCGACGAGCGGCGGGACGGGATCTACCCCTAAAGCCTGGAGGACCGTTTCCATGCGCAGAAGCGGCACGAAGCCGTCAGCGGCGAGCCGCGCCGAATAAGTCCAGAAGTTCAAACACGCATCCAGACGGCCGCTGCGGAGTTCTTCGGCGAGAAGGGGTGGCGTACCGAAGGCAGGAGTAACCATCTCGGCCATGTCTTTGCCAACGGTCTTGCGCGAATAGCTGCGCAATAGCAGCCAGCTCTTGTCTATCGCCGATCCGGCGACGCCAAGTTTCTTGCCCTCCAGGTCAGCGATAGATTTGATGCTGCTGCCTTCAGGCACCATGATCGCGCCGAGTGCCGACGAATATGGTGCGAACTTGAGCTTCTCACCCAGCGACCGCTGGCGCATGGCCCAGGTCCAGTCGCTCACGATCACGTCGGCCTCGCCGGCCAAGAGTGCGATCGGTCCAGCCTGGTGAGAGGCCACCGTCAAAACATCGAGATCCAAACCGTTCTTGGCCGCGAGTTCGTTGTGTTGCACCGTGTCAATCAACCAGCTCAAGGAGCCGAACTTTACGGAGGCAAGACGCAGAGGCGTGGCCGCGTGTGCGCTTGTCGTCCAGCGCAATTGTGCAGCCGCCAACAGCGCGGCTGAACCGGTGAGGACCTGCCGGCGGTTGATCATTTTTTCCCCTTCGCCTTCGATTTAAGTAGACGGTTTTTAGCGATCCACTTTACGACGTTTTGCCAGCTGAGGTCTGTGTTGCCCTGCATCACAGCCCGCATGGACCGGGTAAGCTTTCCAGATGACGCGTCATGCTCGCGGACGGTTACACGCGTCAGGCTTTCGGAGACTTTCTCGAAAATTCCGCTGACAACGATGTCGGCTCCGACTTTTTTCCCGAAGCTGCCCTCGCAGCGGCATTTGTAAAGTGGAGACGCGTCTTCAATCTCCTTGTCGAGACCATTGATTTCGACGATCTCATACTTGCCGCTCGCCTTCATGAGCTCTTTCATCTGCTCTGTGGCGTCTTTAAGCCTCTGATCTTCAACAGGATCTTCCTTCTCCTGCGGAATGAAGAAGAAGTCGTCCTTGCTCGGCTGTTGAATGATTTCGAAGGGCAGAACGGCCGCCTTCTGTGCGGCTTGTACTGGCATGGCCAAACACAGCAGCCCTAACAGAACCGACGACGCCTTCAACACCATGTGTTTCCTCCTGCCGTGCCCGGAATTTGAACCGAACATCTTGCAAACCACTTGGGAAGTTATTCCTTACGTGTGTTACCCTCGGGCAAGTAGCAAGGGTGGTACGCGTGAGCAAGTCTCACGGACCAATAACATTCTCGGGAGCAGGTCAGTCTACGCTTGACAAGATCGCCGGGAAAGTTTGGCATTGTAATAAAGTAACACTGAAGTCAACGGTGTTACGTCCATCAGCGGATTAAACGCGCTGAGCAAGGAGGAAACCATGAGCTTCGGCACCGGCGCCTGGCGTCGTCCGATCACTATGTTTGCTGTGGCTATAAGCGGAGCGCTGTTCTTCAGCGCCTTGTCCGCCATGGCCCAAGAACCGGCCGCCACGACTGGCGCAACAGCCCAAGTAAAAACGGAAAAGAAGGTCGATCAGCTCAAGATCACCTATCTGCGTCAGCTTACCGACGACCTACCTCCCTTGTCCCTGCTTGACCTTCCGCCGAAGGATGATGGCATTGCGGGCGCAAAGCTGGCCATTGATGACAACAACACGACCGGCCGGTTCATGAACCAGAAATTCGAGCTGGACGTCTTGGAAAACGCCAATCCCGACGAGATTATCGCACATGCCCTGGAGAAAACGGCCGCCGGTCACGGCTTCTTTGTAACGGACTTGCCCGCCAAAACGCTGCTAGCGGTGTCTGACGCGCTGAAGGACAAAGACGCTGTCATCATCAACGCTAGTGCCCACGACAACGATCTTCGCGAAGAGAACTGCCGTTCCAACGTCAAGCACACGGCGCCAACGCGGGCGATGCTTGCCGACGCGCTGGCTCAGTACATGGCTTGGAAGCGCTGGCGCCGCTGGTTCCTGGTTGTCGGGCCAAAACCCGAGGATGAAGCCTTTGCGGAAGCGCTGCGCCGCGCCGCCAAGCGCTTTGGGATGAAGATCGTTGAGGAACGCAAGTTTACCTACAAACCTGGCGGACGCCGTACAGACGGTGGCTTCGAACAGGTGCAACAGCAGATCCCGAGCTTTACGCAGAACGCAAAAGAACATGACGTCCAGGCGGTGGCTGATGAAGACGGCTTGTTCGCAGAGTACTTCCCGTATCGGACGTGGGATGCAAAACCGGTGATCGGATCGGCCGGGCTTTATCCTACCCCCTGGCATCCCGCCATGGAGCAGTGGGGCGCCACGCAGTTCCAAAATCGTTTCCGCCGCTTGGCAAACCGCAGGATGCGGGCCTTGGACTACAATGCTTGGGGTGCCGTGCGCGCCATCGGCGAGGCGGCAACGCGCACACGCTCGACCGATGCCAAAAAGCTCGTCGAATACCTGCGTTCACCACAGTTTGAACTTGCTGCCTTTAAAGGCCTCAAGTTGACTTTCCGCGCTTGGAATGGACAGCTGCGCCAGCCTATCTTGCTGGCGACGGGTAAGCTGCCGGTTACCGTATCGCCTCAGCCGGGCTTCCTACATCAGCGCACCGAGCTGGACACGCTCGGCATCGACAAGCCAGAGACAAAATGCAAGGCCTACAGCCAATGATCTGGCCGCCAAGGCATTTCGTATCCATATCACGCCCAATGCGATCAAGGAGCGTTTCAGTGAATAGAACGATCATTTCGACCATTCTGTCCGGGCTGTTGCTGGCTGCCGTGCCGTCCGCCGCACTGGCCAGAACGGCTTTCGTGACCAATGAAAAAGATAACACCATGACCGTCATCGACATGGAGTCCTTGAAGGTCATCGAAACCGTAAAAGTCGGACAACGCCCGCGTGGCATTATCCTAACTAAGGACAACAAGTGGATCTTGATCTGCGCCAGCGATGACAATCGCGTCGAAGTCTACGATGCCAAGACGTACAAGAAGGTCAAAATCCTGCCGTCGGGGCCCGACCCGGAGCTGTTCGTGCTGCATCCGGATGGCAACCCGCTCTACATTGCCAACGAAGACGATAACATCGTAACCGTCGTCGACATCCAGAGCGGCAAGGTTCTCGCAGAGGTGCCTGTCGGTGTGGAACCAGAAGGAATGGGTGCGAGCCCGGATGGCAAGTACATCGTCAACACGTCGGAAACGACGAACATGGCGCACTTCATCGACACCAAGACCAATCAGACCGTTGAGAATATCCTCGTCGACAGCCGCCCGCGCGTTGCGGAATTTACCGCCGATGGCAAGCATGTCTGGGTGAGCGCCGAGATTGGCGGCACGGTTTCGGTGATTGATCCCGCCGCCAAGAAGATCATCCACAAAATCACGTTCGAAATCCCGGGCGTCAGCAAGGATGCGATCCAACCGGTCGGCGTTCGCATCACGAAGGATGGTTCAAAGGCTTTCGTGGCACTTGGCCCCGCCAACCGCGTCGCTGTCATTGACGGCAAGACTTTTGAGGTTGAGAAGTACTTGCTCGTTGGTCAACGCGTCTGGAACCTCGGCTTTACTCCGGACGAGAAAATGCTCGTTACGACGAACGGCACGTCGAACGATGTTTCCGTCATTGACGTTGAAAAGCTGAAAGTCGTGAAATCCATCCCAACCGGCCGCTATCCTTGGGGCGTCGCCATCGCGCCATAGGAAGGCCTGACTATTCAAATGAACGAGCAATCCGTGCTGCAGCAAGCCACAGAAGCTGAAACGCAAACACTCGTTGTCAAAGGGGTTAGTCACCGCTTTGACAACTATCTCGCCCTCGACAACGTGTCTTTGACCGTGCCGCGCGGGTCCTTCGTGGTGCTTCTGGGGTTGAACGGCGCGGGCAAGTCCACGCTGTTTTCACTCATCACCCGGCTATACGACAACGTTAGCGGTGAGATCCGCATCCTTGGGCACGACGTGCGACGCAAGCCTACGGCGGCCTTGCAGCGGCTCGGTGTTGTTTTCCAAAGTCGCACGCTGGATCAGGATCTCTCGCTGCGCCAGAACCTGATGTATCATGCGGCGCTTCACGGCATTCCACGCTCGGAAGCAAAGAAGCGTTGCAAAGAGGCTCTTGAGCGTGTTGGTCTCGCCGACCGCGAAGATGAGAAGGTTCGCAACCTGTCCGGCGGCCAGGCACGGCGCGTGGAGATTGCCCGCTCGCTTCTGCACCGTCCGGGTTGCCTGCTGCTCGACGAACCGACGGTCGGCCTGGATATTGGCTCGCGGGAAAGTGTTGTCTCGATCGTGCGCAAGCTTGTCGCGGAACAGAACCTTGGCGTGCTTTGGGCCACGCACTTGATCGACGAAATCGCCGCTACCGACCAAATCGTGGTTCTGCATCGCGGCCGTATCCTATTCACCGGTTCCGTGCCGGAATTTCTTCAGGAGACCGGTCAAGAGACTGTGCGAGACGCCTTCCGCACGATTACCAATACGCGGATTGGAGACGACGCATGACCACAGCAGCTATGCCAGCTCCAGACCTGGCGGAAAAAAACCGTTTGACGGTTGGGGGCTATCTCACTTGCCTTGCCGGTATTGTTTGGCGAGAGATGATGCGCTTCTTGCATCAGCGCGAACGGTTCTTTTCCGCGCTCGTTCGCCCGCTGATCTGGCTGTTCATTTTTGCCGCCGGCTTCCGTCAGGTTCTCGGCGTCTCGATCATTCCCCCCTACACGACCTACGTCCTCTACGAGACGTTCGTGATGCCGGGACTGGTTGGTATGATTTTGCTCTTCAACGCGATGCAGTCATCATTGTCTATGGTCTATGACCGTGAGACCGGAGCGATGCGAACGCTGCTCGTCAGTCCGTTCCCGCGTTCGTTCTTGCTTCTGTCCAAATTGCTTGGCGGCGTCTCCGTCGCGCTTCTACAGGCGTATGTGTTTTTGATGATCGCGCGTCTTTGGGAAGCCTGGACCTGGAGCAGCCAGGATTCGATCCTTGAAAATCTGGCGACGACTGCCGATCAGTTCGTCGTCGTGGATCCCCACCTCACCGGGTATTTAACCGTGTTGCCGGCGCTTATCTTATCAGGCCTTATGCTCGGATCACTGGCACTGTTTATTTCGTCGGTCATCAAGCAGCTTGAGAACTTCGCCGGTGTCATGAACTTCGTGATCTTCCCGATGTTCTTTGCTTCGTCGGCGCTGTATCCATTGTGGCGCATTAAAGAGTCGAGCACGCTTCTGTTCGAGATTTGCCGGCTCAATCCCTTTACGCATGCTGTCGAGCTCATCAGGTTTGGGCTTTACGGCCAGATCGGTCCGCCCGTCGAGCAGGCGTCACAAGCAGCTGCGAGCGGATGGAGCTTTGCCGTCGTGAACGGCATTGACCTTACACATCTTTATGTTGTCGTCGGTTGCACCATCGTGTTTCTTGGTGCCGCCGTATATGCCTACAACCCTTCGAAAGGCCTGATTGGCCGCCGCGGCGGCGCAGGCGCAGGAGCTTAGAAAAATGCAAGCAAGGCTCTCAAAAACAGTTAGCCAAAAATCATTCTGGCTGGTTCTGCCAGCTGCGTGTTTCATCGCGACGGGCGTGGCCAACGCCGGCGGCGCGACGAACCCTGGCGCAGCCTCGCCACCGCCAGCACCAGGACAATCTGCAGCGCCTGGCAATCCGGGAGGTGGCGATCCAGCCGCCGCAGCGGCCAGCGTTGCGCGATCAAAGATCGCCTGGCCCTGCGTTCAAAAGAAGGTCGCCAAGATTGATGCCGCGGCCGTATGGGATGGTCCACCGGTAAAGGATCTGCGAGGCTGGGGCGGCGACTCTAAGATGGCGGCCCTCGTTACTCAGGCGGTGAGCCGCCGCACGCCCGTGGAAGACGTGCAAAAACAAATTGAAGAATGGGCCAACACCGTGCCCAAGGAAGAGCGGGACGAGAAGTTGACGCTGTTATTCGCCGGGATTTTGAATACCGCAAATCTGCAGCGTTCATCTGTGGTGAGCGGTATTGAGCGTTATCAGAAGCGCCAGATCAAAAACGCGGAAGAGATTGAACGCCAGGGCGCCGAGCTCGCCAAACTAGAAGACGCGGCACCGCGTGATCTGACCCAGCCCACACCGGAACTGGATAAGGCTCGCGAAAAGTACGATTGGTTCACGCGAGTTTTCCAAGAGCGCCAGGCCAACATTCCGATCGCGTGCGAACTTCCAGTGATCATCGAGCAGCGGGTCTTTGCTCTGTCACGTGCCATTCGCGCTCAGATGGACAGCTAACGCTCATCATTTGTACGACGTCGAAAGAGCCGCTGACTTACCCGGTCAGCAGCTCTTTTTGTTTATGGGATCCTCATTGCTTTTTGGGATCGGGCCCGCTGGCGATCGCTTCGACATCGTTGCCAGCTTCAATCCAGCCGTCGGTGCCGTCGGGATACCAGGCGATATTGTCGTAGCCCCAGCTTAGAGCGCGCTTCGCCGCGTTCCACGACATCCAGCAGTCGCGCAAACAGAAGAACACCAGAGTTTTTGACGGGTGTTCGGCACGGAGCTTCTCCAGCCATCCCTTAAAGTAGGTGGTCATGTCATCCGTCAAGGCTCCGTAGCCGACGTTCGGCAACCACAACCCTTTGGCGATCGTGTCGCGCTTCGGGTCGATCCAGAGCGTACCTTCCGGCAACTTTGGTTTTGGTGATTTTGGGAACACGTCGATGAAGATCGCGCTGTTATCTTCCCATAAATTCTCGGCCGTGATCGTATCGATGACTGTGGCGCCCTTTAGCGTGGTAGGCACGGGCTTGCGATAGTCGTCCATGCGGTAGCCACCGGGTTCAGCCGGGGGCTTGCCGTCCGCCTGCGCTGGCGGCGGGGTATTGAGCTGTTGGATCTCGCCTGCGTCCTGCGCTTCTTCGGCCAGCGCGTCTGGCACTGTTACGGTGCATAAGACTGGAGCCATCAGAAAACAAAAAACGGCCAGTCTCATAATTTGAGCTGGCCGCGAAACAGGGAAATAACAATTAAACGTATCAGTCATGCCATTCAGACAAGCCGAATGGGACTGATCGATCAGCCCCATTCCAACTTTTAAGGAGTTGCCGGAGGCGGGGCTGGACGCGCCGCCGTCGCGGAAGATTGTTTGCTCTTATCAGGATTGGGCTGAGGAACGTTGTCCGCGTTCTGCGTCGGCGGAACGTAGTCCATACGTGCCTTAGTAATCTGATTATCTTGCTCGTCGAGGATCGGCACGTTGTAGTCCAACAGAACCTGGTCGATGTCGCCCTGACGCTTGGCGATCACGTCGTTGAGCTTACGCTTCCAAATCGCGTCCGACTGGCGAACGCCCATGGTGATGCGGAACGTCGTGCGAGCAGTCTGATCTTTGATGAGAGGGACGACCGTCAACTCTTCACCGCCGCGTTTGGCGTAATATCCCGCGAGTGGCCCCCAAAGGACGGCCGCATCTATTTCGCCCTTGCGGATGCCTTCCATCATCTCCTCGGCTGGAGACTCATAGCGCCGGTCTACAAACAGACGGTAAGGCCTGGCTTTGTCCATCAGGCCCGCGCGCGCAACTAGGTCACCGGACGGAGCACCGATTTGGATACCTACGCTCTTACCCTTCATCTTGGGATCGGAAAGCGACTTCACGCCATCCATTCCTGTGCCCGGCTTGAACACAAGTGCGTATGTCGAGCGGTAATAGTGGTTGGTGTTTAGAACGAGTTCTTCGCCCTGCACCGTGCCCACGATTAAGTCGCAACGTTTGGCGACAAGCGTGTTGCGCACAAAACCGCGCGACTGCGGCAGGAAGCGATAATCAACGGGGAGACCCAGTTCATCACCGATGATTTCAGCGATCTTGTTTTCAAAACCCTCTTCCTTGAGGTTTGAAAACGGCATGTTTGCAGGGTCTGAGCAAACGCGCAGCACCCTGCGATTGACGAGATCGGCCAAGTTGCCTTCGGCAGCCAGAGCGGTGCCGATACCGCTCCAGCTGGCCGCAACCAGAGCCATCAACGCCGTGATGGTCTTCTGCATAGCTAGTTCCTAAGGCTGAGGAATGCCGAGCCTTAAAGGCCCAGACACTCTTTTTCGAATTCGCGCGTAGCGTCCACCTTGCGTACGTGCTTTTTGACCGGTGAACGTCCACGGCCAATGGCGCCATCCGCGCGTGCTTTCAAGTACGTCCACAGGTCATCTACGAAGCACATGACGTTTGGATTTGTCGCGAACGCCGGCATCAACCGGCCCTGGCCTTCACGGCCGCTTGCAATGACCTGCTGGAAGTCAGCGTAAGACATCGTTTCTAGGGATTCCGCGAGGGCCGGAGCGAAGCTGGAGCCCATGCCGCTCGGGCCGTGGCAAACGTGGCATTCTGAGTGGTAGCGCTTAAAGCCTTCGTAGGTGGCCCAATCTGTCGTGCCGTCCTCTGAAATGCGGTAGGTTGGCTCGCCTGTTTCTTCAATGCGCCAGCGGGTTTCGTCCCAAACTGCGCCGTCAGCGTGGCTCTTACCTTCCTGCTTCGTCGGATCGACCTTGTTGCCTTCGGTGTCTTTCTTGCGGTTGTTGGAACCGGCAGTTTGGGCGACCTGAAATTCGCCGTTCGTTACCGTCGTTGTTGCCGTATCGGCAGAATGAGCAGCCATGGCTGGCACCATCAAACCCAAACCGAGAGCGGCAATAGTGAGAGAAGACCTAATCACGCGTTTCCCCTGTGTTTCCTTGCTAGAAGCTATGCGGACCTTGCTAGCCCGTTATCTGGTTGGTCCTTGAACGAACCTTACCCATAATATACGCCGGTTCCAGCGGAATTACAGGTTACAGTTTAGATATTTTCAAACGAAAGACCGGCGCGGAGGTTCCGCGCCGGTCCAGTTTAGTGTGTATCGCAGCTATTATGGCAGCGAGTAGACTGACAGAACGCCGCCGAGAGCCGTGTAGGACTTCAGGCCAGCGTAACCGCCCACAGCACCAAGACCAGCTTCCGGATCTTCGAGGCCAGCTGCCAAGCCGATGCCGGCCCAGCCGCCAACGCCTGAGAAGACGCCGAGGTACTGCTTGCCACCGTGCTCATAGGTAAACACGTTACCGATGATGCCCGACGGATTCTTGTGCTTGAAGAGCAGCTTCGTGATGTCCTTCTGATCGACGCACTTGAGGTAGCCCTCGAGCGTGCCGTAGCAAGCGATGCCGCCAGCCGTCGTCAGAACACCAGACCAGACAGAGAACTGTTCCGGAACAGAAGCAACGATCTTACCGGTGGTTGCGTCCCACGCGATGAAGTTGCCCATGCCGTCATGGTTCGTCTTGTCAGGCTCAGCCTTAGAAGCTGGGTACATGCTCAAGGTCGCGCCAACGTAGGCCTGACCAGCAACGTACTTAGCTGCCTGGGGCTCATAGTCCATGCAGACGTGGTTCGTCGGCACATAGAAGAGACCCGTATCCGGCGAGTAAGAAGCCGGCTGCTGGTCCTTCGTACCCAGAGCTGCTGGGCAGATGCCTTCAGAGTTCACGTCCTGGCCATTGAGGAAGGTCGAGTACTTGTCGACAACGGTCGGACGACCGTAGTTCGGCTTCGACTTATCCATTTCAACGCCAGAGGTCCAGTTCACAACCGGGTCATACTTTTCAGCGACCAGGAGTTCGCCCGTCTTACGATTCAGCGTGTATGCCAAGCCGTTACGGTCGAAGTGAACGAGAGCAGGAACAGTTTTGCCATCAATCTTGAGATCAGCAAGGATCATCTCGTTGATGCCGTCATAGTCCCACTCGTCGAACGGGGTCATCTGGTAAGCCCAAGCTGCAACGCCCGTGTCGGGGTTACGAGCGAAGATCGACATCGTCCACTTCTGGTCGATGCGCTTACCATCTGGTCCAGCGCGCTGAACCGGGTTCCAGGTCGATGGGTTGCCGGAGCCGTAGTAGAACAGGTTGGCTTCAGCGTCGTAAGAGTACCAGCCCCACGTAGAGCCGCCACCGATCTTCCACTGGTCGCCCGTCCAGGTCTTCAACGAAGAATCCTTGCCGACCGGCTTGCCGAGAGACATCGTCTTCTCAGGGTCGAACAGGATGGCATCGTCAGGACCAGAAGAGTAGGCGCGCCACTTCTTCTTGCCGGTGTTGAGGTCGTAGCCCGTTACGTGGCAAGGAACGCCGAATTCAGCGCCCGAGATACCAACGATAACGGTGTCCTTGACAACAAGAACCGTGCTCGTGCCGGTTTCACCCTTCTTCGGGTCACCGTTCACGACTTTCCAAACTTCTTCACCGGTCTTGGCGTCGAGAGCGACCAGCGTCGTGTCTGCCTGATGCAAGAAGATCTTGCCTTCTGCATACTGCACACCGCGGTTAACGTTGTCGCAGCAGAGAACGCCCTGAACCGTCGGGTCCTGCTTTGGCTCGTACTTCCAGACGATCTTGTTTTCGTCTGCAAGGTTCAAAGCGAACACGTTGTTCGGGAATGCCGTGTGAAGATACATCATGTCGCCGATCACGAGGGGCGAGCCTTCGTGTCCGCGAAGAACGCCAGTCGAGAACGACCAAGCGACCTTCATGCTTCCAACGTTCGACGTGTTGATCTGGTCAAGCTTCGAGTAACGATGGTTTGCATAGTTACCGGCCTGCTTAGCCCAGTTCTTTGGATCTGCTGTGTTCTTCATAACGTCAGCATTCGCCCAAACCGGCGAAGCCATCGCTACGGAACCAAGCAGTCCGCACGCGATTGCACTTTTGCGCATTGCGCTTCCTCCATTAAATCTTGCCACGCTTGCAAGCGGCAGCGGTGAACGATTGCTTGCACAGCGCACGGCTGGGCCGGAAATTCCTTCCTTGTACCCAGACGGTCTTCAGTCAAAATGCCGTGATACTGATTGACCAAAGCCCAACGCTACCGTGGCGGCATCTAGACACTTTTTCGTGAGTGCCGCAAGACTTAGCGTGATCGGAAATGTGACGAAACAAATATGCGACAGCTGCGCTGACTTAAATTTTGACCGCAGACACTGGCATTTTTGCAGCGCAACCAGAATTGCTGCGGAGCACGTAAAGTTTTTGGTGCGCTCCCGCTGCAATTTGGCATTTGACTTGGTCCTGGATATGGAGATACTGCTTGCCCCTCACCCAGCTAACTTTGCATAAAAACACATCTAAGGATGCACAATGACAAGGGGTCAGGGCGGCGGCTATTCCCTCACACGCGCTGAGTTTTTGCTGGGTGGCCTGGCAGTTCTTGCCGCACCCCGCCTGATTGCCGCCTCAGCCGCGCTGGCAGAGATACCGGCTATTCTTCCCACACTCGAGGTGGCTCCTGGTATTTGGGTTCATAACGGTGTTCACGGGTTGGCAAATCCATCCAATGGTGGAGATATCGCGAACATTGGCTTTGTGGCCGGCAAGGACTCGGTTGCGGTGATCGACACTGGCGGCTGCGCCAAAATTGGTCAGGCACTTTTGGCATCCGTCACCAAGCTGGCCAAAAAACCTGTCTCTCACGTCATTTCTACGCACATGCATCCAGACCATGTTCTGGGGAACGCCGCCTTTCGTGGGTCGAAGCCTGCTTTCACAGGCCATCACAAGTTACTTCGGTCGCTCGCTACGCGCGCGGAGATCTACCTGGAGGCCGCGAAGGAAAATTTGGGCGCCGAGACGTTTGCCGGCACTGAAGTCGTTCTGCCGACGTTGAGCATCGACACCGAAACTGAAATTGACCTGGGTGATCGTAAGCTCGTCCTTACGCCGCGTCCTACGGCGCATACGAGCAACGACTTGACGATCCGTGACGTGCAAACCGGCACCGTCTTCATGGGCGATCTGATTTTTTCAGGGCACGTGCCCACGATTGATGGGTCATTGCTCGGCTGGCTGTCCTTGCTTGAAACCTTGAAGGCTGAACCGGCAGAGCGCATCGTTCCAGGTCACGGGCCTGCGTCCATGCCTTGGCCCGCAGCCGCGGATGATATCGGGCGGTATCTCAATGTTCTTGCGGACGACATTCGCGCGCTGATCGCCAAGGGGGACACGATGACGACAGCGATGGAAACGGCGGGCCAGAGCGAACGAAATAAATGGAAGGTGTTCGATGAACACCACAAGCGCAACGTTTCAGCGGCGTTTGCCGAACTAGAGTGGGAATGACAACGGCTGCGCCCACGTTAATGCGGAGCGCAGCCGTTTCAGACGTTCGTAGCTTTGCGCGCGAAGGGGCGGCACCCACCGCCTAGCGCTGTTAGAAGCAGCGGATCTCACCTTCCACCTGTGCGCGCTTCAAAACGCGCACCTTTTCTTGATACTCAGGCGTCATCAATGGAGCGACTTGCTCGCCGCCTTTTTGGCGTACCGCCATAATCGTTTCTGCCTCTTCGTACTTACTGTAGGGCAACAACTCTGCGATCACATCGATCGAGCACGAGCACTTCTCAAGCACCTGGCGCGTGCGTCCGTTGACCTGCATGCAAGCGAAGACGTAGTCGGCACGTGCGACGGTTGGATAATCATTCCTGGGCACCTCCTGCGCAAGCGCTGCTGGCGCGGCCAAGAGACAGGCGGCGACGCCAATACCCACATACCGTTTGATGTCCATCATTTTCCTCCTTCCGCGCCGGCGAACCGGATGCGCTCTTCTAGACGAGGCGCTTTTTCATCGGTGTTTTCGTAGACCGCCGAAAGCTCAAACAAGTATCCAGGGATGTTGTCACCGAAGACGATGACGAAACGCGAATTTTGGTAGCCCATCATGCGCGACTTGTTTGGATCATTGGCGTAGGGCTGAAGCGTCATGCGATGAGCCTCAACGTCCTTGCCATTGACAGAAACCTTCGCGTCTTCGAGCTCTGCCTTTTGCAAGGCATCCATGAAGCGGTTTTTCATGTACGTGAGCGAGCCGCGTGCCAAGGATTTATAGTTCTTCACCGCCCGGTCCAGATACCAAAGCAGGAGCGGGTTTCCTACGCGGTCATGATCCGTGAATGGGCTGCGGGCACGAGCGCCGGTGAAGATCTGCAGTTTGAAGTTTCGCTTTTCTTCCTCGGCCTTGGTTATGGCTAGCTCCAGATCGTCAGAGAAAGGCTTGCCGAGGATCTTCTCGTTGTTGACTGACTTCTGGAACCGGTATTTCAGCGTCGAACCATCGTCGGTGCGTTTGAGATGGTTGCTCTCAAACAGCAGCTTGGCTGCTTCTTTCGGTTCGGCCATGGCGGCGGTCGCGAAGCCGGCGGCCGCGAAGGCCACCATTGCGACGCGTAAAACTCGGAATGTCATTTCTCCTCCACTCACAATCTTGTTGTCTTAGGCTCGCCTGAGTTGCAGAGCTAATGATCTGGCCGCAACCGGCTTTCAGTGCCGGAATACGAATGATTTCATCTTCTTGCACAAGTCGCGGGAGAATTTCCCGTTAAATCCCGTTAACGCAGGAAGTTCCCGAACGCGCGCGGGCCATTGCCTACCTCAACGGTTCTAGTGACCGCAAGCTTTGAAACATCGATTTCTTCCAGGGTGTTGGCGTCCCAACAGGCCACTAGCACGGTCTTGCCGTCGCCGCTGGCAATAATGCCTTCAGGGAAGCCGCCAGTTTCGATCTTGGCGGTCTGCTTGAAGGTTGCGGTATCGAAGGCCGTCACTGTTTCCGCGTGCTGATCACTCACAAAGGCCTGCCCGCCGGCCAGAGCGACGCCATACGGCGTGCTGCCTACGGAAACGGTGGCGATAACCTTGCGAGCCTCCAAGTCTATGACGGAGACATCATCGCTCTTCACGTTCGCCGTGTACGCGCGCTTGCCTTCGGCATCGATGGTTAGCCCGAACGGTCTCGTTCCCGCTGCAATGATAGCGACGCGTTTGAGGGTTTCGGTTTCGATGACCGAAACTTGGTTGCTGTCCCGGTCGGTCGTTAAAACGAACGCGCCATCGGGCGTGACGGCTACGCCGGACGGAGACTTACCAGTCGACACTTCAGCTGAGATTTTGCCCGTTTTCGGGTCCGTGGCGTAGAGCTTATGCGCGTACCAATCGGCGACATAGACCACTGATTTGGTAGGATGGGCAGCCACGCCGAGCGGTCCCTTGCCGACGGTATATCGGCGGACGATTTTGCGTGTGTCCGCATCAATGACCGTGACATGCTTGCTCTCAGGCGAGGTCACGTAGACAAATTTCTTATCGCCCGAAACGGCGACCCCGGCCGGATTTCCATCGACACCGATCTCGGCGACGACCTTCATCTCGCTGGTATCGACGACGCTGACCGAGTTGCTTTCCTGGTTGGTAACAAAGGCCTCGTCGGCCATCGCCGGTGATGCAGGGCCGGCGAGCACCATCAATAATCCGGCGGCATACAGCAACAGTCCCGCCAAGCCGCGCGGGGCTTGGCGGGACTGCCAGAACACAAACGGTGAAAGGTTCTTACTCACCAGCTTCCAGCTTCGCCTTCAAAGCTTCAAGGCCTGACTTGTAGATGCCGCTGACGGCTGCGATCGCTGCTTTTTCATTCAACTCCGGTGGCGGGTCGTTTTGCATAAAGCCACGGTAGAACGCCCCCTTCCACTTGACCGTACTGGTCTTGTCATCGCCCGTCACAGTCACCACGGCGTAATACTGGTTGACCGGCAAGACTTTGACGTCAACTTCCGTTATTTCGTACTTGAACATGCGCTTTTCGTCGTTGCGCGACAGAAGCTTCTCTTTGATGATTCCGCCGGATTCCAGCGTCAGCACGCGCGTATCGTCCTTGGCGTTGCCCGTTGCTTCGGTTTTTTTAATTGCGGGATGCCAATTCCAGTCGGTGAAGTCGCCAATCGCGGCCCACGTCTTATCAGCGGGCACTTTGATCTCGATCGTCTCGGTGTATTTCTTGCGCGTGGGACCATGAGCCGATGCAGGCAGTGCTGCCGTTATGCCCACGAGCACAGCACACCAAAACGCCAGTGTTTTCACCATTAGTTTCCTCCGAAAGATTGCCGCCGGTGCTTCGGCACCGGAACTCACAGCCACTACATATAGGGTCAAACGATCGCTTGGCAAATTTGCTTGCCATTTCAATATGCCGCGCGTTCGCTTGGACAAAAGTATAACGCGGTGGTTGTCAGTTAACGCAACACGTGCTGTTGTCGCGCCGCCATTGATAAGACGAAAGAAGATCAACGCATGACCGGTTGGACTGACGGCCAGGACGCGGACCTCAAAACCGCTGCCGAAGCCATCGCCAAGCTGCTCGGCGCAAGCCGGCAACCCCTCTTCATTGTCGACGCCATTGACCTCGCGGGCGCCGTCGCGGCCGTAGAGCTGGCACGAAAGAGTAAGGCGGTGCTCGACACAGCCGAACCGACCAACGTGCGCTTGATGCAAGAGCATGGCTGGCTGGCCACCGTTCAGGGCGAGGCGTCTCTGCGTTCGGATATGGTGCTGATCGCCGGGCCCTTGAGTTCCGCGCTGACCAATGATGAGGCCTTTCGCAAGCTGGCCGGCAGCGGGCGCCCCGTGGTCTATGTTGGGCCTAAGGGTGATGCCCCGTCACTCGATAATCTTATCGTCGCGGACTCGGGGAATGCCCCTGTGTTCGAAGTGCTCGGCGCACTGCGCGGACTGGTTGCTGGCCGGCCCATCCGTAATGCTGGCGCCGAACTAAGCGCCGTAGCTGAAAAGCTTAAGACCGCGAAATACGGCGTCGCCACCTTTGCAACGGGTCAACTCGATGAGATCACGGGCGTGGCTCTGTCCGGCCTGATTGAAGAGCTTTCCGCTGAAACGCGTTGGACTTTGCTACCGCTTGGCGCGCCTCCCGGCCAGTGCGAGATGTTGCGCATGTGCATGTCGCTGTCGCGCGTTCCGCCGCCGCTGTCTTATGCGCGCTCTACACCACGGCACGATGCCTGGTTGTATTCAGCCAGAACGATGCTGAGCCAGGGCGAGGCCGACGCCGCCGTTTGGATCTCCGCGTCGGAGCGGCCCATTCCAGACTGGGTAACCCGGGCTTCAAAACTGGTCGTGATCTCCGCTCATCGCCAGCCCCTGCGCGGGGTCGCCTGCCAGGCAGAGATTGGTGTGGCTGGCGTGGATTATGCCGCGATTTTGGAGCCACCAGAACTCGGAGCGTTCACAGCATTGACACCGGCGTCTGGATCATCCCGGGCATCCGCAGCAGAGGTATTGAGGACAATTACGTTGAAACTTACCGGCATGGAGGTTGGCGCGTGAGCACGATTTGTATCCGCGGCGGCCGAGTCGTCGATCCCGAACACAAGCGCGATACGATTGGTGATGTGTGGATCCGCGACGGCCGCATCATTGATCCGCCAGCAGGCGGAGACGCGTCGAATGTCGAAACGATCGACGCACAGGGGTGTGTTGTGATGGCCGGCGCGATCGACGTGCACACGCACGTTGTTGGCGCCAACGTTTCCGCTGCCCGGCTCTTGCTGCCTGAACGCTATGCCGACGTTGAGCGGCCAATGACGGAATGGACGGGAGCGCCTTTCGATCTCTTTTCAACCGGCGCGCTTTACGCGGGCATGGGTTACACGCTCGTCGTTGAGCCGGCCGTCGCGCCAAGCGATGCGGTTGCCACGCACGCTGAGTTGGAATGCGTGCCCTACGTGGATCGTGCTGCTCTTTGCGTGATCGGCAACGACGATGTTCTTCTCGGCATGCTCCGCGACAAAGCCTCTGACGCGACTATTCAGGACTACGTTGCATGGTCTCTCAAAACGAGCCGTGCGCTCGGCGCCAAGGCGATCAATCCAGGTGGGGTTGCCGCGCTGAAGGAAAACGTTCGCAAATTTGACTTGGATGACACCGTACCCGAATACGGCGTCTCGGCGCGGGACATCGGCAATGCCTTGCGTAAGGCGTTGACCAATCTCGGCGTGCCGCATCCGCTTCATCTTCATACGTGCAACCTTGGTTTGCCTGGGAGCGCGGATACGGCGGTCTCGACCATTGAATCGGCCGAGGGGCTACCGCTCCATCTCGCGCATCTTCAGTTCTACGGCTACGACAAGAACGAAGAACTGGGCATGGCTTCGGGTGCGGTCAAAATCGCCGAAGCGATGGCTAAGCATCCAAACGTTACGGCCGACATCGGCCAGGTCATGTTCGGTCCGACCGTCACGATCTCGTCCGATACGCTCACTCAGTTCAACAGCCGCAAGCGCGCGAAACCGAAGCGCTGGATCGTTCGGGATGGTGATGCGAATGGCGGCGGCGTTCTTCCGCTGACCTATCGGGCGAAGAGCAAGATCAACGCAATGCAGTGGGCGATCGGCCTGGAGATGTTCTTGCTCATCGACGACCCATGGCGCCTCTTCTTGACGACGGATCATCCGAACGGCGGGCCCTTTACGGCCTATCCGGATTTGATCGCGCTTCTCATGGACCGGTCGGTGCGCGAAGCCGCTGTCGCGAGCATGCCGGAAGACGCAATGAAGGCAACCACGATCGCCAGCCTGACACGCGAATATTCGCTGTCGGAAATCGCTGTGCTAACCCGGTCGGCCCCAGCGCGTTTGCTGGGTACGCGAGACCGTGGTCATCTGGGTGCCGGAGCCGTCGCGGACGTTGCGATCTATCGCGAGCAAGCCGACAAGGCGGCCATGTTCCGCAACGCCGAATTGGTTCTGAAGGACGGCCACACGATCGTAAAGAAAGGCGAGCCGCTGGCTGCCCGTTACGGCCGCACGCTTCAGATCGAACCGGAGTACGATAGCGGCATCACGCGCCATGTTCATGGAGCTTATGAGAAACGCTGGGGCGTTCCGCCCGACACCTTCAACGTGCCCGCGCAGCTGTTGCGCGAGGCGTCTCCGTTTGAGGTGGTGCCATGCCGGAGCTGAGCAACGACGTGACATCGCAAGCCATCGAAATAAACGGCGTTACCGTCGAAGACACATTCGCGGAAGCCTTTGGCATGAGTGCCACCGGCCTCATCATTACCGCCGACACGATCAAATGGGCGCGGATCTGCGCCACGGTCGTAACCGGCTTCGGCACCTCGGTGATTGGCTGCGGCGCGGAATGTGGAATCGACTATGAGCTGGCGCCGAACGAGACACCCGATGGACGGCCTGGCGTTCGCGTTCTGATGTTTGGCTTCTCGCCCGACGCGCTCGAGCCTCAACTTAAAAACCGCGTTGGCCAGTGCGTGCTCACCAGCCCCGGTTCAGCCTGCTACAACGGCTTGGAGAGCGACCAGCGTTTGCCGCTTTCGGCTGGTGTGCGTTTCTTCGGAGACGGCAATCAGACTGCCAAAAAGCTAGGCAAGCGCCGCTACTGGCGCGTGCCGGTGATGGACGGTGAGTTTATCTGCGAAGACACGACCGGCCTTACCACCGACGCAGTGGGCGGCGGCAACATGTTGATCCTTGGCCGCGACCGGGCTGGTTTGTTGCACACGGCCGAAGAAGCCGTCGAGGCTATCGCCAAGGTTCGCGATGTCATCACGCCCTTCCCCGGTGGTATCGTCCGGTCTGGCTCGAAGGTGGGCGCCAAATACAAGGGCATGTTCGCTTCGACCAACGATGCGTTTGCGCCAACGTTGCGTGGCATCAGCGATAGCGAACTGAGTGATGACACGATCGCCGTGTTGGAAATCGTGATTGACGGCGTCACCTCCGAAGCTGTTTCCAATGCGATGCGTGCCGGACTGAAAACGATTACGAACATCGGAGCCAAACACGGCGTCACGCGCATTTCCGCTGGCAACTACGGCGGCAAGCTCGGCCAGCATCACTATCACTTGAAGGAGTTGGTATCATGAGCGCGCTGACCTTAAAGCTCCGCGGCGCTTCTGATCAGCGCCTTGACCTTTCGGCCGTCACGCCGGCGAAACTTGCCTCAATGTCTCAAAGCGAGATCGAGAACATTCCGGTCGGCAGCGGCCGCCGTGCGATGAAGCTCGGTGATCTTGCCGCCGTCAGCGGAACGCCGGGCGACACTGTTGTGATCGAAGGCGGCACGTCTAAGCTTGATGGCATCGGCACCGGCTTGGATGGCGGCACGGTGATCGTTGAAGGTGACGTCGGCGCCTATGCCGGCCGTTTGATGAAGTCCGGCCGTTTGGAGATCCGCGGCAATGCTGGACATTTTCTCGGCAGCTGCCTCAAGGGCGGATTGATCATCGCCAACGGCGCGGGCGACATGGCCGGCGCGCCTCGAGCCGGTGAGCGCTTCGGCATGTCCGGCGGCACCATCGTCGTCAAAGGCAATGTTGGCGCGCGCGCAGGTGACCGCATGCGTCGCGGCACGATCATCGCGAAAGGTAAATTCGGCCCGTCAGCGGCATCGCGCATCATGGGCGGCACGCTGTGGACTGAGCAAGGCTTCGGCGATGGCCCTGGTCCGCTCATGCGGCGCGGAACGCTCATTGGCCCATCGGTTGACCGGCTGCTGCCGACCTTTAACGACGCTGGTATTCACGATCTCAATATCCTGCGCATTCTCTCGCGCTATATGGCTGAAACCCTGGGAGATTTGGCGCCGCCAGCTCTGCCAGGCAAGGTCCGCCGTATCTCGGGCGACCTGGCTACGATCGGCAAGGGTGAAATTCTCCTGACGGCCTGACAAGAACTATTCCGCTCATTCGTCCGTATGACAGTTTGGTGAGGCGCTCGACGCCTTGCCAATTAAAAAACTGCGCGCGGAGGAATGGAGCACCCCATGGTTTCGATCGTCATCTCAGCCTGTCTGCTCGCCGATCCAGGCGTTTGTAAGGAACATCGCATCCCGCTGAAGGCACAGTGGAATGCCGCCCGCTGCTACCGGTTTTCGCAACCGCATTTCGCCAAGTGGACGTCTCAGCATCCAGGCTGGGAAATCAAATCCTGGCGTTGCGAAGACAACGACGTGCAAAATCTCTGATCAGCAGCCGTCTTTAGTTGCCATTAAGTGTTGCGATTGATGTTTCTGGTGAGAGGGTGGAATCCGGCAACGTTCCCCCACTCACTTCCACCACAAATTTTTGGCGGATAGCGCGACCAAAATCTCCGAAACCCTCTGCTGGCAGGACGAACGAACCACCACCGCCTTGCACGTTTTCGCGGTAGTAGTCTTCTAAAGTCGCGCCCTCTTTCCCTTCCAAAATCGGCAAGCCGTTGATAGTGACCCAATCGCGCACAAGTTCGTCACGCACGGCTTTGACCGGTTGATCGGGATTGCAATTGTCCCGGCCGTCTCCCGACACATCGATGACAATGCGCAAGGCCTTCTCGGGAATTTGCGTCACGACTTTATCGGCGAGGAAGCGCATCATCTTGCCCATGCAGGTAAACTCCCCGCCATCGTGGGGAAGCTGGCGGACACGCTGAGCAACGCTTGCTGCTTCCTGCTTGTTCGATATCCGCGTCCAGGGGATCGACACCTTCGGCTTGTCAGCCCAAGTCACCAGCGTGAACAGGATCGCGCCGCGCCCGCCGCTCAAAATCGCATCGAGCACTTCCTTGTCTTCCAGCGCCTTGGCGATGCCTTGCATCTGCAGGGAATACCGGGTGTCGTCGACCGAGTTCGAAACATCTACCGAGACCACGAGGGCTGTATCGACTTGAGCGGGGTCATTGAACTGGGCCAGGGCCGCCGGCCCCAGCGCAAAGAAGCCTATCGCCAGTGCAAGGATCAGTCTCGTGGCGTTCATCGTTTCCCTTCCGCCCTTCTTGTTTGCCGGCCTTTAGCGATAGGCCTTGTCAAAGTCGACCGCCTGATCAAGCCCCTTGGCGGTCTCCAGGCCTTTGGCGCCTTCGAAATTCGTCCCGTACAGGGTCGCCTTGGTGAAGTTGGCGCCTGTCACGTCCGCGCCGCTCAGGTCCGCTTTGGTCAAATCGGTTCCGGTAAAATCCGTTCCCGACAAATCCGCATCCTTCATGGTTGCAAATCTCAATACGGTGTTACGGACCAAGGCATCCTTCAGTTTCGCGCCAGAGAAATCCGCCCCGTTCATGACGACCCGCGCCGTCAGCAACAGTTCGTTCCTGGGATCTTCGGGGCCGAACTCCGCGCCCGTCAAATCAGCTCCTGAAAAGTCCGCATACTCGAAGCGGGAGTGGATGCGCGCGCCGCGCAGGTTGGCGCCTGCGAACGTCGGCGCCAGTTTGGGCTGCGGCTCTACATTTGACGTGTAGGCGGCCCGGAGCATCGACGCGCCTTCCAGGTTTGCTCCGGTAAAATTCGTGCGGATGACGGTGGCGAGGTTCAGCCGTGTGTTCTTCAGGTTCGCATTGGATAGATCGCTGTCGGAAAAAACGACACCATGCAAATTCGAACCCTCAAACGAGGCCGCTTTAAAATCGATTCCGCTGAGGTCGAGGTAGGTCAGATCCTTGCCCGACAGATCGACGCTGCCCTCACCCTTAGCCTGGAATACGAGTGAGGTGATTTCGCGCGCCGTCATATCCGCCGCTGAAGCTGGCGCCAGCGCGCCGCTCGCCAACACCGCGCCGATGGCTGCGCGAAAGCTGCGTCCAATCATGCTCCTGGCCTCTCCCTCGTCATTTCCGTGGCTGTATCAGCTCTTGTCCGTCTCTCGCCAGCCGCATAGACCTAACACGCTCCAGACAGACCGCCTACGCTTACGCGGGCAAAGCTGCTCAAATCCGGGAACATTTCCGTGTTCCGCCGACAGGACGTGGCGCACCATTGGAACATAGGGAGTGGCCTGAGCGGCGGCAATGGCGCGGATGAAGGGTGGACATCTCACCGGTTACAAAACTTCGCGGCCGAAACCGGCACTTGGAGGCTAGACACCGCGATCTCAGGGTGTTAGACGCTCCCTCTCTCGGGCCCGCTTCGGGCCCTTTTGCCGTCCTTCAGTCACACGAAGACGACCGGGCGGGGCGCATAGCTCAGTTGGTAGAGCAGCTGACTCTTAATCAGCGGGTCCAAGGTTCGAATCCTTGTGCGCCCACCATTTCTCAAGACCTTAGGTCTCGCGGACACAAGATATTCTGTTTGAGCAGGCCTGGGGCAATCGCTTTCCAATTCGGCCGGCAGAGGCGAACGAGCCGCTGGGGACGCTTTGCATGTGCGGCTGCCTAGTGGCGCCCAATCTCGCCGCCTTTGAACCGCCAGCGGACAAGAAAGACTTGAATGCCGGCGAGCACACCAATGAAGGATGGAATGAACACGAGCGTGAAGTGCGTCGTGGCGTACTCGACGGGAATGCGGTCCACCAGAAAGGCATCAAGCGCGCCGATGTTCATCAACCCGAGCGTGATGAGAAACTCCAGGATGGAGAAGAAGAACTGAAACGCGAACGGCCAATCGTTGTCCCAGCGGAAACGTTGGATTTGGATGTAGGGATAATCGAGCAGCAGGCCGACAACGAGCAGCGCGGTGATGAAGACGAAAGGATCGCCCAAACGCCCGAGTTCTGCGAGGTCGAGATACAGGCCATAAAGCAAGGTGACCGGCAAACCGATGAACAAGTAGAGAAGGATGCGTGTCTGCCAGCGTCCGGCGAGTGTCGGTGTCATGAGTTCATCCCTAGCTACGCGGCTGGCGCCTTCCCTTGGCACCAGTTCACCCACTCCATCAACGACCGAATTGGCCCCATCGACGAAATGCCGGTGGCGCGGTGTCTGTTGAGATCGTCAACCGCGCGCAAGGCGGCGTACTGCAAGCCGAGGAAGCTGTCTACGGCTGCGTAGGGTCCGTTGAGTGTCATCACGCCGGCGGCATACATGCGCCCCGCGCCATTGCGCATGCCTTCGACCTCGAAGGTGTTGGCGACCTTCAGGCCGCTCAAGCGTTGCTCGGGCCCGCGGCCGCTGGCGGGGTTGCGCGCCAGCGAATAGGTGTCGATCAAATCCTTGAGGACAGTGTTGGCTTCAAGATCTGCGATCAGGCCGGTGCAGTCGATGACGTAGTCGGCATCAAGGCGGACCTCTTCGTTGAAGCCTTGGCTCGACTCCAGCTTCGTTTCGATCCGGCCATCTTTCAGATCAATCCGTTCGACATTGCCGAAGAAAACCCGGTACCAGCCTTGATCCTTGCCTTCGGAGATAATCGCGTCCCAGTCGGAACGGTCGGCCGTGGTCGTCCCGCCCCAATTTTTTAAAAGCGCAAGCCTTTGCTCTGGTGTGGCCTGCTCCAGCCGTTCTCTTAGCGTGCCACCCCAACAGGCCTTGGGCCAGTTGAAGGGCTGATATTCGATATCGTGCGCGGCAAAGCGGCGGGCCAGGTCGTAGGTCTTCCCCTCGACAATGCGCGATCGCATGATGTGCAAAACACGAATGTCCTTGTTCTTACGACGCGCTTCGTGGATGCGTTGCAGAATGCGCGAGGCAACGATGCCGCGGCCGCGCACGAGAACGATGCCACCGTTCTTCTCTAAGTCGTCGTAGATCCCGTCGTGCTGTTCATAGGCGTTGATGACGCGTTGAGAGCCTGGATGCTCGCGTTTGAAGACCTGGAGATCCTCAAGGTAGCGCGACGCGGGGTAGCCCATGCACAGGTGCAGGTAACGCCCGACTAGGACTTTGTTGCGCGGACCGCCATCCGCAAAGCTTGCCGGGACACGGTAAGCGGCGGCATAGCGTCCGTCATCTGTCTTGCGGACCGAGATAATGCGGCCGGCCGTCCATATCTTGTCCCAGGATATTCGTCGTGCTTCTTCCTCAATGGATTCGAACACATCGCCCGCTCGCGGCGTGTAGCTCTCAGCCAAGGCCGGCTCGCCGAACACCTGCATGATGTATTTGAGCCCGCCGAATTTGCCCTTGCGTAGCTCCTTCCAAGTTTCACGGCTGGCGTAGCCGGGAAAGCCCCAGATATTGTCGGGCGTCGAGATGGAGTTTGAGCGCAGACGTTCATGCCGGGGGATTTGCGAATAGCGGCAAAGGCGTTCGTATTTGCCATGCGGTTCGGGGTCGACGCCAATGGCACGGATGCTCGCCGCCGGGACGCCGTAGCAGCGAAGGTGGTCAGCCCAGATAAAACTGCCCAAGCCGCCACCGAGCGCGACGTAATCCACCTCTTCAACGATCTGCCGGTCGCTCTTCAAAGCAGTAACGGAAACTTGCGACTTAGAAAACTCGGCCGGTGGGAACGCGCCCGATGTTGGCGGGACGCGGACAGAGGTGCGTGCCTGTTCCGCTTCACTCTCCATCTGGGAAGCTTCAAGCACATAGCCGCCGATTGAAACCTTGGCACCTTTCGGCCAAACAGCTTTGGAGATTTCCTCGCCGTCTAGAAGCGTTCCATTCGCGCTTTCGGCGTCGGCGATTTCGATCTCATTGCCCGATAGGGTGACCCTCGCGTGAACGCGCGAAACGGCAGTGTCGGCGATGACAACGTCGCAGTCGTTAGACCTGCCGATGGTGACCGTATCCGAGGCGCTGAACTGCTTGTTCTGGCGGGCCGGGCCGTGCGGCTCGTCCTTCGGATACCAAATAATCTCGAAGCTCATGACTTCACGTTCCCAGTCCTGATGCCCCCGCCCCGACGTTCCCTCATGCTCACGGCAACGTCACACGCGTAAAACTACCCGACGCGGCCAAGTAGTGACCGCACCAAACGCAATTTTCTTCAAACGGCAAGTCGTTCAGCAGATGGCAGGCGGCGTTTCCGCATACGATTTTCTTCTGGTCGCGGCGCAAGACCTCAAAGCGGTGCCCGTCGATCTCGACGACATCGTCCACTTTGGCAGAGACCGGACTGTCGCTGCTCAGATGCTTGTTGACCGTGACCTTGGCCATGGCACCGGCTTCGTAGAGTTCAATCGTGATGGTGATGCCATCGGAATGGATGCGGCCAACCACGGGTTTTGCATTGGCTTCCGGCGTGTCGGGCAAAAGCACAAGCTTGTCCGTCTTTGCCAGCACAAGACTGCCGCCGGGTTCGATATCCTGTTCGCCCAAGAGATCAAGATTGGCGGCCGTGTGCTTGATTAGAACGGGACGGACTTCGAGGATGCGAAGCTCGTAGTTCTCAATTTTTATGACATCGCCATAAGTGACGGGCTGGCCCTTGCCCTTGAGAAAAGTGCCGGCGACCGTTGAGCCGTTGGAACTGCTGTCGGTGTAGACGATCGTATCTCCAGTGGTCTCGACGCGGCCATGAACGCGCGAGATCGTCACCTGACTTGGGTCAAGACGTATGGCACTGGCTGTTTGCGGCTGCTTGCCGATTTCAAATGGCGCCTCGCAGACCTGAATGGTGCGGCTGCCGTTTGACCGGTCATAAATCTCGACGTGAAGTGATTGCCCCATACGTTGGCGTCCGGACCTCGAACCAGCGTTTCGCGGCATCATAGTCAGGCCCGTCATACGCCGCAAACATTCATTCGTTTACAGTGAACCCATCGAGCGAGCTGCGCAGCCCCCGCGCCGATTGGATATCCTGGCCAATTATGATTTTATACGTAATGGGATCGGCTGACATATTGCAGCTGAGTTGCATCAACGCATCCGGGGGCCACGGCTAAGATGACCAACAGACAGGCGCTGGCGGAAGGCACGATAGTCGGCGGTGACTATAAGATTATCCGCGTCCTTGGCGCCGGCGGCTTCGGCATCACCTACTTGGCGCGCGATACACGGCTCGATACCGATGTGGCCCTGAAGGAGTATTTTCCAGCTTCACTGGCCTACCGCGAAGATGGCGTCACCGTTTCCACCCTCCCCAGCCAGGGCGGCGCTGATTACGACTGGGGGCTTGAGCGCTTCCTCGCCGAAGCCCAAACACTGGCAAAGCTGCGGCATCCCAACATCGTTCGCGTTTCCCGATACTTCAAAGAAAACAAGACCGCCTACATGGTGCTCGGCTTCGTTGAAGGCAAAGACCTGGAGGCTTGGCTCAACACGCTTGGACGCCGCCCAACCCAGGCTGAGCTGGATGCAATTGTCAGCCCTCTGCTCGACGCGCTTGCAACGGTCCATAAGTCCGACGTCGTGCACCGGGACATCAAGCCTCAAAACATCTACGTGCGGGCCAGCGACAGCGCGCCGATCCTGTTGGACTTCGGAGCGGCCCGTCAGGCTCTAGGTGAGCATTCGCGTGCCACGGCTGCGTTTGTGTCGCCAGGCTACTCCCCGCCGGAATCCCATCTCAATGATCCAGCCGAGCAAGGGCCGTGGACAGACATTTATGGATTGGCCGCAACGCTATTCCGGGCATTGACCGGCAAGGCGCCCGCACAGGTCTTGAGCCGTATCTCTCACGATAGCTATGTGCCGCTGGCGACCCAGCTGGCGAACGCCCAGGAATTCCGCGCCGGTTTCCTGTCGGCCATCGACGCGGGCATGCGCGTAAAGCGTGAGGACCGGCCTAAGTCCGTAGCCGTTTGGCGGGACATGTTGTTTAGCGAAACCGCGGATCAGGCGACAGTCGTGCGCCGGTCCGACGATACGGTGGCCAGCCCAGCTGCCGGAGCCGCGGAAACGGTCGTGCAGCGAACCGTGCCACAATCTTCCGGTGGTGCGCCGACCGTGGGCAATCCGGCGCCCCCACCATCCTCTTCCGGCAGTCCGCTGACGAAGTGGGCCATCACGGCGGCAGCTGCGGCCGTGGCCGGTTTCATCTTCTACCAAGTCTACACCAGCTTCGAGTCATCGCCCCCCGAGCAGGAATTCGTTCAGCAACCGCAAACGCCGGAGCAGCCTCAGACGCAGCCGCCATTGCAGCCGGTGCCCATGCCGGACTTCAACAACAACCAGCAGCAACAAGCCACGACGAACGCAGACCCCTCGCTGCTACGCATGGCAACTTTGTCGTGGGCCGCAAACGGCCGTCAAAACAGCTTGTGGACCGGGGGCGTTACGGGCTCAAACGGAACGGGTTTCGGTCTGGGATGCAGCACTGGCGGAGATCAACGGCGCGATGTTCTTATCGAGCTGAACTTCCTCCCTACCGGAAATAACCCGATCACTGGTCAGCATCAGGTTAACGTGCAGATTGGCAATTATACCGACGGCGCGGCACTCAACTTCGTGCAAGAAGGCGCCGTGTCTCACGGGCAGCTGCGATACAGCGAGACCCAACAACAAGCTGGTCAGTTCCTGAACTTCCTGCATCAGGTTTTCAGCGGACAAACTTTGGTGCTTACGATTCCTAGCGTTGGCTACCAAGAGAACTTCAACCTAGCTGGAGCGGAAGAAGCTCTGCGGCCGTGCTTCGGCGGTCCCGTGCTACGGCCCTGGACGGCGGAATCAGAGATTGACGGAGCGCGCGGCGCCTCGGTGCGAAACGCAGACGGCGGCGTATTCCTTGTGCGCTGCGATTCAAACCAAGGCTCTCGCGCCAACGCAATCCTGGCGTTCTCAGCGCGCTCACCCGTGAGCGTTCAGAATGGACAAACCGGAACCTTGGCCTTCGCCGTCGATGGAAGATCAGTGAACTTCGACTTTCTGCTCAACAAGAAGCCGGACATCATCAGCGGCTATCTCTACCACGTCTCGAATACACAGGCTGACCGGCAGGCCCTGAATACGCTCGTCAATCTGTTGAGCAATGGAAACCAGTTGTCGCTTTCCAGCCAACAGCTCCAAATCAACGAGACGTTTTCCCTCGCCGGTTCAGGCCGCGCACTGGCCGGCTGCGCGGGCCTATAGGCCGATCAGCCCAAAAACTTTTCATAGTGCGATTGGCGATCCCGGCCCATCGCGTTAAAACGGCTGAAATTCCTTTTCGGCTGCGGTGGGGCGATGGCACGCGACGATCAAAAACCAGATAGCGCCGGCATCAAAGCGGAGGCCGAGATCGGCCCTACGCTCGTCATCTCGCGGCCAGAAGACTTGTTGGACGATGAGTCCCAAGTCCCGCTTGAACCAGGCACCCTTGTCGACGGGGACTACAGGATCCATTCCGTTGCCGCGATTGATCACGCCAGCATCACCTATCGCGCAGAGGACATGCAGCTCGGCATTCCAGTTGCATTGAAGGAATATTTTCCGGCTGGCGTGGCCTCGCGTGACGGTGAGCGTGTCGTGTTCGAGGCGCCTGGCAGCGACGAGCACGAGACTGCGTTGTCACGTTTCATTCGGGAAGCCCAGACCTTGGTTCGCTTTCACCACTCGAACGTGGTGCGCGCGCACCGCGTTTTCGAAGCGAACAACTCGGCCTATATCGTTCTTGATTTTGAGCAGGGCCAGTCCCTGCGGGATTGGTACGAGGGACTGGGGCGCGCGCCATCGCAAAGCGAATTGGACCGGATCACGGTGCCGTTGCTTGCAGCCCTGTCCGCCGTGCATGGCGCCGGGGTTCTGCATAGGGACATCCGGCCCGCCAACATTCTCATCCGCTCGTCCGGCGCGCCCGTCCTGTGTGGTTTTGGCTCGGCGCGGATCGCAAGCGCGGCAGTGAATACGAAAAGCATCGTTGTCGCCTCCGACTACACCGCGCCGGAAGTGGCCGCGATCGATCACGCCAGACAAGGCCCTTGCACGGACATCTACGGATTGGCGGCAACGCTTTATGAGTTGGTGACCGGAAACCGTCCAGACAGCGGCGCGGCACGACTTGTGAAGGATAGCCTTCGTCCGGCCAAGACCGCTGCAGCGCCAGGATATCGCGACGAATTCCTGGATGCCATCGACGCAGCGCTTCGCGTCGACAGCACAGCGCGGCCGCACTCGGTCGACGCGTGGGACGCGATCCGGCCACCGCATGGGCTCGCCGAACCTCTGCCCGACACCGTGGTACGCGAACAGCCTGCTCCAAGCCCGGCCAGCCAGGCGGCGATTTCGCACGGCCAGCCGGAAGAGGTTATGCACACACGCCTCACCGCCTTCGCGACACGCGTATCAACGCATTTGGAGACGCTGCCCGACCCTGGCGATCTTTTGAGTTCATCAAGTGAGCGCTTTTTCCAGCCAGTTGCGTTGGTCAGTGCTTTCGCAGGGCTAGCTCTTTACGCGACGCAGGCGAGTTTCGGGATCGCCGCGATTTTGATCGTGTTGTCCATCGCGCTGTTATTCTTGCATGGCTTCCTGCCGATGCACCGTTTCATAAACAGTAGCACATCGAAGCAAAGCGCCATCATCAACGATGCAGAGTCCGCCACGCATAAGGGCATCTGGAGCATGTTCAGCATCTTGCTGTTGATGGCGCTGCTACCGCTGATCGCCAGCCGATTGCTGCCGCCCAACCCTGACGCGCCGATAGAGCTGTTGTCGTTGATTGTTGGCGTACCCACGATGGTGATGCTGCTGTTCGCGCTGAGTAAGGTGCCAGTCCAGCGCGGCTGGTTAAGCCTGCTATTCGGAGTGGCCAACATCCTGATCGTGCTGTTCGTGCTGTTTATATGGACACTCAACCTGATCGTGATGGCGGAACAGCAGAACAACGCGGACGCAATCGGCCAGTTCAACCGATATGTCTATGTGCTCGCACCGATCGCTGCGGCGGCTCTTGGCGTCTACGTGTTCTTGTGCCGGATGTCAGCACGCCAGCGGTTGCGACACAGCGTATAGCGTGCGAGTCCGCAGACGTGGATCAACCAACCCTCACTGATCAGGTGGAATGATTTCGGTTATCACGCCCGCATCCAAGAGCTGTTGTGTTGTTGGGATCCACAAATCAGTGCTTGGGGTGGCCACAGCGCGCTGCACGAACTGCGGATCAAAACCGGCCTCGAGGTAGTAATTTGCATTCAAGTCATCGTGGATCATGGTGAAGCCGTTCATGATCCGCGTCATCATTTCATCCATCTGAATGATCGACGTGGCGTGGAAGCCGATTTGCGCTTGCTGCGTGGCCAATCTGCGTGGGCCACCAGCGAGCATAATGGTACAGGCACTATGGCAATCTTGCGTGACGGCGGTCGTGAGGCCGCGTTGCTTGATGATGTCATAGACGCGCCGCCCCGCCACGACGTCGCCGCCGGGGCTTTGCAAGAGTATGGTCGTGATGTTCGGATTGGCGGATAGCGTCCGCTGGAAGTCCGCGACGATCGGCCAGACGACTTGGCCTTCAAAAATCAGAACCTGATTACTGATCGTCAGCCGGTAAACCGGCTGGCCAGAGCTGTCGGTTCCCCGTTCTGAATCCCGAATACCGGATAACCCGGCGATCCAGCCGATCACCAAAATGCCAGCAAATAAAACTAGTGACGGGACGTTGAGCCAGCCCCAAATTCGAGTGATCAGCCACGAGCCTCGCGCCTTGGCTTTGAGAAGCGACCGGACCAGCCCGGTGATCATCCAGATGGTGGCCGCCAGCAGGATTAATATTTCAATGCTGAAATAGATGCGCCGGAGGCCAGGCGACGCATCAGCCAGAAGGAGCGGGAAAAAATTCGCGGAGAACAACAACAGCCCAAACAGGATCAGCAACACGTTCACGAAGATCGTGCGGGCCAAGCCGTACTCGCCACGCCAGTGACGCGTGAAAAAGTTTCCCGATGCCGTCGCTGCTTGTGCCGGCTCGGCCGCGGCATGACTCCCGGATGCAGCAGACCTAGCCGCCGCTTCAGGCCGAGTGACGACGGTCTCCTGGTCGGAAACGTCCAACTCCAAGGCAAACTCGCACGGGCCAACGCTCAGCACTTGGCCACTGGTCCAGGCGGCCGCTGCCGTCACCGGCTTTCCGTCTAGCAGCGTGCCATTCCGGCTGCCCAGGTCTTCAACTTGGATTTGCCCCTGCTGGCTGGTGACTTGCGCATGGCGCCGGGACACTCTGTCCGAGGCAATGACGATGTCTGATTGATCTGCCCTGCCGATGACGATCTTCGCCGCTTTGCCAAGCGGAAGACTCTTGGGTTCCGCCGGCCCAGACCGGACTATCAACCTAGCCACAACGCCACCCTCGTTTTCCATGCCTGTCCACACGCGTCGCGCGCAGGAAATTATCGCACTGATAAGTTAGCCTGGAGAGCGCCGTTCGCGCTAGGTGCGTTTACGCCGATGGACTGCGAAGATGACCGCCATGCTTAACGCAAGCGGTTTGAAGAGCGCTCCGGCGACGACCACCTGATAGAATGAAATAGGTATGCTAAAATTGGCTCGTGACATTGGAGATGGCCAGCGCGAGGGTTCTAGATGTCCATTGAAGCATTGCGAGCCCGGCTTGAGGCGACAGCCGACTTACCGATCGAGGAGGCTGTGCCCGAAATTTCGACGGCACTCGACGGCCAGACCGTATTGGTGCCGCTGGTAGACTACGATGAGCAGACTGGCCATGTTCAGCTTTTGACAGCTAAGGACATCGACGGCATTGCGTGGATCTATGTCTATACTGGCGAGGATGTGATGGCCACGAATGGCATGACGGGCACACGTTACGGCCATTTCGATTTTCTCGACGTGGTGCGCATGGCGCGCAAGGGCGACTTCGGCGGCATTGCTATTGACATCTCACAGGGCAGAAACCGCGGAATCATTCCAGACTATTGGCTTGAAGAAATTGAACGGGTCTTGGGCGGCGCTTGAGGTTTGGCCCAGATGTTGTCCCTTTCGATCCAGGCGGGATGGCGGCTTTCGATAGAGCGATGGGACCGCGTGAACAATGGTTTGCCAACACCCTTTCAAACCGAAACATTGCCCCGCGTTGCCTGCGTTTGTACTATCAGGCGCGAAACACGGGGGACGGGTGCGGGTGAGAATACGGATTGGTTTGCTGGCGGTGGCGTTGGTGGTGATGGCGCTGCCGGCGGTTGCGCAGGAAAAAGAATTCCTGGAGATCAACCAGCAGGTTTTGACGCTGCGCCAGGCAGGCAAGTACTTGCAGGCGGTGCCGGTTGCCAAGCGCGGGCTGGAGCACGTCGAAAAGGCGTTTGGCAAGGAGCACGTCTACGCCTCGGTGATGCACAATAATCTGGCCGAGCTTTACCGGATGCAGGGCTGGTACGCGCAGGCCGAACGCCATTACGAGCGCGCTATCGCGATCATGGAAAAGGCGCGCGGGCCAGACCATGCCAATGTCGCGAGCTTTCTGAACAACCTCGCAGTGCTGTACGAGACGCAAGGCCGCTACGTTGAGGCCGAGCCGCTTTATAAGCGCGCGTTGCAGATCCGCCGAAAGGCTCTTGGCGAAGAGCATCGGGGCGTTGCGACAACGCTGAACAATTTGGCTGAGCTCTATCGAGCGCGCGGGCGGTATGCCGAGGCATTCGCGCTTCATACGCGCGCGTTGGCGATCCGGGAAAAGGCACTCGGCAAGACACACGTCCAAGTCGCCACTTCGCTGAACAATCTCGCCATGGTGCACCGGGTCCAGGGGCGCGACAGCGACGCGGAGGCTGCGTTCAAGCGCGCTCAATCGATCTTTGAGAAAAAGCTTGGGCGCGATCATCCCAACGTGGCGTCCGTGTTGAGCAATCTGGCTGCGCTTTACCAGCATCAGGGCCGCTTGCGCGACGCGGGACCTTTGCTGCTGCGGGCGTACAAGATCCGAAAGCGCGCGCTCGGCCTGATGCACACAAGCGTCGCGTTTTCTGCCAACAACCTGGCTGAGTTTTATCGCACACAGAAGCGCTTCAAGGTGGCCGAGCCTCTCTACAAGCTGGCGTTAATCGTCTTCGAAAAGCAGCTGGGCAAGAGCCACGAGCACACGGGCGCGGTGCTCAACAACCTAGGTGCAATTGCTGATGATGAAGGCCGCCACAAAGAGGCCGTGACGTACTACGAGCGCGCCTTGAAGATCAGCGAGGATCAGCTCGGACCCGACCACGCAAACGTTGGCGTGATCTTGTCGCGGCTTGCCAGCCTCTACGGCAAGGTGGAGCGGTCAGCTGACGAGGAGCGGTTGCGGGAGCGGCTAGCGCTGATGGCGCCAGAAGGGACCCGCCATGTTCCTCTTTATTTCGCGACGAACCGCTCTCGCGCCCAATCTGGGTTCGGAGTGGACCTCGGAAAAGACGTGACGCATGGGCTCTCGCTGGCGCGCGTGCCCGCGCTCGAGGTGGACAATCGCGCCGGCCGTCTCAGCGAGAGCTTTGGGCAGCTGGAAACGGCGAAGACGGGCACGCTGACGGCAGCGGGCAAGTTGGAGGTCGTCAAATCTACACCGTTCGACAATGTGGCGGCGTTCGTGTCATCGGCGCGAAAAAATCAGGCACGGTCGGCACGCTTCAAGAACCAGGCTCTCGTATTCGTGCACGGCTACAACACCGGTTTTGACGGCGCCATGAAACGCGCGGCACAGGTGGCGTTCGATCTTGAGTTTGACGGCATTCTGATCCCGTTCGCCTGGCCATCGCAGGGGGAGACGACGGGTTACATCAAGGACCGGCGCATGTCCCTGCAATCGGTGGACGTGTTGGCTGATGTTCTGAAAGAGCTGAAGCAAACCATGCCAGGCGTGCGCATTCACCTGCTTGCGCATTCCATGGGCAATCAGGTTCTGCTGCGCGCGCTGTGCAAGATCGCGTCGGGGGACGGCAAAAAGGAGCGCTTGTTTGGGCAGGTCATCTCTGCTCATCCTGACATCAGCACGGATGATTTCGACACTCTGACGAAGTGCCTGCAGCCGGTGGTGTCCGGCGTCACGCTTTACGTCAACAAAGAGGACTTGGCGCTTCGTGTGCGGTGCGGCGGCACGCTTTGCCGTGCGGGCAACACAGCGCGTGGCTACGGCGCGGCGGACGTGATCGATACCACGCAAATGAGCGCCGGTCTGTTCAAGTCTTTAACCGGTGGATACGACCACGACATCTTCGTGCGCAATCCCCTGCTCTTCAGCGACATCACGCGGCTTTTGATGACCGGTCAACGCCCGGTGGACAAGCGCACGCCGGAATTCCACGCCTCAAAGGATGGCGACGGCCGTACGCTTTGGGTTTACGACAAGGCGCGCAACCCGGCAGTTACTGAGGCCGCTAGTCGACAGTGAAATCACGAGCGCGGTTGAAGCCGGGCTCGGGCAGGCTGAAGTGCCACCACTCGCGCGTGTAGTTCTGGAAACCTTCGGCTTTCATGGCGTTTAGCAGCAGTTCCCGGTTCTTCTTGTGAGAGCCCTTGATGCTGGGGTGACGCGTGTGGCTCTTCTCGTCGAAGCAATCGAACGTCGTTCCCATCGCCAGTTCGCCAGGCTGGTCGTCGCCGATGCAGGTCTTGGCCGCTCGTTCGGTATCGGTTGTCTCGAACTGAGGTGCGTTGGCGTTATCCGCACCGTCTATCGGGACCAAGGTGAGGTCTACCGTCGTGCCACGCGAGTGGGATGATTGCTTCGCGACGTAGCCAAGGGGGATGATCTTGGAACGCGGGATGTTCGGATAATAGTATTTCGTCGCGTCCTGTTTGCTGCGCGCGGCCCAGGCCATGAACGCTGCGACGGCGCGCTTGGGCCGGTAACAGTCGAACACTTTTAACGACAGCCCGCGCGGCTTAAGGCTCGCCTGCACGCGGGCCAAAGCTTTGGCGACAGGACGGGCCAGGATGCAAACCGGAGCGGCATAGCCGGGTACGGTGGCGCCGGTGAAATTCGCCGCGCGCGCGTAATGCATGTCCTGCACGATCGTGGGTGCGACGTCCGACAGCCTGACGAAACCGCTCGGCAGCTTGCTTTCCGCCAGCACCGGTGCCAGGCCACTAGAAAGGACCACGGCAGCCGTACAGACACAGACGCGCATGCGCTTCAACATGGTTCACCGTTCACTGGAAGATGGGGCGCAGTTCGCTGATTGCCGTGTCAGGATACTTCGTACCCTTGCGGACGGCCTGGATCTCTATGCGCACCCAGGTGGCTTCCAACGGTTTTGGGAGCGCGTAATCCAGGCTGCCCGGCGCGTTCTGCAATGCCAGCGTTGCCTGTTCGCCATTGGAGAAGCTGAGGCTGAGCTGGCGCACGGATGCGTTGCGCTCAAACAGACTGTCGGACTTACCGTATCCGTTGGCGATGCGGAAGCCGCGCACTGTCTGCTTGGTGTTCCAGCTAATGACGACCCACTCGCCGATGCCATCGCCGGCAGCGCCCTCAACCCACGCGGTGCGGGACGTGCCATCGAGCAGATTGCGCGGACCGTAGTGAGAGGTATTGGTGCCGCCGGTCTTGAGAGCCGAACTCGCGCA
>JBGTSB010000006.1:48427-97975 GCA_041940525.1 Hyphomicrobium sp.
AAACGCGGTAGCCGTCAATGCCATCACAACTGGCCGCCGCTCCGGTCGGCGCGGGTGCGTGCGAACGGGCGGCTAGCTTTACCTCTTTCTGCCCTTTTCCCTGGCCCTTCAGCTCCTTGATGCGTGCTTCAGCCAAGTCCGCGTAGACCGTGCTGCGATAGCGGTTCGCTAAAGCCTCCAAGACTGCGATGCTCGTCGTGTCCTTTGTCGCGCCCCAAGCGCTTGCAGCGTCATTGGACACGGCTTGCGGCTCCTTGGCCGCAACGGACTGCTTGCCCCCAAGGAAGATTTGCTGGCGCAGTGCGTGTTGGTCCCAGGGGATCTGGCGGCTGGCGGTTTCCGCAATGACCTCGTTGCGAACGCGGATCAGTACGGAGATCAGGCTTTCCGCCGGGGTTGCGATGTGCTTGACCAGGGCCGCCGTATAGGGCGAGTTGCGGCCATTGCCATCGAGCGCGACGTTGCCTGGCTGTGTTGAGAAGCTGATCAACGTGCCCAGTCCTGCTTCGAATTGCGCGAGGCCTTTTTCAATCGATGATGACCGTGTGCCCATCGCCCGCGCGAGATTGCGAGACAGCGGGTTATCGCGGCAGGCGTCCAACAAGATGATGTTCGTTTTCGTTTCCGCTTCCATCGCGCGCTGGACCAAGCTGAGCCGGATCATCTCGAAATCCAGCGCGGAGGCTGTCGACAACTTTGCGTCAATCGGCACGAGATAGTTTTCGCCCGAGACTTGCAGACCGTGCCCAGCATAGAAGAAGAGCCCGAGATCAGCGCCGACGAGGCTATCGGCGAAGCGGCGGATGGTCTGTTCCATCGCGCCCTTTTTGAGATCGATCCCCTTGATGACTTCGAAACCGAGCAGGTCCAGCGCGGAGGCCAAGTCATCCGCGTCATTCTTGGGGTTGGTGAGCGGCGCGGTGTTTTCGTAAGCAGAGTTTCCGATAATCAGCGCGACGCGGCGCGCCTCTGCTTCGGTGACGTTGATGACGCCGGCAAAGAGAACCAGCATCGCGTACGCCGCCAATCTCGATAGACCCTGCCTCATGGCCCACCCCCTCGAAAATGTCGCTTCCGTCCGGCTAACTGAGGCGCATCAATACACTCGGTACGAAACGTTGGCCAGAACGTCGAACCTGCCACTTGTCAGAAGGTCAATTCTCCGCACGCCCCGCTTGCGCTCCATGGGGTTGCCGCAACAAAGTGTCGAGAAGCGGCTGAACCCGCTCAATGCCCAGCCAATTGAGGTGATTATTATCTTTGAACAGTGGTCGGCTAAGTTCATCCTCCGGCCGGCAGATTTGTTCGTCACAGAAGTATGGCAGCGGGGATGCAATCGTAATGCGTTGGGGATCGAGCAGGCCAACCTGCTCCAATACTTTTAGCGTTCTTTCCTGACGCTTGATGACTGTTTCGCGCGGCTTGGCCGGATTGTAGGGCTGGTTCCAGGCCAACGCACGCGCCATTGCGACAGGTACCGAGCGGTCAAACTCCGGTATTGGCGCCAAAATTATTACCCGGTCGGCATGCTGTAGGATGCTTTGTACTGTGTCAGTCAGCATTGACCGCAGGGCGGTTGGGGACGCCTCGGCATCACCATTGCCGAGCATCACTTTGCGCGCCGTTTCATAAGGCATCGGTGTGCCTTGCACGTAATACGCCCAGCGCGCCGCAAGCACGACTGTTGAAATGCGCCGGCGGTTTTTCGCGGCGTAATCGCGGATTTCCGCGTTTTGTTGGCGGCAGCTTTCGCTACGGCTCCGGCGATTTGTCAGTGTCACGCCAAGCAGAGGCGGGCAGCCCGGGCTGAAGACACTGTAGAATATCTGGTCCTTCGGCACGGCCTGCGCGACCGCGCTCTGGAGCATCGCCGCGTGACTGTCTCCCCATAGGAGAACGCCCCGCGCACCCGCCTTCTGGCGCACATCAGAATTGCACACAGTAAAGTACTTGAACGCCGGGTCAGATTGGCAGGCTGGCCGCGGGCGAGCAGAGGCCTCGCTGGCGGGGTTTAGAACCGCCAGAACCTCGCGAGGCCAGCGATTGGGAATTCCCCCGGAGTTGCTGAGGAGCGCGCCGCCCGTCAGAATCAGAGCAGTTGCTGCGGCCTGGATGGCGAAAACGCCTTGCCACCGTTGCCGCGGATTTGTCTTTCGGAACGGCTGTTCGATGAAACGCCACGAGAGGTAGCCCGCCAAGAGTGACGATGCAAACAAGGTCACTGTCGCGGCCGTCGCATACTGCTCCACAAGCGGGCCATATCGATACTTGGCAAACACGATCATGGGCCAATGCCAGAGATAGACCGAGTAGGAAATGAGCCCGATCCAAACGAGCGGCCGCGCCGTCAAGGCTTGTGAGATTAGTGTCGACCCTTTGGCGCCGCCAGCGATGAGCAAGGCTGAACCAAAGACGGGGATCATCGCGCTCGATCCGGGAAACTCCGTGTCGGGGGAGTAGGCGAGGTATGTCCATGCGATCAGGCACGCGCCGGCGGCTGTAAGACTTTCGCGAACGAACCGCTGGCTCGGAAGGCGGGAGTGCAGCAGGACCAGGATTGCGCCTGTCAGAAGTTCCCAGATCCGGGCCGGCGTTGAGAAAAATGCGGCGTCTTGGGATGACCTGACCAGAACCTCGGAGTAGGCCGCTGAGGCTATGCCTACCACAGCTATGACGCCCAATGCCGCGCGTTGTCCTTTCCAGCGCCATACGAGCCACAGCAAGAGGGGAAACGCGAGATAGTACTGCTCTTCAACCGCCAGTGACCAGGTGTGCAGCAACGGCTTTTCTTCAGCGGCACCGTCAAAATAGCCAGTCTCACCCTGGAAGTTATAGTTGGATATGAAAAGCGCCAGGCTTTGCAAGCTTCGCCCGTAGGCCGTCAGCTCCGACGGAAACAAGAACAGGTATGACAGCGCTGTTGTAACTATGGCCATGGCCAACAGCGCTGGAATGATACGCCGGATGCGGCGCTCGTAGAAGCGGATCAGGCTGCGAACGCTGAACGTGCCTGCGGCAAGTTCCGTCACGAGGATACGCGTGATCAGGTATCCAGAGATCACGAAGAAGATGTCGACTCCTGCGAACCCCCCGCCAATCAATTCGAGATGGAACGCCACCACACCAAGAACCGCGACCGCTCGCAAACCATCAATGTCGGGACGGTAGTCCATCCCGCTCATATGGACGGCTCGTTCGCTCATTCTGTCGCCTTGTCGTAATTGTCATCCAACAGTCATAGGCTCTAGCCGATCCTGGTCCGGGCAGCCAAGGCTCAAAACCCTGCGTTGCCACCCCAATAGAGGTTGTTCATTCACTGTTTCCGCCTTTCAAACCCGGTCTGTTACCGGATCGGCACACCCATAGCCGATGCGATGGACTATCTTGCCCGGGCTCAATCCGGGGGGCGGGCATGGTGAGGTTTTCTATCGATGGTGCGCGCGCGGGGCGAAGGCCTACGCCAAGCCGGCGCTTGGCCGCCGCGTTGCGGATCATTGCGGCCGCCCTTACCGCTGTCATGGTTTTGCTCCTGCCCGTTTCCGCAGCGCTCGCCGATGACACCTTGAAAATCGCCGTGCACGTCAGCTCCGACGGCAACCGCTGTTACGCGCCAGGGCTGGTCGCTGCCATACGCCATTTCACCGGGCGATACGCGTCTGAGGTAAACAGCAAGGGCGGCATTGCCGGCCGCGCGATCGAGCTGGATTATTTCGACGACTATGAAGACTCCGGCAAAACCGTTGCCAATGTGCGCGAGGCCGTCACCAACGACAACACGGTTGCAATGCTGGGACTGCCGAGTTCGACGCGCGGGCGCGCCGTGTTCGATGCGTTGGGGACCCAGCTAAAGGACAAGAGCATCCCTTTCATCACAGAGATGTCTCTGGATCGCATCTTTCGCGATTGGCCGAGCGTGTTCACGATGGCGAGCTCGGTCCGCAATGAGTTGGAGGTGGTGCAAAAGCTGCTGGCCACCGGCGGCTACCAGCGGCCTGCGTTCGTCGGCGTGGATGATGATCTCTATTCCTTCGCGCTTGAAGACGGCGTCGCCAATGTTCCCAATGGGCCCGAGCTGGTCGCCCGTCTGCGCGTGCCGGTCCGCGGCTACATCCTGCCTGATGCCGAAACCAAGGAGGCGGCCCGAAAGCTCGCTGAAGCCCAGCCGGACATTATCGTGTTGTCGATCCACTCCGGGCCATCTGCGGGCTTGCTCAAAGAGCTAAGCGCGTTGGGTGTGAAGGCGCCCGTGATGGTCCTGCTGGGGCGTATCGCAACAATTGCCTCGCGCCTTGGCGAAGGCGTCTACAAAGGCACGATTTCGCAGATCGCGCGCGAGGGCGTGCCGAACGTTTTCAGCGAACGGTTGCGCCACCGGATTTGGCGCGCGCCCAACGAGACCTGGGTGTTTCCTGACCTCATGGTGCCGGAGTCACCGGGTTGGAAGGATGGGCGTTGTGAGGAAAGCAGCGCGCCGCCACGCACAATATACGATGCCGGCAACAGCCGTGCGGTTGGGCGAGGCATGCAATATCGCGATGTGCTCAGCCTCATCGTCGAGGCCGCGCGCACGGCTCCTGACGATGCCACGGTACCGCAATTGCGCGACCACATTGGGAAGAAGCTGCGCAGCTTCGTCGAAGGGCGCTTTGTGCTGAAGGGCCTATGGCGGGACTTGGCCTTTACCGCGAACCGCACCGCGGCCGAAGACATTCTGTTCGTAGTCAAGAACCCCAACGATGAAGCCATCGTGTTGTCGCCGGTTCAGTACCAGCGCATTAACGGAACGTTGCGCGAGGCGGCAACGCTTTACACGTCCATCGATCTTGTAAGCTTGTCGCACATCGACACCAATGACCAGAGCTTTGACGCGGAGTTTTACCTGTCAATCAAGAGCGCAGATGACCGCTTCAGCATCAATGATATCGATTTCACCAACGCCTACCGCTCGCAAGCGATTGGCGAGAAGCTCCTCAATGTTCGCGAAATCCATGCCGGGAACGAACGCGGCAGCTTCGCGCCAGGCGTGAAGCTCTACAAGGTTTCGGGCAAGTTTCTGTTCGAACCGGAGCTCGGGCACTACCCTTTCGACGCCCAGCGCTTTTCCATTTCGTTTCAGCCGACGACTACCGAAAAATCTTTTTTGGTGCAGCCTCTGCCGGACCTGCGGCAAGTGACGGACATGAATCTCGACGGCTGGAGGTTTGTCGAACACTACGTCGGCGCGGACCAGGACATCATTCCGACGATCGGACAGACTTTGTCGGAACGGCGCATCGTTCCGTTTTACAAGTTCAACGCCACTTGGATCGCCCAGCGCATCTCCATCGACTATTACACGCGCGTGGTGATCCCCCTCGCCTTTATTCTGCTGGTGACATACTTCTCGGTTTACCTGCCGCACGCGCGCTTTGACTCCATCATGGGCATTCAGGTTACCGCGCTCCTGTCGTCCATTGCGTTGTATCTCGCCCTGCCGAAGTTGGACACGGATCAGGCAACCTTGTCCGACAAGATTTTCATGATCACCTACGCAGCGGTCAGCACGATGATTGGGCTGTCGATCTTGAAGGACAACGTCTCGCATAAGAAGCGGAGTATCATTCGCGCGCTCGTCACGCTGACGCAAAGAGGTGTGTTCCCCTTTGCCGTGATCGCCTCGATGGCGGGCATGATCGCTTATGGGCAAGTGCCGGGGACCGATACGGTCTTCAACACGTTTGGCCGCGTGCTAGGGATCATCCCGTCTTGATTTTGCTTCTCGCCTCCAGCCTCTATTTCAAGACCGAGGCCATGAAGCTCGTGAACGCGTCCCAGGACAGCCGGTCGGCGCGTTCCTGATACCGGTCAGAACCAAAGACAGTGAATGCGTGGGGCGCACCGGAATAGACTTCGATCGTGTAGGTGGTGCCGGCTGCTTCCAACTCTTTGCCGAGCGTTGCAACGTCGTCCAACGTAATTGAGCTATCAGCTCCGCCGTGCGCGATGAGCAAGGGTGGCGTGTCCTTGCTGTAGCTTTGGCCTTCCGGCGTTTTTAGCCCGCCGTGGAAAGACGCGAAACCCACAACGTTTTCGGCCAAACCAGAGCGTGCGAGTTCCAATGTGGCGCTGCCCCCGAAACAATAGCCCATCACAACCGTCTCCTGCGCCGTGCTTTTTTGGCGCGCCTCGGCTAGACCGGCCAAGAGCCGCTGTCTCATGGCTTCGCGGTCGTTGTAGAGCTTCCCGGTTTCTGCCTTCTTTGCGCCGGTCTCGACCGGGCGATTGCCCTTGCCATAAAGATCGACGGCAAACGCGTCGTAGCCAAGCTTGGCCAACATAGCCGCGCGTTTTTCCTCATACTCAGTCAGGCCGTCCCAGTCGTGCACGATGAGCACGAGGCCCTTTGCGGGTTGTTCTGATTTTTCCCAATATCCTTCATAGTCCGCACCGGCCACCTGATAGGTGACAGCCTCACCAGCGATGGCGGAGTGGGCGGTAGTTGATAGTACGAGCGCGGCAAGCAGGGTCCTGATCATGGCTGAGTTCCAGTTTGATTTTTGAGATCGCACTCGTTTCGAGCGCGAAAGGGCGATAGAAGTTCGTGCGACAGACGACGGTACTGGCGCTAGAAAGAGGCAACGGCATGAAGACCGCTTTGGGATTGATCGTATTCGCAGCATTAACGGCGGCAACGGCCGTGTCTGGCGCAACTTTCGAACCCGGTGTTTGGTACGAAGGGCTTAGCAAGCCGGATTGGACGCCGCCGAACTGGGCTTTCCCCGTTGCCTGGACCATCCTTTACATCATGATCGCCATTGCCGGCTGGCTGGCGTGGCGTGCCCTTGGTATCGGACTTGCCGTCGCGGCCTGGCTGATCCAGATGGGCCTCAACGCCTTATGGTCCTATCTGATGTTTGAGCGCCACGACATCACGCTTGCGCTCGCGGACATCGGCATTCTGTGGGTGGCGATCGGCGCGTTTGTCGTGCTGACCTGGAAACCCGCCCGCCTGGCCGCGCTGATGTTCCTGCCCTACTGGGCGTGGGTGACGTTCGCCGCCGCGCTGAACTACGCCGTATGGGTGCGAAACGTGTGACGCTCGCGGGCTGACCGTTTTGTGTCAGCGCGCAGTAATGGCTGTGATGTCCATCACAACAGGCGCGTGATGATGGGCCGTGTGCGCTGGAAACGGACGCCCACGCACTTGAACCGCCTTGCCGACGAAGCCAGCGATTTGCTGGTGGACTGCGTCATCAGAAGAAAAGATGTGGATGCTTTTTGAGCTGTCAACGCTATCGTCCGGCTCTTCGGCGGTGAGGCAGACGGGTTGTGACAGAAGCAAGACATAGGGCTTTTGCGGCCTTCCGGCTGCGTCTTGCGCATCGAGAATTGCCAAGCGGCCTTCAATCGCTTGATCATCTTTACTATCCGACAAGCAAGCGTCCTGGGCCATGACGGCCCCTGCCAGCCCCAAGCTCGTCACCATCACGGCCAATATGCGCATCATCGTGCCATCTCCTTGTGAATTCTCAGCCTATCTCGCTTCCCACATTGTGATGATATCGTATTTGTTTGATACTCCGCACCGCTATTCGCCCGCCACCGTAAACGATCAGGAGATCCCCCAGGCATGACGCTCACCACCAAAGTTGTAATCGGCATGCTTACGGGCCTGATCGTTGGCGTCATCTTTAACGCGATCGATGTGCCCTTCATCAACGAACATATTGCCGGCGGCCTGTTCGACATGATCGGGAAAATGTTTGTCAATGCGCTGAAGATGCTCGTCGTGCCTTTGGTGGTCTTCTCTTTGATCTGCGGTGTCACGGGAATTGGCGAGATCAGCATGCTGGGCCGTGTCGGCGGCAAGGCGTTCGGCCTCTACCTGGCCACGACCGCGATCGCGATCACTGTGGCCATATCGCTGGCGGGCTTGGTCGGTCCCGGCGAAGGCTTTGAAATGAGCGGCATCGACACCTCCGGCATGACCGGTAAGGAGGCGCCGAGCGTCTGGGATGTGTTCGCGGGCATTGTGCCGACCAACCCGATCGCTGCCTTCGCGAACGGCGAAATGTTGCAGATCATCTTCTACGTTATCTTGGTGGGTATTGCCGCGCTTATGCTGGGCGACCGGTCGTCGGGCTTCGTCGCCGCTTGCGAGTACATGAACGAACTGATGATGAAGGTCGTCGAGATCGTCATGGCCTTTGCGCCCTATGGTGTGTTCTGCCTCATCGCGAAGACTTTTACGGAGCAGGGTTTGGAGCTGTTCCTGCCAGTGATCGCCTATGTTGCCACGCTCACGACAGCTCTACTCGTGCACCTGTTCGTGACGCTGATGATCATGCTTAAGCTTTTCACCGGCCTTAACCCGCTTACGTTCATGCGGAAGATGCGTCCCGCCCAGATTTTCGCATTCTCGACAGCAAGCTCGAACGCAACCATTCCTGTGACGTTCCGTTGCGTCACGCAGAGGCTTGGCGTCAACAACTCGGTCGCGTCATTCTCGGTGCCGTTTGGTGCCACGATCAACATGGACGGGACAGCGATCATGCAAGGCGTCGCGACCGTGTTCTTGGCGAACGTCTATGGCGTCGAACTTGGGATCGCTGGGTACTTGACCGTCATCGGCATGGCGGTGCTGTCGTCTATCGGCACGGCCGGTGTTCCAGGCGTCGGCCTCGTTATGCTGACGATGGTGCTGGGCCAAGTTGGACTGCCCGTCGAAGGCATCGCCCTCATTATCGGTGTCGACCGTTTGATGGACATGATCCGAACGTCCGTGAACATAACTGGCGACGCCGTCGTCACGACGATCGTGGCGTCGTCGGAAGGCAAAATCGACATGAGCGTATTCGATGATCCTGACGCAGGTGTGCTGCACGAGGCGGATTTTGACATTGACGAAGCGGCCGAGGGCCGGCTGGCAAAGCTCGCCCACGAGCACGATCATCGCAAATGACGGGAAATTCGTTTCCTTCCCTATGAAACACTGAAAGGACGCATGTTACAAAGCTTAGAACACTTCATCCGCAAGCTCACGGCTTCCGAAGAACCCGAGACCATGGATGGCGACGAGGTTGCTCTTGCCTGTGCCGCCCTACTCATCCGCTGCGCCAAGGCGGACGGCCACCAATCGCCGGAAGAGGACGCGAAAATTCGAGAAATTCTCGGGCGCCGTTTCTCGATCGTAAGTGAAGATGCCGAAAAGCTGATAGCCCTTGCGGGTGAGAAGGAAGCCGAGGCGCTCGATACATACCGCTTCACGCGCGTGCTGCATCGGCAGCTCGATTCCGATGCGCGCAAGGAGATCGTCGGCCTTCTGTGGGAGATGACGCACGCCGACGGCGAGATCGACTATGACGAGCGTTCAGCCGTCACGCTCGCGGCTTCCCTCTTGCACGTGGAAATCCGCGACGCCGTCGCCCTGCGCCGCGCCGTCGTGCGCAGCGGATAGGCTTTCCTACTCCGCCGGTACTGCGGAGCCTTGCGCCTCAGCAGATTTGAGCTCGTCGACCAAGCGGCGGGTTTCGTCGGCGCGGGGCGCGGACAGTGGTGCGAGGATGCGGTAAGCGACGGGCGTCAAAAACAGCGTGAAGAGGGTTGCAAAGCCGAGACCGCCCATGATCACCCAGCCGAGCGCCAAGCGCGCTTCGGAACCGGCCCCGGTTGCAATAACCAATGGTACAGCCGCCAGCACACTCGACACCATTGTCATCATGACGGGGCGCAAGCGCGTGATCGACGCGTCGCGAATGGCCTGATCAACGCTGGCACCCTCGTCGCGCCGCTGGTTTGCGAACTCGACGATCAGGATGCCGTTCTTGGCCATCACGCCGACCAGCAGCACCAGCCCGATCTGGCTGTAGACGTTGAGCGTTCCGCCCGTCAGCTGGATAGCCATGGCCGCTGCGGCAAGGCCGAATGGCACTGTGAATAGGATAACCGCTGCGCTCATCAAGCTTTCGAATTGCGCTGCCAGAACCAGGAAGACGATGAGGAGTGCGATGCCGAAAACGAACATCGTGTTTTCGTTGGTCTCCGCGAGCGTCTTGGCTTCACCCAAAAGAGTGATCGACATGTTCGGGTCGAGCACACCAGCTGCGACCTCACGCAGTTTGGTGACTGCATCTCCCAAGGCGAGCCCATCTTCCACCCCGACGTTGACTCGGACGGAGCGCTGGCGCGCCTCGCGCTGGAGCGATGGCGCGATCGCAACTTCCTTGATTGAGACGAGTGACGACAAGGTGATGAAGCTGCCGTTGGAAGCTTTTACAAAAAGATTTTCGAGATCCGACGGGTCGTTAATCGGGCGTCCGCCCGCCTTCACCTGGACTTCGACAATGTCGTCGTCGATGAACAGGTCGGCAGCCTTTTTGTAGTCGATCATCGTGTTGATGAGACTGGTGATGGTCTCGATCGGCACGCCGAGTTTGGTCGCCGCCTCGCGATTGATTTCGACCGACAGCTGCGGCTGGGTCGTATCGTAGTCGGTGCGTGCGTTGCGGAAGCCGCTTGTGCTGGACAAGACGTTGGTGAGCTCGGCTGCTTTGTCTGCCAGCTTGTCGTAGTTCGGGCCGGTCACGCCGAAGCGCAGTCCCTGGCCGCCTCCACGAATACCAAGCGAATTCGGCGTGTAGATGCGGATCGATAGTCCCGCAACATCGGCCAGCTTCTTTTGCAACTCTTCCTGGATTTCCTGCTGGGTGCGCGCCCGCTCTTCCCACAGTGACAAAGGCGCGACGAGAAAGCCGCGATTGCCGCCCCGGCCGCCGCCAATCATCGCCAACACGTTGGTGACTTCACCGCGTTCCTTCAGCTCGTGAACGGCTGCTTCGACCTGGCGCATCTTCATGGACATATATTCGAGGTTCGCGCCCTGCTGCGCTTCAATGCGCATCAGCATCACGCCGCGATCCTCCGTCGGCGTAATCTCTTTCGCCAAGTTCGTATAGGCTAAGCCGCCGAGGGCGGCGATACCGAGACATGCCACGATAACGAGCCAACGCAGCTTTAGGCAGGCGTTGAGTATGGCTCCATAAACTTTCGCGCCCAGCGCGCCGGCGCGTTGGCCCAAGCCACCGCCGTTCGGTTTGCCTTGGCCTGTTCCGAGTTTCGACGCTAGCATCGGACAAAGCGTCAAAGCGACGAAGGATGAAATGGTGACAGCGAATGCGAGAACGAAACCGAATTCAGAAAAGAGATTACCGACGATCCCCGGCATGAATGAAATTGGCACGAAGACCGCAGCCAACGTTGCCGTGGTAGAGAGCACTGCGAAAATGATCTCTCGTGTGCCCAACACAGCGGCCGCACGCGGGCCCAGCCCCATGGAGCGGCGGCGCGCGATGTTTTCCAGAACGACGATCGCGTCGTCAACGACCAGTCCGGTGGCGACGACAAGCGCTAGCAGCGTCAGAATGTTTATTGAGAAACCGGCGATCCAAATCGCCGCAACCGTGCCGACCAGGGACACTGGTATCGCCACGGCGGGTGCGACAGTGGCTTTCACCGAACCCAAAAAGACAAATATGATGAAGACCACGATCGCGGTCGCCAGCAAAAGGCTGGTAATGACCTCGCGGATAGAGGCGCGGATAAACGTTGCGTCGTCGGAGGTGATCGCGAGTTCGACATCGCTTGGCAGCGAACGGTTCAATTCGTCCACCGCTGCGCGAACGCCGTCGGAGACCTTGATCGTGTTGGCTTGAGCCTGGCGGATGATCTCTATGCCAATTGCCGTCGAGCCATCAAGGCGCGTCATCGCCGTGGCTTCTTCGAACGCCGGACGAACGAAGGCTACGTCTCCAACTTTGGTATTGGGATTGATCTCAAGCTCACTCACGTCCCGCGCGGTTCGAACCGGCGCCTCGGCACGAACGAGCAGTTGTTGTGTTTCATTTTCAAGCGCGCCTGATGGCGTCGTCACGCTGGCCTTGCCGATGGCTTCCATGAGATCGCTCAAGGCTAACCCACGCGCCGCCATCCTCACGGGCAAGGCGCGCACTTCGATGGTTTTTGCGCGTAAGCCATAGGAGTTGGCTGCGGCTACGCCTTCAACAGCGGCCAGCCGGTCTTCGATGACGTCGTTGACCAAATCAGTCAGTTCGCCTTCCGACAGCGTTTTGGAGGCAACGGCCATGCGGATCACGGGCGATGCGTCTTCGTCCGCCTTCACGACGCGGGGCGCTTCTTCCATGTCGTTGGGCAGGCGGTTGATGATACCGGACACCGCATCGCGCACGTCCATGGCGGCGGTATCGAGATTGGTTGTGCTGGAGAACTCCACCGAGACGCGGCTGGAGCCGAACGACGAACGCGACGAGATATCCGTTACGCCTTGGACGCGGGAAACAGCGCTTTCAATGATCGCGGTAATTTGTGCGTCCATGCTTTCCGGCGTGGCGCCTGTGTAATCGGCGCGGACGGTCACGACTGGACGGTCAACGTCAGGAAGCTCGCGCACCTCCACACCTTGCAAGGCGGCCACGCCGGCGATGATGATCAGGAGATTGACGACGGCGGCGAAGATCGGCCGGCGGACGAACACGCCAACCCAGCCACCATCGTCCACGTGTGCGTTTGTGCCCGGCACAGAATTGTTGGAAGAAGACATCTTGAGCTCCTGACCCGCTTAGCGCAGCAGCAGCGACGTGCGCTCAGGCCCGCCGACTGGTCTCACCGGCTGGCCCGCACGCAGCGAGTCGCCACCTTCGTGCACAACGCTGTCGCCCGGCTTTAGCTTGGCATCGATAAGAACGCGGTCGCCGACACGCATCAGAACGGCAGCGTCCACACGCTCAACCTTGCCACCCTTTTGCATGCGCCAGACATAAGCGCCTTTACGGTCCCACTGGACGGACATCGCCGGGAGTTCGGGCGCTTCTTGTCCGGGCAGGCGGACGGAGATCGAAAATGTGGAGCCAGGAATGAGTTTCAGATCCGGGTTGGGAATTTCAGCGCGAACCATCAGCGTGCGCGAAACCGAGTCAATGCGCGAGCCAACGGCTTGGATTTTACCTTGATAGATTTCGCCAGAACGGGAGATGTGATTGGCACGCACGGGCAAGCCGACCTTCATGTGGGTGGCGACATCTTCCGGCACTGTGAACTCAAGCAACAGGCTCGAGCGGTCATCGATGGAAGCGATTGGAGAGCCAACCGCGAGGTAGTCGCCGACCTCCAAGTTGGTCAGCCCCATGATGCCCGAGAAGGGTGCGCGGATGGTCATGCGAGAGAGATCGTCACGCGCCTTGCGAAGAGCGGCGTCGGCGACTTTCAGCGCGGTCTTGGCTTCGGCTTCCGCAACCTGTGTAATGGTGCCGGTGCTGAGCCTGGAATAACGATCAACCGTGTCGGCGGCCTGAGCCCTCTGCGCTTCCGCGGTTTCGACCGCTATGGCTTCGGGTTCAGAGTCCAGTTTGATGAGGGCTTGGCCTGGCTCGACCTTGGTTCCGCCTTCGAACAGGATTTCTTCGATGACTCCGGCTACGCGAGTCGTCAGCGTGACCTGCTTGCGCGCGCGGCTGGTGCCGACGGCGGCAATGCGCTCATTGATGCGTTTGACTTCGACATCCACCACCGTCACAGCGGGTGGATCCCCACCGCCACGGCGGCCGCGTTGGGCATCGGCATCCGTGGCGGTCGTCACCACAAGGATCGCTGCAAGCCCGAAGACCAGTGGCGCCACGTAATTCTGCTTCGTTATCAGTCGTTTCCGTGCCATGCCAGCGATCCCTCAGTCAAATATCCGTTTCACGCATGCAGCATGCCGGCCGCACCTGGACAACACGCCTTAAACCGCAATCTTAGGTCATAACGGTGGTGCGCCGGATTTCCGTCGGGAACAAAAAGGCGCCAATTATTCGGGCAGTTCCGGCCCATCATCCTTCGGGAATAGATGACGGAATGTGACAGTCGTCGTCATCAGAATTGGCACGGCCACAAAAGCGCCGATCGGACCCCACATCCAAGTCCAGAAACCGATGGCCAGGAATACGGCGAAGGGGTTTAGCGTCATTTTCCGGCCCATCAGCGTCGGCGTGATGAACTGTCCTTCTAGGGTCGTGAGCCCCATGTAGATCAGGGGTGCGGGCAGGGCTTCGGGGACGCTCGGAAACGAGAACAATCCGACGACGAAGAGTACAATCGTCATCACGGCTGCGCCAACGTAGGGCACGTAATTCACGACGGCGGCCAGCACACCCCACAGCAGAGGGTTTGGCAGGCCGAGCATCCAGCCCATAAGGGTCGTCACGATGCCCAGGCACACATTGACGATGGTGAAGGTGCCGAAATAGACGGTGGTGTTGCTCTCGATCTCGGAAAGAATGCGCAAAGCCGTGAGGCGCGCTTTCCGGCCGGGCAGGATCAGGACTGAACGTGTTTTGATGTTCTTTTGGTAGATCAAGTAGAACACCATGGCGCCGAGGAACAGAATCGCCTGGCTGACGGCGGGCGTGACGACGGAATAGATGCTGGTCACGATGTTAGAGTCGCTTTCGACCTTAAACGTCGGCTTGTCACCGGTGATCGAGTTGATGCTGCTCATCATTTCATTGAAGAACGAGAGGGGCTGGGACAGCGTCTCCATCTTTTGCTTTAGCAGAACGCCTAGCTCGTTGGCGCGGCCGAGCCAGTAGGTCATCGGTAGAGACAACAGGCCTATAATCGTCATCAACACGGCCAGGAAGGCGAGCGTCACGAGGATGACCGAGAGCACGCGTGGCACGTTGTTACGCTCCATCACCTTTACGACCGGAAGAAGGATGTTGGCGACAACCCAGGCCAAGATGACCGGAACGGCCACGTCGCGCATCAGATAGAGCGCGCCAAGAACGGCGAAGGCAAAGAGGCCCGTTACCGAGACGTTGGCGACAAGCTGCCAATTTTCGCGGCTGCGGCTAGAAATTTCCTGTGACGAGCCATTCGCATCTGCTGCCTGGGTTCTAGACCGTGAGACGTCATCAACGAGTGCCATTTTCTTCAGTCCTTATCATTCGGCGTTCGCGAGCTAATGTACGGATGGTCTGTCCGTCTTTTTGAGAGAGCCGGCGATCGCGCCGCCGAAGTTCTTGGTTTGCCGCCACGCAGTGCGCCATTCCCAGCCGGTGGTCTTCAAATCGGTAATGCAGCGCAAAAGCTGAGCGCGCGTAGCCTCAGGCACGGCGGCCGCAATCGCTTCCCAGACGGCGTCAAGGTTGTATGACTGGCCATCCGGTGGCACCGCCACCGCGACGGCATCGCTGTGTTCAAATCCGAGGTCCTCGCGGATCGCCTCAAGCGCCTGCGCGATCGTGCGTGCTTTGTCGCTATTGGGCTTTTCCAGATCATACGGCGGCGACCATTCGGAGAGCGGGCGCAGGCGATCGATATGCGTAGCAACGAGAAGCACAGGCGGACGGCGCCTGTTCAATCGCTCAGCGAAATAGGTTCGGAACGCTTGCAATGCCTGCTGGTCGACGGCCCGGTCGGCCCGGTTCGCAGCGACGACCCAGAGGACCAAATCGCACTCGGCGGCCTTGCCAAGAAATGCCGTCATTGCAGGGTCATTTCCATCGATGCCAGGACTATCGATGATAAGTGCTGCAGGCAGCCCTTCACGCTCCAGCGTGTAAGGCGTGAACCGCGCTGTAGCAGGGAGTGCGTCCACCGCCGCCTTCGCTTCCTGGCCCAGCGCGTTGATCAGGCTGGATTTGCCCGCGCTCACTTGACCGCCAACGATCACGCGTAGCGGCTCGGCGCGCGCTTCTGCGATGACATCGGCATCGGCGGCGCTGCCGCTGGAGGTGTATTCACCCAGGGACTCGGCAGGGATCCGGAGACGGCCTCCATAAAGGTCGATGGCGGCACGCCCGACTTCGCGGACGTAGGCGGCGGCCATGCGGCGCAAGATCTCCGTGCGACCCCACTGGATCAACTCGTTTGAAAGCCGTTCGCGCACTTCGTGGGCCGCAGCCGTGACTGGATTGGCCAAGCGCAAGAGCCGCCAAAGGTCCCATGCCTTTTCCGCGGCTCCAACCGCGCCGCGCCAGCGATAAAGTGTTAGGGCCTGAGCAACCGTGATCTTGTCGCCGAACGGCACGCTTTCTGAGACGAAAACTCTCAAGCGGCGGCTGACGCGCTCAATGATCGCGAATGCTTCCGGGGGCGTGAACTGCCAAATTGCATTCTTGCGTTCCGGATGAAGCCGCTTCGCCACGGCTTCAATCGTGCGGCCGGCCAATTTCAAAAAGTCATCCCGGCTTTGCAGCGTTTTGAGGTCGAGCTCCTGGACGATCTTTTCGACATCGTCCATCGCTTGCTCTTCCAAGGGTGACCAGCCCAGTTGAAACGCCGCTTTGCCTTCGTCTTCGGGGGTCTGAGTGGAGGTCTCTTGGCTCGCAGCGACCGGCGGGCTCGAAGGCAATAGCCAGCGCTGCAGCAGGTAAGTGCCCGCGATGATGGCGCATGCGCCCGTTGCCCAGGGAATCAGATAGCCGTTCTGCCACAGCCAAACGCTGCCGAACGGGACTAGGATGATGCTCGGCAGCAGAAAGCCGATGATCACGATGCCGATACGGGCCCGCCGTTCGTTCTGCCGACTTGAAGGGCTTTGTGTCATGCGGTCTGCTCCGTTGTGACGGTGTCAGAGCGCCGCTGACGTGCGATCTGAAACGCCTCACGCATGGCTCGCTGGTAGACGGCGGCGATACCCTCGCGATCGGTTTTGCCTTGCCGCCGTTTGTGCAAATAGTACGAGGCGGCCTTCCCCAAAGCGTAGGTGAGAGAGAAGCTGGCAACTGCCGACATCGCTGCCCCCGCTGTCTGTCCGTAAGCGGGAATGAATTTTACTAATTGGCGCAACCCTACTTGGGACGCGGCTTTGATAAGCGTTCCGGCGCCCAGCGCCGCCGACAGATCAGCATAAGCGCGCTTGTCCCAAGTGATGCCGTAGATCGAACCGAGCCGATGAAGCAGCTTCGCCTGGACAGTTGACGCCGCTATCATTCCGGCGATCGGCAGCGGCACCAGATCTCCGCCAGCGGCGGCCATGGCGTGCCCCATGATAATCGGGTTGGCGCGCGCGGCATCTGGATCTCCCGCTACGCCCGGCATGGCTTCCAGCATGGCAAACAGGCCGGCAGGCGCGACCTCTTCCAGCGCGCCGGTTAAAGCCTCCAGGCCATAGTCTTTTGGTTCAAAGCCGTCTTCGGCCCGCGTAAAGTCGACAGGCACGAAAATAACCGGGCTCTTGCCTTTGATGTTTGAGAAGAGTGAGCGCTGGTAGTTTAGGGCGCGAAGGAGGTCTTGCGGTATGCCCGCGACATCACCCGACTGGGTACTCTGCGCGGTGAAAGGATAAGGTGTTATGTGACCCGCACCCGGCTTGTACGCCTCGTGCAGCGCCGTCTGCACGACGACAACCGGCCAATTGGCGTTGCGCTCGCGCACCTTTCGAACGATGGCGACGATCGCCTCTTGTTGCGGGTCCATTGCCCGCATGGTCACGAGCAAGACGTGAGCCGACTGTTCAGAAAATTGCAGATCTTCTTCCGGGTCGTATCCCGCCTCGCCGAGGCCACGCGTATCTAGAAACCGGAGAACTGGGGCGTCTTGCGGGAAATCGAATATCCTTGAAGAGCGCGTGCACGGCCGAAAGCCATTGCCGATTTCCGCGTCGCTTGAACCCGTGATCGCGCGCACCGTCGATGTCTTGCCGCTTTGGACCTTGCCCAAAAGCCAAACGACGGGCGCATCCGCCAACTCAACCGATTGGGCTGGCTCATCTGAAGACGCCGATGATTTGGCGCCGTTATCGAGCGCGCCACGAAGCCTTTTGAACATTGATATGTCAGGCCAGACACGAGCTGACCGTTATGCCCCCAGAAAAACACGAAACCGATTACGATAACCATTCATGCGAAAGAATGTTCCAGAAGAGGTGTGCTGCACGTCCGTTGTCTGAGTTCTTCCAAACTGCCTTTTCCGCTCCGTTAACGGTTCAAAAGCTTGCGGGTGCCTGTCCGATCAGCATAAAACTCTTTGTAATTCAGACTGCTCTGGGGGTCACATGTTATGAGTAGACCAGACCGACGGTTATTCCTGAAGACGTCTCTCGCTAGCGCCGTCGCGCTGACAGCTTTTCCATCGGTGTTATCCGGTGAAGATGTAAAGTCCGTGGAAGACATGAAGCCCGGTGAGTTCGCCTGGCATCCGGAACGTGCCGCCGAAGGGCCCGTTGCCATCATCGTGTCCATTCCCGATCAGCGCGTTCACGTCTATCGCAATGGTATCCGCATCGGCGTAGCCACCTGCTCTACTGGTCGCAAGGGTCATTCGACGCCAACCGGCGTGTTCACGATCCTGGAGAAGGATAAACACCACCGGTCCTCGACCTACAACAACGCGCCGATGCCGAACATGAACCGGCTCACCTGGAGCGGCATCGCCCTTCACGCGGGCAACTTGCCTGGCTATCCGGCCTCCCACGGTTGTATCAGACTCCCGCTCAAATTCTCCGAACTGCTGTTTGGCGTCACGCACGTCGGCACGCCGGTCATTATCGCGGGCAATCACAAGAGCCCAGCCGAAGTCATTCATCCCGGTCTGGTTCTTAGCGAATACGCTGAGCATGAGTTTGAGAGTCTGGAAGCAAAGCTGGCTAAGAAGAAGCAGCCATGGGCCGCGACCATCACGCAATTTGAAAGTCCGCTCTCAATTGTCATCTCCAAGGCCGACTCGTCTGTCACAGTCTTCCAGAACGGCCACATCGTGCTTGATGGCAGAGCCACGTTCCGTGACCCGAACAGGCCGCTTGGTTCCCATGTCTTTATATTGTCCGGGGCGAACAATGAGCAACGCGGCATGCATTGGCACGCGATCGGCCATCATCATGATGAAGACACGGATGTCTTCAGCGCTGATGCTGATGTCCTCAAACGGATCAAGACAAGCAGAGACGTGACCGCCACCATCCATGATCGGATGCATCCCGGCACAGTGCTCGTGACCACGGATCTGCCCGCACACCCGGACACACGTTCGGGCCGCGATTTTGTTGTCATGACTCACGGTTGATAGGTGTTTGATGCGCCGTCCCATCTTGAACTTCGCCTTGGCAGCCACTCTTGCGCTGAGCGGTTGCGTGGCTTTTGCGCTTCAGTCCGCAGCCAACACGCTTGCGTCGAAGAAGCCCGGTACGATCCTGCGGATCTGGCCGCTGACTGGCGGCGTCCGGCCTGACTACAAGGGCTATCGCATTTTATACCGCTCGACCGGCGTGGACGGGGAACCGGTGGCCGTGACCGGCGCCGTCATGCTTCCCTTGGACGAAGACGGTGAAGACCACGGCGAACGCCATGTCGTTGCCTGGGCCCACCCGACGACCGGTGTCGTGAAACGATGCGCACCAACACGGCTGCCTGGGCTTGCCGGCTCAATTCAGGGCCTCGATCATCTCGCCGACAAGGGCTACATCATTGTCGCGACTGACTACGTCGGACTCGGAACGGATCCTCATCACCCGTACCTTATCGGCGAGACTGCCGCGGCCACCATCTTGGATTCGGTGCGCGCCGTCCGCCAGCTGAAGCACGCTCGCGCCAGTAATTCTTTCGCTGTGTGGGGGCATTCGCAGGGCGGTCACGCCGCGCTGTTCACTGGTCTTTACGCCAAGTCCTACGCGCCGGAGCTTAACCTCGTTGGTGTTGCCGCCGCGGCGCCAGCAACTGATCTGATGGCGCTGTTCGAAGCGGATCGTGACACAGCGAGCGGCCGTAGCCTAACTTCGATGTCTCTTTTGTCCTGGTCACGCGTGTTTGGCTTACCGATTGATGAGTTTGTGCATGATCACGCCAAGCATCATTTCGAAGCGCTCGCGGAAGATTGCATACAAACGCTATCCGACTTGCAAAAGCTCGACCGCGACGAGAAAGCGCTTGAGCGTCAATTTTTGAAAACCGACCCGCTAAAGCATCCGGACGTGCGGGAGCTCATGGAGAGAAATACGCCTGGTCAACTCCATTCTGGAACGCCAGTGTTTATCTCCCAGGGTACGGCCGATGATCTGGTCTTGCCGAGCATCACGAAGAAATATGTCCGTCATCTTTGCGACGGCGGCGCGCATGTTGATGTGCACGTGATGCCTGGGGTGTCGCATATGTATGCTGCGCGTGACAGCGCTTATCGCGCCGTTTCTTGGATACACAGCCGGTTCTCCGGACATCCGCCAACGAACGACTGCTGATCCCGGCCGAGCAGGTTACGCCGCTCCTGCCATGCCGGACGCCGTCTCTCCATTGAGATAAGCCACTGGCCGGATTTCATAGGACCCGCCCGGATTGGCCTCACCCAACTCGCGCGCGATTGCCAAGGTCTCCTCCATCGTGTCGCAATTGACGATGTAGAAGCCGAGAAGCTGCTCCTTGGTTTCGGCAAACGGCCCGTCCACGACGGCCGCGGGCGTGCGATCCTTCTTCAAGGTCGCCGCCGTTGCTGTTGGCATCAACCTCGCAACGGGGCCGAGCTTGCCCGCGTTCATCAGCTTGCCTTGAACAACACCGAGCTTTGCCATGACAGCGTCATCATGCTCTTTCGACCACTGACAGACCTCGGCTTCCTGGTGATAACAAAGAATAGCGTACGGCATGACGTCTCCCTCAAGGCACATAAACACTGGCGGCGTGATGATGGACTTTGACATGCGCCGGTGTCGAGGTCACGATTTCCCCGTCGGTGTTCACCGGCCGGGGAATACGCGTTTCGATATCAAACTCGACGCAGCGTTTGGTACGCACTTCGTTCCATGCACCGTGGGCCCCCTGCCTAAACGATCGTATCATGAGAGCTAGCTGGAAGACGCTTTTCAGTTCGAGAGAATAAAGATCCAGCAGGCCGTCATCGATGGCCGCGGTCTCTTCTACGATGTTGCCTCCACCGTAGTGGCGGCCATTACCGATCGCGATCTGCATCGTGCGTACCCGGACGCGCTCATCCTTATTTTTGATCCATGCTGTAAATGGCCGCGCTTGCATCAAAACGCTTGAGGCGGCGAGCGCGTAGCCCAAGCGCCCCCAGCGCCGTTTCGTTTCTCGCGATAGACCACGAGCAAGCTCCGTGCTCAATCCCAGGCTGGCGACGTTGAAGAACGGATGATCGTTGACCGTTCCGACATCTATGGCAACGGCTTTGCCGGCGATGATGATGTCAGCGGCGAGGTTAAGTTCGGGCGGGATGTCTAGCGTTCGCGCCAAGTCGTTGGCCGTACCCATCGGCAAGATTCCAAGCGGCAGCTTCGTTTCCATCAGTCCCCGGGCGGCGGCGTTGATTGTTCCATCCCCGCCGCAGACGATGACGCAATCCAAGTCGTGCTGCCGCTCAATTATGGCTGGCGACAGATCTTCCGCATTCAGCCCAGCCTCGACGGTGAGGTTCAGGCCGGCATCTTCCATCCGGTCCAGCAAGGGATCGAGGTCAATCTGCCCTTGCCGCGCATTGCGGTTGAGCAAGACAAGTGCGTCGCGCGCCGGGACCTTGTCGCTGGCGCCCTTTTCCAAACTATTTTGAGCGTCCATAACCCGCGTCTCTCTCGGACTGAATCGATTCAGAGCGGATATATGCACTGCGGCATCCGCCATCTAGACAGAAGCGGCCAGCTTTCTGAAAAGTTCCTGAGCGTCCGCGGCGCAAGCGCAACATCGGTTCCCGTATGAAAAGACAGAACAATTCTTTAGCCACTCGAGTTGGGCTAAAGGGGACCGGTCATGGGTTGGACTATTGTCTTACGTTGTTACACGAACCCGGCTAGGCTCGCTTGGGATCAGGGAGGACTCAGCGCATGAACCAGATCATTGATCAGATCGTCGCTTTTCTGAAGATGGGCATCGAAGCCATCTTCAAGTTTTTCGAACTCATTTGGACGTGGTCTTTTGGACAGATGCTCGCCATCTTCCAATCTGACTGGCAAAGCCTTCCGATCTGGAAGATCGCTGTTCTTGTCTTGGCCGTTGTCGCGATCGCCTACGTGCTTTATCGCGGCATCATTCAACTCTGGAAGGCGGCCGAACAAATTCTAAGGGCCTTCATCGGTCTGTTGACCGTTCTCGTCAGCATCCTGCCGTTCATTCTCATCGCAGGTCTAATCGCGTTCGGCGCCAGCTGGGTCATTCAGAACGTCACTCTTTAAAGTCCAGATGAGAGACCACACGGACGCAACACCTCGGCGCGGGCTCATTGTCCGCGCAATAAAATCTGTTGACTCGCGGCAGTCGCTTGGTGCTTCCTAAAGCTGACGGTTCCTTTCAGGATGAAAAGGGAACGCGGTGCGGGCTCCAGCCCTATGCCGTGGCTGCCCCCGCAACTGTAAGCCGCGTGATCTACGCCACTATGCCACTGGCTTTGTCCGGGAAGGCGGCGCTGATCAAGACGCAGCAAGCCAGGAGACCTGCCGTCAGCCGTGGTCACACGCGAGCACGTTCAGGCGGGGTGCCCTGACCGTAGCCGAACTGGTTGGTCCATATAGGACGACTGGGGAGACTTCGTTCGCGGTGACGTGCCACAGCATGTTGACCGAGGTCTCCAATGCCTACCTTCAAACGTTATGCCCTGGCCGGGCACAAAACCGGCCTGTTCCTTGCCCTATCTCTATCATCGCTTGGCCTTACGCCTGCTTTTGCCCAGCAAGAGGGGAGCGAGGTTGATGCCGTTCCACTCGATCCCGTCGTGGTCGAGGGACAAACCGCCAAGAAGAAAAAGGCAAAGTCGAAACCACAGGCCTCTCAGGCTGCGGCCGTAACCTCTCCCACGCCATTGGCGCCAGCGGAAGCCCGCGAAGCCGAGCCAACGAGCGGCACGGGCAAGGCGACAAAGCCGGGCCTAAACCTCGACAATCCAAACACGGGCGGCAGCCGATTGGGTCTGACGCCACTTGAAACACCGGCCAGCATCGAAGTCATTTCTGGCGATACTGCCCGCAAGCGCGGTCAGAAAAGCGTTGTCGAAGCCGTAACGCAGAACGCGGCGGGGATCACAACCAATGCGTCGCCAGGCAACGGCGGCACATCGCTTGTTGCACGTGGCTTTGCAGGCCACGGCTCCGTCGCCACTCTGTTTGACGGCACGCGGATCGCCATCACAGCCGGCACCGTGACCTTTCCGTTCAACACGTGGTCCGCAGACCGGATCGAGATCCTTCGCGGGCCGGCTTCCGTGCTCTACGGCGAAGGTGCGATCGGGGGCATCGTCAACGTTGTTCCAAAGAAGCCGACCGATACCTTCACGCATGAGGCTGAGGTTTCGCTTGGTACAGACTGGACCCGGCGCCTATCGCTCGGCAGTGGTGGACCGATCAACGATAAGCTCTCCTACCGGTTCGACGTCACGGGCGAGCGATCGGAAGGTTGGGTGGATGATGGCGATTTCGCCAACGCCGCCGTCTCGGGCACCCTGCGCTATAAGGCCTCGCCCGGACTGACGTTCTGGCTGTCTCACGACTATGGCTTCCAGGAACCGATGAACTACTGGGGCACGCCGTACATCAACGGCAAGATCGACAAGCGCCTGCGGTCTAAGAACTTTAACGTCGCGGACGGCGTGATCGACTATCAAGACAACTGGACCCGCTTCAACACGGAATGGAAAGTCAACGAAGCACTGACCTTGCGCAATACCGCCTACCGCCTGACCACGCTACGGCACTGGAAGAACGCAGAGGGCTACAACTACGACAATCCCACCGGGCTCGTTGAGCGGTCTGACTACTTCGAGATCATCCACGATGAAGAACACATCGGAAACCGGTTCGACGCGACGTTGCGCCACCGAACCTTCGGGCTGCCGATGCAGACGGTCGTCGGTTTCGACGTCAACAAAGTTGATCTCAAGTACACGAGCAACTTTGGGCGTGGCGAAAATCTGTCTCCAGGTTACTTAATCGATCCTTTTAGCGACTTCGCCAAGGGTTCGTTTAACGATGTGCCGCGGGCGCAACCGCACTTCACATCCGAACTGCACCAGTATTCGCTGTTTGCCGAACACCGGATTGAATTGACCGACCAGCTGTCGATTATCGGCGGCTTGCGGTACGATCAACCTGACGTGCGTCGCTTCAATCTCGTGTCCAATACTGAGGAGTTTGACGAGAGCTTCCATGAGCTCAGTTGGCGTGCGGGCGCCGTCTACGAGCTCATTCCCGGTCTTGCCTTCTATGGCCAGTACGCGACCGCCGTCGATCCCAACGGATCCGCTCTACTGACGACGAGCAGCAGCCGATCCAACTTCGACCTGGCAACCGGCCGGCAGATCGAGGTGGGCGTGAAGCAGTCGTTCTGGAACGGAAACGGCGAGTGGACATTGGCAGGCTACGATATCGTCAAGAACGATCTCTTTTATGCTGTCAATCCCGGGCAAGTGTTACCCGTTGGACAACAATCCTCGCAAGGCGTGGAAGCCTCGTTGGCATTGCAGCTCTCAAAGGCTCTGCGCATTGAAGGAAGCGCAGCGTTGTTGACAGCCAAATACGACGAGTTTGGTCCCAACACGGGGAACCAGCCGCAGAACGTTCCCGAAAAGGTCGCCAATCTTTGGGTCAACTACGCCTTTGCCCCGCAGTGGGAGGCTCTTGTTGGCGTACAGTATGTCGGCGAGCGGTTTGGCAATGCCTCAAATACGCTGAAGCTCGATGACTACACCGTCGTAAATGCGGGGCTTGACTATCATGTTTCCGATAATTCGACACTCAGCTTGCGGGGTTATAACGTCTTTGACGAGGTCTATGCGGTGACGAGTTATGGCAGTAATGCCGTGCTTGGCCGGCCCCGGTCTGGCGAAGTGACTTATCGCATCAAGTTCTAGCCGGTGGACGCATCAGCCCATCAAGAAAAAACGCTGGCGCCGCCCGAAAAAGGTGGCGCCAAACGCCGTGCTTGGAAGACCACAAAGCGATGGCTTTATTGGAGCCATCGCTGGCTTGGCGTCATAACCTGCGTCTTTTGCCTGATTTGGTTCTTGTCAGGCTTGGTGATGCTTTACGTGCCCTACCCGTCCTGGTCCGACGACGACCGGCTAGAACATTTGCCGGTGATCGACACGAGCGGAATTACAATTACGCCAGCCGAAGCCATTGCACGTTCCGGTGCAGCCAGTCTTCCCGATGTGTTCCGCTTGGAAATGTTCGGCAGGGAACCGGTCTACCGCATTGTCTCGGGTGGCCGTCATTCTGTGATTTCCGCACAGAGCGGCCAGACGCTCACCAGGTTTGAGCCGGGTCACGCGGCAAGCCATGTTGCTGCAGCTTTTCCCGGGCGCACGCCCACCCTCGCCGATACTCTTCATTCGGACCAGTGGACTGTTACGAGCCGCTACAACGCTCACCGGCCACTCTATCGATATTCTCTGAACGATGACGCCGACACGAGCATCTACGTGTCATCGGCCACAGGCGAGATCGTTCAAGATACGACCTTCGCGGAACGCGCCTGGAACTGGGCAGGGGCCATTCCGCACTGGATTTACTTCGCGTCGCTTCGCAAGCATCGCGAAGCCTGGCGCCAAGCCGTCATGTGGCTGTCCGGCCCTCTGGTCATCGGCGCCATCACGGGCTTGTGGATCGGCATTTTGCGGTTGAGGATTTCCCAAAATACCAAACGCGCGCGTGGCGTCAGCCCCTATCGCGGGTGGATGAGATGGCATCATATCGGCGGATTGATCGGCGGTCTGTTTTTGACCACTTGGATTTTCAGCGGCTGGTTGTCGGTCAACCCGTTTCACTGGTTTGCCCGCACGCAGATCACGCAAGAACAGCGGATTGCATTTTCCGGATGGAATTCCGCCAACCCGCACGGTGCGACACTCGCTGGCCTAAAAGCCATCGAGGGTGCAAAAGAAGTATCGATGCACTGGGCGGCGGGGCGGTCGTTGCTGATTGCGCGGTCGCCTGATGGCGCACGGCTGCTTGACGCACGAACGGGAAAACCAACTTCGCTAAACTCCGCGATATTGGTTGAGGCTGCCGCGCGCATGTATCCGGACCACCAAATTTCTGGAGTGCTCATGCATACGAGCCAGACTCTGTACTGGTACTCCCACCACACCAAGCGCGCGCTCCCGATCATGGACGTGCGCTTTGACGACCCAGCGGCCACACGCATTTACGTCGACCCAAAGACAGCCACGCTGGCCGGCTTGTCCGACAGGTCGGCCCGTGGCTATCGCTGGCTGTTCAGTTTCCTGCACGACTACGATCTGCCAGTGTTACTGGAGAACCGGCCCGCGCGGGACGTTCTCATCTGGCTGCTATCGCTCGCCGGAATCATCATCTCCGTTTCCGGCATCGTGATCGGCTGGCGCACTCTCAAGCGCACTGCCGCCCGCTCTCCAGAAGCTCCAACATCACTGCGAGCCCACTTAACAGGACCAGCTTCGGACTTTAGCCCCGCTGCCGACCATGAGCGGCCGCCTCGGTGAATTGCGGCGGCGTCGGTCGGCAATCGTCCACCGCCTCGCCTCCCGCAACGGCAAACGCAATTCGCTATGACGGGTCCTAATCCTGTTGGCGGCGAGATGACTCCGAACGCGTTCCTATCATTCGAGACAGAGTTCGGTCCCTGTCAATGATATGATGTTTAAGCGCCGCCAGGATATGCAAGCCAATCGCAGCAATGAGCACGTTGGCACCAATACCGTGCATGACGTGTCCGATACCGGCCAGCAGCTCGTTTTTCTCAAATGCCGGAATAGTTAGCAGCCCGAATAGATCGACCGGCCGGCCCTTGAAGAGCGTCATGATCAATCCCGACGCCGGCATACTCACAATGCCGAACAACAAGAGCAAATGGACAAACCTGGCGCTCACTCTCTGCCATTTCGGCGTACTAGCAAGGGGTGGCGGAAACCCTTGTTGTGCACGGTAGCCCACGCGCCAAATCGCATAGATCAAAAAGATGGAACCCACCGACTTGTGCAAAGCCATGAGCGGCCCGCGCGCTTCTTTCGTGAGGTCCGCATTCTCAAGATACAGACCGAATGAAATCATCCCGATCATGACCAAAGCAGTAAGCCAATGATTGAACCGAGCCAGTGGGTCGTAGACTGATGGTTTGGTGCCGTCATGCATTGTTAGGTCCCCCGAATGCGTACCCGGCCGAGAGTTAAACACCTCGACCGAGTACCTAACGATCGCCACGCTCCTATTCCGTCGCAGAGATCGAAGGCAGACCAGGGCACGCTTAGGCGCAGTGTCGCAGCGTCAAGGGATGGCTAACTGGCGAGCTTGATGTCGTCGTGGAACTGGTTGCCGTGTTTTGTTTCTGCAACCACGCCAGCGCGGACGACGAAGTCGCCAAAGTGCTCGCCTTCGTTTCGTTCCTTGGCGTAGCGGGCGATGAGCGGATTGAGCAACGCGAGGATGCGATCCTTGTCGGCATCTTGGGCGTAGAGCTTGCTGAGACGCGTGCCGTCGAAGGCGGCGCCCAGATACAGGTTGTACAAACCGGGCGTTCGGCCGACGAACCCGATTTCAGCAAGGTACGGCCTCGCGCAGCCGTTCGGGCAGCCTGTCATGCGCACGACGATTTCGTCGTCCCGCAATCCGGCTTTTTCCATCGCGTCTTCCAACTCGGTGACGAGGTCCGGCAGGAAGCGCTCGCTTTCTGCAAGAGCCAGCCCGCAAGTCGGTAGCGCAACGCATGCCATGGACGTTCTGCGCATGCCGGATGATGTTGTTATGCTGACGCCGTGCTTCTCAAGCAGGGCTTCGACCTTCGGCTTGTTTTTGGCCGTGATGTTGGTCAGCACCAGGTTCTGGTTGGACGTCAGCACAAACGAGCAGATGTCCTTTTCCGCCAGTTCGCGGAAGGCGGTTTTCATCGTTTGGCCGCCGGTGTCTTTGACGCGGCCGTTCTCAATGAACAGGGTCAGGTGCCATTTCTTGTCGTGCCCCTGGGCCCAGCCGATTTCGTCACCCGTGGAGCGGAAGGAGAAGGACTTCGGTTCGCCCAACGCCTTACCAAGGCGCTTTTCGACTTCCTTGCGGAAGGCATCGAGCCCGCGATCTTCAATTGTGTACTTCAGGCGCGCGCGCTTGCGCTCGGAGCGGTTACCCCAGTCCCGCTGAGTTGTCATCACAGCTTCAGCGACGGCGACAGCGTCTTCCGGTGCACAGAAACCCAGGACGTCGGCCAAACGCGGAAACGTGTTCGTGTCGCCGTGGGTCATGCCCATGCCGCCACCGACAGTGACGTTCCAGCCTACAAGCTTGTCCTTTTCTTCGATGGCGATGAAGCCGAGGTCATGAGCGAAGATGTCGACGTCATTACCTGGCGGCACGGCCACGACGCATTTGAATTTTCGCGGCAGATAATGCACGCCGTAGAGCGGTTCTTCGCCTGCTTCAGCCTTGCCGCCCTTGTCGGAGACCTTTTCGCCATCAAGCCAGATCTCATGATAGGCGCCCGTTTGCGGTAGCAGATGCTCGCTGACATCCTTGGCCAGATCGTAGGCGGCTTGGTGCGCTTTGGTGAGAAAGGGATTGGCTGCGGACATGACATTACGGTTTACGTCGCCGCAAGCAGCAATGGTGTCCAGACAGGCCGCGTTGATAGCCTGCATGGTGCGCTTCAGATTTGACTTGATGACGCCGTGGTATTGGAACGTCGCGCGCGTGGTGAGGCGCAACGTATTGTTGGCGTAAGTTGAGGCGATGTCGTCCAGCGCTATCCACTGCTCTGGCGTGACCAAACCGCCTGGAATGCGAAGGCGGATCATAAAGCTGAAGGCCTTCTCCAGCTTCTTCTTCGCACGCTCAGGCCGCACGTCACGATCATCCTGCATGTAGGAGCCGTGGAACTTCAACAGCTGCGTGTCGTCTTCTTCGATCGCGCCTGTCGCCACTTGGCCTAGTCCGCGTTCGATGCCGCCACGCAGCTGGTGGCTGTCTTCCTTGATGTGTTCGTTCTTGGAACGGTTGTCGTCAGTCATTGTATCTGTCCGCTGTGGGCGCCGGTTTGTGCCCGGCACCGCGACGTTTCATGCATGAATGGTGCGCGTTCTAGTAGACGTCCCGCTGATAGCGTCCGGCCTTGCTCAAGTCCTTGAGTTTGGCGCGGCCCGCTTCGAGATCGCCCTTTTCGTCTTCAGCCAGGATTTTGACGAGGGTCGCGTCCACGTCCTTGGCCATGCCCTTCTCGTCGCCACACACATACAAGTGTGCGCCATCCTTGATCCACCCGAGCACGTCTGCGCGCTGCTCCCACAGGCGGTGCTGGACATAGATCTTCTCCGGCTGATCGCGCGAGAAGGCGACATCGATACGCGATAGCGATCCGTTCTCCAACGCTTCCTGCCATTCAAGCTGATAGAGGAAGTCATTGGTGAAGTTGCGCTCGCCGAAGAACAGCCAGCTTTCGCCGGAGGCACCTTCGGCCTCGCGTTGCGCGACGAAGCCGCGATACGGAGCAATGCCGGTGCCGGCGCCGATCATTATGATCTTCTGGTCACCATCTTTCGGGAGCCTGAAGTGCCGGTTCGGTTTGACGTAGATGCGCGCGCTGTCGCCCGCTTTGCGGCGGTCTGCAAAGTACGTCGAGGTGACGCCGCGGCGCTGCTTTCCTTCACGAGACCAGCGCACGGCGCCGACGGTCAGGTGCACTTCGCCTTCGTGAGCCAGCGGGCTGGAGGCGACAGAATATAAGCGGCCTGGCAACGGACGCAGCAAACCGAGCAGTTGATCAGGCTTGAGCTTCTCTGGATGATCAACGAACAGGTCCACCAACTGGCGGTCTTCGGAATACTTCAAGAACGCGTCGCCTTCGCTCACCTTGGCGACATCTTTGCGTCCCGTAAGCTTGGCATAGGCCGCCGTGACGGGACGGCTGAGCGCTGTGATGTCAAATTCGTTGGTGAGACGTTGAGCCAATCCGGTATCGCCAGACAGGCCAACCGCGTCTAGGAGTTCGTTGACGACCTCGGGATCATTGTCAGGCAGGACGCCGATGGCATCACCTGGGTTGTAGACGAATGCTGGATTGTCGAGTTCCATCTCCACGTGCCAGGTTTCCCGCGTGGAGCCTGTGCCGTTGAGATTGACCAAGCTGGAAATCTCGACTTGCAGCGGATTGTCCGCATCGAATTCGGGCTCGGTGAACTCGTCTTGGGGCTGCGCGGAAAAATCGACGTGAACGACCGTGTTTGGAGCCTCGGCCGGGGCGAGCTTAGCTAGCGACGCCGCGGTCCAGTCTGCTGCCTGCTTAGAGAAGTCTAGGTCTAGCTCGATCCGGTCGACACCGCGTTTGCCGCCGAGCTGCTCAAGACGTTCGTCAATCTTCCGGCCGGTCTCGCAGAAGTTGACATATGATGTGTCACCCAGCGCCAAAACTGCGAACGTGACGCCATCAAGCTTCGGTGCGTCATCGCTCATGAGCGCGTTGTAAAAGTCAGCGGCGCGTTCGGGCGGATCGCCCTCACCCCAGGTGGCCGCATACACGACGAGATACTTTGTTTTCGTCAGGATGGACGGATCGACGTCGGCCATGTCGAAGACCTTGGCGTCGAAGTTGTTCTTCTGCGCGACCTTCTTCGCCTTCATGGCCAGGCTTTCGCAGTTACCGGACTCGCTGGCGTAGAGGATTGTCATCGGAACGCGCGCGCGCTGTTGCGCGGCTGGCTGTGCGCCGGAGCCTTGCGCTTGAGCGGCATCCAGGCCCGCTAAGAAGCCTGAAAGCCAGCTGCGCTGCAGAGGCGTTGAGCGCGCCACCAGCTCATTGAGAATATTAATGTCCTCTGCCGTGAACGGAGCGTTCTTCGGCAGGAAGGGTACCGCGGCCACGCGCGCCTCCTAATAAAGTTGTATCGAGCACCAAAAAGTGCCCGGGGCCTGCCGCTAACCCAGCGGCAGCACGAGCTCATGTCATTCTATCTGGAACCTGACAACAAACCCTTCGACGCGGAGCCGGCACCAGATACCTATTTGCCCGCTGGATATATAGGAACGGGGAACGGTTTTCTACAAAAACAGGCGTTTTTGCGCGAAAAAGGAAAAATTTGCCTCCGCAGAGCGCCGAGCGGGTTCTTCTTTGCGGCAAAGCTCTTAAATCGCACGTATATCCCGCGAAATCCAGGAAACTTGATTTCAACCCCAACCAACCCGCCGCGTGCTGACATGCTCTGACGTTTTCGTGACCACGGTTTACTTGCCTCTGACGGGCCCTGCATGTTCTTATTTGATCAACGCAGATCGGAACTTGACAATTTTGGTCCGATCCGCAGAACTGCGGTGGTCAAGAAGAGCGGCTACTTCAGTTCATGGGGAACCCTCGGCGGGGTGATCCGTAAGGAAGGCAGCTTGCCGATAACTCTAGGAGGAAAGTCATGAAAGTTTGGATGAAGCCGCAGGTTCGCGAGCAGGAAGTTGGTCTCGAAGTCACGAGCTATCTGCCGGCAGAAATCGACGTTATCTAAGTCGTTTTCTCGCTCACTCGCGTGAGCTGATTTGGCGCGGCGGCCGTATCATCGGCCGCCGTCGTCGTTTGCGGTGTCGGCGGCCGCCCAAACACAGATGATACTCCATGCTAATACGGGTTTTGGGTGCTGCCGCGGGAGGCGGATACCCGCAGTGGAATTGCAACTGCTCCAACTGCGCAAACGTGAGAGCCGGGAAACCTGGCTTTACGGCACGTACACAATCATCACTGGCTGTTAGCGCGGACGGCACCAATTGGGTGCTGATGAACGCCTCGCCAGACTTACGCCAGCAAATCAATGAAACGCCGGCTCTTGGCGCGCAGCCCGATGGTGAGCTGCGCAACAGCCCGATCAAGGCGGCGATCGTCACCAACGGCGACGTCGATCATGTCTCCGGCCTGATCAATCTGCGCGAGGCGCAGCCTTTCAACATCTACGGCTCCAAGCGTGTCATGGATACGCTGTCGGCCAACTCCATTTTCAATGTTCTCGCTGAAGGCGTGGTCAGGCGGCAGGATTTGCCGATGAACCGTGAGATCACGATCGAGGGCCCCAACGGCAGCACAGGGCTAACCGTTGAAGCGTTCGACGTGCCCGGCAAAGTGGCGCTCTATTTGGAAGATGCTTCTGCTGGCGGGAATTTCGGAAGCAAGTCAGGCGATACGATTGGCCTGAAGGTCACGGCGGTCGAGAGCGGCAAGTTCTTTTTCTATATTCCAGGCTGCGCGGAAGTCGATCCGCCCCTGCGCGAACGCATCATGGGCGCGCCGCTCGTTATGTTCGATGGCACGCTCTACACCGACGATGAAATGTTGCAGCAGGGTCTGATGCCAAAAACCGGGGCTCGCATGGGCCATATCAGCATGTCAGGGCCGGATGGCTCGGTCGCTGCATTTAAAGACTTGAATATTCCTCAAAAAATATACGTACATATCAATAACTCAAATCCGGTCCTCAACGAAAACTCGCCAGAGCGCAAAGCGGTCGAAGAAGCGGGTTGGAAGGTCGGTTATGACGGAATGGAGGTTCGTCTATGAGCGAGCGGCGCGTTAATCTCACTGCGGGCGGCGCAAAGACGCCCGGACCGATGATGAGCGTGGAAGAGTTCGAAGCGGCGATACGTGCCGTTGGTGCCGAGCGCTACCACGATAAGCATCCGTTTCATCAGCTCCTGCATGGCGGCAAGCTGAACAAGGGTCAGGTGCAGGCCTGGGCGTTGAACCGCTACTGTTATCAGTCCGCGGTTCCTCGCAAGGACGCTGCTCTGATTAGCCGTGTCACGGATCGGGAACTGCGCCGCGAATGGCTGCACCGTATTCTTGATCATGACGGCTTCGGCGAAGAAGAGCCCGGCGGTATTGAGCGCTGGCTGGTTTTGACCGATGGCCTTGGCCTGGATCGCGACTACGTTCAGTCGATGGACGGAGCACTTCCAGCGACCCGCTTTGCCGTTGAAGCGTATGTAGAGTTCGTGCGCATTCAGCCGCTAACGGTTGCAGTTGCGTCGTCTCTGACGGAATTGTTTGCTCCGAAGATTCATAAAGAGCGCATCTCCGGCATGCTGGAGAACTATGACTTCATCAATGACGATGTCATGGCCTACTTCAAGCGGCGTCTAACGCAGGCCCCACGTGATAGCGACTTCGCCTTGCAGTACGTTTTGGCCAATGCGGCCAACCGTGAAGAGCAAGATGCCTGCGTGGCAGCCGTCCGGTTCAAGTGCAACGTGCTTTGGGTCCAGCTGGACGCGCTGCATCATGCCTATTTTGAGCCCGGCAATATTCCGCCAGGCGCGTTCCGGCCGGAGGGTGCCTGATGGCGGACGCACAACCCCGCACACGAACCATCGTAAAGGCCGATAGTGTCTTGCGCATGCCACCACACATTAAGTTGCGCCATGACGCGGGCCGCGGACGCTGGATTATTCTGGCCCCTGAACGCGTGTTCGAGCCGGATGAGCCAGCTGTCGCAGTGTTGAAGCGATGTGATGGCTCCACCAGTGTCACTGCGATCGTAGAAGACCTATCTAAAGAGTATAATGCACCTGCCTCCCAAATTGAGGAGGACGTCATCGCCATGTTTCAAGAGTTGGCAGACAAGGGTGTTGTCGTCGCCGTTTAGCGGCAGGGAGAGAAACGAGCCGTCGGCGCGGCCACAACATTAACGGAGCGGTGAAGAGATGAATGATCTGACCCCCGTCAAGACAGAAGAAAACCAAACGGCGGAAGAAGCATGCGGCCGGGCCCCCGTAGGCCTTTTGGCTGAGCTGACGCATAAGTGCCCATTGCAGTGCCCTTATTGCTCAAACCCTGTTGAGCTTGAGCGCGCCAACACAGAACTCTCGACCGAAGATTGGCAAAGAGTTATGCGCGAGGCGGCTGACCTCGGCATTCTCCAGATCCATTTGTCGGGCGGCGAGCCGACTGCGCGGCGCGACCTGGAAGATATTGTGAAGGTCGCCGCTGAATGCGGCCTCTACACCAACTTGATCACGGCCGGCGTGCTGTTGAGCAAGGAACGGCTGAGCAAGCTCAAAGATCTCGGGTTGGACCACGTTCAGCTCTCTATTCAGGACGTCGATGAGGCGAACGCCGAACGCATCTCGGCCTACAAGGGCGGCTTGCAGAAAAAGCGCGACCTCGGCGAATGGGTTCGCGAGCTCGACATGCCGCTGACGGTGAATGCACCCATCCACCGGATGAACATTCAGAACCTGCCCAACATCATCGACTTTGCTGTTGAATTGGGTGCGGGCCGTTTGGAAGTGGCCCACGTCCAGTATTACGCCTGGGCGTTGAAGAACCGCGCCGCGCTGATGCCGTCGCGCGCTCAGGTCATCAAGACCGCGCACATCGTCGAAGAGGCCAAGGAGCGTCTCAAAGGCATCATGACCTTCGACTTCGTTGTTCCGGACTACTACGCCAAAACGCCTAAGCCCTGCATGGGCGGCTGGGGTCGCGGCATCATGAACATCACGCCGTCAGGCCGGGTGCTCCCGTGCCACGCAGCTGAAACGCTGCCGGGGTTGGAATTCGACAACGTGCGCGACAAAAGCCTTCGCGATATCTGGATCAACGGCCAAGCCTTCCAGAAGTATCGCGGCTTTGAGTGGATGAAGGATCCCTGCAAGACGTGTCCGAAGCGCGAGTTTGACTACGGCGGCTGCCGTTGTCAGGCCTTTGCTATGACGGGTGACGCGGCGAACACCGATCCGGCCTGCTCGCTGTCTCCGATCCATGCTGAATTTGTTCAGATTGCCGAGGAAGCAGCCAAGCAAGAGCAGCCTGATTTCGTCTATCGGCGCATGGCACCTGCAAGGCCAAAAACTCCTGCCGGAGCCTAGAAAAACCAAGCCTCTTAGTCGTCTTTTCTCAGACGCTGCGTCGCAATAGCGCTGAAGGTGCGTCAATTCACGTCACATTCAGGATAAAAATGCGACGATGCGTGATCGGCTGACTGCTGCTATGCTGACGCTGTGTTCGACGAAAAAGTACCTCGGGAGGTAACAACCATGATCAGATGGGCTATCGCAATTGGCGCTGCGCTGGCACTGCCGGCCGTCGCTTCTGCGCAAGACGTAGAAAAGGGCAAGAAGGTCTTCAACATCTCTTGCAAGGCTTGCCATGACGCTGGTGAAGGTGGCGGCAAAGTCGGCCCTTCGCTTAAAGGCGTTGTCGGTTCCAAGGCCGGTCATCACGTTGAAGGATACAAGTATTCGAAGGCTCTTCAGGATTCGGGACTGACCTGGGACGAAGCCAATCTGGATAAGTGGCTCAGCGATTGGCCGCGCAAGATGGTGCCTGGCACGATCATGAACTTCCCAGGCGTGAAGAACGAGCAGAAGCGGAAGGACTTGATCGCTTACCTCAAGTCCACCGGCGAGTAAGGCTCGCTCTGACTTGAACGAATTTGAGGCCAGGTTCGCAAGAACCTGGCCTTTCTTTTAGAGTCATAGCGGCTCTACGCCCGCCTGGTCCGACTGTTTGGCGAGCCAGTCAACGCGCCGGCCATCAATCTCGACCTCCGGTGCGATTTCCGCCAGCGGCACAAGCACAAATGCCCGTTCGGCCGCGCGCGGATGCGGCACGACTAAATCAGCTTGCTCGATCTTCTCGCCGCGATACCAAATGACATCAAGGTCAATCACGCGAGGACCCCAGCGCTCCTTGCGCTCGCGTTTGAGATCCGCTTCCACCGTTTGACAGCGCAACAGCAGGTCGTGCGCACTCAATTGCGTGCGCACGGTTATGCAGGCATTGACGAACCAGTCCTGATCCGTTTTGCCCCACGGAGGCGTGCGATAGTCAGCCGAACGCGCGACGAGCTGCACGGCTCCGCCGTCCGTCAACCTAGCTATGGCCAGGCGGATGTTGCCCGGCTTGTCGCCGATGTTCGACCCGATTGAAATGGCGGCGTCGAAGCCGGGCGAGTCAGCGCTCATTAGTCGTACTTAATATATGAGAAGCGCATGTCACCGGTTGGCGTGCCCTCTAGCTCGTTGTCTTCGTTGCCGGGCTGCCAGTGAACGACCTCTTCGATCTTCTTGGCCAATGCCAGGTCCTTCCCGGTAATCCCTTTCGCCGAATGCGTCACTAACCGGACTTCGACCCAGGCGTAAGACGCCGTGATGTCAGGATGGTGCCAAGCGGCCTCTGACAAATGCCCGACAGTGTTGATGACCATCAACGTGCCCTTCCAGCCGACCGTCTTGTAGGTACGCCTAATCCAGCCGTCCTCAAGTTTCCACTGAGGCAAGTTTGTTTTCAGCCAAGCTTCAACCTCTTCCGGTGCCATGGCAGTTTCACGCGGCGTGCTCATATTGCTCTCTCCTCAACTTTCATGGACATTAGGGGCCTTGCCCCCGCGCATCATCCGGCGCATGTCATCACCACCATATGCCTGACCGGCCGGACGAAGGAAGCCTGAGCCTTATGCAAACACGCCAGACGAAAGCGGCCTCGATCCGCGTCATCGCTCCCGCGCGCCTGCATCTTGGGTTTCTCGACCTCAATGGCAGCCTGGGCCGGCGCTATGGAAGTATTGGGCTCGCCATCGACAGCCCGTTGACGGATGTGACCCTTCGCGCGGCATCTGAGACGAGCGTTGAAGGACATGAGCCGGAGCGCACCGGCAAACTGCTGCAGCGCTTTAAAGACCATTTTGGAATTGATGGCGAATTTGCAATCTCCGTGGCGGAGGCCATTCCAGCTCACGCCGGATTGGGTTCGGGCACGCAGCTGGCGCTGGCGATCGGCACTGCGCTGTTAAACATGGCGGAAATCGATCAGGACCCGCGCGCTCTGGGCGAATTGGTCGATCGTGGCGCCCGTTCAGCAATCGGCATGGCGTCGTTCGCCGATGGCGGTTTCATCATTGATGGGGGGCGCGGCGAAGAGAACAAAGCGCCGCCCGTTACCGTTCAGTTGCCGTTCCCCGACGACTGGCGAATCCTGCTTGTCCTGGACAACACGGTGGTCGGTGTTCACGGCGATCGGGAAACCAAGGCCTTTGCGACCTTGCGGGAATTCCCAGAATCAACCGCCGCGCATCTGTGCCACTTGGCGATGATGCGTTTGCTTCCTGGCCTTGCCGAAAAAGACATATCGCGATTTGGAGATGCGTTAACCGAGATTCAGACCGTCGTCGGGCGGCATTTTGCCGGAGCACAAGGCGGCGGCATTTGGACAAGCTCCGAAGTTGCAAAAATCGTTAGGAAAATGGGGGATCTAGGCGCAGTTGGCCTGGGTCAAAGTTCGTGGGGGCCCACAGGCTTTGCCTTCGCTGAAAGCCCCGATGCGGCGAACAAACTCTTTTCTACTTTAGACGAAGAGGCTAGAGGGTTGGGCCTAAAGATCGTGATTGTCCGCGGGCGAAATAGCGGCGCAATTGTCACGGCTGACGAATAACCAAAAGCCGTAGGAGCGGCCAACCCAAGGGGATCAATTGAAATGAGTGAAGCAACGCCGATTCTTCATATGCTTGCGCCGCAAAAGCATATGAGCCCATTCGACGTGAACATGGCCGCTGATGCCGGCTTTAAGACGATCGTTCCTTACATCAATGTTGAGCTGGAAGAAGTTGGCCCGCTTGTGCAGGACGCCATCTTTTCGCGTCCCCCTGACTACGGTGTGCGCACCGGCGTTTTCGTTGGCGGCAAGGACGCCATCCTCGCACTCGACATGATGGAAGCCGCTGCAAAAGCGATGGTTCCGCCGTTCCAGTGCTCGGTCTTCGCAGATCCCGCCGGCTCGTTCACGACTGCTGCCGCGATGGTTGCTTGTGTCGAACGCGTGCTGCGCCAGAAGTTCGGCAAGGATTGGAAGGGCGTGAAGGTTGCCGTGTTTGGCGCAACCGGCGTCGTTGGTTTTGCCTCGTCGATCATCTCCGCGCTTGAAGGCGCCGACGTTCAGCTCGTGGCCCACCGCGGTGTTGAGCGCGTGATCAAGTCGGCAGAGGTTTCAAAGGAGCGCTTCGGCGTCAATCTCACGGCTGTCCCCGGCGAAACCGATGAGCAAAAGCGCGACATCATCGCGAACGCTGAGGTTATCTTCGCCGCCGCTGCCGCCGGTGTTCGTGTGATCACGGCGGAGCACAAGGGAATCGCCAAGAACCTGAAGGTCGTCGCGGACGTGAACGCCGTTCCGCCTCCAGGCGTGGATGGAATGGAACTGTTCATGGATGGCGATCAGCTACCGGGTTGCGACGCGCTTGGCGTTGGTCCGCTGGCCATCGGCGACATCAAGTACAAGACGGAATCCGGTCTGTTCAAGCAGATGATCAACTCGAAAGAGCCGCTTTCGCTTGATTTCCGCCACGCATTCGCGCTTGCGCGGCAGCTGACGGCTTGACGGCAATACCCGTCCTGATTGCCGGTTATTCCGGGCGGGCGCTTGCGGCGTCCGCCCGTCGTGCTGGGTACGTGCCTCTTGTCGCCGACAGTTATGCTGACAGCGACACGAGGTCTCTTGCTCATGCCGTCGAACATTTGCCTGACGCCGTAGCCCATGGCTTTCGAACCAAGCCCTTGCTCGATGCCTTCGATAAGCTGACGGCCCAGAGTGGCGCCGCGCCATGCGGGCTCGTTGTTGGCGCAGGTTTTGAAGACACGCCAGCTCTCTTGGACGCATTGGGAAAGCATGTGACCTTGCTGGGATGCTCGCCAAAAACGGTTCGCAGCTGCTCAGATCCAGACGTCTTTTTTCCACTTTTGAAGCAGCTCGGCATTCCCCATCCGGAAACGGTGACTACGCCTCCTCAAGACGGGACAGGTTGGCTCTCTAAGCTCGCGGGCGGCAGTGGTGGTACGCACATTGCCCGGTGCAAGGCCAAGCCTACCGCCATGCCAAACCGCTACTTCCAGCGCATGAGCCCTGGGCAGCCGTTGTCCGCCTTGGCGATCACGTCTGAGAAAGGCACCGCATTCGCATTCTCGAAACAATGGTGCAATCCAGGACCACGCAGGCCATTCCGCTATGGCGGGTCCGCTGGAAACATCACCTTGCCCGCCGAGCTGGAGAGCAATCTCATCGACATCATGCTGGCGTTGATCAAGCCGCTAGAGCTGGTAGGGCTTGTCTCATTTGATTTTCTGGTCGACGGCAATGACGTGCTGCTAATTGACGTGAACCCCCGGCCTGGCGCTACACTCGACATTCTGGATGACGAACATGGCACCTTGTTCAAGGCGCACATAGCAGCCACCACCGGCAATGACCCAATCGAAGTTCTGAAGGATGGCTGGTCGCCCGCGACGAAGGCCGCTGCCTATCTTTATGCTGATCGCGGATCTCTGACGGCCGGTGACATTCAATGGCCGGATTGGACTGCGGACAGGCCCGCCCCAGACAGCTTCATAGAACACCATCACCCGCTGGCCACAGTGATCGTTCCAGGCGATGACGCGGATAGCGCCGAAACCAAATGCCGGGCACGCCTCGCCCAGCTCGAACAGATGCTATATGAAAGCAAAAAATTGGAGGACGCCAAACCATGACATTGCATGCACCCAGCGTATCAGCCTATTCCGCCAAGATTGTCGAAAGCATTGTTGAAGATGCCGATGCCTTGCGTTGTGCCGTCTCTAGAGGTGAGGCTGGCGAGCGCTTGATCGATATGGGCGCCAGCGTGACCGGCGGCTTGGAAGCCGGCCGACGTCTCGGCGAAGTTTGCATGGGCGGCTTGGGCACGGTTTCCATCACCAGCGCCTCCGGTCTTGAGCGCTGGCCGTTGGGCGTTGTCGTGCATTCCACCAATCCTGTTATCGCGTGCTTGGGCAGCCAGTATGCGGGATGGACGATCACCGAAGAAGAGAGCGGCTTTTTTGCTCTTGGATCTGGCCCGGCACGCGCCTTGTCGCGCGTCGAAGAGCTTTATACCGAGCTTAACTACGTCGATAACCACAAGAAGACCGCACTGGTGATTGAGGGCGATAAAGCGCCGCCCTCTTCCGTCGCAAAAAAGATCGCCGAAGCCTGCAACGTCGACCCGAGCGATTTAACGATCCTGTTCGCACCGACGCACAGCTTGGCTGGCACGGTTCAGATCGCCGCGCGCGTTCTCGAAGTTTCGCTGCACAAGGCGCATGCCCTGCACTTCAATCTTGAGAATATTCTCGATGGCTACGGCGTTGCTCCGCTAGCGCCGCCTGTTCCGGATTTCGTCAAGGCGATGGGCCGTACGAACGACGGCATCATCTTCGGAGGACGCATTCAGCTTTTCGTCAAGGGCACGGATGACGAGGCCAAGAAGCTCGCCGACAACCTGCCTTCCAGCTCTTCGGATGCTTATGGCAAGCCATTTGCGGACATCTTCGCCGAGGTGGAAGGCGACTTTTATAAGATCGATGCCATGCTGTTCAGTCCGGCCGTCGTGACCGTCTCGAACGTCGACACTGGAAACTCCTTCCATGCCGGTAAGATGGCGCCTGATCTCGTGGAAACCAGCTTCAGCTAAGCGCGCGGCATAGCTCCAGCGTCTGCAAGGTTCGCCCGTGGCCAACTTACGCATCGTACTATTCGTGGAAGAAGAAGGCGGTGACTGGCATGCACGCCGCCTTGCCAACGCCATGGAAGCGCAAGGCTGCTCCGTCATCACGACGACGCTGACACGATGTGCGTTTGATTCGTCTCTGCCGTCGGGGCTGGATATTCCAGGTTTCGACGGCGACTTACCGGATGGGGCGTTCGTGCGTTCCATCTCTGCTGGAGGCCTGGAGCAGATCACCTTCCGGCTCGGTATCCTGCATGCCTTGCAGGCCTCCGGCGTGCGCGTTTGGAACCCTGCGCGCGCGATTGAGCGGTGCGTCGATAAGTCGACAGCGACGTTTATCTTCCGCAAGGCCGGCTTGCCGACACCGCAGACCCGCGTCGTGGAAGGACAGGATCGCGCGAAGGAGAAAGCGGACGATCTTACCGCGCCGCTGGTCGTCAAGCCCTTGTTCGGCAGCCAAGGCAACGGCGTGCGCAAGATCATGCCTGGCGAGCCACTCCCTGGCCCGGAAGAGTTGGGTCAGATCTATTATCTGCAGCCCTACCTGCGCGCAGCCGATGCGACCGAGTTCGAAGACTGGCGCGTTTTCGTCTCCAGCGGACGCGTGCTGGCCGCCATGGTGCGCCGTTCAGGAACTTGGATCACCAATGTGCACCAAGGCGCGAAACCTGAGGCGCACGTGCCGGACTATGATATGCAGCGGCTAGCACTCGCTGCCACGCGGGCTATCGGCGCGGACTATGCCGGCGTCGATCTTATCAGGGGGCCCGACGGCGAACTGCTCGTTTTGGAGATCAACTCCAACCCCGCCTGGAAGGGATTACAGAACGTGTCCGGCACCGACATCGCAGAAACGCTGGCTAGTGACTTTCTCATTTCTGTCCGATCGCGGCCGCGCCATGGCTGATGTTCCCGTTGCGCTCATGGACCCAGCTCCGCTCGCCAAGGCTTTTCGCGAGGCCTGTGAAGCAGAACTTCAGGCGATCAAGGCGGGCAACGTGCACGTGCACGCGGCTGGTCACGACATGATTGCGTCACAATTCATCGACGCCGCTGCGGCGGCCGCGCCGCATATCAGCGATCCAAATGCACGTGTGGGCGAAAAAATTCTTCGGTCCGTTCAGGCCAGCCTCGCCGTGGCCGGCTGCAATACCAACCTGGGAATTCTTCTTCTGTGCGCGCCATTAGCCACGGCCTGCCACGCTGGTGTTCCCGGTGATGACCTGCGCGCGCGGCTCTCATCCGTGTTGTGGGGTCTCGATCAGGCTGATGCCGATCATGCTTATCAGGCCATCGCCCTGGCCAATCCCGGCGGATTGGGCACAGTTAACGAAGGTGACGTAAAAAATTCTGGCAAGACCCTGCCGCTCATGGCTGGGATGCGTCTTGCCCAGGATCGTGATCGCATCGCGCGGGCCTACGTTACGGGTTTTACTGACATTTTCGATTTTGCGCTGCCGCATCTTCGTGACGCCCGGCGGCAGGAGAAGAGCGAAGAGAATGCGATCGCCTCGCTGCACATGACACTTTTGTCAACGTTTCCAGACAGTCATATCGCCCGCAAGTATGGGATGGAGCGTGCCGAGGAAGTTCGCGCCGCGGCATCCGTGCTGCGCCCACGCATATTTCCCATGACATCAAGAGAGGCCCGTGACAGGCTGCTCGCGTTTGATACAAGCCTAAAAAATGACCAACTTAATCCGGGCACTACGGCCGACTTTATCGTCGCAAGTCTGTTCGCCGACATATTACTTCGGCGTGGGCGACAGCCGGTCGCTGTATAGCCTCTTGTCGAATAGACAAGCCTGGCGTAATTGAGTTCCCGGTGCCACCCGGCATCGCTATCTGGCCAACCGGTCCGGTGACATTGTGTTGCCGTTCGCTGCCAACAAAGATAGCCGAGGACCCGACCGCAGCCGACTGACCCCCGACGGTCCTTCGGGGGCGTCGCTATAACTGCAGTTCACGCAAATTTGGGAGGAATCTCCAGCATGGCAAAGATTAATCGTGTAATGGTCGGCGAGTCACTCGTCGGTGACGGTAACGAAGTTGCACATATCGACCTCATCATCGGGCCGCGCGGCAGCGCTGCAGAAACCGCTTTCTGCAACAGCTTGACGAACAACAAGGACGGCTTCACGTCGCTCCTGGCTGTTATCGCTCCGAACCTGCCTTGTAAGCCGAACACCTTGATGTTCAACAAGGTCACCATCAAGGACGCCCGTCAGGCCGTTCAGATGTTTGGCCCGGCACAGTACGGCGTTGCTAAGGCTGTTCAGGACTCCGTCGCTGAAGGCGTAATCCCGGCCGACGAAGCTGACGACGTATACATCTGCGTCGGCGTCTTCATCCACTGGGAAGCAGCAGACGACGCGAAGATCCAGGACTACAACTACCGCGCAGTTAAGGAATCGATTGCTCGCGCAATCGCTGGCAAGCCAACCGCAGCTGAAGTTACCGCTCAGCGCAACTCGGCTGACCATCCGTTCGGCGCCAAGTCTTGAAGCGGAAACCGTCCTGAGCAGGGTGACAATGCCCCTCCGATGAAGGGGGGTCTGCTACAGCGATTGGGTAGACTGCTTGCTGGCCGTTGGAACGGCTGACACGGGCAGGTGTGGTAGGGGACTTCCACCCTGGCACGTGACAAAACCCACGTTAAAGGCCGGCGATCTCATCGAGATCGCTGGCCTTTATATTTTGGCGGTGCAAGGCCGAGGCGATGAGAACTCCGGTTGCGCCATGCTCGCGTGCCGCGCGGCAGTCGCCCACGTTTCGCACGCCGCCCGCGGCATAGACGCTGATATCCGGTCGAGCTTCTGCCACCTCTCCGATCCGATCCAAATCAGGGCCAGCGTTGCGCCCGACGTGCCCAAGCGTCATCACGATGACGCGCTGTGGCCAGATCTGCGAACGCTCCAGCAGTTCGGCTGGACCGAGGAAGCCGTCATTCTTGAAGTCGAGCGACAGGATGGCCTGCGGCGGGAACATGCCAGGCAACGCCTGAAGACTTTCCGAACCGATGATGCTGATCGCGTTCGGCGGCCAGGCAGCTTCCGTTGTCAGAGCCGCCAAGCCGCAATCCACCCAAAGCGCCGTGTTCGACAACGCTCGCGTCAATCGTTCGACCAGGCGGGTGGAATGTCCACGGCCTTCGATGGCGTCAAGGTCAGCAATGTAGAGTGAAGAAAAATTCCAAAGGGTTCTGTATCCCAGCGCGACATCGACCGGATCGTTGCTCGCGGCCAGTGGCGAGTTGAGCGGCTGGTAGGCGTGGCGCTGACCGCCGGCCGCGTGCACCGCCGCGCCACCGCGCACATCGATAACCGGAATGATATCCATCGGCTCTCAGACCTTGCTGCTTTTTTCTATTTCATGGTCTATCACGGCTCCAACGCAAACAGGCTAGGTCAATGGCACTATCAGTTGGATTAGACGTTGGGGGCGCGCACTTGAAGGTTGCGTGCGCTCGCGATGGCCAAATCGTCGAGGTCGTGCAGATCCCCTGCCCGTTATGGCAGGGCATGGAGCATCTCGACCACGCGCTCGCCGGCGCCCGAAGACTGACCGATAAGGCTGAGCGCATATCCATCACGATGACGGGCGAGTTGTCCGATCTCTTCACCGACCGTCGGGAAGGCGTCGAAACGCTCGTTGCGCGCCTTTCGACTGAGTTTGGAGATGCCGTTCGCTTTTGGATGGGGCGTCGCGGATTTGGAAACGCGTCTGAGGCAATCCAACATCATGCCGATGTTGCCTCGACCAACTTTCTCGCGACCGCTCAGCTTGCTGGTGCTCGGCTGAGTGATGCCCTGCTCGTTGACATGGGGTCCACGACGACCGACGTCATCGCGGTGAAGAGTGGCCGGCCCGCTGTCACAGGCTATAGCGATGCGGATCGTCTCGCGACACGCGAACTGGTCTACACGGGGCTGACGCGCACCGCCGTCATGGGCGTGGCGACATGGGCAACCTTCAAAGGCCAGGAACAAGGTTTGTGCCGCGAGTATCTCGCGACGATGGCCGACGTCCGCCGTATTCTCGGTGATCTGCGAGACGGCGTTGATCAACACGCGACTGCTGACGGACGCGGCAAGTCTATTGAGGAAAGTGTTGGGCGTCTGGCCCGCATGTTTGGGCGCGATGCCGCCGATGGAACGCTTTCAGACTGGCGCGATGCGGCCGCTAAGCTTGACGAGGCTCAACTTGTACCCATCCGCGAGGCATGTTCGATCGTTTCTGCACGCGCCGGACTTCCGGATGGCGCTCCTTTCGTTCTAGCGGGTATCGGCGCCGCTGTTCTTGCGGACGGCCTTGCCAAAGCACTTGGCCGCGATTGCGTCACCTTCGGCAAACTGGCCGGCGCAGGCCGGGCCTTATCTGATGCGGCTACCGGCGCGGCTCCGGCCACCGCCGTCGCTCTGCTCTAGTCTGGCGTGCGGTGGCTGCGTTTGATTTTTGGGACAGGCAGCCGGGGGGGCGGTGCCCAAGGGCGGATGCCCCGGTGCTGAGCGACGGTTTCGATGCGGGCGTGATCATCAGCCAGATAGACGGCGTGCGTGCCCCAGTTGCGCAAGTCGAAGACGTCCACGACGGCGGCCGGTTCGCGACAGCCTTTCGGTTGCGGGATGTCCAATATCAGAATGTCGGCGAGACGGCAGTCATCGCGCAGCGCGGCCGGATGACGAGAGACAGCAACGTTTCGGCTGTTCACGATGCCCGTGCAGCCAGTGCCATCGCAGCGCAAGGCGCGGTCTTTTTTCCCAGCGCGGAGCACGTCACGTGCCTTGCGGGGATCGCCGTCCTGATCAAGCCAGCGCTGTAGTTCGTAAGTTCCGCCCTTTTTGGAAAGCGCGCGAAATCCACCGTTTGCGTCATCACGTATCGCAACCAGACCAGCGTTGTTCCCCACAAGGATGTCCGGTCTTTCCTGGAGTGGAGCGGAGACCAGGCCGGCCCCAATAAACGCCAGCCCGGCAGCGCGCAGGCGCGTGCGCCAGAGGCAGAGCCATAGGCCGCCTAACACCATTAGAAGAAAGGCGCTCATCGGGATTGCCGGAACATGGCTGACGGCGCCAGGCAACGACGCCGTCCACCTGGCGCTCCACGACATGGCGTCGATGCCAAGTCCCATGGCAGCCAAGGGCGCCCATTCCAAACCGAACGGCATCAACACAAGCGCCAGCAATGCGGCCGGCATGACGATGAAGTTGCAGACGGGCATAGCGATAAGGTTAGCGAGAACGGCGAACTGTTGGGCATTGTGGAAATGATAAGCGGAGAACGGCGCGACGGCGATTCCGGCCACGATTGTCGACGCGACGACGCCGGAGAAAAAGATGATGGGCCGGGCGATGACACTTCCGCGCCAAGCATTTGAAACCGGCGAAAAGCGCCGCAGCAAATCATATGCAGCGACGAGCGCCACGACCGCCGCGAACGACATCTGGAAGCCGACATCCAGCAAGCTTTCCGGATAAACGATGAGGATCAACAGCGCAGCCAGGGCGACATTGCGCATCGTGATCGCCGGCCTGTCGAGCAGAATGGCCAAGAACATGATCGAGATCATGATGTAGGACCGCACTGTGGCGAAGGCTGACCCGGCGATCATCAGGTAGGCCAGTGCGGCCAAAGCGGCGGCGACAGCGGCCCACTTCTTGATGGGATAGCGCAAGGCGATCGCGGGGATGGCCGCAAGACACAGCCGGATCGCGTAGAAGACGGCGCCTGCCATTATCGCCATATGAAGCCCGGAGATCGACAACATGTGGAAGAGGCCGGAGTCGCGGTAGGCGTCGTTTGTTTCCTCCGTGATGGCGCCGCGCTCGCCCGTGATGAGTGCGTTTGCGATGGCCCCGCTCTGCCCTCCAATGACGGCCGTGATACGCTCGCCTATGCTTTGGCGCAGTTTTTGGACCGGAGCCGCCAGTCTCAAATCCCAAGGCGGCTCAGGCTGGCTGATGTCGCGTTGCGGTGCGGTCAGGCTGTAGCCAACCGCACCCAGCTGCTGAAACCAGGCCAAACGCGAGAAATCAAATCCGCCAGGCAGCGCGGGAGCCGACGGCGGCGACAATGTTGCCCGGATCGTGACCGCATCGCCCGGTGCCAGCCCCTTGGTGGCCTTCATCGCGCGGACACGGACGCGCACCGGCAGCTTGGCTTGGCTCAGACCGGCGATGGAGCGCACCCGCAACGTCAAACGCTGGCCACGGGCAGCACTCGGCTCCACCTGTTCGACAAAGCCGTTGATGGTGGCGGCGCGCATCTGCTTTTCCAGAACGGGCGCGCGCACCCACTCAGCGCGGGCTTTGGCTAGAGCGCTACCAGCCGTAATGACAATGAGGAGGCTTGCGACCATGCGGATCAGGCCGCGGCTCGACAGGGCGAGGCCGGTGAACGCCAGCAGTGCGGCGGCGATGGCCCACAGCGGTGGCTCGAAGCGCAGGGTGAAGTAGAGGCCTATTCCGGTTCCTAAAAAGACCGGCTGAAAAAGCAGCCATCGCTGGCGCTCAGCCTGAAGCGTCTCGTGGATCGCGGCGAAAACCCCGCGCGGCTGGTCGAGCGGGCTTTCGTTCCCGGCTTGCAGCTGATTTTGTTCGTACCTCATAGAGTCGTCCACCGGCACTTCGCGCTTGCAGCGCCCCTTACCGGCCAGAGCCACCTATGCTAAACGCGCGGCAATCGCCAACACACCAGCGATCCGCATAAAGATCAACAACAGAAAAGCTGTCATGACCGAGGTTTCTTCCGCATCCGCCCCTGTCGTCCGTTTTGCGCCGTCGCCCACGGGTTTTTTGCATATCGGCGGCGCACGCACGGCGCTGTTCAATTGGCTTTATGCGCGCGGGCGCAAGGGGCAGTTTTTGCTGCGGATCGAAGATACGGATCGGGAGCGCAACAGTCCGGAAGCCGTCGCCGCCATTTTGAACGGCATGACCTGGCTTGGCCTGGATTGGGACGGCGAGCCGGTCTCACAGTTTTCCCGAGCCGACCGGCACCGCGAAGTCGCCGAAGCGCTGTTGGCCTCTGGCAACGCCTACAAGTGTTACCTGACGCCACAAGAGCTGGCGGATATGCGCGCCAAGGCTGAGGCGGAGAAACGGCCATTGACGATCCACTCTCCCTGGCGCGACCGCGATCCATCGGAAGCCCCGGCGGATGCGCCCTTCGCGCTGCGGCTCAAGGCACCACTCGACGGTGAGACCGTCGTTGCTGACCACGTGCAAGGCTCGGTGACGTTCCCGAACAAGGATCTGGACGACTTCATCGTACTGCGTAGCGACGGCAACCCGACATATAATCTGGCGGTCGTCGTCGATGACCATGACATGGGCGTTACGCACGTTATTCGCGGTGTTGATCACCTCACGAACACGGCGCGCCAGCAGCTGATCTACGCGGCCATGGGCTGGGACATTCCAGAGTTTTCGCATGTGCCGCTGATCCACGGACCAGATGGCGCCAAGCTTTCCAAGCGCCACGGTGCGCTCGCCATCGAAGCGTACCGGGACATGGGCTATTTGCCAGCGGCGTTGCGGAACTATCTGGCACGGCTCGGCTGGAGCCACGGCGATGATGAAATCATTTCGACGGGGCAGCTAATTGAATGGTTCGACGTGACGGGCGTCGGCAAAAGCCCAGCGCGCTTTGATTTCAAGAAGCTCGAAGCGCTGAACGGCCATTACATTCGCGATGCCAGTGACGAGGAGCTGACAGATCAGGTTCGTGCGATTCTCCCGCATATCGACGGCGGGCCGGACATGGCGGCCAAACTCGACTCCGGTGGGGGCTGGGATAAGTTGCGTGGCTTGATGCCCGGGCTTAAGGAAAGAGCCAAGACGCTTCTGGAGCTGATTGATGGCGCTCGTTTCCTTGTGGCCAGCCGTCCTCTGGAGTTAGACGACAAAGCACGGAAAATTCTGGATGACGATGCCCGGGGCGTTCTGAAGGCGCTAAGTCCCCGTTTCAGCGAACTTTCTGACTGGACGGCCGAGGCTTTGGAGCAGGAAGTGCGCAAGTATGCTGAGGAGGCCGAACTCAAGCTCGGCAAGGTTGCCCAACCATTGCGGGGGGCCTTGACTGGCCGGGGCGTCTCGCCTCCGGTGTTCGACGTCATGGCTGTTCTGGGCCGCGAAGAGGTGTTGGCACGTTTGGCGGATCAGGCAGGCTAACTCCGCAAAAGGTAGCCTGCCTATTCCAGTGACGCATGGCTGCCTGAGAAATCAGCATAGGCCCGCTTGGAGCATTCTCGCCTATGCGATATGCTATGCCGCAGCGCACAATCCGTCCGTACTGGATCGAAGAGGATTAGCCCAATGAACCTACAGCAGAAAGACATGCAGGCCGCCGATCGCGGTCCCGCCGAGTTGGCTCTGGGCGATAAGTCATCGCGCTTCCCCGTGCGATCAGGAACCTCGGGGCCCGACGTGATCGACATCGGCAAACTCTATAAAGATACTGGCTGCTTTACGTATGATCCCGGGTTTACGTCCACCGCCAATTGTGCGTCCGGGATCACATTCATTGACGGCGACGAAGGCGTACTGCTTTACCGCGGCTACCCCATCGATCAGCTCGCCGAAGAATCGGACTTTGTAGCCACGTGCTATCTGTTGCTGCACGGGGAGCTGCCGACCAATGAGCAGTTCATCAAGTTCCGCAACACCATCGTGAACCACACGATGGTTCATGAACAGATGACGCGGTTCTTCACCGGTTTCCGCCGTGACGCGCATCCGATGGCCATTATGGTGGGCGTTGTTGGCGCGCTGTCGGCGTTCTATCACGACTCAACGGATATCTCCGATCCCGACCAGCGCATGGTCGCCGTCCATCGCATGATCGCGAAGATGCCGACAATCGCCGCCATGGCATACAAGTACTCCATCGGTCAGCCATTCATCTATCCGCGAAACGATCTCGATTACACATCCAACTTCCTGCAGATGTGCTTCGCGGTCCCTTGCGAGCCGTATATCGTCAACCCGGTGATGGCGCGCGCGCTTGACCGGATCTTCATCCTGCACGCCGACCACGAGCAGAATGCTTCGACATCGACGGTTCGCTTGGCCGGCTCATCGGGCGCCAACCCGTTTGCCTGCATTGCAGCCGGCTTGTTCCGGCTGCTTTTTTTACGCCATAGCCTAC
>JBGTSB010000007.1:0-84077 GCA_041940525.1 Hyphomicrobium sp.
CGATTGACATGTTGCAGACGGTCATACGGCCTTCCATGGACAATGAGCGGATCGCTTCGCCAGCGTATTCGATGACGCTACCCGTTCCGCCCGCCGTGCCGATTTCGCCGATGATCGCCAAGATGACGTCTTTCGCGGTGACGCTCTTTGGGAGCGCTCCGTCAACCGAGACGAGCATGTTCTTGGCTTTTTTCTGGATCAGCGTTTGTGTGGCAAGCACGTGTTCGACTTCGCTCGTGCCGATGCCGTGCGCCAGGGCGCCAAACGCGCCATGCGTGGATGTATGACTGTCGCCGCATACAATGGTCGTACCGGGCAGGGTGAAGCCTTGCTCCGGGCCGACGACGTGGACAATGCCCTGACGTTTGTCGAGCTCGTTGTAATATTCGACGCCGAACTCTTCAGCGTTGCGCGCGAGCGTTTCCACCTGCGTTTTGCTTTGTGGATCGTCTATGCCCTTGGTGCGATCGGACGTGGGTACGTTGTGGTCGACCACGGCGAGCGTTTTCTCAGGTGCGCGCAGCTTGCGTCCGGCCATGCGCAGACCTTCAAAAGCCTGTGGGCTTGTGACCTCGTGGACGAGGTGGCGGTCGATATACAGCAGGCAGGTGCCGTCGGGCTGCTGCTCAACCACGTGATCGTCGAAAATCTTGTCATAAAGGGTCTTGGACATTGCTTCATCTCCGTTTGACGCCTAGATAGCGCCGCCCGGCCCGATCGGCAAATGCCTCAGCAATAAAAAAATAGGCTAGGCCCCAGGGGCCTAGCCTACAACACAGTTGGGATCTGGTTGACAGCCATCGGGCAATATTGCCGTCAGCATCGTCACTTTCATCCTAGTTGGGGTGATATTATAACGCAACGGGAAGTTTTTCCCGGTTTACGGCATTCTCAGGTTGAGATGTTCCGTGCCTTTGCGACTAGGAAGTCGCGTAGGACCTGGATTTTCTTCGTTGAGCGCAGCTCTTCGGGGTACACGAACAAAATCGGCATGGACGGCGGTTCGACGTCGGTCAGAACGGGTACGAGGTCACCTTCGCCTTCCGTCAGGTAATCAGGGATCATGCCGATGCCGATGCCTGCGCGGATGCCATACTTGATAGCCACGACACTGTTTGCCCGGAGGGCGGGTGTGCGCGGCTCTTGGCCCTCGAGACCGGCGGCTTCCAGCCAGCTGATCGCGGGAAGCAGATGTGCGAGATTGCCGGTGTAGGAAATGATCCGGTGTTTGGCCAAATCCTCTAGGGATTGCGGCGCGCCGAAGCGGCGGATGTACGGTGAGGATGCGAAAGCCCGGACCTTCATGCTGAAGAGCGGCCGTCGGATCAGGTCAGCATCGTCGGGTTCCCTGGTCCATAAGGCGACGTCGGCTTCGCGCATCGAGATGTTGATCTGATCATCATTCAAAATTAGCTCGACGCGGATTTCGGGATAGAGGTCCATGAATTCGCGAAGGCGCTGGGTCAGCCAGACCGTGCCAAGCCCAACGGGCGCAGCAATCCGCAAATCGCCGGATGGTTGTGAGGTGCTGTCGGCGAGCAGCGTCTCGGCTGTCTGCAGCTTAGTCATGACTTCTGCGACAGTGTTGAAGAGCAGTTCGCCTTGCTCAGTCAGGACTAGGCCTCGGGCATGGCGATGAAACAGAGACAGGCGCAGATCTTTTTCCAGCGACGAGACCTGACGGCTGACCGCCGACTGGCTCATGTGCAGCGACTCGCCGGCATGGGTGAAGCTGCCGGCGGCGGCTGCCGCATGGAAAATCCGAAGTTTGTCCCAGTCCACTCGTTAAGCCCCGCCAACGGAACGCCACTGAAGCACGGCACGCTGTCCGTGCCGCGCCGCAAGGTAATGATTATTTCCGCAAACTAAAAGGTGAGGCCCGGATTAGTTGGCAAACAAACCGGAGATTGCCTCGGTCAACGGGTCTTGCGTGTACTGCTTTTTGCGCTTGCGCTGCCGCTGCCTCGGAGCAGACGAACTCTCTGCTTCCGCCACCGGAGGCGGAACGTAGAAGCTCATGGACTTGCCTGACAGCGCTTCAGTCATACGGCCTTCATATCCGTACACGTCGGCAAACTTGTTTAGCTTTCCATCGTCGCCGACAACTGTCGTGAAGTAGGTGGTGTGCACCCAGATGTTTTTGTCGATCTTCACTTCGTTGAGGTTGCCACCAGCGAAGCGGGATTGGACCTGTCCAGCAGACCAGCCTTTGTCTTCCTGCAAGAGCAGTTCGGCGAAGCGATCCGGGTCTTGGAGGCGCATGCAGCCGTGACTGTAGGCTCGCCTGGACTTCTTGAAGAGATGCTTGGCCGTGGTGTCGTGCAGATAGACGTCGTGCTTGTTGTTGAACAAGAACTTGACCCTGCCGAGAACGTTCCGGGGGCCCGACGGCTGGGTGAACTGGAAGCGGCGAATGTCGACACTGTTCCAATCGACCGAGTTTGGGTTCACTGGGCGTCCTCGATAGGTGACGTTCAATCCGTGCCGCCGCAAGACGTCGCTGGCACCGCCATAGCCACCGCCGAACAACTCGCCGAACAGGCCGCCGCCACCACCGTAGCCGCTGGCGCGGCGCAGCTGTGGGCGGAGTTCCTTCATTTTGATCCCGTCGGGGACACCCCACGTGGGATTAAACACGACGGTTCGCATGCGCGCCGAAAAGGCTGGTGTTTTCCAATTTGGAAGGCCGACGACAATCCGCTCTTCGTAGACTTTTTTGTCCTCTTTGATGGCGCGTGCTTTGAATTCGGGCACGTTGTTCCAAACGTAGAATTCGCCCAAGTCCTTTGGCAGCCAGCGCCAGCGTTCCATGTTGTTGAGGACAAGCTGGATGTCGCGCTCGAAATTCGGCTGGTCGATCGCGTCGCCATTGAGTGCAGCGCGCGTGCGCCGGCCGACATAGCCGTCCGGTTTCTCACCAGCTTCGCGCTGAAATTCTTTTACGGCTTCGACGAGTTTTTCATCGTAGAGGTTTTCGGTTTCTTCACTGCCTTCGACCTTCAAGCGCTTGCGGAGCAAAGCCACGGCCGGATCGTTGGCGCCTGGCGAGATGACACGGCCAGGCGGGATTTTCACGAGAAGGGCTTCATCTACTTCTGGTTCTGGTCCCTTGGCTTTGATCCTCAAGTCGGCCAAGGCCTTCTTTAAGCGCAAGAACTGGTAGTTCTTCGGGTGCAGATCTCGCAGATAGGCTGCGGCGTCGGCCGACTTCGCCAGGTCGCCCAAGACCACGCCTGGCTCTTTTACTGGAGGCGACTGGTCGAACGTGGTGTTGATGACTTGCGGGTTGATGCGGCCGCCTCGCGCTTCGCGGGCATACTGCAAAGCAGCTAGAGTGAGCTGTGATTCCGCCTGAGCGACGTCTGCTTCCGTGGCGCCGTTGGACAATTCAGGAAGCGTGTACTTCGAAGCATCCAAGCCCCAGGTGTCGGCTTTCTTGATTTCTGCGATAACCGCTTCCGCGGCGGCATTAAAGCTATTGCCCGAAACCCAAAGCGGGGCGTCCGAACGGGCCTGATAGAAGGCCGTGGCTGCGTCGCGATCAGCGTCATTGGTGTTCTTGGCAAATTCGGTGTCGGCGAAGTTTTCGCGAACGGCGATGATCAGGGGATCGGCCTTCGGCACGTCCACAGGTTCGGCGGTTGCGGTGTCTGTGGGTGATGTTTCGTCCGGCTTGTCAGCGGTTTCCTTGGCGTCATCGCTAGCATCAGACGTGGTGTCGTCTTCCGGTTTGGCAGCCGTATCGGTCTTGTCGTCTTTCGCATCTGCTTCGTCTTCTGACTTTGCAGTGTCGGTTGACGCGGCGTCTGCTTCTCCATCAGCTGGTTTGGCGTCGGCGGTGGCATCTTCAGATTTTTCGGTATCCGCTGACGTGCTCTTGGCATCGTCGTCGCCTGGCTTGGCGTCTGCGCTGGTTTCGTCTTTGTTGTCGTCATCGCTGGCGGCGGATTTGTTCGTATCGCCGTCCTTGTCGTCTGGACCAGTCCCCGCGGTGTCCTGATCCTTGTCAGCATCGGGATTGGCGTCCGGCTTTTTCGCCGTTTCGTTGCCGGAGGTCTCTTCGGCTTCCTTTTTCGCTTCCGCCGCCGTTTCGGAAGTCGCATCTTGGGCGAAGGTTGGCGACCAGCCGCCGGAAACACCGGAGATCAGAAGGGCGAAGGCCGGAATGGCGGGCAAAAAGCCCCGGCGGACAAAAGTCATCAGACGACGTCTCCCAGGCGAATCAATCGTGGTTCAAACCGTTTGAGGCACCTTAGGCCTGTATTCGTGGCGTTTTCTTGCCCTTTTCCGGTGGGTCGCGAAGTGTTGCCGATTTCCCACGCTAATATGGGCCGGACCACGTTTCCGCCGGATTTTGCTTTGATACGGAGCCGCTTACAGATTTTTCGGTTCCATCAGACTTGAGACGACCGCTACGGCCATGACGCAGATTTGCGCGATCCTTTCGACCCATCCGGATGCATTCGCCCGTCTGCAGTCTCTTGCCGAGGATGTGGAGGTGTCAGCTGTGATCATCAAGCCTGGGGCGGATGGTCAATTCAATGAGGATACCAAGGCTTTGGTGGCCTTGGCTCAAGGCCTTGGCGCCGCGGCGCTGGTTTCGGCGGATGTACAGCAGGCGGCGGCGTTGGGTGCGGACGGTGTCCATCTGCCCTGGAGCGAGGATCTTTTGGCCCAGCTTAAGCATGCGCGCTCGGTTTTAGCGGACGGCGCATCGATCGGCGCTGATGCCGGGCTGTCGCGGCACGATGCCATGGAACTTGGTGAGGCTGGTGCTGACTATGTCGCGTTCTCAGGCGCGTCTGGCGGCAAGAGTGACCTTGAAGCGCGAGCGGGGCTTGTTGCCTGGTGGGCTGAGTTGTTTGAGCCGCCCGTCGTAGCTTTTGGCGTGAGTGATGTGGATGATGCCGTGGCTTTGTCCGGCGCGGGTGCGGATTTCGTTGGCCTCGAATTGGATGCGATGGATCCCAGTGCTGTAAAGGCGCTGCTGGCGGCGCTGAAGTCTGGAACAGAGGCTCACCCTGAAGTTGCCGTTGAGGGAGACGGAGCATGAATGTTCGGATGATTGCACTCGGGTTGGGCCTTGTGGTCTGCGCCGGTGCCGGTGCCGCGCTTGTTTTGACGGGCACAATTCCGTTGCCAGGCTCGCAATCGGGCACGCCGTTTCCGGACACCGAGGTGGCCTTGCAGAACAGTCCAAGTGCCGCGACACCGGGTGAAGTGCAAAGTGCGGCTTATTCGGCGTTCGAAGAGGGCAAGTTTCTCACCGCTTTGTCGTTGGCCAAGGACGCGGCTGCGGGCGGCGATCCGCAAGCTTATACATTGATGGGCCGGATTTACGCCGAGGGCTCTGGCGTTCCGCGCGATAAGGCCAAGGCGGCTGAAGCTTACGGCAAGGGCGCAGAGCTGGGCGATGTTCCCGCAATGGTGTCATACGCGGTGATGCTGGCCGGGGGTGATGGTGTCGAAAAGAACCGGGACAAGGCGGCTGAGTATTTTGAGAAGGCCGCGCGAACAGGTGATGCGCTGGCCAACTACAACCTAGGTCTTTTGTTCTTGCGCGGTGACGGAAAGCCGGAGAACCCGCACCGGGGTGCTCAGCACATTCGTTATGCAGCGGAGAATGGTGTGGTGGCTGCCCAATATGATTTGGCGGCGCTCTATCAGACTGGGACTGGCGTGCCTAACGATGCGCTGGAGGCAGCGACCTGGATGTCTAAGGCGGCTGAAAGCGGCATGACGGCGGCCCAGTATGACTATTCGGTGATGCTTCTTCGCGGCGAGGGACTGACCCGCGATGAGCCCAAGGCCATTGAGTACCTGAAGGCGGCGGCCGAGAAAGGTGTCCCGGGCGCGCAGAACCGCTTGGCCCACGTTTACCTTGATGGGGTTGCTGGCGTCACGGTCAGCCCGGAGGAGGCCGTGAAATGGCGGTTGATCGCGAAGGCCAATGGCGTCGCGGAGGATGAAAAGCTTGAAGTTCTCATCGCTTCGCTGCCGGACGAGCAGGTGGCGAAAGCGCAAAAGGCCGCCGACGAATGGCGGCAGAAGCAGTTGATGCGCTAGTTTAGGTCCTGCGGCGCTAGCGGCCTTGCCACACCTCATGCCAGGCCTTAGGAAGGCCGGGCTATCAATAACCTTTGCGTTTTAACGCACGATCCGCTGGCGGTGCCGTCCGGATCGATTGACTTTGCCGGATTTTGAATGCCCGCCTCAGCTCTTATGAATGTCCTCACCTCCGCCGCACGCAAGGCTGGCCGCAGTCTTGTTCGCGATTTTGGCGAGGTTGAGCACCTGCAGGTATCCGTGAAAGGACCGGCAAACTTTGTCACGGCGGCTGACCATCGGGCTGAGGACATCATTCTCAAAGAACTCCAGAAGGCCCGGCCGGGCTACGGCTTCCTGATGGAAGAGCGCGGCGTTATCGAAGGCGCGGACAAGTCACACCGCTTCATTGTTGACCCGCTCGATGGCACAACGAACTTCATGCACGGCATTCCGATATTCGCGATCTCGATCGCCTTGGAGCGCGAGGGCGAGCTTGTCGCCGGTGTCGTTTACAATCCGATATCCGATGAGCTGTTCAGTGCCGAGAAGGGCCGCGGCGCGTTCTTGAACGATCAGCGCCGTTTGCGTGTGGCCGCTCGTAAAAACCTTGGCGATGCTGTGATCGCGACCGGGATTCCCCATCGTGGCCGTCCTGGCCATGCTGGCTTCATGGATGAGATGCAGGCGGTCATGCACGAAGTGGCAGGCATCCGCCGCTCAGGCTCGGCCGCGCTTGATCTGGCCTACGTCGCGGCTGGGCGGTTTGACGGCTATTGGGAACGGAACCTGCAGCCGTGGGATCTTGCGGCTGGCGTCGTTCTGGTTCGGGAAGCCGGCGGCGTTCTCATGGATTGCGATGGCGGGAACGCCTACATGGACAAGTGCGACGTCCTTGCTGGCAACGCCGCCATCGTTAAGGCCGTCGCCCCGCATTTGGCATAAGTCAGCCCTTCGCTGGCGGTGAGCTGTTGGGCCGTGCTAGACGCATCGGCATGAGCAGTGAGACCACGCCTCTTAATCGCCCCTCGCCGGAGTTGATCGATACTCTCAAGGAGATTGTCGGCGCGCGCTACGCGTTGACTGGCGAAGAAGATCAGCAGCCTTACTTGAATGAATGGCGCGGGCGCTATCATGGGGTCACGCCGGTGGTCTTGCGCCCGGGGTCGGTGGATGAGGTCTCGCGCATATTGGCTGCCGCGAATGCCGCGCGGGTCGGCATCGTGCCTCAGTCTGGAAATACAGGGCTTGTCGGCGGTCAGATCCCGCCATCGGATGGCAGCCAGATTGTCGTGAGCTTGAACCGTCTCGACCGCATTCGTTCGGTGGATCTTAGTACGGCCTCGATGACATGTGAGGCGGGCGTTCCGCTTGCAAAAGCGAGGGAGGCGGCGGAGGCGGCTGATCGGCTTTTTCCTTTGAGTTTGCCGTCGGAAGGCACGTGCTGCATTGGCGGGAACTTGGCGACAAATGCTGGCGGCGCCAACGTGCTGGCCTATGGCATGGCCCGGCAGCTTACCCTGGGCATCGAAGCTGTTCTGGCGGATGGCCGTGTATGGGATGGGCTGAATACGCTGCGGAAAGACAATACGGGATATGACCTGAAAGACCTGATCGCTGGATCGGAAGGGACGCTCGCGATTATCACCGCGGCGACATTGAGATTGCTTCCGCGTCCGAAAGCGCAGGCTGTCGCCTTTGCCGGGCTCGGGTCTCTAGATGCGGTCAAGGCCTTCTTCGAACTGGCGTCCGCTTCTTTTGGGCCTGAGCTGACGGGGTTTGAATTCTTATCCGCGCGTACGATCGAGTTCGTGCTGGCCCACACGCCTGATGCGCGTTCGCCATTGCCGCGGCCGTACGCCTGGTCCGTGCTCTTGGAAGTTTCAAGCCATGCGCATGGTGAAGCGGAGGCGGTACAGGCGCTTGAACCTGTGTTGGGCGTAGCGATTGAAAAAGGTCTTGTTCAAGACGCCGCCGTGGCTCAGTCGCTGACACAAGCGCAGGCTATTTGGCGGTTGCGCGAGAGTGCGTCGGAAGCGCAGAAGCCCGAGGGCGGCAGCATCAAGCATGACATCTCAGTGCCCGTTGGCAGAATTCCGGAGTTTATCGCGCGGGCGGATGCGGCGGTCGAAGCGGTATGTCCCGGTGCGCGGCCCGTTGCCTTCGGCCATTTTGGTGATGGCAATGTGCACTATAACGTCTCTCAGCCGCCGGCCATGGACAAGGGTGAGTATCTCGCCATGTGGGACCGCGTTTCGCAGGCGGTGCATGAGATTGTGAATGCACTTGATGGTTCGATCTCAGCGGAGCACGGGATCGGCGTGATGAAGCGTGATGCCTTGAAGCGCGTGAAGAGCGGAGTTGGATTGGATATGATGCGCCGGATCAAGCAGGCGCTTGATCCGAACGGCATCCTCAATCCCGGCAAGCTGCTTTAGCTACTCGCGGGCAATTGTGACGTTGCCAAGCGCGTCCGAAATCCGGTTGGCCTGGCTTGGCCAGCTTGCCGAAACCCAGTCGTCCGTTCCGAACAACCAGTACTTCATGCGATTGCGGCGCATGTAGCGTCGCGCCGTGATGTTGTGCAACCGCTCGATGATGGTTGCCATCTGCTCCAGCATCGTGTTGGCGCGGGCGCCTTGTTGTTCGACCGTGTCCAGGCGGGCGATCATAGCGGAGCCCAGGTTGGATCCTTCCTGACGCCACTCTGTGAACGCTTCAGACATGCTTGTCTGGTCGCCGTTTATCTTGAGCAGAACCTGCTCGATCTCTTCGATTTCCTTCGAGTAAGCTTCCCCGGTTTGCGTCACCGACAGACCCCACTCATCAATTGAGCGCTCCAGACGGGTGACCCGGTCAACCACGCCGGTCAACGCTTGGGAAGTACGGGCTTCGTGACCGTCGGCCGATTGCGTCAGCTTTTCCAGCCGGTCGATCCGGTCGGCGAGCGGCGAGAGAATTGCGTTTGCGATTTCGCCGCGCTGGCTCTCTATGCGTTCCGCGACGGGTTGCAATAGGGATTGCAGTTCGGTGCGCTGGCGTTCTTCCCGTTCCGCCAAAGGTGTTAAGACGCCGCCGATCACCTCGTTGCGGTGATGTTCCATGCGTCCGCTCACCTGTGACAACTCGCGTAGAACACCGTCGTGCTGCTCCGTCGCGCGGGCTTGCGCGTGGATCATGGTTTCTTCCAGCGAGTTCAAGCGGTCTTCGAGGTCTTCATTCTTTGCGCCGCCGTTGCCCGTCATCACGTCTTCGATAGCTTCAAGCCGCTTTTCGATGATCGAAAGTTCGTTGCTGGGCTTGCTTGCCAGACGGTCCATGAAGTTTTCGAGCGCGGCCAGTTTCCCGCTGGTTTCGCGGCCGATGGAAGCCACACGATCTTGGATTGGTGTCAGATCGATGCTGTCGGCGCGGTGCGAATGGATAGCCTGGCTGAGGGCGTTGAAGCCCTGGATCATTTCTTCGCGCTGGGCATAGGCTTCGCTCTGCAGCTGTTGCAGGGCGCCGGCAATGGCGTTGCGATCAGCGGAAATATCGGCCACCAAACTTGCGATGGTGTGCTCTAGGCTGTCCAGGCGGCCATTGCTGGCTTGTCCGTTACCGTTGTCGGAGGTCAAATAGTTCGGTGCGGTCAGGCGGTAACGGCCGCGCATGCTTTCATTGAGATAGTTGCGTTCGCTGAGCCTTGGCATCTGAGGCGCGCTCTCATAGGTGGGGCGCGCTGTTGGGGTGCGGACGGTGACTGCCGCCAACATGGCCAGACCGGGCAGGTCAGTGCGGTCTTCGAGCATCACTTTAACGAGGTCGTTGACGTTGGCGATGCTCTCCCGGTCCGCTGCGCGCGCGGCGGCCATCCGTAGAACATCTTCGAGTTCCTGGGTTCGCCGCGGCGAGCCTGTCGATTTAGCGGATGGGGAGGGAATTTCGCTGGCGATGACGGTTGCACTTTCCCGGCGAAGGGCGGCAACGCGAACGCCGTTGGCCTCAAGGGCATCCGAGGCGGCATCAATCCGGGTTAGGGCATTGAGGAAGTGTTCCATCCGGACTTCCGTGGCGCCGTGTGCCAGGGCGATGTCATAGGCGTGATTGCAGCAGGCCAGCACCGTTTCGTCGACCATGATCGGGCCGTTGGTCCGTCCGGCATGCTGGGTGCGGAGACTATCGGCGTCACGCCAGATGCTGTCGTGCGCGGGGCCGTGGCCCTGTGGTGTCCTAAGGTCGAGATCTTCGCCTCTGTAGCCCATGGCCGAATACTCCTTCTACGCGGTTCATGAGGGCCGGTGTTCCCTGACCTAAGCCGACCCGTTTACCCAATTATTATTGGTATACTCCATCAAAGCGCGCGTGAGCAGCCTCTAATGTCACGGAATCAAGCCGGTTATCACTGCCAATCAATGCTGTGACTTATCGGTGTCTTGGTAAATAGCAGGCTCGGCCTGAGCATTTTTCAAAGCAGGCGAGGGTTTTCTTCCTCGATCAAGGCTGGGCCTTCGTTTCGGACGTTGTTCAAATTGCGGGTCACCTTGCGAAATTGGAAAAAGTCTTCCGGCGCGGGACGCAGTAAATCGGCGGTGAATTCCGCCGTGCCGCTGCGGCAGTCCAGCCAGTTGGGGTAGTCGTCGGGCTGGATCAAGACGGGCATCCTGTCGTGGAGTGCGGCCATCGCCGGGTTTGCTTGCGTAGTTAGGATGGTCATGCTTTCCAGCTCACTGCCGTCGGCGCCGAGCCAATGCTCCCAGAGGCCGGCCATTGCGAACAGGCTGCCCGAGCGTGGGGTAATGAGGTGTGGCTGCTTCGAGCCTGGTTGCCCGGTCCATTCGTAATAGCCCGTGGCCGGCACGAGGCAGCGGCGGTGCCGCAGCGGTCCGCGAAAGGAAGGCTTATCGCGCGCTGTTTCGCTGCGGGCGTTGATAAGCACGGATTTGATTTGTCCGGGGTCTTTGGCCCACGACGGAATGAGGCCCCAACGGACAAGCCTGAGTTCACGGCCCTGGTTTTCATCGCTTCTTATGATCAGAACGGGTTGTGTCGGGGCGATATTGTAGCGCGGCGGGAAGTCTTCTTCGCCGGTCGCCGCAAAGAAGGCGCGGACCGCATCAGGAGGCGCAGTAAGATTGTAGCGTGCACACATTGACGGATGCCCAATGGCGTGGCTGTTACAGCGGCGGAGTTTAACCCAGCTCATCTGGCCGCACGAGCGCCCAGAATCAAATGTACGAAGACGTCATAGTCGAGACGCGTTCGCTCAGATCCGAATTAAGACCAAAGCACGCAATGATCTCAATCAAAGTAAAAGCGGCCGCCATTTTGACCATGTGCGTTGTCATCGCGCCGTGGCCAGCGTTGGCCGTCGACAATAAGCCGTATGACGACAGGCTGTTCCGGCTAACCGAGATATTGGGAGCGGTTCACTATCTGCGCGAGCTTTGCAGTGCAAATGACGGGCAGCTATGGCGTGAGAGGATGAAGGATCTGATTGCCGCGGAAGGAACGTCGGCGCTAAGGCGCGCGCGGCTGACGCGAAGCTTTAACCAGGGTTATCGAAGCTACGGACGGACTTACACGTCTTGCACGCCGTCTGCACAGACCGCGATTGAGCGCTTTTTGGCCGAAGGTTCAGAGATTTCCGATACTCTTGTGAAAAACGTGCCGTGAACGCAGGTTTACTGTGAATATTGCTAGGAGTCGGCGCGCACCGAGGTCGTGATAGGCGTATGGTGTGAGGGATGGAACGAGACTTCAAAGAATAACGAGGATCACCGGATCCTTGTGGGGAGACACAATGTTCGAACGGCACGAATTGGCCGATAGCGACGATCCAAGCTTCTTGGCGTTGAGCCTCATTCTCGCTGCGTGGGATGAAGGCACCGATAACGGTGTCGCGCCCGAGCAGATGGCTTATGCCGCGCTGTTCACTGCTCTGTCTGATCTCGTCAGCCTCTACGGCGAAGATGCCGTGAAGGAACTGACGCATGGTCTGGAGAAGCGCATTGCGGCTGGTGAGTTCACAATGAACCGGACAATCCAGTAGGTTTTCGTTTGTCGTTCAGGGGCGCGCTAGATCAGTCCCTGGCGCCAGGCAATCTGAGCCAACAATAGCAAACCGAAGCCGCCCAGTAGAATGCCGGCAATGCGGTTGATCATGCCAAGGTTGCTGGCATCGAGCCGGTGGCGGACGCGGCCAATTAGATTCGATAGCAACATCCACCAGGCTAGGCTGCCGCCCATGATTGCGGCGACCATCGTCAATGCGTCGATCGTGCTGCTCACTTCGACGAAGGTGCTGACGCCGCCGAAGATGGCGAACAGTCCCAGCACGGCCCCAGGGTTCGAGATCGTCAGGAAAAACGTCTGCGGGATGTCCCACGCATAGTCGCGCAAGGAGGCTTCAGCCACTTGTCCGGGATGGCGCGGTTCGATGCGCGGCTTTGCGAAGTAGAGCTTCAGGCCAAAGGCGATGAGGGCTAAGCCGCCGACGATCTGAATAACTGTCCGGTGTTCTTTAACGGCGCCTGTGATTGCGCCGACGCCCATGGCCGCGAAAAAGGCGATCAGGCCGTCACCGAGAACCGCGCCCAGTCCGGCGGCGATGCCGCCCCAAAAGCCACGTTCGATGGCGCGCTGCACGCATAGGACATTGACGGGACCCACCGGGGCCGCGACAAGTACGCCAATAATTAGCCCGGCAGGGATGATCAGGAGGTTGGGGATAAGCTGCACGCCGGCCTCACATTGGCTGAGGCGTGCCAGACGCTGGCACTCGTTCTAGTAATTGGAGATGCGTAACATGCCGGGGGACGGATATCATGACTGGAGACGCGTGATGGTCCCGTGTCATGAAATGCTTCGCTTTGCCCCGCACGCGCGATGCTCCTCCTTATTGCCCCGACTTGATTGGGAGGCCTGATGCCCCGTCGATTCCAAGCCACATACGTAATGGTGGCATTGCTCCTTGTCCATTGCTTCACGTGTTTGGCCGTTTGGGCTGAGGAGGCCAAGGTGCCGCCTCCCGCCCCTCCGGTTCATCTGCGCGGGCCGGTTCTCACGCCTTTGCCTCCGGCGGCAGAGGATATGCGAAACGCCATCACGTCAGCCGTCGATGCCGGCGAGATCGAAGACCTGAAGTTTGCCTATGAGATGGGCGACGAGTTTCATCCCGATATTGCCGATGATGCCGTTGCCGATCCCGTTGACTATTGGAAAGCGCAATCTGCGGACGGAGAGGGCCGCGAGATTCTGGCAATCATCAGTAACTTACTCGCGGTTGGCCCGGCCAAGCTGACGACGGGCAAGGACCCGGAAAACAGTGCTGTCTATGTCTGGCCGTACCTGTCTGAGCTTCCGTTGGATAAATTAAGCGCGCGCCAGAAAGTGGATCTCTACCGATTGATGCCAGTGGCGGAAGCCAAGGCCATGATCGCGGAAAAAAAGTGGACGTGGTGGAGACTTACCATCGGGGCCGATGGCTTGTGGCACGCATTCAAAAAGGGCCGGTAAGACCGTAGTCTGTGTAAATCGCAACGCTGAGGTCATTTTTTGTCGCGGCCGGAACAGTTTCGCCGGACAGACGCTGTTGCTATGTAAGCTTTGCGGGTATCACACAAGCGTGGGCCCAGCGGAGTTCCGGCAACCATGAGCAGATGCCGGATGAGGGCCGTTAGTTGATTACGAGGATTGAGATCATGAACGTGCGTATTGCGCTGATCGCGCTTGCAGCTGCCTTTGCCGTTGCGACGCCAGCTGCCGCTCAAAGCCTGAACCCGTGGGGGATGTGGGGCGAAGGCGGCAAAATGAAAAAGCAGAAGGCGCAGTCTTCTTTATTTTCGCAGCCGAGCGCGCTGGGCGCGCCGCCGTCCCAAGTTAAGTCTAGCCGCGGTCCCGATTTGATGAGCGGCGGTGCCCGCCCTTCAATCGCAGCGAAGCATCCGCAGACGGTGTCTTTCGTTGGTTACAAGGCTGGCACGGTGGTTATCGATACGAAGGGGCGCAAGCTTTACTATGTGACGTCTTCAACGACGGCATACCGCTATCCGATCACGGTTGGAAAAAGCGGTTTTACCTGGTCTGGCACGCAGAAGGTTTCGCGCATCGCCAGCTGGCCCGATTGGCATCCGCCTGCTGAAATGCGCAAGCGTAAGCCGTCGTTGCCGAAGAAGATGACGGGCGGTGTTCGCAATCCGCTTGGTGCGCGTGCGATTTATCTTGGCAGCACCCTGTATCGTATCCACGGCACCAACAACGCCAAGTCGATTGGTTTGGCTGCTTCTTCCGGTTGCTTCCGGATGCACAACGCGCACGTCGTTCACTTGGCGCGTTTGGTCAAGCCAGGCACGACCGTTCATGTGCTACGTGGTACGCCAAGCAAGCTTGCTCGCGCCAAGTCTGGGAAGGCGACGTAATCAATCTGGCGAATACGTGAGCGCAGAGATTTAGAAGAAAAAACGCGCGGGCTGCCCGATGGCGGGCCGCGCGAGTTCACCCTCCCACATCACGCGTTGTCCGCGTACGACCGTGCCGACGGGCCAGCCGGTGACCTTTTTGCCGTGATATGGCGTCCAGCCCGCGCGGCTTTCGATCCACTTGTTATCGATTGTCTCGGACCGCTTCAGGTCGACAATCGTCAGGTCGGCGTCGTAGCCGGCCGCGATCCGGCCCTTGCCGCGCATGTTGAAGAGGCGCTGGGGTCCGTGACTTGTGAGATCGACGAAGCGCTCCAACGACAGTCGGCCCGCATTTACGTGATCGAGCATGATTGGTACGAGCGTCTGTACGCCAGTCATTCCTGAATGTGACTCAGGATAGCTCTTGTCCTTTTCCTCGCGCGTATGCGGTGCATGGTCGGAGCCTAAGACGTCAACGACACCCGCTTCCAGCGCGGCCCATAATGCATCGCGATGGCGTGCATCCCGCACCGGCGGGTTCATCTGTACGTAGGTCCCAAGCTGGTCGTAGCACTCGGGTGCCGCCATCGTCAGGTGGTGTGGCGTGACCTCGACGCTTGCCCAATCCTTGTGATGCGCCAGAAACGCCATCTCTTCGGCTGTTGAGATATGCAGAACGTGCACGCGCTTGCGGTGCTTTTCAGCAAGAGCCACCAAGCGCGTCGTTGCCAGGAGCGCTGCTTCCACATCGCGCCAAACGAAGTGAGAGGATGGGTCCCCTGGCACACGTTGGTCCTTGCGCGCATTCAGCCGCATCTCGTCTTCGGCGTGAAAAGCTGCGCGGCGGCTCAGGTTCGCGATAATATTGTCGAGCGACGGATCGTCTTCCACCAAGAGGTTTCCGGTCGAGGAGCCCATGAAAACCTTGATGCCCGCCGAACCTGGCAGGCGTTCGAGCTTGGGAATATCGGCGATGTTCTCGCGCGTGCCGCCTACGTAGAAGGCGAAGTCGCAGAACATGCGGTTCGTAGCGCGGGAAATCTTGTCGGCCAGCGTTTCTGGTGTCGTGGTCAGCGGTTGCGTGTTCGGCATCTCGAATACGCAGGTGACGCCGCCCATGACCGCGCCGCGCGAGCCGCTTTCCAGATCTTCCTTGTGTTCTAGGCCGGGCTCGCGGAAATGGACCTGACTGTCGATGACGCCGGGCAGGATATGGAGGCCCGTCGCATCCACGGCCTCATCGGCTTGTGAGCGATCGATCGTTCCGATCGCGACGATCTTGCCGTTGCGGATACCGATGTCAGCACTGTGTATGCCATCGTGGTTGACGACGGTGCCGCTGTGGAAAATCAGGTCGTAGTGGGCTGTCATCGTGGCTCCTATATCGAGCGTTTCGTCACTCGTGTATCCTTGAGGTGAGCATGAAGGCAACCCCTCGGCGGCTGGGCGGTGCTTGCCATCTCAAAGGCGCGGGCATACCTAAGGACCGTAATTCAAGTCACCAGCAGGTCCAGCACCATCATGCAGAGCGCATTGCTTAGCGAGCGCGGGCTCGTATCTATTACCGGACGGGACACTCTGGCCTTCCTCCAAGGTCTCATCACGAACGACGTGGCGAAGGCTGCGCCCGGCGACTGCGTTTATGCCGGGTTGTTGACGCCCCAGGGGAAGATTCTGTTTGATTTTTTCGTATGGGTGACTGGCGAGGGTGCTCTGCTGGAAGTGAACCGCGACTTAATTCCTGACCTGATCAAGCGTCTAACGCTTTACAAATTGCGCTCGCAGGTGGAGCTCGCGGATGTCTCGGATCAGTATGATGTCGTGGTTGTCTGGGGTGAAGACGCGGATGTCTCGAACGCGTTGCATTCTCACATAGACCCGCGTTTACCAGCGCTTGGCCAGCGCGTGATTGTCCCGGCGGGGAGTGCCGAAGCGGACCAGGACGCGCGTGTTGCTTACGATGTCCATCGCATCGGGTTAGGCGTTCCCGAGGGTGGCCGTGATTGGGCGTATGGCGATACGTTTGCTCATGAGGCGCTGTTTGACCAGCTTCATGGTGTGTCTTTCACCAAAGGCTGTTTCGTTGGGCAGGAAATCGTTTCGCGAATGGAGCACCGGGGGTCGGCGCGAAAACGGATCGTGAAAGTGTCAGCGGACGGTGATTTGCCCGAGCCGGACACCCCGGTTGCCGCCGGTGATGTTGTTATCGGTAGGGTCGGATCGTCGGTTGGGGGCAACGGCTTGGCGCTGGTGCGCATTGATCGCGTGGGTGAATTCCAAGACAAGGGCGTGGAGCTACACGTTGGAGCGGTGCCGGTGACACTTGAAAAACCGGATTTCGCGTCGTTGGCCTTTGAGGCCGCTGGTTGATGAGTGCGCCTATCCAGCGTTGTCCTTGGCCGGGCATCGATGATCCGGAGTACGCGCGCTACCACGATGAAGAGTGGGGCGTGCCGAAGACCCATGATCGTGATTTGTTTGAAAAGCTTGTGCTGGAGAGTTTTCAGTCGGGCCTCTCCTGGCTGACCATCTTACGCAAGCGTGACAACTTCCGTGCCGCTTTTGATGACTTTGATGCAAAGAAATTGGCACGTTATGGCGCGCGAGATATCGAACGTCTGATGAACGATGCCGGCATTGTTCGTAACCGGCTCAAGATCGAGGCGGCGATCGCGAATGCGCAGGCTTATCTACGCTTGGCCAAGCGTCAGTCGTTGTCGGATTTCCTCTGGTCATTTCTCGAAGAGGGTCCAGTTCGAAATCGCTGGCATGACTTAAAGGAGGTTCCGGCTCAGACGGAATTGTCGCGACGTGTTGCAAGCGGCTTAAAGGGAGAAGGTTTTCGCTTTCTGGGTCCGACAACGGTTTACGCATTCATGCAGGCAAGCGGCATGGTCAACGATCATCTGGTCAGTTGTCCGCGACACGACGTGTGTGCGGGGTTGCAGAAAAAGATCAAGCCGCGCGCGGCGGGAAGGATGAATTAGATGCGGGACGCACCGGCGCGCGCATGGCAGCGCATGCTATCAGGCAAAAGGCTCGATCTCCTCAACCCACGGCCTGACGACATCGCCATTGAAGATATTGCGCAGGGTTTGTCGCGCGTTGCCCGCTGGAATGGGCAGACGAGGGGGGACCATGCTTTCACCGTGGCGCAGCATGTGCTCGTCGTAGAAGACATTGCGTGTGCGCTTAATCCGGATTGGTCGAAACACTGGCGTCTGGCGGCGCTTTTGCATGACGCTGCAGAGTATGTGATCGGGGATCTCATCAGCCCGTTCAAGACGGCGATTGGGCTCGACTACAAGGCGCTGGAGCTGCGGCTGCTGAGCGCAATTTACGCGCGTTTTGGTGTGCCCCAGCCGCTGCCGGCTGATGTTGCGCGCGCGATCAAACAAGCCGACCGTATCGCGGCGTTTTTTGAGGCGACGCGTTTGGCTGGGTTTTCCTTGGAGGAAGCCGAGATCTATTTCAGTCACGACGAGGATCTGCCAGAGGCCTTGCGATCGCAGTTAATGCGTATCGAAGCGCAACCGGCGCATGCCACACAATCGGCCTTCATGGCCCGGTTCGCCTTGCTTTCCCCTGTGCCATAAAGCTGCCCAATCCCGGCACCCCAAAAAGGCCATCTTCGGTGGCCTCAGTGCGATGGCGCCGAAGGGAAGACTGAATGAATGCGAATGCGCGACTGAAAAGGTCTGCGGACGTTTCCGTTTCTGACCAGCCAGGCACGCTGCAGAATGTGAACGCAGCGCGTGTAGAGATCGGATTAAATGCCGCCATCGTTGCCGTTAAGGCCGATGAGCCGATGGCGCTTGTCGTGCGCGACGAGGCTGATGGCTCGGTGCTGGACGGGTTGCCGTTTGGGCCGTTTTCTCCGCTTGAACACCGTACGCTGGAAAGTGGATTGCGTGCCTGGGTCGCTGAACAAACCGGCCTTGATCTGGGCTATGTCGAGCAGCTTTACACGTTTGCCGATCGGGGCCGCCACGCCCAACCCAGTGATGAGAGCCCTCACATCGTTTCAATTGGATATTTGGCCCTGGGAAACGCTGCAGATGTACCGGAGCTGAAACGCAGCGCATGGCGAAGCTGGTACCACTTTTTTCCATGGGAAGACTGGCGTCGTGGCCGGCCGGAAATTCTGCTTGAAGAGATTGAGCCACGCCTTAGCGAATGGGCTGCGCGTCCGCCGTCGCGGACTGCGCCCGTGCGACCGGTCAAGCGCGAAGACCGGATCCGAATGTGTTTCGGGATCAATGGTGGCGCGTGGGATGAAGAAAAAGTTCTGGAGCGCTATGAACTGCTTTACGAGGCCGGTCTTGTCGAAGAAGCGCTGCGTGATGGGCGCGAGTCCACCAAACAATGGCCGGACAGGCCGCGTCTTGGCAGCCCCATGCGCTTCGACCACCGGCGTATTCTAGCGACTGCGATCGGGCGCGTGCGCGCCAAGATCAAATACAGGCCGGTTATTTTTGAACTCATGTCTGAAGAGTTCACGCTGTATGAGCTGCAAAAGACCGTGGAGGCTATTCTTGGGCCACACCTGCACAAGCAAAACTTCCGCCGTTTGGTGGAAAGTGCGGGATTGGTGGAGCCGACTGGCGAGGTCAAAACGCGGACAGGCGGCCGTCCCGCTAAGCTTTTCCGGTTTCGGCGGGAAGTGCTGCTGGAACGTCCGGCGCCTGGCGTGCGGGTCAAGCCTGGGCGCCGCTAGCGCTAGCAACTTGTTAAACTTCATTTGCGAGGCTGGCCGTATTTCAATCCTAGGTGTCAGCCGTGTCTGAAAAATCCCAAGATCTGCTTTCGCTGATTGCTGCTAAAGCTGCCGAGATACGGTCAGCGGAACGTGATGCGCGCCATTCGCTGCAGCACCAATACCTGGAGCTGGTTGCGCAACACCTCGTCGAGGTGTGCGAAAACCGGGAATCGGCTTTTCCCATGCTCGATATCGTCGAGGATTGGGACGCTATCCATGTTTCGGTTGGCGAGCGCCGCAACAAGTTCGCCGAGGCCAGCCCACAGCTGATGGCGCAGATTTCCGCGGTGGTCGATATTCTGATTTCGGCGGGGTATTCCTGCGATCATGCTTGCCAAATCGTGTCGCGTCAGATGATTGCGCGAGAGGTCAAGGTGCCTGCCGGCGGTGACGCGCGCGGTTGGCGCAACTTGCTGGCCTGGCGGCACAAGCTGCTAGCGTCCAAGCACGAAGGCATGACTTGGCATACCTATGCAACTTACAAGGATCACCTGCTGAAGACGCACGGTACCCGAGTTGGCGAGTTGGCTGCGCGTAGCGCGCTTTGGGACCGGCGTCAGGTACTGCAGCCGGCCTGAGACTTTCAAAAATCTTTCATCGAACCCCTGGAAGTGCAGGGCGTTATAGCTTAAGTTAAAGGCAATCTAACAATGCTCGTTAAGAGCATAAACGCGGCAGAAGGCGAAACAATCACCAGATCCGGCATCTAACGTGCGCCCCCTTGGGGCCGTGCCGTTTCTTCAGGTCTCAATTATACTCATTTCGAGTATAATTGCAAGAGCCAGAAAGGTTGAGGTTATGAATCTTTACACAGCCATTCCGGGCAACGATGTCGCCACGGCTCCCGAGCCTGTGGCGCGCAAGGCGGAAGCCTTGCCGTTCACGCCTGAGCTGGCTCGTGAATTGGAGCCGCTCTACGAACGTGTGAAATCCGTCGTGACACCGATGGAGTGGATGCAGTACGCGCCGTTGGTCAAACAGATCAACGACCTGAAGAAGGAGCGTAACGCCGTCATCTTGGCACACAACTACATGACGCCGGAGATCTTCCATTGCGTGGGTGATTTCCGTGGTGACAGTTTGCAGTTGGCAAAGGAGGCCGCGCGCGTCGACGCTGATGTCATCGTGCAGGCCGGCGTTCACTTCATGGCGGAGACGTCAAAGCTTCTTAGTCCGGACAAGACTGTCTTGATTCCGGACATGGAGGCCGGGTGTTCGCTTGCTTCATCGATTACGGCTGAAGATGTACGCATGTTGCGTGATGCGTATCCGGGCGTTCCTGTCGTCACCTACGTGAACACGTCCGCCGCTGTGAAGGCGGAATGCGACATCACTTGTACGTCGTCGAACGCGGTCAAAGTGGTTGAGAGCTTGGGCGTACCGCGCGTGCTGCTCATTCCCGACCAGTATTTGGCCAAGTACGTTGCCACGCAGACCAAGGTGGAAATCATCACCTGGGCCGGCGCGTGTGAGGTGCATGAGCGCTTCACTGGCGAAGAGCTGGAGGCTTACCGGAAGGGTGATCCGGACATCAAGATCATCGCTCATCCGGAGTGCCCGCCTGACGTTATTGAAGCGTCGGATTTTACCGGCTCGACGTCGGCTATGATTGATTGGGTCAAGACCAAACGCCCCAAGAGGGTGGTGCTGGTGACCGAATGTTCCATGGCGTCGAACGTCGCGGCTGAGACGCCGGATGTCGAGTTTGTACGTCCCTGCAATCTGTGTCCGCACATGAAGCGGATCAGCTTGGAGAACATTCGCGATGCCCTCCTTTACATGCAGCACGAGGTGCATGTTGACCGGGAAGTGGCTGAAAAGGCGCGCCGTGCAGTCGAGCGCATGGTCAATTTGACGAACTGAGTGCGGGGCCGCTGGAGCATGTGTATCCAGCGGCCTTGAACTCCGCGTGGCGGCTAGCGCCGGGAGGCAAGACACAGTCCATGTCCTTTCATTTCTCAAATCATTCGGGTGAAGCCCCCGGAGTGGTGATCGTTGGTGCCGGTCTGGCCGGGCTCTTCACCGCACTAAAGCTCGCGCCTATGCCGGTGACGGTGATCGCGGCCGCCCCGTTGGGGCGGGGAGCGGCTAGCGCTTGGGCGCAAGGCGGCATTGCCGCGGCCGTGGGTGAGGGCGATACGCCAGCTGCCCACGCGATGGATACGATTCGTGCCGGCGACGGCCTCGTTGATGAAGCGCTGGCGCATGCTGTCGCGGCTGAAGGACCGGACCGCGTGCGCGATTTGCTGCGCTATGGCGTGCCGTTTGATCGGGACTTGGAAGGTCATTTCATTCAGTCCCGCGAGGCCGCGCATTCGCGTCAGCGTGTCGTGCGTGTAAGCGGCGACCGGGCCGGCGCCGCAATCATGCAGGCTGTGATCGCGGCTGTGCGAAGCACAAAATCCATCCGCGTCATCGAAGGGTTCCGCGCTGACGAATTGCACACGCGTGATGGCCGTGTCGACGGCGTGTATGTCGCGCCGGTGGAAGAGCGGCGTCACGATTTGCGCCTGCTCATCCGGGCCCGCGCGGTTCTGCTCGCTATGGGTGGTGCTGGCGGTTTGTTTAGCGTGACGACAAACCCGGAATTTGCGCGCGGTGAGGCGATTGCATTGGCCGCGCGGGCTGGTGCCGCGATCGCGGATGCGGAGTTTGTGCAGTTTCATCCAACCGCCATAGATGTCGACGCCGATCCGGCGCCGCTGGCCTCCGAGGCCTTGCGCGGTGAAGGCGCGGTTTTGGTCAATGCCGCGGGTGAACGCTTTATGGCTGGATGGCATCCCGATGGTGATTTAGCGCCGCGCGATATCGTTGCGCGCGCTGTGTTCGCCGAGATTGCGGCTGGTCACGGTGCGTTCTTGGATGCGCGCGAGGCAATTGGCGAGCATTTTGCGAGTGCATTTCCTACGGTTTATGGCGCCGCCAAGGCCGCTGGGATTGACCCCGCACATGATCTCATTCCGATTGCGCCCGCCGCGCACTATCATATGGGCGGTATCGCGACAGATGCGTCTGCGCGTTCCAGTGTGCCGGGGTTGTGGGTGGTTGGCGAAGCAGCTTCGACGGGCTTGCATGGGGCCAACAGGCTGGCCTCGAACTCGCTGTTGGAGGCGTCGGTTTTCGGTGCGCGTGCCGCTGAGGATATTGCCGGGTTGATGCACATTGCGTCACCGGCTGCGCCGGCCGTGCCGCCGCAGTCCACGCCTGTCGTCAAGCCTGACAACAAAACGCGTGAGGCGGCGATCAGGACATTGCGCGAGACGATGTCCCGCCACGTAGGCGTCGTTCGTAATGAGGCTGGTTTGCGCCTGGCATTGCAAACTCTTGATGGCGTCGAACGCCGTGCCAAGGGCGACAGGTTGTTGGCGAACATGGCTTTGTGCGCGCGGTTCATTGCGGCCAGTGCGTTGATGCGCGAAGAAAGCCGCGGTGCGCATTTCCGCAGTGACTTTCCCGAGACGTATGCGCCGAAGGGTGAGCGCTCCCGTCTCACGCTTTCAGAGCTGAAAACGTATTGTGACCGCGAGGGTGTTTGTGACGATGCGATTTCGGCCGAGGCCGCGGCGTAAGTCATGGGCCAGGTCTCTTCACTTGCACCGCTGCCAGATACTCTGGTGCAGGCGGCTGTGCGATCTGCGCTCGCTGAGGACCTCAGCCTGGTCGGCGACATCACAACGAACGCGATCATCCCGGCTGAAGCAGAAACGAAGGCCCTGATTGCGGCGCGTGAGCCGGGGGTCGTTAGTGGGTTGGCGTTCGCCGAAGCGGCCTTCCAGGCGTTGGACGCTGACGTGAGGTTCGCGGCTGAGGTTGAAGACGGAGCAGCTGTCAGGGCCGGGCAAACAATCGCGCGCATATCTGGCAATACACGTGCTATCCTAACGGCAGAACGCGTTGCCTTGAATTTCATGGGCCGGATGAGTGGAATCGCGACGCTGACTCGTGCTTACGTCGACGCCATTTCTGGTACCCACGCCGCCATCGCAGACACGCGTAAGACGACACCTGGTTTGCGTGCTGTAGAGAAATATGCGGTGCGTTGTGGCGGTGGTCAGAACCATCGCACCGGATTGTTCGATGCTATCCTCATCAAGGACAATCACATTGCCGCGGCCGGAAGCGTTGCTGCCGCGATCTCGTCGGCTCGCAAGAGTGCCGGTCACATGGTCAGGATTGAGGTTGAAGTCGATACGTTGGAGCAGTTGGACGACGTTCTGAAGCAGCCAGTTGATGCTGTCTTGCTGGACAACATGCCGCCGGAGACGCTGTCACTCGCTGTGAAGCGGATCAATGGCCGCATGATCGCGGAAGCTTCTGGGGGTGTAAATTTATCAACGGTGCGGGCGATTGCAGAGAGTGGTGTTGACCTCATATCCATCGGCGCACTGACACATTCCGCCCCGGTTCTGGATCTTGGGCTAGACTTTAACGGTGTATAGGCGGGCGTTCTCACGAAACGGTCACCTAGACCTGCAAAATTTCATTGTCGGCGCTTGATTCTGCCGTACTTGAGGCCCAGTAACAGTCAGGCCGCGATCCGGATTACGGAATAGGTGTCAGATGAATTTTATGGTCGCTATCGTCATTTGGGGCATCGTCGCTATCGTTAGCGGTGTGCTCGGAGCCATCCTGGCCGGGTGGAAGAATCGTGACGTCTCTGCGTGGACGGCGTGGTGCTTTCTGCTCCCGCCGATGCTGCTCATACTGCTGATCCGGCCGAAACACAAAGGCCCCAGGCCTCGCCGCCCAACGCTGGATGAAGAGGACCGCCTGACGGGCGGTCCCGGTTGGTGATGATTTTAAGCGAATTGGAAAAAATACTACTCCGCACGAGCTGCCTTCTTTCCAATTACCCCGCTACCAGTAACAGCTTTATTCCCTCAAAGCTGCTAGGCGCTTCTATCGGTTTTGTTGGCTCTTAGGCCATTTCCTCTTCGTCGTTCCTGGCGCACGCGACTGCCTTGCTTACGCTTTCCGCATCACGTTCAATTAGCGTAATCAAGGTTTGAGATGACCGTTCCGGCAAGCGTTCTAACTGTTCCCAGTTTCGCAATGCCTTGACGGAAATTCCGAAATTATCGGCGAATGCCTGCTGAGACAATTTTAGTCGCAAGCGCAGCTTCTTGAGTTTTGTTGCCCAATATATTTTGTCTCGCCGCCTGGGACCGCCGCCGTTGCTATTCTGCGGCGGCGCGTGGATCAAAATTTCCCTGAGTAGGTTCTCTGTTATTGTTAGGCTAGCCATGTCAGATGCTCCTTTTCTTGCCCAACTAAATCAAAACATACACGACCGCCGTCCTCTTTTGGAGAACGGCGGCCTAAGCTCTTAAGCCATTTCGCCAGTTGCGATCTTCTGAGCCAGGGCTCGCGCGTCGTCAGTAAGAGACAAAGCATCAATTTGATCTTCGCGGCTCAAATCGATCGCGTGGGTAATGAAGAGCTTTCCGTCGTTTCTCAAGATGAAGACAAACTGGAACTGCGTTTCACTCTTATGGCCAGGTACCTTTAACTTGCACTCTCTGATACACGGAACTGTTCTATCTATGATTGTATTCTCGTCGAAACTGGTTAATTGAAGGAGAACGCAAAGTCCTTCAGAGCCAAAGGCGAACGCATCTCGGAAAATCTTGTCTGCGATATCCTGAAGGCAATAAACACTGTCTCCAAGATGGTGCCAGTAACGGGGGTTTACTGTTGGCATGGGGGGGATCCTCATGTCGCGTTAACAACAACCCAAGGTTGTTGCCTCACACTTACCCCAAAGGGGGAGGGTTCTCAAGTGCAAACCTGCGCGCGGGATGACGGAGTTTTCTGTAGTCGGTTCGACAGCTAGTCGCGCGATCGCAGAGCGGCTTGGGCTGCGGCTAGGCGGGCGACGGGCAGCCGGAAGGGCGAGCACGAGACGTAGTCGAGCCCGGCGTCGTGAAAGAAGGCGATGGAAGCCGGGTCTCCGCCATGTTCGCCACAAACGCCTGTCTTCAAATTCGTGTTGACCTTGCGCGCGTGTGCCATGGCTAGTTGCACGAGCTGGCCAACGCCGGTCGTATCGAGTGTCACAAATGGTTCGGCATCGAACATGCCCAGCCCAGCGTAGTTGGCGAGGATGGGCGCGGCGTCATCACGAGACAGGCCGAGGGTTGTCTGGGTGAGATCGTTTGTGCCGAATGAGAAGAACGCCGCGCCGCCGGGTTCTTGCGCGATCTCGTCCGCGCACAGGGCGGAGCGTGGAACCTCGATCATGGTACCGAGCTCGTAATCCACCGGGCTCCCAGTCTCGTTGCGCACAGCCTCGGCGGTCTTGGCGATGATGGCTGCAAGGATGTCGAACTCTTGCCGCCAGGCGACGAGGGGGATCATGATTTCGGGTACGACTGTCCGCCCAGCTTTTTTTGATGCGGCAATGGCGGCTTCGAAGATGGCGCGCGTTTGAACTTCGGTGATTTCTGGATAGCGGATGTGCAGCCGGCATCCCCGGAAGCCGAGCATCGGGTTGAATTCAGTCAGCTCGGCGATGCGTGCTTTCAGTTTGGGCAGGGGCATTGCGAGCGCCTCTGCGAGTTGTTCGATTTCCCGTTCTTGGCGTGGGAGAAACTCGTGAAGTGGGGGGTCGAGCAGCCGAATGGTGACGGGCGCGCCGTCCATAATCGCGAATAGGTCAGTGAAGTCTCGGCGCTGCATTGGCAGGATCTTGGCGAGTGCTGCTTTGCGGCCCGGCTCATCGACGGCGCAGACCATTTCACGCATGGCCAGGATACGATCAGCGTCGAAAAACATGTGCTCGGTACGGGCCAGCCCAATACCTTCCGCGCCCATCGAACGGGCCTTCTCCGCGTCGCGCGGTGTGTCGGCATTCGCGCGGACCTTGAGCCGGCGGACACGATCAGCCCAGGAAATCAGCGTTGCGAAATCGCCTGAAAGCTCCGGCATGAGCATGGGCACGCGGCCGTTGAAGACTTGGCCGGTGGCGCCGTCGATGGTGATGGTGTCGCCCTTTATCAGGCGCCGTGCGCCGACGCGCATTTCGCCGCCATGGATATCAATCCGCAATTGGCCTGCGCCGGCGACACAGGGGAGCCCCATGCCGCGTGCGACGACGGCGGCGTGGCTCGTCATGCCGCCGCGTGCGGTCAGAATTCCAACTGACGAGACCATTCCGTGGATGTCTTCTGGGCTTGTCTCAGTGCGCACGAGAATGACCTGACGGCCCTCAGCCTTCATGGCTTCGGCCTCAGCGGCATCGAATACGATTTCGCCGGAGGCGGCGCCGGGTGAGGCAGGCAGTCCGGTGACGAGCAGATCGCGTGTCGCGTCCGGGTCGATCGTCGGATGAAGCAATTGGCTCAGCGACTGGGGATCGACCGAAAGAAGGGCTGCGTTTTGATCGAGGATGCCTTCGGTGACGAAGTCGACGGCAATCTTGATCGCGGCTTGCGCGGTTCGCTTGCCAGGTCGCGTTTGCAGCATCCAAAGCTTGCCGTTCTCAATCGTAAATTCGACGTCTTGCATGTCGCGGTAGCGTTGCTCAAGCTGATCGAAGACGGCGCGAAGTTCACTCATCACTTCCGGCATGGTGGCTTCTAGTGACGTTCCCGGCGCGCCGGCAGCAATGGCTGCGTCTTCAGAAATCGGCTGGGGCGTGCGAATGCCTGCCACCACGTCTTCACCTTGAGCCTTCGGCAGGAACTCGCCGTAGATTTCCTTTGTACCGGTTGAAGGATTGCGCGTGAAGGCGACGCCGGTTGCAGAGCGTTCAGACAGATTGCCGAACACCATGGCTTGGACGCTGACGGCTGTGCCCCAGCTGTTCGCAATCGAGTGGGCGCGCCGATACACGATCGCGCGCGGATTTTGCCAGGAGCCGAAGACGGCGCCTATCGCGCCCCACAGCTGTTCGTTCGTGTCTTCCGGGAAGGGTTTTCCGGTCTCGGCGGTGATGGCTTGCTGGTAGTCCTCGATCACATCGCGCCAGTCGCCGGCAGTAAGGTCGGTATCATGGCTCATGCCGTTGAGGTTTTTAAAGTTGTCGAGCAGATCGACGAACAGCCCGTGGTCGACGCCGAGAACAACGTCAGAATACATTTCGATGAAGCGGCGATAGCTGTCGTAGGCGAAGCGTTCGTCGCCCGACAGCTTGGCGAGTGTTTTTACGGATTGGGTGTTGAGACCAACGTTAAGGATCGTATCAAGCATGCCCGGCATGGACGCGCGCGAGCCGGAGCGTACGGCGACGAGGAGCGGATTGTGTTCGTCGCCGAATTCGTGCCCGGTGAAGCGGCCGACTTCTCCGATTGCCGCCATCACCTGAGGCTTCAGCCAGTCAGGTAGACGTTCGCCGCTGTCATAATAGATTTTGCAGATGCTGGTGCTGATGGTGAAGCCGGGTGGAACGGGCAAGCCCAGGCGCGCCATCTCAGCAAGGTTTGCGCCCTTCGATCCGAGGATCGCGGACATTTTGGCGTCGCCTTCGGTCGTTTCCGTTCCGAATAGGAAGACACCTTTTTCCGGTTCCGCGCTCACCTGCGCCATGTTCCCCGCGCCTTGTAGGAAGAGGGCCGGCATGAGGCCGGCCCGTAACGTCTTGTAAAGTGGATTGCGGCGTGCCGATATCGCGGCGGCGCCATAGGGTTACTTCTTGAAGAGGGCGCAGCCGACGCGCGCGCCAGCGCCTCCAATTGGTTGTGTCATGTGGTCGTCAGGCTTGGCGTGAATGACGATCGCTGAGCCATCTGAGTCATAGAGGCCGTTGTCACCCTCCAGTGCCATGCCCGGTACGAACATCTCGGCGAGGACCGATCCGTCTTCATGGGCCCAGATGTTGGGTAGGTCGGACGGGTGCGGGCCCTTGGGGTTCAAGAAGCCATGTTCCGTTTTTCCGGGATTGACGTGACCTTTGGAATTCTTGAAGCCTTCGTCTGAACAATCACCATGTTCATGGATGTGGATGCCGTGTGCGCCGGGCGAAATTGCCCCTTTCTCCAAGGTGACGGTGACCACTAGTCCGTGGGGACCGCCTTTTGCATCGATCTTGCCAATTGGTTTCATATCCGCGCCAACAACGTCGACAGGATCAGCCATGGCTACGGCTGGAAGAGCGGCTGCTATAATCGTAGCGAGCAGGACTTTACGCATATGTGGTCCCTTTCTTGGATTGTCTGGTTTACACGATATGTTTGTGAACGTCGTCTTGCAACGTCGAGTTCCCGGTGGACCAACAACACAATGCATACAGGCTTGTCATCCCCTTGACTGATTCCGAGCAGCACCAATCGTCTCGAAAGGGCCGTTTAGACCTCATGTTGGTCGAGCGTGGATTGGTGGCAACCCGTTCGCGTGCTAGGGATTTGATTTTGCGCGGTGGTGTCCGAGTTGACGGTCAGTCCGTGTCGCGGCCATCCGCTAAAGTGGATTTGGAAGCTGAGGTTTTGGTCTCCGACTTGGCCAAGGATGTCTCTCGTGGTGCGTCAAAGCTTCGCGCCGGGTTATCGGCATTCGGCTTCGACCCATCTGGACGTATCTGCCTTGATGTTGGCGCGTCGACTGGAGGTTTTACCCAGGTACTCCTGGAGGGCGGGGCTAACAAAATTTATTGCGCCGACGTTGGCCGTGATCAGTTGGCCGCTCCTTTGCGTGAGGACAAGCGGGTCGTTTGCCTGGAGGGTCGCGACGCTCGCGGTTTGACGGCCGATGACATTGTCGAACCCATTGGCGCAATCGTCAGTGATGTCAGCTTTATTTCATTGACGAAGGCGCTGGCGGTCCCGCTTTCCTTTGCGCGGTCTGGCGCATGGCTTGTCGCTTTGATCAAGCCGCAGTTTGAAGTCGGACCTGACCGGATTGGCAAGGGCGGGATCGTGCGCGATGAGGCTGCCCGGCAGTCTGCAATCGATGATGTTACGTCTTGGTTCGTGGCTCGGCCGGGCTGGCACGTCGAAGGCGTAGTTCCATCGCCGATCGAAGGCGGGTCAGGAAACAAAGAGTTTTTATTAGGTGCCCGTTTCGATGTCTCAGGATGACGCTGTTTTGACGATTGATGAGCTCGGCGCTCAGGGCGACGGCGTGGCGAAAACGGCCGGAGGTCCAGTGTTCGTTCCTGGCGCCTTGCCGGGAGAAGATTGGCGTCTCGCGGCCGATGGCAGCTTGGTTCAGCTTACGCGTTCACCGGACAGGGTCGATCCACCGTGTCAGCATTTCTGGGAGTGCGGTGGATGCATGGCGCAGCATATGCCGCCCGGGCTCTACGCGGATTGGAAGACGACGGTCGTGCGGCAGGCGTTTGCCCACCGCGGTATTGATGCCCCGGTCTCAGACTTGCAGACAATTCCAACGCAGTCGCGCCGCCGGGCGCATCTGGGTGCCAAGCGTACGGCGGCTGGCATTGTTCTTGGATTTCGCCGGCAAGGTGAACACGCGCTCGTTGATTTGCGTACCTGCGAGGTGCTGCATCCGGCGATTGTTTCGGCTTTTCCAGCATTGCGGGGGTTGGCATCGAGCATTCTGCCGGGGAAGAGCGACAGCTGTCGTGTGATTGTTACGCTGGTGGACTCAGGCCTTGATGTTGCGTTTGATGCCGATGGTAAGGAACTGCAGGCCTCAGTGTTACAAGCGCTGGCGCAGGAGGCTGCGCGCGCAAACATCGTTCGCTTGTCGATAGGCGGGCAACAAGTGATGGCGCGCGGACCTGTTCAGGTGACGTTGGGTCCGGCTGCGGTCTCGCCTCCACCTGGTGTTTTTCTCCAGGCCGTTACGCAGGCCGAGGCAGCGATGGCTCAGCGTGTGATGGCCGCCATACCCAAGTCAAAAACCAAACAGGTGGCCGATCTGTTCTGTGGGCTCGGCACCTTCACGTTTCACTTGGCCAAACGCTGGCGCGTATTGGCGGTCGACTCCGATCGCAATGCGATCAACGCCCTGGTCAGCGGAGCGAACGCCGCGAAGGGTTTGAAGCCCATCGAAACGAAAGTTCGTAACCTGTTTCAAGATCCACTGGGTCCGCGCGAGTTGGATGGGTTTGATGCTGTGGTGTTTGATCCGCCGCGCGCGGGGGCTCTTGGCCAGTGTGAACGGCTTGCTCGCAGCAAGGTGCCTACAGTCGTGGCTGTGTCCTGTAATCCTGCGACGCTGGCTCGCGATGCGCGCGTTCTGGTTGACGGCGGCTACGTGCTGGAAAGCGTCATGCCCATCGATCAGTTTGTTTATGCCGCGCACGTGGAGGCCGTCGCGGTATTCCGGCGATAGACCGTCCTTCAGTGTCTCATGGATAGAGATAACTGCGAGACCACGTTGGCGTGCTTGTGCTGTCGCGCCGGAACACGAGGCGGTCGTGAAGCCGGTAGGGGCGATCATGCCAGAACTCGATTTCGAGCGGTTCCAGCCTGAATCCCGACCAGTGCGGCGGGCGTGGTACAGGCCCATCGCCGAAGCGTTCGGTCTGGCTGGCAACGGCATCTTCGAGAACTTTTCGGTTTGGGAGTTGGCTTGATTGGTCCGATGCCCATGCGCCGACCTGGCTCAGGTGAGGCCGCGTGGCGAAATACTCATCTGCTTCCGTATCTGCAACTTGCGTGACTGTGCCTCGGATGCGGATTTGGCGCCGCAAGCTCTTCCAGTGGAACAGCAAGGCCGCGCGCTTCGAGGCAATGATTTCGACACCCTTCGCGCTCGTCAGGTTCGTATAGAAGACGAACCCGCGCTCTGGGACGTCCGCACTGTCCAGCCCTTTCAGTAGTACCATGCGCAGGTTGGGCAGCCCATTTTTATCAACGGTTGCCAGGGCCATAGCGTTTGGGTCGTTCGGTTCGTGTTCGTTTGCATCTGCAAACCAATTATTGAACAAGCTGAAAGGGTCGTCAGCGTTCAGGAAATCGGCAGTAGGCGGGGTGTTTTCTTGTTTTGTGTTAGTCATTTCAGCATCTTATAGCGTTAAATGGTGGGGTCGGTTGATTGACATTAAAGGTTGAAGACGTTTGCCGGCATCAACGGATTACTTACTGATTTGCGATACTGAAGATTTTCAAACATCAACCCGTTCCAGGCCATAGACGGTTCTGGCGCCCAAGTTTGTTGACTATGCACAGTATCGCCCCCGCGTTGCGCCAATTCTTGTCTTTGCCTCAAGTGCTTCCTGGATCAGGCAGCATTAGCGGGAGAGTCCTGGCCGCGTCTAGCGTGTTGGGCATCGGGCTAGCTGCCTTGGCGCTTCTCCACCTTGGCTTCGCCATGGACGTGCAGCGCGGTCTGACGGGAACGCAGGTTGCGCAAACGCGCTTAGCGGCTGAATTGAAATTGCGCGCCGTGCATCAGGCGCATCGCGGTCTTATTCTTTCAGCTGTGCAGAAAACAGATGACGCTGGCCGTCAGTCGCAGACGGACCTTGCCAAAACTGTTGGGCACCGGTTGGTCGTACTGTCAGGCGGTTTGTTTGCCTTGCGTGATGCTGCGCTGTCGGATGCGGTCAATGTGATGAACGGTACCGGGCTTGAGCTGGCTCAGGGTGGCGCTGGGCAATCGTTGTTGGCGGAAAAACTCGCAGCTTATCTTGGCGCATCGAGTGTGCTGGAGCGGCATCTGCAATCAATAGACATGCGCCGGCAAGCGGTCTGGCGGTCTGATGCTAAGCGCATGCATGCCGCGTCGGAAAGCTTCCTCTGGCAGAGTGGTGTTGTGGTTGGACTGCTCGCGCTCATCGCGCTGCCGTTGTTCTTGTGGTGGCTGAAGGACCTGCTAACGGGCGTCAGACAGATGTCGCGTGCCATGCACAGCATCGCCAATTGTGAAACCGAAGTTGAGGTTCCGTCTACCGTCGGCGACGACGCCTTCGGCAAGCTGTCGCGCGCGGTTCAGGTGTTCAAACGCAATACGATCGCGCTTCAGCGTAACACCGACGAGATTCACCGGTTGGCAAATTGGTTTGACCTGGCGCTCAATAATATGCAGCGCGGCATGACCATCTTCGACGGCGACCAGAGTCTGGTCATGTGCAACGAGCATTACCGGGATATGTATGGTGTGCCGGAAGCGTCGGCGAGGCCCGGTGCGGATTTGGATGAGGTTCTGGCTGCGTGGTTTTCTGATCAAGAGAACGTTGACGAGCTAGAGCGTGTGTCGGCGGCTAAAAGCTTCCGTGACTCGATCATCAATGGCGGCGAGTTTGAGAGCATTCTGACCTTGAATGGCCGGACCATTTCCGTTTCTCTCAAACCCATGCCGGGCGGCGGCTGGGTTGATGTACACGAAGACATCACGGACCGCATTGAAACCGACAAGCGCATCCGGCGTCTTGCGAAGACAGATCAACTCACTGGGTTGATGAATCGTCAAACGTTTATGGACAACCTCGCACGCGCCGTTGGGGAGAGCGAAGAGGACAGCCAGATCGCGCTGCTCTTGATTGACGTTCGCAACTTCAAGCGCATCAACGAAATCTATTCGAACGCTTTTGGTGATGAGGTGCTCTGCCAGGTTGCTCGGCGCCTGCAGGATACATGCTCCAGTGGTGCCACCATTGCGCGTCTTGGCGGGAACAACTTTGCGGTTCTTATTCCGACCGGTGCCGAGGGCGACGCGATGGAATGCGCCGCAGACCTGTGTATGAAGTTGCGCGAACCGATGGAAATCGAGGGCTATGCCATCGAAGTTGATGTTGCCTCGGGCTGCGCAATTGCGCCGGCACATGCTGACACCTCGGGCACGCTCGTCCAGCGCGCTGAGTTTGCTTTGCAGCGTGCCAAGCATGAGAAGAGCCGCGACTTTGTTCTTTACGATCCCAAGCTCGAAGAGGCGATCCGCGAGCGCCAAGAGCTGGAGGAGGACCTTCGAAAGGCTGCCGGTCTAGGGCAGCTGGAGATGCACTATCAGCCGATCGTGGACATTAAAGAACGCCGGGTAATCGTGTTGGAAGCGCTCATGCGCTGGAAGCATCCGACGCGCGGCATGGTCTCACCCGCGGCGTTCATTCCGATTGCGGAAGAGGCGGGCCTCATCGGAGAGCTTGGCAACTGGGCGCTGCATCAGGCGTGCAAGGATGCCAGCAGCTGGCGGGATGACATCTCGGTCGCGGTGAACCTTTCGCCGGTGCAGTTCCATTCCGGCGATATTCACCAGACAGCGCATTCGGCGCTGCAAACGTCTGGCTTGCCCGCAAAGCGGCTGGAGCTGGAGGTCACTGAGTCTACGCTGCTGAACGATGAGGTTGGTACGCGCCGGTCTCTCAAGCGGCTCAAGGCCATGGGCGTGAAGATTGCTCTTGATGACTTTGGTACAGGATACGCCTCGCTGAGCTATCTGCGGTCATTCCCATTTGATAAAATCAAGATAGATCAAACGTTTATTCGCGACCTGCCGCGCAGTCACGATTGCCATGCCATCGTTTGTTCGGTCGTCGCGCTTGCTGGTATGCTCGGTATGCGTACCGTTGCCGAAGGTATCGAGACGTCGGAGCACCTTCATCAGGTGGCTGAGGCTGGCTGCACTGGCGTGCAGGGCTATTACTTCAGCAAGCCGGTGCCGAGTAGCTCCGTCGCTGACACGATCCGGGATTGTGAAGTCCGTCTGCTCGACTATCATGTTGTCATTCAGCCTGCGGATCGGCCCCGGGTCCTGGGCCGGGCCTGACTTGTTGCCTATCTGCCATGAGGGCGCGAGCCTTTAGACGTTAGTCTCAGATCTCGCGAAGCTTTTTCTCTCACCCCACCGTCTTGGAAACATGATACGGCTTGTCTATAGTGCCTACGGGGTGCAAGTGGACTGCTTGTTATTTATGCCGGGGGGCAAAGTAGAGTAGGACGCCGTTTCGCAAGGCCGGGAAAACCGGTCGGACACGCGTAAGACGGTGCGAGTGGGAGCTTCTTTGACATGAGATGCAATCCGTGGCGTTGGCTTTGGGGGGTAATCCCCATCGCGATGTTGACTTGGCTCGCCATCACTTGGGAGCGGGAAGGCATTGAAACGGACCTGCAGACGCGCGCAGAATCGGCGCTGCGGAGCAATGGTTATGGTTGGGGCCGGATCGATATCGAAGGCCGTGACATCCTATTGACAGGTGTTGCCCCGGATGCTGCCGAACCTTATCGCGCCTCCAAGGCCGTTCGCGCGGTCAAAGGCGTCCGCATGGTGCGCAACCGCACGGACGCACGCTCCGACAAAGCGGCCACGGCTGATGCCAGCGGCGCGAAAGAAATGGTCGGCGTAGAAGACGCCAGCGAAGCCGATGTTTCCATCTCCGGCGCGAAGGTGAAGTCGAAGAAGGGTGGTAAGCCGTATCCGTCTCACGAGTGGGCGCGCAGTGAGGAAGACGCGCGCCAGGCACGCATTGCCGCGATGTCAGAAAAGTCGGACAAAGTCGAAATTGAGGACGGTTCGGGCGAGGCGGATGTTTCGGTTTCCGAAGCCCGGGTTAAGTCGAAAAAGGGCGGCAAGCCCTATCCGGCTTACGACTGGGCTCGCGGGGAAGAAGAAGCCCGGCAATTGCGTCTTGCTGCAATTTTGGCCCAGTGGCTTGAGGCCGCGAAAGGTAATGGTGGCGAAAGCGAAGCGGGCTCATACGTTGGCATGACTGCCGAAGAAGCGGCTGCTTTGGAAAAGGCGCGGCAAGAGCGCTTGGCGAAGTACGCTGCGATCATGAGCGAACAGCGCGAGCAACTGGCGGCGGCGGCGCCCGACCTTGAGACTTGGGCTGTCGAGGCCCGTGCTCTTGAAGATGCGCGGTGGGAACGGGAACAAGCTGCTTTCGCCCGCATGCTTGAGGAAGACGACGCTGCGAGCAAGGCCGAGGAAGAGCGCTGGGCTGCTGAAGAAGCCGAGCGGGAGCGTCTTGCCGAAGAAGAGGCTGCGCGCAAAGCAGAAGAAGAGCGCTTAGCCGCCGAAAAGGCCGCGGCGGAGAATGCCGCTGCTGAAAAGGCTCGCGCTGAAGATGAAGCGCGGCTCCAGGCCGAGGCGGAAGCAGAGGCACAACGCTTGGCTGAAGAAAAAGCCAAGGCCGAGGCGGAAGCTGAAGCCAAGCGCGAGGCCGAAGAAGAGGCGCAACGCAAGGCTGCCGAGGCTGACGTTGAGCAGGAGCGCGCTGCTGCCGCCGAAAAAGAAGCCGAGCAAGCGAAACGCAAGGCTGAAGCCGATCATTGCCACGGCTTGATGAAGAGCGCGATGGCCGAAGGCGTGATCAAATTTGCGACGGCCAAGTCCGAAATTAAGTCAAACAGCTTCCTGACGTTGGATCGTCTGGCTGGCATCGTGGAAGTTTGCCCCCAGGCGAACATCACGATCTATGGACATACGGACTCTCAAGGCGAGATTGAAAATAACCAAGCGTTGTCTGAAAAGCGTGCGAATGCAGTCGCCGAGTATTTGATCAAGAAAGGCGTTGATGCGTCGCGCTTGAAAACCGAAGGGTTCGGCGAGCTTCGGCCTGTCGCGAGCAATGACACGCCGGAAGGCATGAGCAAGAACCGTCGGATCGAATTTAAGGTCACGCCTGTGCCTTAAGCGCGGACCAGAGAGTGTTGGAGTTAAGAAAATGGACTACCTGTTTCTCAAGCTGATCTGGTACATCGCCGTCGCTTTCGCCATTGGCTTGCTGGTGGGTTGGATTTCCTGCGGACGCAGGCAGAACGAACAATAAGGCGCTGACAAAACGAAGCAGCCGCGCGGGAGTAGTGTTCGATGTATATGTTGGTTTTGCAGACGTTCTTGATGCTGCTGGCAGCGTTTGTTTTAGGTGCTGCCTTGGCGTGCCTGTTCAAGCGAACCTTGCATGGCGGGCCGGACGATGAGCTGGCAGCCGAAACGGCGCACGTGAATGTGCCGCCTGCCGTCCCAAGATCTACGCCGGTCAATCCGCCAGTGGCTGCGCCGCCTGTCCCGCCAGTGACGGCTGCTGACGCAGAGCGCTTCGGCCGCGCGCTGCAAGGCGCTGAGCAGCCCGATGCGGATGCCGTGGTGGTGCCGACCGGTCCGGCTGTTGAGGTTCAGCCCACGCCACTTCCGGCCGGTGAGACCTATGCGGCGATTGCGGTGGCCAGTCACGATGGTTCGACGCTGCCGCCGCCGGGCGTTGTTGAAGCGCAGGTTTCGCCTCCCGTCATGCCAGGGCCCGATCCTGAGCCGCTGCCCATACCGGCGGCTGATGTTCCGGCTCCCGTACGACCTGCCGATGCGCCTGAGCCGCCAGCCGTTTCTTACACGCAGGAAGCTGCCGATTCCGGGATCACCTATACGCCGGAGCCCGAACCCGCCGCGGAAGATTTTGAGTTCACACCTGATCCCTCAGACGAGTCCGAGTTGCCGGCGGGTGAGTCTTACACCTCGGTTGCGCTTGGTCTGGCTGGCGCTGCTGCCGCGGCAGCAGCTGCGGGAACGATGACTTCGGCTGCGGAAGACGAGGCGCCAGTTGCGCCGGACGAGCCCGAGGTGAGCGAAGATACCGCTCCTGGTGCTGGAACGACTTTGACGACGGCCGCTGTTGCCGCCGCCGCCGGTATCGCGGCCGGCCGCGCGGAAGATGGTGCGGGGGATGACCTAACGAAGATCCGTGGCATCGACAATGTGCTGGCGTCGCGCTTGAACTATGCTGGTGTTGATAGCTTCGCCCAGATTGCTGCTTGGGATGCCGATGACGTGCGCCGCATGAGCCAGACGCTGGGCTTCTTCGGCCGCATTGAAGACGAATACTGGCGTGAGCAGGCGCGTTTACTAGCATCAGGGGATAGCCCGGCTGACCTTTCGCCGCCCGCTGCCGAGCCGCCGCCTGCCGCCGCTCCACCCGAAGATCCACCACCGTCCGAACCGTCGTCCGGTGGGGCCGGACATGCTGCTGCGTCGGCTGCCGCCGCTGCCGCAGCGGCGGCTCTCTCGGCGGCATCTCTGGCTTCGCAAAGTGAGGCACCGTCCGAAGCGCCGGCGCCTGTAGAGACGCCGCCCGAAGATATGGCTGGTGACGGAGATGACTCCAGCCGCCGTGTCACGGGCCTGCGCTCGGTTCGCGCAGAAGCGCTCGTTGGCGATGATGCGAATTTTGTCAGCGGCGATCATGACGACCTGAAGCGCATTCGCGGCATCGGTGTTCTGATTGAGAAGAAGCTGAATTCGCTCGGCGTGACGAGCTATGAGCAAGTCGCGAACTGGTCAGCCGACGACATTGAGCGTATCAGCCAGGTGCTCGACTTCCGCGGCCGGATTGAGCGTGAGAACTGGATTGAGCAAGCTCGCATTCTGGCGTCTGGCGGACAGACCGAGTTTTCGCGCCGCGTCGACCGGGGCGATCTCTAAGCCGGTTCGTATTCGCTTACGCCCCGATGGTTTGATCCAGGCTGTTGGACTGCCGGGCTTTATCCAGAAAATTTCGGATTGCGCTAATAGAAGGATCGTCGCGAAGCAACGGCGGATGTCCCTGGGCCTTCACAGTGTAGCTGAAGCAGGCAGGGTGCTGTCGCTTCATCTCGTCGACGGTCTCTTGCGAGAGAATATCGGACGTTTCGCCGCGCAGGACCAGCAATGGAACGCGCTTTAGGGCTTCGAACTGCGGCCAAACCGGTGGCAGTGGCTTGTCGAGCACTGAGAAAGAATTCGCGAGCTTTGGATCGTAGCCTTGTTGCGGCTTGCCATTGCGCTCATTGAACCATTGGCGCGCCACGGCTTCCCACTCGTTCTCGGAGACATCGGGAAATGCCTTCCGGCACATGTCGCCGACGAGTTTGCCGGCGTCCGCCCAGGTGCGCGGCACCGGCATGCGCCCGACGTAGGCTGCGATGCGGGTGAGCCCTTTGCGTTCAATCACCGGCCCGATGTCGTTTAAAACGACTGCACCCAATAAGCGGGGACGGATGGCGGCCAATGCCATGGCGATGAGGCCCCCGCGCGAGGTGCCGACGATGGCCGCGTCGGTTAGCCCGGCTGCGGTCATGAACTCACTCACATCGAGCGCTTCGACCGGCACCGTGTAGTTCTTCCAGTCCGGGTCCCAGTCGGAATTGCCGCGCCCCCGGTAGTCGAGCGTGTAAACATCGCGCGGGGCCGCGCCGCTTGAGGAAAGCTCTTGCGCGAAGACGTTGAAGTCGCGGCCGTTGCGCGTCAGTCCCGCCAAGCATACGACGGGCCGGCGGCCTGTAACGGAGCGCTTGGCCGGATAATGCCGGGCGTAGAGTTTCAGCCCATCGCGCGTCGTGAACTTGATTTCCCGGAAGGTGTCGTCTGACACGGGGCTCCCCCTTGCGTTACTTTCTTAGCGGCTCCGGCCGCGCAGCAGGTCCTCATTCAAGCGCAATGCTGGCTCTTGTCCAAGCCGGGAGCGATAGATCTGCAGGTTTGATAACACCTTGGCGACGTACTGGCGCGTTTCCTTGATGGGAATTCGCTCAATCCAGTCGATGGGATCAATGTTCGGGTCGCGAGGATCACCGAATTCGCGAATCCACTGGCGGCTGCGTCCGGGCCCGGCGTTATAGCCGGTTGCACCCAATATGTAGGAGCCAGAGAACTCTCGCATCCGGTCGGAGATGTAGGCCGCGCCGATTGTCGTATTATAGCGCACGTCCTTCAGGAGGCGCTTCAGGTCACATTTGATCTTGTAGTCCCGGCAAACGTGCTTGGCCGTGATGCTCATGACCTGGAGGAAGCCTTTGGCTCCCGCGCCCGAAACGGTGAGGCTGTTGAACTCGGTTTCCTGCCGGGCGATGGCGAGCAGGTAGGCCGGTTCGGCTGGTTTGCTTAGCGGCCGGTATGCTGGGAACGGATGCACTGGATAAGAATAAATGTGCAAGTTATATCCGCTTGCGATCGCTTTCTTGGCGGTGCGCACGGCCAGCTGCGTGTCGTCGATCATCTCGGCCAAATGGGCGACGAGCGCGACTTCGGCTTCGGTCGAGAAGACAGTGCGAAGGTGGTAGATGAAGGCGCGTTTGATGTTCGCCGGAAGATTAGCCTTGTAGGCCACGCCGACGGCTTGCACGGCATCCATGTTTATAAAGCGCTGGATCTGTTCGTCGCTCGCAGATTCGGGCGGGCCGATGTTGAGTGCTATCCGGCCGCGCTGCAGTTTTTGCATGGAAAGCAGGCCATGGAACGTATCTGAGTTGCGCGCGGAGGCTTGGTAACTGCGTCTGGCCATTTCGTTGTCGCCGAGCGCTTCGGCGGCGCGGCCGACCCAGTAGTGGGACTTGGCGTGGCTTAACGGTCCGTCGGCTGCTTTGGCCATGATGGCGAAGTGTTTGGCGGCTTGCCTTGCGTCCTTGAGATAGCGCAAGGCCAGCCAACCGGCCATGAACTGCTGTTCCTTGTAGGGGTTGACTGTAATCGGACCGGCATCGCGCACGAGCGCGTATGCAAGTTTCGGCTGGCCGGCTTTCAGTGCGAGGTACGCATTGATGCGCCGCTCTTCCCACCATTCATCCAGGTTGGCGATCTCGTCCGGATCCGTCGGTGCCTTCAACAGCAGGCTTGTTGCCTGGCTCAGTTTTCCCTGTTTGCGGAGAGATTGAATTTTGTGGAACTGGGCGCCCCAATCGTCCTGCTCTGCGTTACGTAAGGCGGTCGGGCGTGCCTTGCCGCGTGTCAGGAAAACTTTGAGGCGCGCGTTGGCCTGGGCCTGTTCGGATTTCGGAAGCAACGCGATGATGCGCCGTGCTTCGGCCGCACGGCGCTTGCGTTGGCCATTCCAGCGGATGTTGTCGATGATCAGGCGGTCGAGTTTCCAGGCGTGATCGTCTGACTGAAGCAGGCTGCCCAGCCGCTCCAGGAAAGCCTTTTCATAGTTGGCAGGGATGTCGTGGTCGCGCCAGGCCTCGCGCGCGAGCTGTCGCGCCTGGCGTTCATCGCCTGCGCGAAGGTGCGCTGAAGCAAGCGCGGCCAGCCCGATGCCAGAAGTTGGCTTGCCGTTCCTGAAATACGAGGCAACATCGCCAGGGGAGCCGCCGCGATCAAACAACTCTTCTTCCATCCGCTCCCAAAGTTTGTCGCGGCTTGGCCAGGTGGGGTTCTCATCAAGAAAAGTCTTGTAGTCTCGTGCGCTGCCAAGGCCATTTCTCAGGCGCCACCATTCAATCAGCTTGCGGGCGACTCGGTCTTCGACGCGTGCACTGTGGGCTGCGATATCATCGGTACGCTTCTTCGATACGGCCGAGAACGCGTCGCGCAGGGCGTCCTTATCGCCGCTGGAAAGCCGGTAGTTTTTGACCGGTGCCAAGGCTTTGTTCAGGCGGGCCAAGTAGCGTGCCTCGGCTTTGTTGGGTGATTTTGGTTGGGCCAGCAGGCCGGGCTGGGTGTCTTGCGCCGCGGTAGCGGGGGCTGTTGAAAACAGGGTGAAAGCGGCCAGTATGGCGGCTGCGGCGGGTACAGGTAATGAGCGGTTCACCCTTGCGAAATCAAACAATTGGATATCCTTTGTGTCCGTTCCATGCTTAGACGGCCAGCGTCGCTTGCGGCACGGCGGGCAACAGCATAGTCTCCCGGAAAATGCTGCGCCGGAGCCACGTCTTTAGGCCCGAGCAACGCGGCAAAAACAAGGATATGGAATTTCAGCGGCTTTGATGCCCGCGGAATAGCTCAATTGAGGCCATCAAAATGTTTACCGGCTCTTTCACGGCTCTGGTTACGCCGTTCAAGGAAGGCGTGCTTGATGAGGCCGCGTTTCAGCGCTTGGTCGAATGGCAGATTACGGAAGGCACGCACGGCTTGGTGCCGGTAGGGACGACTGGTGAAAGCCCGACGTTGAGCCATGACGAGCACAAGCGCGTTGTCGAAATGTGTATCGAAACGGCTGCTGGTCGCGTACCGGTTATCGCCGGTGCTGGTTCCAACTCGACTGATGAGGCGATTGACCTTTCGCAGCACGCCAAGAGCGTTGGTGCCGCCGCCGTTTTGGTCGTCACGCCGTATTACAACAAGCCGACGCAAGAAGGGATGTTCCAACACTACAAGGCGATCAACGATGCCGTTGAGGTGCCGATTATTATTTACAACATTCCCGGCCGTTCCGTTGTCGACATGACGGTTGCGACCATGGCGCGCTGCTACCATGAACTGGAGCACGTCGTTGGCGTGAAGGACGCAACCTGCAATTTGGCGCGCGTTTCGCAACAGCGCCTCGCCATGGGTCCGGAGTTCAATCAGCTGTCTGGTGAAGACGGTACGGCGCTGGCTTTCATGGCGCACGGCGGGCAGGGCTGCATATCGGTTGCGTCTAACGTGGCGCCACGTCTGTGCTGCGAATTCCAGAACGCGTGTTTGTCGGGTGACTTCAAGGCCGCGCTAGCGCTGCAAGACAAGCTGATGCCGTTGCATGATGTGCTTTTCATCGAAAGCAATCCGGGCCCTGTTAAGTATGCGCTCTCGACCTTGGGGCTTTGTGAGCCGGACATGCGTATGCCCATGGTTCCGGTGAGCGAGGATACGAAGGCGGCCGTTGACGCGGTTCTGCAGTCGTTGGGCTTGTCGGGCGCCGGGGCCAAGGCGGCCGAGTAATCCCATGTCCGCAAAGAAGGAGCCGGGCCGCAAGACCGTGGCCGAGAACCGCAAGGCGCGGCACGAGTATTTCATCACCGATACCTATGAGGCTGGCATTCAATTGACCGGCACGGAGGTGAAGGCGCTTCGGAATGGTCATGCCAACATCGGTGAAAGCTATGCTGATACCGAAGAAGACGGCATGTACCTCGTGAACGCTTACATCCCGACGTATCAGGACGCGGGGCAATTCTTCCAGCACGAACCCCGGCGCAAGCGGAAGCTGCTGTTGCATGCCCGTGAGATTCACAAACTCGGCATCGCTGTTCAGCGTAAGGGCATGACGGTCGTACCGCTCGAACTCTATTTCAACGAGCGGGGACGGGCGAAGCTGAAGCTGGCGTTGGCGGAAGGCAAGAAAATTCACGACAAGCGCGAGACCGACAAGAAGCGGGATTGGAACCGGCAGAAACAGCGCATCATGCGCGAAAAGGGGTAACTCTTGGCTGGTCTGGAAGACGATGGCGCGGCTGCACATCTGGTGCGAGGTGTTCCCTTGCCGGACTTACCGCTGCCGTCCACGTTGGGTGGACCGGTGTCGTTGGACCGCTTAGGCGGGCGCACGATCATTTATTTTTATCCTTGGACCGGGCGCCCTGGATATGCCGATCCGCCCGGCTGGGATGACATTCCCGGAGCGCACGGCTCAACACCGGAAGCGGCTGGATTTCGCGAACACTATGCGGGATTTAAGGCCGCTGGCGTTGGGGTGTTTGGTGTCAGCACGCAGGCAACGAGCTATCAGAGCGAGTTTGCGCGCCGGCTAGAACTGCCATTTGCTTTGCTGAGTGATGAAGCGTTCGCGCTGCAGCAGGAGCTTTCGCTGCCAACTTTCGAGACGGGCGGTGTGCGCTATCTGAAACGGCTTACGCTTGTCATCTGCGGTGGGCTTATAGAAGCGTGTGTGTATCCAGTCTCTGACCCGGCGGGACATGCCCGCGAGATGTTGAACGGCTTACCGCCGGATTGACCGCTGGCGGACTACATCACTTCGTTTTCGATATCTTCGGGTGAGAACCCCATCTTCTCCAGGCCATCTTCGAGGTAGTTCGCCAGAAGCGGTGTGCTGAGCAGGTAGCGTACTCCGTTCTTGGGGTGTTCGGCTCGTGCGACATCGACCGCTTCTTCGAATTCCTCAGCTTCGAACGTGCCCCGGCCAATCCACATTAAAGCGATTAGATTGGCTTTCTCATCGTGGTTGAGGACACGAAGGAAGCCTGTGAGTTCAGCGCGTGTTGGATCGGACGCGAAATCTTCCAGAATGGATTCAGGGTCTTCGGCCGCGTCGCCTTCTTGCGGATTATCGTTCCAGGCGCCGACTTTTGCGTCGTATTCGCGCGCCTTGATAATAACGTGGGCCACTTTCTCCGGTGCGATGTCGAGTCCCATGGAATCCTCGTTACGCTTTACCTTGTGCCTTGGAAGATTACAGCGATTGCGCTCCGGGGGAAGCTTCATTCGTCAAATCATCGCGAACGGCCTGGAAAACGGCATGAAACATGGCTTCCGTTAACCGGCCTGTATTCGTGTTATATCGGGAGCAGTGAAAGCTATCGTACAGGCGCAGACCCGGGCCTATGTCGTGACGTGCTCCGTGGGAAAACGGGTGCGCGGCCTTGCGCTGAGCCAGGGCCGTAAGCGTGCTGTCGTGTGCGACGCGTCCGAGCACCACGATGGCTTTCAATTTCGTCATCGCCGCGATTCGTGCTGTTAGGTAACCCCGGCAGGTGTTGATCTCCGCGGGTGTCGGCTTGTTCTGTGGTGGCACGCAGCGCACCGCGTTGGTGACCATGCAGTTGACGAGTGTCAGGCCATCGTCGATGCGGGCTGCGAACGTGCCTTTGGCGAAGCCAAACTTCAGCAGTGTTCCGTATAGGAGGTCTCCGGCGTAGTCGCCTGTAAACGGCCGTCCTGTGCGGTTGGCGCCTCTGACGCCGGGGGCAAGGCCGACAATCAAGACTTTCGCAGACGCTTTGCCAAAGGATGGCACGGCGCCATTGAACCAGTCTGGCTCGGCGCGCTGGTTTTGCTCACGATATTCGACGAGGCGCGGGCAGAGCTTGCAGTTGATCGGCGCTTCGGCGCTGGGTGCGTTATGTGTGTCCAAGGTTTGGGCCGTGACGTTGATGGCAACAAAAAGCCGCCGGCAGAACTGACGGCGGCTTCTTATAAGCGAAAAACGCTGTTGGCGTCTTAGACCTCTTCGGGAAGGTCGTCGTTGTCGATATACGGTCCATCATCGCGATGCTGATTGCGCGAATAACTGCGCGTAGACCGTTCTGGACGGCCATTCTGGTCGCGGCAGATTTGGTCTTCGAGATCAGCTAAATCAATGAACTGGTCCGCCTGCCTGCGCAATTCGTCTGCAACCATCGGCGGCTGCGTCTGCAATGTTGAGACAACGGATGCGCGCTTGCCCTTTTGTTGAAGGGCGGCGATGAGTGAGCGAAAGTCGCCGTCGCCGGAAAAGAGCACGGCATGATCAAGGTGATCGGCGAGACGCATGGCGTCGACCGCCAGCTCGATATCCATGTTGCCCTTGATTTTGCGGCGTCCCGACGCGTCGGTGAATTCCTTGGTCGGCTTTGTGACCATGGAGTATCCGTTGTAGTCGAGCCAATCGATCAACGGGCGTATGGACGAATACTCTTGGTCCTCGGCCAGTGCCGTATAGTAGAGGGCGCGGACGAGTTGCGACTTCTGCCGGAAAAGGGACAGGAGCCGCTTATAGTCGATGTCGAAGCCAAGTGATTTTGATGTCGCATATAGGTTCGCGCCATCGATGAACAGGACAACCCGTTCGTTCGCGTAGAAGTGCATCAGATCACCTTATTCCGGCGAAATCGCGCCGGCGAAAGCGTTATGTGAGGCTGGAACAGCAGGTCGCTGGCCAGCGGTTATAGAAGTAAGCAGGTGCCCTAACAGTCAAAAAAGTTTATCTGGGAACAACCTTGTTGACGTAAGGGATAACCTCAATATAAGGCAAAATCGTGTGCCGACAACGTCTTGCACGGATAGCTTACCAAATATAGCTAAAATCACTTTCAGCAGCTAATGACAATATGAAATGCGCTAAAGGCCTAATTTCGACCAATAGCATCAGTGGTTGCGAAGTTGTTTTGCCTGTGCGAAAAGCGAAAGTTGAATTCGGAATCCGGCCACGGTTTGCGGACGCGTGTGGCGTGAACGCTGTTTTTGCCGGATGGTTCCCTGAACGATCAGACAGAGGAGTTCGCGGATGGCGCGCGTCACCGTCGAAGATTGCGTTGATAAAGTTTCCAACCGCTTTGAGCTGGTTTTGCTGGCCGCTCACCGTGCCCGCAGCATCGCCAACGGCGGCGCGATCACGATCGAGCCCGAGAACGACAAGAACCCGGTGATTGCGCTTCGCGAAATTGCAGAGCGCACAATGCCGCCTGAGGATCTGCGCGAGGGTCTCATTCATTCGATCCAGAAGAACACTGAAGTGGATGAACCGGAAGCCGGTGCCGCTCCGGTGGTTATGCAAGACCGCCGTTTACCGATGCTTGGCCGGGATGACCAATCCAGCGACAATCAGGTCGACACTCTGACGGAAGAGCAGCTCTTGCGCGGTCTGGAAAGCATGACGCCGAGCGAGCCATCTTCCACGGGTGCTGGCGGTCCGCGCGATCGCAGCCGCTAGGGCTTGCGTTCTTGTGTTATCAGCGGTTGGCTGACTCACCACTATTGTTTGGCCGGGCACGCGTCCGGCTCCTAACCGTGTGGCAACGGGGGACGTGCATAGCGCACGTGCCCAGCTTATATTCGTCCGCCTGAGGAGTGTGGCGGACCATGATGCGGCAATACGAGCTCGTCGAAAAGGTTCAGAGTTACGATACGACGGCTGATGAGCAGCTTCTAAACCGTGCCTACGTCTATGCGATGAAGGCGCATAATCATCAGAAGCGCGCATCGGGCGATCCGTATTTTTCGCATCCGCTAGAAGTTGCAGCCATTCTGACCGACTTGAAGCTGGATGACGCGACGATCGCGACGGCACTCCTTCACGACGTTATCGAAGACACGGATGCGACCCGAGCCGAGATCGACCAGATGTTCGGTCCTGAGATCGGCGCTCTGGTCGATGGTCTGACAAAGATTAAGCGGCTCGATCTTGTCTCCAAGCAGGCCGAACAGGCCGAGAATTTCCGCAAGCTTCTCATTGCGATCTCAAGTGACATTCGTGTGCTGTTGGTGAAGCTGGCTGACCGGCTTCACAACATGCGCACGATGGAGCACATGAAGCCGGGCAGCCGGAAGCGCATTTCTCAAGAGACGCTGGATATCTACGCGCCGCTGGCTGGGCGCATGGGCATGCAGGCCATTCGTGAGGAGCTGGAGGATCACGCGTTCCGCTGGTTGCATCCAGAGGCCTACCAGACGGTGACGGTCAAGTTGCGGGAACTGCGCGAGCGCAACGAAAGCATCGTCGACGAAATAGCCGAAGCGCTGCGCACCAAGCTGGCGGATGCCAATATTTCCGCGGAGGTCTATGGCAGGGAGAAAAAGCCGTACTCAATCTGGCGCAAGATGGACAACAAGCAGATTGGTATGGAGCAGCTGTCGGACATCTTTGCATTCCGCGTGATCTGTGACTCGATTGATGCCTGTTACCGGACCTTAGGTGTGGCCCACACGATCTGGCGCACGGTGCCGGGCCGTTTCAAGGATTACGTCTCGACGCCGAAGCAAAATAATTATCAATCGATTCACACGACGATTGTTGGACCGGATAATCACAGGGTCGAGCTGCAGATTCGGACGCGTGATATGCACCGCGTCGCCGAATACGGTGTGGCCGCGCATGCGCTCTATAAGGACAGCCAATCGACATCGCTGAACGGGTCATCGCCTAAGGAAATCTATGATGGTGATCACGGGCCGTATGCCTGGCTGCGGCGATTGATCGATACGCTCCTGGAAGGCTCTAACCCGGAGGAATTCCTAGAGCACACTAAGCTCGAATTGTTCCAAGACCAGGTCTTCTGCTTCACGCCACAAGGGCGTTTGATCGCCTTGCCTCATGGTGCAACGCCGCTCGACTTCGCCTATGCGGTGCACACGCAGGTGGGTAACTCCGCTGTCGGCGCTTACGTAAACGGTCGTCACGTTCCGTTGTCGGCGCGATTGCGCAATGGCGATGAAGTCGAAATTCAAACGTCGCGCAATCATACGCCGCCTGCTGCGTGGGAAGCGCTCGTGGTGACGGGGCGGGCCCGGTCGGCGATCCGCCGTGCGGCGCGCGATGCGGAACGCCGCAAGTACATCGAGTTGGGCCGCCGGCTTCTCATCGTAGAGTTTGATCGCACCAAGTCTGATTTTTCCGAAGAGCTGATTAAAGGCGCGCTGCCTGCGCTCAATCAGAAGTCGGTCGATGATGTCTATGTGGCGCTCGCCAAGAAGGAGCTTCAGCCGGCGGCGGCGATGCGGAAGATCGTTCCCGATGAAGTGCCGTTGCCGGAGGCGTACAAGCGGTCGCGGCGTTTTGGCCGGGCGAAGGGGCAAGAGGGCTGGTTCAACATCGCCAATGCCATGCGCAGCCTAAAATTCCGCGGTGAGGACGTCTCCAGCCGCTTTGGGGGTGCGATCGCTATCAAGGGTGCGAAGTCCGACATGCCGGTCACCTTCGATGAAGGCGGCGCCGTGCCGGGCGATCGCATCGTGGGTGTGCTCATGCCGGGGCAGGGCATCCGGATTTTCCAGATTCATTCGCCCAAGCTCGTCAACTATGAGCACGAGAACTGGATCGACGTGACCTGGGATGTGGATCCAAACTCAGACGAGCGTTTTCCTGCACTCATCAGCGTGGCCACGCCAAACCGGCCTGGCACCTTGGCCCAGATCGCCCAGGTGATCGCAGAGAAGGGCGGCAACATCGACAGCCTGAAGTTGATCCGGCGCGCTTCCGATTTCGCCGAGCTGCGGATCGGCTTGGAAGTTTGCGATCTGCCGCATCTCAATCACATCATTTCTGGGCTGAAATCGAAAGCGATCGTCAGTACTGTGCAAAGGGTTTTTGAATAAACCCGCCGCCACCGGCTATTGCAGCCTCCTCCCCGTTCCCATCAGTTGATGACCTATGAGCACACACGAAGATAAGTCCGGTTACCTTCGCCTTGGCGTGAATATCGACCACGTTGCAACGATCCGAAATGCTCGCGGCGGATTGCATCCCGATCCCGTCACGGCGGCACATGCCGCTGTGAAAGCCGGCGCCGACGGTATTACCGCGCATTTGCGCGAAGACCGGCGGCACATTTCCGATCGCGACATTGCACGTCTCAAAGAAGAGCTGACGCGTCCGCTCAATCTTGAGATGGCGATGACGCCTGAGATGCTGAAGATCGCGCTGGGGGCGAAACCAAACGCGTGTTGTCTGGTGCCGGAGCGGCGCGAAGAGCGGACGACTGAAGGCGGTCTCAACGTTTTGGCCGATCAGGCCGGGCTGAAATCGTTTGTGGGGGCATTGCGGGATGGCGGCATTCGGGTGTCCTTATTCATCGAGCCAGATCCAAAATCGATTGATGCCGCTGTCCGCAGTGGCGCCGACATCGTTGAATTCCATACAGGACGGTATTGTGAGCTGGTCTTGGCGGGTGAGAAAGCTGAAGCCGGGAAGGAAGCCGCGCGGCTTGCCAGCGGCGCCAGCCATGCCTTCACGTCAGGACTAGAAGTTCACTCCGGGCATGGCCTGACCTATGACACCGTGGCCGCAGTGGCTGTTCTGCCTGAGATGCGCGAACTCAATATCGGCCACTTCATCATCGGCGAGGCGATTATCCTCGGGTTGGAGACTGCGGTCCAACGGATGCGCGCGGCAATGGACGAAGCGCGGGCCAAAGCTGGTGTGGCTTAGAGGCGTCATCTGATGATTATTGGTCTTGGCAATGATCTGATTGATATCCGGCGCGTGGAGAAGGTACTTCAGAGGTTTGGTGAGCGCTTTCGCCACCGGGTTTTTACTGAAATCGAGCGTAAGAAATCTGACATGCGCGTGCAGGCCGCGGCCTCTTATGCCAAGCGATTTGCGGCCAAAGAGGCCTGCGCCAAGGCGTTGGGTACCGGCATAAGGTCTGGTGTTTATTGGCGGGACATTGGGGTGGTGAACCTGCCTTCTGGCCAGCCGACCATACAACTTACCGGTGGGGCACTTGCCCATCTTGAGAAACTTGTCCCAAACGGCTACCACGCGCGCATCCATCTCACTTTGACGGACGATTTTCCGCTCGCTCAGGCAATTGTCATTATCTCAGCTGAACCGGATTAGGTCGGAAAAATAATGGATAATCGCTATAGCTGACCGTGGCTTTCATGCCGCTTTGGCCAAGCATTTGCAGCGTGGGCAGGAAATCATTATCTGGTATGGGCGTTTGGGCTAAATTCCAGGTGGGGACGGGACCGGATGGTCCGGATGGGAGTACGAAATGAGCCTGGAATCTAAATCCAAGGCAAGCAGTGAAGGCGGACTTTGGGATCTAACAAAGATCCTGATTGAAGCGATCGTTATCGCGTTCCTGCTGCGGATTTTTCTGTACCAGCCGTTCACGATTCCATCCGGTTCGATGGAGCGAACCCTTCTGATTGGCGACTTCCTCTTTGTCTCCAAGCTCTCCTACGGCTACAGCCGATACTCGTTTCCCTATGGCGTGAACCTGTTTTCCGGGCGCATTTTTGGCAGTCAGCCGGAACGCGGTGATGTTGTCGTGTTCAAGCTCCCGACGGACAACTCAACCGATTACATCAAGCGCGTGGTCGGCTTGCCGGGTGATGAGATCAGCGTGCAGGACGGCGTGGTCTATATCAATGGCGATGCTGTTCCCCGCCGTTACCTTGGCGACTTTGCGACGTATCCTGGAGAGGGCTATTCGCCGACCATTCCTGCCTATGAAGAGACACTGCCGAACGGCGTGAAGTACACCGTTTTGGACGCGGACTCGCGCGGGTCTTTTGACAACGTTGGGCCGTACAAGGTTCCAAAAGACCACTTTTTCATGATGGGCGATAACCGCGATAACTCCTACGATAGCCGTGCGCGCGACAAGGTCGGCTTCGTGCCTTACGAGAACCTCGTCGGTCGTGCGGATATTGTGTTATTCTCCAAACGTGACTATGGCCATTGGACTCCCCCCTGGGAGTGGCCGTTTGATATTCGCTGGAACCGGTTTTTCACAATCGTACGCTAACCGATTGGCCCCATGCTTAGGCCGCGTAAATTTAAAGAGCTAGAGAAGAAGCTTGGCTACAAGTTCAAGCGTCAGGACATGCTTGAGCGGGCCTTGACGCACGCCAGTGTGCGCGGTGGCCGAAAGGGCCGGGTCGACAACGAGCGTCTGGAATTTATCGGAGACCGGGTGTTGGGGCTCGCTATCGTCGAGGGGCTCTATAAAGATTTTCCTGACGCCAACGAGGGCGAGTTGGCCCGGCGCTATAACCGGCTGGTGCGCGGTGAGACGTGCGCCAAGGTTGGCCGCGAGTTGGGGCTGGGCGAACACTTGATCTTGTCGGAAAGTGAAGCCGAAAGCGGCGGGCGCGAAAAGGAAACGATCTTGGCCGACGCTGTAGAAGCCGTGCTCGGTGCGGTGTTTCTTGATGCCGGTTTTGAAAAGGCTCGCGGCGTGGTGCACACGTTGTGGGGAAACACGGGCGGTGAGCACCGGCCGGATGTCGTTTCAGATCCGAAGTCAGCGTTACAGGAGTGGGCTCAGGGGAATGGATTGGCTTTGCCGCAATACGTAGAGATCGCTCGTGAAGGGCCCGATCATGCGCCGCGCTTTACGTCGGAAGTGCGCATCGACGGCAAGCGGCCGGCACGCGGCGAAGGCAATTCCAAGCGTGCGGCTGAGCAGGCAGCCGCCGGCGCGCTTTTGGAGCGCGAAGGCGTGATGGGTGCGCTTGCCGATGGCTGAGGCTTCGGACGTTCCAAATACCCGGTGTGGGTTCGTTGCTATTCTAGGCGCGACGAATGCCGGTAAGTCGACCTTGGTCAACACGCTTGTTGGCACGAAGGTCACGATCGTGAGCCACAAGGTTCAGACGACGCGGATGCCGATCCGGGGGATCGCGATCGAGGGGCAAAGCCAGCTGGTTTTCATCGATACGCCTGGAATTTTTGCGCCGAAACGGCGGTTGGACCGGGCGATGGTCGACTCGGCCTGGAGCGGTGCGAAGGACGCGGACGTGATCGCGGTTCTCGTCGATGCGTCACGTGGGATCACAGAAGATGTCGAACGCATCATCGAAGGGCTGCCCTCAGCGGGAGTGCCGCTGCTTCTCGTTTTGAACAAGGTTGATCTCGTTGGCGCGAAGGACAAGCTATTGGCGTTGATCGCTGAGTTGACGAAGCGCGCGTCGTTCCAGGATGTCTTCATGATCTCGGCCACGGAAGGTGATGGCGTCAACGATTTCAAGAAGCATCTGGCAAAGACTGTTCCGGAAGGGCCGTGGCATTATCCGGAAGATGATGTTTCCGATGCGCCCATGCGGTTGCTGGCGGCCGAGATCACGCGCGAACGGATCTACAAATATCTGCATCAAGAGCTGCCGTACGCTATCACCGTGGAAACGAGTGACTGGAAAGAGTTCAAGAACGGATCGGTTCGGATCGAGCAGACGATCTTCGTGGAGCGTGATGGGCAGAAGCGCATCGTGCTTGGCAAGAATGGTGAGACGATCAAGCGTATCTCATCGGAATCCCGCGCTGAGCTGACAGGAATTGTTGGGCAGACAGTCCATTTGTTCTTGTTCGTGAAAGTGCGCTCGGGCTGGGGATCCGACCCTGAGCGGTATCGTGAGTTGGGGCTGGAATTTCCCAAGGACTGACCGGTAAGGTTGGGTGCAGTTATCAGCCTGCTGGAGCGCAATTGAATGCATTGGACGGATGAGGGCGTTGTGCTGTCGGTCCGCCCTCATGGCGAGACCGCCGCGATCGCGGAGCTGTTCACGCGTTCGCATGGCCGTCATCTCGGATTGGTGCATGGCGGGCGTTCCCGCCGGCTTCGGCCGGTCCTTCAAATGGGCAATCACGTTGATGCGTCCTGGAAGGGGCGCTTGGCTGAACAACTTGGCCACGTCACGGTTGAGCTGCGCAAAGGGTATGCCGCCCAAGCGATGATGGACGCGAATGCTTTGTCGGCCTTGACGTCGCTCTGCGCGTTGACGCGGTTGTTGCCGGAGCGTGATCCGCATCCAGCACTTTACGAAGTGACGCTATTTGTTTTGAGTTTCTTGGACGATCCGTCTGTTTGGCCGGCGTTGCTTGTGCGCTGGGAATTGGCGTTGCTCGATGAGTTGGGGTTTGGTTTGGATCTGACGCGCTGCGCGGCGACCGGCTCAACAGACGATTTGATCTATGTTTCGCCCAAGTCCGGCCGCGCTGTGTCCGCAGAAGCCGGTGAGCCCTATAGCGACCGGTTGCTGCGCTTGCCGCCGTTCCTGTCGCGCCAACGCCAGCAGGCCGTTTCCGATCAAGACATTCAAGATGGGCTCACCTTGACCGGTCATTTTCTTGCCGTTCGCGTTTTGGCGCCGCGCGAGGAGACGTTGCCAGAGGTTCGCAGCCGTCTAGCGGAGAAGCTGGCCGGGCGCGCTGCGGCCCAAAGTTTCCGGCCTTAATTTTCGCTGTTCGATAGAGAGACTGAAAGCTTGCCATCATCGTTCGTGCTGAGGCGGTATGCCGTACCATCTTGTGCAGTGAAATTCGCCCTGACGGGTGCTGTGAACAGTCCGCCATCCTGCTGAAAGCTAAGGTTGCCTGCGCTGCAAGAGCTATGGGTGATCGTGAAGCGCGGCTTGATGGCGTTGCTTTTTCCCGCAAACGAATAGGTGATTGCTTCGGACGTTTGGTTGACGATCTTGAAGCGGATTTGCTCGGAGGCTGGCCGCGCGAACAGTTGCACGGTTACGTACTTGGGATATTTGTGCGCCACGCGCGCGACGCCGATGCCGGTCTCTGTCACTGATGCGCCGAGCAGGTTGGCGCGGTGGCTCGGAGAGTTCAGCCAGCCGTTGACAGCGCTGGAGGCGAGCGCGTTGGCAGAGAAACCCTGGCTTCGCGCTTCCATGGCAAGGTTTTCACTGTAGGTGCAGAATTCGTACCCTGCGGCGGCGATACGTTGGGGAACGGTGCTGCCGGCGTAAGTATGAGAGAAAGCCTGGTTTTGCGCCAACAGGTTGGCATAGGTTCGCGCCGCCTTGCTAAGCTTCGGATTGATTTTGACTGCCGCCAGCTTGTTTTCCAGGCGGGCGGCGTTTGTCATCTCTACAACGGCGATCTCAACCTGGTGCAGGTCGGGCGTTAGGGCACCCATGGGCGCTGTTCCTTGCGTTTTTTCTGGTGCTCACCTAGACGGGCCGTACGCCTCCTACAAGTCTGCAGGTGAGATAGACAACACGAAGCTGTGAGCTGTGGCGCTGGGGCACTTGAGGGGGCCACGGACGCCGTATAAATCCAGGCTCATGAGCGACAAACCGATTCTCCCGGGCGACGGCCCCATCGAGCCCGTCAATCTGAAGGATGCGCTGGAAGAGCGCTACCTGGCGTACGCGCTGTCCACAATCATGCATCGCGCCTTGCCGGATGTGCGGGACGGACTGAAGCCGGTTCACCGGCGCATTCTGTACGCGATGCGAGAGTTGGGGCTCAATCCGGAAGCCGGTTATCGCAAGTGCGCCAAGATCGTTGGCGAAACGATGGGCAACTATCACCCTCACGGCAACCAGGCGATTTACGATGCGCTGGCACGTTTGGCGCAGGGGTTTGCCGTGCGCTATCCGCTCGTCGACGGTCAGGGAAACTTCGGAAACATCGACGGCGACAATCCCGCTGCCGATCGATACACCGAAGCGCGGTTGACGTCTGTTGCTTCCGACCTTCTCGACGGGATTGACGAAGATACGGTTGATTTCCGCCCGAACTACGATGGCCGTGAGCAGGAACCGTCGGTTTTGCCGGCTGCATTTCCGAACCTGTTGGCGAACGGTTCGGCCGGTATCGCCGTCGGCATGGCGACGAACATTCCGCCGCATAACGTCGACGAGCTATGCAATGCGCTGTTGCATCTCATCAAGTTTCCGAATGCGACGCTGGAGAAGCTGGTCGAGTTCATTCCAGGGCCAGACTTTCCGACCGGCGGTATCATCGTCGAGAGCCGTGAGCAAATTCTGGAGGCCTACCGGACGGGGCGTGGCGGATTCCGTCAGAGGGCGCGCTGGTCGAAGGAAGATACCGGCCGCGGCATGTACCAGATTGTCGTCACCGAAATTCCCTACCAGGTGCAGAAGTCGAAGCTCGTTGAAAAGATCGCTGAACTTCTGACTGAAAAGAAGCTTCCGTTGCTCGGCGATGTTCGTGACGAGAGTGCTGAGGAAATACGGTTGGTGTTGGAGCCGAAGAGCCGGACCGTAGATCCATATGTTTTGATGGAAAGCCTCTTCCGCCTCTCCGATCTTGAGGTGCGGTTCGGGTTGAACATGAACGTTCTGTCGGCCGGGCAGATTCCAAATGTTCTGTCGTTGAAGGACGTCCTTAAGCAGTGGCTGGAGCACCGAATTGAGGTTCTCGTCCGGCGCTCGCAGTACCGGTTGAACAAGATTGAGCACCGGTTGGAAGTGTTGGATGGCTACCTGATTGCCTTCCTCAACATCGATGAAGTCATCCGCATTGTCCGCTACGAGGAGCAGCCGAAGGCGAAGCTCATTGAGACGTTCAATTTGTCGGACGTTCAAGCCGAAGCCATCTTGAACTTGCGCTTGCGGTCTCTCGCCAAGCTCGAAGAAATCGAGCTCAAGGCTGAACATGACCGGCTTTCCAAAGAGCGGCGCGAGCTGAAGGCGCTGCTGAAGTCCGACGACCTTCAGTGGGAGAAAATCAGCGAACAGGTGAAGGAGACGCGCGAGCGCTACTCCAAGAAGACGGAGCTTGGCCGCCGGCGTAGTGACTTTGCCGAGGCGCCGGAAATTGACGTCGATATTGATCAGGCCATGATTGAGAAGGAACCGGTGACGGTTATCCTGTCAGAGAAGGGCTGGATCCGGGCGATGCGCGGGCACATCGACGACCTGTCCCGGCTGGAATTCAAGCAGGGCGACAAGCTTAAGCGCGCGACCAAGGCCTATACGACGGATAAGCTGTTGGTGTTCGCTACCAATGGCCGCTTCTTCACGCTGGAAGGCAGCCAGCTACCGGGCGGGCGTGGCCATGGCGAGCCGCTGCGCTTGATGATCGACCTGGAAGAGAACCACGACTTCGTTGAGCTCTTTGTCTTCGATCCGGAGCGTAAGCTGTTGGTCGCCTCAAACGATGGTTACGGTTTCGTCGTGCCGGAGGCAGACGTTGTCGCCTCGACGCGCAAAGGCAAGCAGGTGTTGAACGTCTCCGACCCGGACGAAGCCAAGATTTGCGTGCCTGTCGTGGGTGATCACGTGGCGTGCGTGAACGAGGGCCGCAAACTGGTTGTCTTCGCACTGGACGAGATCAATGAGATGACTCGCGGCAAAGGCATGATCTTGCAGCGTTCCAAGGATGCCGCACTGTCGGATGTGCGGGTCTTCGCCAAGGCTGACGGTCTGACGTGGCTTGACAGTGCCGGGCGGACCTTCACGCTGAGCTGGGGCGATCTGAAAGAATGGCGTGGCCAGCGTGCGCAATCGGGCCGCGTGGTGCCGAAGGGTTTCCCAAGATCGAACAAGTTTGGACCGGCGTTTTAAAGCCTAGTCTTCTTCAGGGGCGCGCACCCAGCCATTGGGGCCGAGGCGTTCTTGCGGCTGATAGCGGGCCTTGTAGCGCATCTTGCGCGAACCTTCGATCCAGTAGCCGAGGTAGAGATACGGAAGGCCGAGGCTGCGCGTGTATTCTATGTGTTCGAGGATCATGTGCGTGCCGAGGCTGCGGTTCTCCTCGAGTGGCTCGTAGAAGCTGTAGACCATCGAGATGCCGTCGCTAAGCCGGTCGCACAGGGCGACGCCAACGAGTGGCCAGCTGTCAGGATTGGAATCCAGCGCGTTCTCCGGCTTCTGCCGGTACTCGGTTAGGAACGTCTTGATGACGCTGTCTTCGACCATCATCGCGTAGTCGAGCACGGACATGTCAGCCATGCCGCCTTCGGAATGCCGGTTGTCGATGTAGTCGCGGAAGAGGCCGTACTGTTCCGTGGTGGCGACGGAAGTTACGCGCCGGGTCAGAAGATCCGAGTTCCGTTCGGAAACGCGGCGCATGGATCGGGTAGGCTCGAACTCATCAACGACGACGCGCACCGAAACGCAGGCGTGACAGCCCTCGCAGTAGGGCATGTAGGCGATGTTCTGGCTGCGGCGGAAGCCGCCCTTCAACAGATTGTCGATGAGCGCCTGCGGCTTCTCGTGGGTCAAATGCGTGAACAGCTTCCTCTCAAGCCGCCCAGGCAGATAGGGACAGGGTTGCGGAGCGGTAACGTAGAACTCTGGAAAGTGCTTTTGTTGTTCGCTCATCCGTTTTGCCTGTTACGACCCGGAGCGGGCTGTGCGCTCGGGTGAATGATACGTGAGTGTGCCGGTCGCGATCAAGCAAGACCTGGCTTGCCGCATCAACCCTGGCCGCGGGTCTGGGTTTCCCCTGGACGCGCCGAAATTTCGATGAAGTTCAGAATTTCTTGGGCGACATCAACACCGGACACCTTCTCGACGCCTTCAATTCCGGGAGACGCGTTGACCTCTAAAACGAGGGGTCCTCGTGCGGAACGCAACATATCCACACCACAGACATTCAGCCCAAGAACGGATGCTGCGTGGATGGCAGTATTCTGTTCCTCTTCGGTAAGGTCTACCCGGCGTGCTGCCCCGCCGCGATGAAGGTTGGAGCGGAATTCGCCCGGCGTGCTGTGGCGCTGCATACCCGCGACGACCCGGCCGCCAATGACGAAAGCGCGTAGGTCGGCGCCTTCGGCCTCGTGGATGTACTCCTGCACCATGATGTTGACGCTTGCGGCGCTGAAGGCCTGGATCGTTGATTTCGCCGACGCTTCGGTGTCGGCGAAAATAACGCCTAGCCCCTGCGTGCCTTCAACGAGTTTGATGACGACCGGAGCGCCACCGACTTCGGCCAACACTTCAGCAGCGGCGCGCGGGCCATGGGCGAAAGCTGTGACCGGTAGTCCGATGCCGGCGCGGGCCAGCAATTGTAGTGCGCGTAGCTTGTCTCGTGCCCGGCCGATGGCGACGCTCTCGTTGAGCGGGTAAACGCCTTGCATTTCGAATTGACGCAGGATGGCGAGGCCGTAAGCGGTGACGGATGCGCCGATGCGCGGGATCACAGCGTCGTAACGCGGCAGTGTGTGTCCGCCGTAGCGCAGGACGGGGTTGTTGGACGTGACATTCACGTGGACGCGGAGGGTGTTGATGATGTCCAGCGTATGTCCTCGCGCCTGGGCGACGTCTAACAGGCGCCGGTGCGTGTAGAGCTTGGGGTTGCGGGCGAGCATAGCCAGACGCATGTGTGGCGTATCCTACTCGGTCTGCTGGACTACGATTGGTCCGTCGAGGTGCTGCCGGTGCCCATGAGGCCCGCCGCGGCGGGTGGTGGTGGTGGTCCGCGCCGGCGGACGGGTGCGCCAGTGTTGTTTGTGGCAGATGCCGCCGGTGGGCTCGACGCACCGCCCGCGCTGGCCGGTGGTGCGCTACCTGTTCGTGCTGTTGGCGCTCCGGCGGTCACTGGTGGTGGGGCGCCCCGGCTCGTCGAAGGTGCCGCGGCGGGTGCTTGTGGTGGCGCAGGTGCGTCGAATGAAGTGCGCCGGTGCGGCTGATCGAACCTTGCGTTTGGCCCGCGCAACGCTGACCAGCGCCCGATAAAGTATCCCGCGATGATGGCTGCTAGGACTAGCAGTCCCAATAGGACGTATTGCGATATCGTCATCGAATGTGCCCACACTCTGTTCCGGCCGCGCACAGTTTAGCGGCCCGCAAGGCGGGGCGCGAGTGGCAATCTGTCTTTGGATTTTCGCAATGAAGGACTTTTACAGTCCTAGACCTACTTTGGTGACAGGCGGGGTGAGTGTTTCCGGTGCAGAGCTTTGCGCGTCTAAAGCGGGATCGATCGAGGCGTGCGTAAGCCAAGCCATGCAGCTGATAGCCACGAACAAAATGGCGAGCGCAATGGCGGTCTTCTTTATAAACCAGCCGAATGAAACCGGACTCAAAGTGTCTTGCGGCAGGCCGACTGCACGCGCTTTTATTGTCATTGATTTCCCTCACCGCGCGTCCAGGCAATACTGGACACATCTTCCCCCGGCGGAACAGGTCCGCCAAATCAACGGTGCGACATAACTGCGGGAACACGTGGTAAACGTCAAGTAATACAGGCCTCTCGGCGGCATTTGAGAGACTTTGCGTGCCCGGTGTGCCACGATTTTGCACGCCGACTTGCCAAGGCGTATACGCCGCTCTTGCAAACGGGCTAATTGGCGGTTGGTTGCGGTGGTGGAACGGAATTGATGACGACACACGACGCGTACGATGATGTGTTGCGGCGCACGGTGCTTACCGTGCTCTTGGCGAACTTGGCCTATTTTTTCGTCGAGTACTCCGTCGCAATTGCGATTGGATCTGTGGCTCTGTTCGCCGACAGCATCGACTTTCTTGAGGACGCCGCGGTCAATCTACTTGTGCTGTTGGCGATGGGGTGGAGTGCGGTCAAGCGCCGAGCCGTCGGGCTTGTCCTTGCGGCGCTTTTGCTGGTTCCTGGTTTCGCTGCGCTTTGGACGGCGTACGAAAAGATCTTGGATCCTCAGATCGCCGATCCGCTGGCTCTTTCAGTCACGGGTATGGGGGCATTTGCCGTCAATCTCTTCTGCGCCTGGATTTTGGCCCGGACCGGCCGGCGGGGAGGCACGCTAGTTCGTGCGGCGTTTCTTTCGGCTCGAAACGACGTGTTGGCGAATGTCGCGATCGTTGTCGCTGGCGTGGTGACATACCTACTCACCAGCATTTGGCCAGATATCATTGTGGGGCTAGCAATAGCAGCGCTTAACGCCAGCTCCGCTTACGAAGTGTATGAAGCCTCATTGGAGGAGGGTTCGCCGCCCAAGCCATGATGCGCAGATGCGACATAATGTGATGCTTTCGTGCGACATGTTTGCGCTGATTAAAAATTGGGCGGTGAAAAATAAGGGGTTGCTGAGAAAAAGTGCTGGAGGTGTCTGTTTTCTGCGCTTGTGCAGTCACTGATTCTCCCTCAGCCTCAAAGTCAAGAACAAGAATGTACGAGTTTTAGGGATCGGCACGCCCAAAGGACTGTTGCCCGTTAATCACGGGCCCAACACGAGCTCGGGGTGCAAACCATGATCGAGATTCTTGTTTCCGTCTGCTTCGTCAATGATCCGCAGCGTTGCAAGGACGTTCACTTGTCCTATATGGCTGACTCGTTCACGCCGCAGCAATGCATGATCTTCGGCCAGGCGGAAATCGCAAAATGGTCGGCTGGCCATCCCAATTGGCGCATCGAGCGCTGGAAGTGTCAGCGCCCCGGCCAAGTCGCCAACATCTAAGACATCCTAACTGGCGGGATACGGCTCGTTGACGCTGTTTTCTGCCCGGCGACGGAAACCGGTCATCATATCCGTTACGTCCTGTGCTAGGGAACGCCGTCTTGCTGCCATCGGCTGCGGCTAGGCAGAAGACCTCAGCTCAGGAGGAACACATGAACCGGGTTATATTGGCCGCTATCTTGGGTGGCCTAATCGTTACGCCAGCAGTTGCGCTGGATGCGAAAGTCCAAGAGGCGATCAAGACCTTCGGCGATGTTGGTAGCGATCCCGCGAAGCTCAAGGCTTATTGTGAAATGGGCGAGCTGATGGAAGCGGCTGGCGACGACGAGAAGAAGCTTGAAGCCGCCGACGCCAAGATTGAAAAGCATTTCGATACGCTGGGACCTGAGTTCGAGACAGCGTGGAATGCTGGAGAGAATTTGAAGGAAGACAGCGAAGACGCGAAAGCGTTGTCTGCTGCTTTGGACGAACTCGATCAGAAGTGCTTCGCCAAGGAAGATGACAAAGGCTGAGGCCTTGGTTCGGGCATGTGATGATGAACGACAACAGTGCCTGGGTTTACCCCGGGCACTGTTTGTTTGATTAGGACTTTGTTAGAACGTAGTGCCCCGGAGCGTCCTCGACCACACCTAGAACTGCGCCCGGGTCGCGCGGCTCAACCATTGGTCCAGACTGTTTGCTCAGCCACTCGATCCAGTGCGGCCACCAGGAGCCTGTATGCTCCTTTGCGAACTCCAGCCATTCATCGAGTGTGTCGGCGGACGCCTTGTGGTTTGTCCAGTACTGATATTTGACCTTGGCTGGCGGGTTGACCACGCCTGCGATGTGACCGGAACCGGCCAACACGAACTCTACGTCGCCGGTGAACTGCTGCGAGCCGATGTAAACAGACTCCGCCGGCGCAATATGGTCTTCGCGGGTGGCGAGTTCGTAGATTGGGATGCGGATCTTTTTCAGGTCTAGCTTGGTGCCACCTATGGTTAGTTTTCCGCGCGCCAGATTGTTCTCCAGGTAGAATTCGCGCAGGTAGAAATTGTGGTTGGCCGCCGCCATGCGTGTGGAATCCTGGTTCCAGTAAAGCAAGTCGAACGGGAACGGCTTCTTTCCGAGCATGTAGTTGTTGACGATGTACGGCCAGATCAGGTCGCGCGGACGCATCATGTTGAAGACGTTGGCCATGCGCGAGCCATCGAGGTAGCCCCGTTCGGACATCATCTCTTCCAGCGCGGTGAGCTGTGTGTCGCCAGTAAATAGCAACAGGTCGCCCGCCTTGGTGAAATCGAGCTGCGTCGTGAGGAAGGTCGCGCTCTTTATTGGCCGCTCACCGCGGGCAGCCAGATAAGCCAGCGTGGTGCCGACCAGCGTTCCACCGACGCAGTAGCCTAGAATATTGGTCTTTTCGGTTTTCGCTTCGCGGCGGACCGCGTCGGCCGCGGTCAGCACGCCCTCGATCATGTAGTCTTCGAAGCTCTTGTGAGCGAGATCCTTGTCTGGGTTGACCCACGAGACCAGGAAGACCGTGAAGCCTTGATCGACAATATATTTGACGAAGCTTTTCGGCGGCGTCAGATCGAGGATGTAGAACTTGTTGATCCACGGAGGGACCATCAAGAGCGGTGTCTCGTGCACCTTGTCCGTCGATGGCGAGTATTGGATCAGCTGGAAGATGTCGTTCTGGAAGACGATCTTGCCGGGCGACATGCCCAGGTTCTTGCCGACTTCGAAAGCGCCAGTATCCGTCTGGCTGATTTTCAGCAGATCGCCAGATTTTTCCATGTCTTTGACGAGCTGCTCCATCCCGGACACGAGGTTGCGTCCGTTGGTGGCAAAAGTCTCGCGCACGACTTCCGGGTTCATCATCGGAACGTTGGACGGCGACATGGCGCTTGAGATTTGGCGGAAATAGAATTCGGCCTTGTGGCGCGTCCGCTCATCCAGGCCGTCGGTATGTTCCAAAAGGTCTTCCGCCCAGCGTGTGGTGAGCAAATAGGCTTGCTTCCAGAAATCGAAGTAGGGGTTGGCTGACCATTCCGGGTCTTTGAAACGGTTGTCGCTCGGTTCTGGCTGAATGACGGGGTCGACCTGCTCGCCCATCATGCGCCGCATCGTGTTGCCCCAAAGGTCCATGTATGACTGGACGAGGTTGCTTTGCGCATCCATCAGCTTGACTGGATCGGTCATCCATAAGTTGAAGATGTCGGAAACAGTATGGACCGCAGTCGATGCTTCGCTCGCCGCGGAATAAGGCGAAACCTGTCCATCGGGACGGGCAAGAAGCTGATTTAGGACGCGGCCGCCTTCCTCGTAGAGTTTGAAAATGTTGCGCGCAAACTCTTCGGGGTCATCAATCCGGTAGTCTGGGTGCGGGTGATCGTGGTCGCCAGTCGTTGTTTCAGCCATGATTGGGCTCTTATTGGTTGGGTGCTCCAAATTGAGCTGCCTAGACAGGCGAAAAACGCCTGCTTCTCCCTGAGGCAGCCGCACGAATACGGCGCTCTATCGTATCGAGCAATTAGCTTTAATCTATAACCTATCTTCAGCTCTCTGAAATCAGGCCTTTCGGCCCAGTTTTGTAACTAGCTAGTTTACCGCGCATTTTTATTGGCGATAGGGTTGATAGCGTCGCGGTGAGCGCTGGACGGCGGCTGGGCGGAAGCGTAAAAACTTGAACTGAGTATCGTGTGACGCCCCAGCATTGCCGCGAGAAACTAAGCCGTGATCGAAGAATTCCATCGTATCAAGAGACTGCCTCCTTACGTTTTCGCCGAGGTTAACCGGTTGAAGGCGTCCGCGCGGGCCAATGGCGCCGACATTATTGATCTCGGCATGGGCAATCCGGACATGCCGACGCCCCCGCACATCATCGAAAAGCTGGTGGAGACGGTGTCAAAACCGCGCACGAACCGGTATTCGGCCTCCAAGGGCATACCTGGGTTGCGCCGGGCGCAGGCCGCCTATTACGAGCGCCGCTTTGGCGTGAAGCTTGATCCGGAAACGCAGATCGTCGCGACGCTCGGTTCGAAGGAAGGTTTCGCCAACATGGCGCAGGCCATCACGGCGCCTGGCGACGTCATTCTTGTTCCAAATCCGACCTATCCCATCCACGAGTTTGGGTTTCTCATCTCCGGCGCCGCTATGCGCCATATCCCAGCAGGGACGGGAGATGAGTTCTTGGCGGCTGTTGATAGGGCCGTGCGGCATTCCATCCCGCGTCCGCTGGCGATGGTCTTGTCTTATCCATCCAATCCGACAGCGATGACGGCCAGTCTGGATTTCTACAAGGCTGCAGTGGAGTTGGCCAAGAAGCTGGACCTTATCATCCTGTCCGATATCGCCTACGCGGAAATCTATTTCGATGGCAATCCGCCGCCGTCCGTCTTGCAGGTTCCCGGTGCAATCGACATCACGGTGGAGTTCACCTCGTTGTCGAAAACTTACAACATGCCTGGCTGGCGAATGGGCTTCGCCGTTGGCAACGAGCGTTTGATCGGCGCTTTGGCGCGGGTGAAGTCGTATCTCGATTACGGTGCGTTCACGCCCGTTCAGGTGGCTGCGGCCGCGGCTTTGAATGGGCCTCAGGACTGCGTTGAGGAGATCCGCAATACCTACCACCATCGCCGCGACGTTTTGGTCGACAGTTTTGGCCGGGCTGGCTGGAAAATCCCTCCGCCGCCCGCGACAATGTTTGCGTGGTGTCCGCTGCCAGAGGCCTTCCGCAGTATTGGCTCGGTGGAATTTGCCAAGCATCTCATAGAGAAAGCCGAAGTTGCCGTGTCGCCGGGGATCGGTTTCGGAGAATACGGCGAAGGTTATGTGCGGATCGCGCTGGTGGAAAACGAGCATCGCATTAGGCAAGCTGCCCGATCGATTAAGAAGTTTCTCGCCCAGGGGCCGGAAACGTTGCATAACGTCATCCAAATTCCCCAGAAAGCCAGCCGATAAGCGTTAACCACCACCGATACATGCAAGAACCTCTCAAACTCGGCGTAGCCGGACTGGGCACCGTCGGCTCGGGTCTGCTTCGTCTCATCATGTCCCACGGCGATAAGCTCGCCGAGGCATCTGGCCGGCCTATTCAGGTCTCGGCCGTGTGTGCCCGCACCAAGTCCAAGCCACGCGGGCCGGAGACTGCAGGCGCGCGCTGGTTCAGCGATGCGATCGCGATGGCTCAAGACCCGTCGATCGATGTCTTTGTTGAGCTCATCGGCGGAGAAGAGGGGATCGCCAAGACATCCGTGGAAGCGGCGTTGAAGTCTGGCAAGCACGTGGTTACGGCTAACAAAGCGCTGTTGGCCAAGCATGGTATTGAGCTTGCCCGTCTGGCTGAGAAGCATGGCGTAGGTCTCAATTTCGAAGCGGCTGTTGCCGGTGCCATTCCGGTGATCAAGGCCCTGCGTGAGTCTTTGGCCGGCAACGACGTGAAACGCGTCTACGGTATTCTCAACGGCACCTGCAATTACATCCTGACGCGGATGGAAGAAGAGCACATGCCGTTCGAGACCGCGCTAAAGGAAGCGCAGGACAAGGGCTATGCCGAAGCTGATCCAGCTTTTGATATTGGCGGGTTTGATGCTGCGCATAAGCTTGCGCTGTTGACGAGTTTGGCGTTTGGAACGCGCGTGGCATTCGAGGAAATCCACGTCGAGGGGATCCAGCAGATCACGGTTGCCGATATCAAGGCCGCTGCCGAGCTGGGCTACAGCATCAAGCTGCTCGGTGTCGCGACGCAGACCGAGACCGGGATTGAGGCCAGGGTCAATCCAGCGTTTGTTTCGATGGACTCTGCTATTTCCGAAGTGGACGGCGTCACCAACTGTGTCGCGCTCGACAGCGACTTTGCGGGAACGCTACTTCTGGTTGGTGCGGGCGCGGGTTCAGCCGCAACGGCTTCGTCGGTTGCATCCGACATCCTTGATATCGCGCGCGGGATCGTACGGCCGCCGTTTGTGCGGCCGGTGGCCAGTCTGAAACCGCATAAGCGTGCGAAGATCGGCGCGCACCAGGGCGCTTACTACGTCCGGCTTTCGGCAATGGACAAGCCGGGTGCCATGGCCGGTATTACAAAGCGTATGGGTGACAAGGGCGTCTCGCTGGAGAGCATCGTTCAGCGCCGTCCGCGCATTCCGCCATCGTCTGCAGAGGACGGCAGCGCGGCTGCAAGTGTTGCTGCTCCCGTAATTCTTGTTACGCACGAAACGACAGAGCGTGCGATCCGCGAAGCCTTGGCTGCGATCGAGAGTGACGGGAACGTCGCGGAGCGGCCGCAGCTGATCCGAATAGAAGAGCTCTGAGCCGAGGCTGGAGCACGATCAAATTAGTCCGCCGGAGGATGGGATGACAGACACGAATGACAACCACCTGGATCGCGTTCTTGTTCTTGAAGTCGCGCGTGTGACGGAGGCGGCGGCTATTGCCGGCGCTCGTTTTCGCGGGCGCGGCAATGAGAAAGCAGCGGACAAGGCGGCGGTCGATGCCATGCGCCGTGAGCTGGCCTTGTGCGATTTTCGCGGCACGGTCGTGATCGGTGAAGGTGAGATGGACGAAGCGCCGATGCTTTATATCGGTGAGAAGCTTGGCTCTGGCACCGGCCCCGAGGTTGATATCGCTGTCGATCCTCTTGAGGGCACAACGATCTGTGCCAAGTCGATGCCGAACTCGTTGGCGGTTTTAGCGATCTCCGAGAAGGGCGGGCTGTTGCATGCGCCTGACATGTACATGAACAAGATCGCGGTCGGTCCAGGCTATCCGGATGGCGTGGTTGATTTGGATGCACCTGCGGAAGAGAACATTCGCAATCTGGCGAAGGCGAAGGGCGTTCCTGTTTCGGAGATCACCGCCTGTATCTTGGATCGCGCGCGTCACGCCGATCTTATCAAGGCCGTACGTGACGCAGGCGCCGGCGTGCAGCTCATTCCCGATGGTGACATCGCGGGCGTGATCTGGACGACTGATCCGGAAGAAACCGGCATCGATATTTACATGGGCTCTGGTGGCGCGCCCGAAGGTGTGTTGGCAGCGGCTGCTTTGCGCTGCATTGGCGGCCAGATGCAGGGCCGCTTGGCGCCTACCAACGATGAGGAAACCGCGCGCGCTGCGAAGATGGGTATCCCCGACATCAACCGGAAGTTCCAGCTCGAAGACATGGCGTCCAATGACGTGATCTTCTCCGCGACGGGCATAACCGATGGATCGTTGCTTGATGGTGTACGGTTCCGTGGCGACTTCGCCGAGACGGAAACGGTGGTGATGCGGTCTAAGTCTGGCACCGTCCGGCGCGTCAAGACGACATTCCGTAACGTCGGCACGCGGTACATCGGCTAAGCCGCGCCGGTTTGCCATTCAGGACGCTTGAGCATTGCGCGTTGATCTTCGGAACGAGAGCGGACCGTTTGACATCATAGGCGATGTTCACGGCTGTGCCAGCGAGCTTGAGTCTCTGCTTGAGCGGCTGGGGTACGAGGTTTCATTCAACGGCCGCAGGGTGAACGTGCGTGCGCCAGAAGCACGGCGCGTCGTGTTCGTTGGTGATCTTGTTGACCGCGGTCCACGCTCACCGGATGTCTTGCGTATGGTGATGGCGTTCGCCGAGGCAGGGCAGGGCCTGTGTGTGCCTGGCAATCATGACGTGAAGTTCTTGCGCTGGTTGAACGGCCGCAACGTGCGGCCGACGCACGGGCTGGACCGGACGATCGAACAGTTCGAGGCAGAGCCGGCCGCCTTCCGGGATCGTGTTCGCGATTATGTCGATGCTTTGCCGAGTCATCTCTGGCTTGATGGCGGGCGGCTCGCCGTGGCGCATGCCGGCATCAAGGACGATATGCTGGGGGACAGTTCGGGGCAGGTGCGCGAATTTTGCCTCTATGGGGACACGGCAGGAATCCGCGACTCCTCAGGTTTGCCAGTTCGGTATCATTGGGCCTTGGAGTATCGTGGCAAGGCGGCTGTTGTTTACGGGCATACGCCGGTTCCCCATGCGGAATGGCTGAACAATACGCTGTGCCTCGACACCGGTTGCGTGTTCGGCGGCAAGCTGTCGGCGTTGCGCTGGCCGGAACGTGAGATTGTGTCGGTTCCCGCTGAACGAACCTACAGCGAGGCGAAACGGCCCTTCGGCCACCCGCCACCGAGGCCGGAAGCGTGACGTGACGGTGCCTTTATATTGTCGCGAGCCCTACAAATTGACGCGGATTTCGCTCGCTTTCCGCCAGGGTTTCGCCTTACCGATGGGCCAAGGAAAACCCGGGCGCGTCTTATTCCGCGCTGAAGCCCAATCAGACGGGATGATCGGCTGAGCATGAAACGATACTCCGGCATAGGCATTTTCCCGGTTTGGGCAGTGTGCCTGGTGCTCTGCGTGACGGGCGCGCATGCGCAAGCGCCGCCGCGAGACTCAGCTGCTGCCGCCGCGCAAATTGCCGATTTCTTTGGAAAAATGGGCGATCAGATCTATGAGGACTGTATTTTTGATCTGTCTGAAGAGCAGGTTGAAGTACAGACTGCGCTGATTGAAGCCTACGTGGAGCAGGGGGCCAGTCCACTGGCAGCCCGTAAGCTGGCCGTGAGGCAGATCCAGCCGCCAAAGCTATCCCCGGACTGTAAGCGGATTGCCGCATTACCGAAGGAAATGCGCACGCCTCAACCAGAGGGCGACATTCCAGCGCCGACTCGCAAGCCGCAGGCGGAAGACGTTTTGCCTTGGGCCGCTGAGACAAAAAAGGCGGCGCGTAGCCCAGCCCGTTCGCGGCCTCCGCCTGTGCCACCGTCAGCCAGCAAAGGGACGACGCTGGCGAACATGAGCGTTCCAAAGCGCTGGGATTGCGCGCCTGGCGTCGACTTCGTGACGATCAAGCGCAACGGCTATTTGCGCAAGCTGACGGGCGGCGAAATATGCAACCCGTTCAAGGATATCGTTCGGCCCGTTCCGGATTCGATGGCTAAATTCCGGCTTGGCTATTCCATCACGACTGGCCGGCTGTTCGTCGATGACGCCAATGCGGGTTGGCAAACGATTGCTTGGGCGATATCGGGCCGGGAAGTCTGCCGCAACAATCCAGATCCGGAATGTATTGCGGCCAAGGGCATCGGGCCGCTGCCGCCGGGTGAGTATTCGTTCAGCTCTAATCCGAAACACAGAGTGAGTTACGGGCCGATCACGAAGCGGATGGTCGCCGGGATTTATCTCGGCAAGCTCTATAACAAGGACTACTTCAGCAAAAAGCAGCTGGCCGCGGTTCGCAGGCGCGGGAACATTGCCATTCACGTGCGGCTGAAGGGTGAGATGTCGGAGGCCTGTCTTGGCTTGGAGCCGAAAGGCTGGACATATGTTTCCGGCTTGATCAAAGCGGGGCGGACGACCGGCGTGAACGTCTATATCGACGAGCCTTATCCGCAGGTCGCGGAAGCTCCGCCGGTGATCGTGGCTTCGACATTCTCTCTCACATCGCTTTTCGACTAGTCCGGCCAGTATTTCCCGCGACTTGCCCTGGTAAGTCTCGACCATGCCGGACGGGACGGATATAAGGCGCGCAAAGCAATACGGCGGCGCTTGTGCGCCTCTGCAACTCATTTGAATTTCGATGGCTAAGACAAAAAAGAGCGGGCCGAAACGGCCCACGGCGCGCTTGCCGAAAGGCTTGCGGGATATTGAAGCGGCGGAACTGCGCGAGAACCGCGCGATGCTGGATGCGATCCGCGGCGTGTACGAACGGTATGGCTTCGAGCCGCTGGAGACCCCGGCGTTCGAGTATACGGATGCGCTCGGCAAGTTTCTTCCCGATCAAGACCGGCCCAACGCTGGTGTGTTCTCGTTCCAGGAAGAGGACGAGCAGTGGGTGTCGCTGCGCTATGACCTGACCGCGCCGCTCGCACGGTATGTGGCCGAGAACTTTGAGACGCTGCCGAAACCGTTCCGCCGCTACGCCACGGGGTCGGTCTACCGGAATGAAAAGCCTGGCCCTGGCCGGTTCCGTCAATTCACGCAGTTTGATGCCGACACCGTTGGTGCTGAAAGCGTGGCTGCTGACGCTGAGATGTGCATGCTCGCGGCGGACACGCTTGAAGCGCTGGGTCTTGAGCGCGGGCAATACGTCGTCAAGGTGAACAATCGCAAAGTGCTCGATGGCGTGATGGAGACGATCGGCATTGGCGGTGAAGATAACGCCGGGCAACGGCTGACGGTTTTGCGCGCCATCGACAAGCTTGACCGTCTCGGGGAAGAGGGTGTCCGTCAGCTGTTGGGGCCGGGCCGCAAGGATGAGAGCGGTGACTTCACAAAGGGTGCCGGTCTTGATGATGCCGCCGTTGAGACCGTTCTGAGTTATGTGAACGCTGGCGAGGCTGGCACAGGCGTTGAGACGGTCGAGAAACTGCGAGCGCTTTTTGACAAGACGGAGATCGGTAAGTCCGGCCTCGATGAATTGGACAGTATTGCCAAGCTGGTGAATGCGGCCGGCTATGAGGCCGATCGCATCTGTATTGATCCATCAGTCGTTCGGGGCTTGGAGTATTACACCGGTCCCGTGTTTGAAGCCGAGCTTTTGATTGAAGCAAAGAACGAAGATGGCCAGCTGGCGAGGTTTGGTTCGGTTGGTGGCGGTGGCCGCTACGATGGGCTCGTTGAGCGCTTTTTAGGCCAGAAGGTTCCGGCGACTGGTTTTTCGATTGGCGTTTCGCGCTTGCAGGCGGCCCTGGCCGCGATCGGCAAGTCTCAGGCGAAGGCGGTTGGTCCCGTTGTTGTAACCGTCATGGATAAGGATCAGGTTCCGGCCTATCAGGCGATGGTGAAGCGCTTGCGTGATGCGGGCATCCGCGCGGAACTCTACCTTGGCAATCCGAAAAAGTTCGGCCGTCAGCTGGAGTACGCGGATAAGCGCGGCTCGCCGTGCGTCATCATTCAAGGGTCGGATGAGCGCGAGAAGGGTGAGGTGACGATCAAGGATCTCATCGAGGGTGCGAAAGCCGCCGCCGCGATCAAGGACAACAAGGAGTGGAAGGAAGCGCGTCCTGCACAGATTACCGTTAGCGAGGATGACATGGTGCAGGCCGTGTCTGAGATCGTTGCGCGATATAGCGGCACGGATGAAGGGCAGGCGTAGGCATGGTTGCTGAAACCGCAAAAGCGTTCGCCGCGCTTGAGCGGCAGGCGCAGGTGTTGATCTCAACCTTCATCTCAGCCGGTCACGAAGCTGTGGCCCCTGCGATGATCCAGCCCGCGCATTACTTTCTGGATGTTATCGGTGAGGCCTTGCGTGCGCGCACATATGTGTTCTCCGATCCGGACGGGAATGAACTGTGCTTGCGGCCCGACCTCACTGTGCCTGCGTGCCGTTTGCACCTGGAGCGTGATGCCTCCGCGCGCACGCCCGCCAAGTATTGCTATAACGGCACGGCCTTTCGCTTTCAGCCTCAGGGCGGCGATGCGACCCATCCGCGAGAGTTTCGCCAGGCCGGCATCGAAAACTTTGGCGACGAGGCTCGCGAAGGCGCGGACGCCGAAACGGTTGCGCTCATTATCCAGGCTTTACGCGCGGCGGGACTTCAGAACTGGCAGCTGCGGATTGGTGATCTCGGCTTGTTCCGGGCTTTGCTTGCGTCCTTGGAAATGCCAGAGCGCTGGCGTCAGCTGCTAGTTCATCGTTTTTGGCGGCCGGATATTTTTCGCGCGGAGTTGAAACGTTTGGTCGACGGGACCGGGCAGTCGCTGGATGCGGAGCGCCGGGCGCTTGTCTCCTCGCTCAATCTAGAGAATGCCGAGGCCGCGCAATCGCAGGTCGGCGATTATCTCGACGCGCAAGGCATTGATGTCTCCGGCACGCGCACGCTGGCTGAGATCACCGAAAGTCTCACTTGGATTGCTGCTGACTTGAAAGCTCCGCCGTTGGCCGCGGAAAGCGCTGCTTTGATTGAAACGTATGCTGGTATCACATTGCCCGCGACGAAGGCGCCGGACCGGCTTCGCGCCATTGCTGATAAGGCAGGAAAGCAAATGCAAGCGTCCGTCGACACGTTTGCCGAACGGCTAAGCATGTTGCGTGCCGCTGGCGTCAGCGTCGAACAGGCTGAGTTCAGCGCCAACTTCGGCCGCAACCTGGAATATTACACTGGCTTTGTTTTTGAAATTGTTCTGCCGCAGTTGGGTGCTGCCAGCCCAGTTGCGGGTGGTGGACGGTACGACAGTCTGCTCAAGGCGGTTGGTGCGCCAAAGAACGTGCCGGCAGTGGGTGCAGCAATACACACCGAACGTTTGCTCGCTGCGATCAACTCGACGGGGGCGGGGGCATGAGCGCGAAGCTGATCTTAGCCGTGCCCTCTAAAGGCCGTTTGATGGAGCGCTGTCAGGCCTTGTTCCAAGACGCTGGGCTGACGCTGCGCAAAACCGGCCATGCCCGCGGTTATCGTGGTGAGATTTGCGAAATGCCCGCCATTGAGGTCGCGTTTATTTCCGCCTCCGAGATTGCGACGTATCTTCAGGATGGCCGCGTTCACATCGGCATCACCGGCGAAGACTTGGTGCGCGAGACGATGTCGGATGCGGATACTCGAGTTACATTCGATAAGCGGCTTGGGTTCGGACACGCGGATGTCGTCACCGCCGTTCCTGCGAGTTGGCTTGATGTCACGACGATGAGCGAGCTGGATGAAGTTTCCGCTGCCTTCCGGCGGATTCATGGCCGTCCTATGCGGGTCGCGACGAAGTATCTGAACATCACGCGCCGCTTTTTTACGGGTAAGGGCGTGAGCAGCTACCGGATCGTTGAAAGCCTGGGAGCGACCGAGGGTACGCCTGCGGCTGGTACGGCGGAGTTGATCGTGGACATCACATCGACGGGCGAAACGCTGCGGGCCAATGGGCTGCGCATCTTGTCGGATGGCGTGATCTTGAAGTCGGAAGCGAACCTAGTGTCTTCCAACGTCGCCGCCTGGGACGAGCAGACGATTGCAGAGAAATCGGTGCTGCTGCAAAGGCTCGCGCAGAGCTAAGAGCTCGTTTCCTTCAGGAATTGCGGTGGAACGTGGTCGGTGAGCCAGACGCCGTTGTCAGCGCGCCAGAAAAGAAAGCCCTGATCGCGCATCGCCTTTGTGTCGATAAGGAGGACCACAGGTTTGCCGTGGCGTTGCCCAACGCGCCGCGCCGTCTCTTCGTCGGCAGATAGATGGACCTTCGTGCGTTTGCCGGCCTTCAACCCTTCTGTCGTGATCGCGCCGAGTGATTTGACAGCTGTGCCATGGAAGAGGGTATCAGGAGGTGTTTGTGGTTCGATGCCGAGATCGACATCGATCGAATGGCCTTGGGCCGCGCGGATGCTTTTGCCGTCTTCCGATAGTGTGAACCGCTTTTTGTCGCTCGTCGCGACGATTTCAGTGAGTGTGCCGTGGTCTATTGGTTTGCCGGCCGCCTGCGCCTTTTCAATGAGGGCAACCACGTCGGTCCAGCCTTCTGCGTCAAGTTGAAGGCCAATAGAGTCCGGAGCATGCCGCAAGACGTAGCTGAGAAATTTGGAAAGTTCCTTCATCGCTACGCCAACTCCGCCAGAACACATTTGAGAAGACCGTAATCGAAACGGCCGTCGAGCGCTGCGTGAGCCGGGCCTAGCTTGCCGCTGTCGAGCGTCCCGGTTTCTTCAAATGCGGCGTGAATTTCGTCAATGTCGGCGTCGTCGAGTGGCAGAACGGTGCGGGCTTCTATGAGTCCAGCTTCAATCGCTTCGGCGAAATGGCCCCAGATGGTTCCGGTCTCCAGCCTTCGTTGAGCTGCGATGGCGTCGGCGTCAAAGCCTTGCAGGTGGAGCGCGAGCGTTTGATTGACGGTGGCTGCTAAGCGATTTTGTAGCAAGGGGTGGGTTTTGAACGCGCCGATCGTTTGTAGCAGGGCTTCGCCGTAGCGTTTGATTTTACCGTCGCCGAGTCCCGTGATGGCGTGCAGTTCGTCTTTAGACGTGGGACGCTTGGTGGCAAGTTCGGCGAGTGTTTTGTCGTGACAGATGACGTAGGGCGGGACTTTCTGGTCCGTTGCCAAACGCAAGCGCAACGCTTTGAGTGCCTCGAACAGATTTTGGTCGTCAGCCGATAGCGTTTCAACAATTGAGCTCTTTGAGCGGCGGCCGGAGCTGGAGGCTTTGGGCGGCTTGCTTGGGAGGCGCATTTGGAACGTGACTTCGCCGCGCAGGAGGGGGCGTGCCTTGTCTGCCAGCTGTAGCGTTCCGTGTCCCTCGTCGTCGCCGGTCAAAAAGCCGGCCGCTATGAGCTGCCGGAATACCGAACGCCAAACGGCTGGGTCTGTATCCTTGCCGATGCCGAAGACCGACAGCGTGGTGTGGCCGTTGCGATCAATCCGGTCGTTGGTCTTTCCGCAAAGGACGTCGATGACGTAGCCAGCGCCGAAGCCTTGTCCCGTGCGATAGATGGCCGAGAGCGCTTTCTGGGCGTCCACCGTGCCGTCGGTGGTCTTTGGCGGTGAGAGGCAGTTGTCGCAGTTGCCGCACGGCTCTGTGCGGTGTTCGCCAAAGTAGGAGAGTAGGGCTTGGCGGCGGCATCCCGTCATTTCGGCGAGGCCGATGAGTGCATCGAGTTTGCCGCGTTGAACCTTCTTGTACGTCTCGCTGCCTTCCGACTGCGCGATCCATTGGCGAAGTTGGATGACGTCCTGCAGTCCGTAGGCCATCCAAGCGTTCGCTGGCTCTCCGTCGCGTCCAGCACGTCCGGTTTCCTGGTAATAGGACTCGATCGACTTGGGCAGATTGAGGTGGGCGACAAAGCGGACGTCCGGTTTATCGATGCCCATGCCGAAGGCGATCGTCGCCACAACGATGACGCCGTCTTCCCGCAGAAACGCGTCCTGGGCCGCGCGGCGGACTGGCGCCTCAAGTCCGGCGTGATAGGCGAGGGCCTTGCGGCCTTTTCGGGTTAGCCAGGCGGCTGTTTCTTCGACTGCACGCCGCGACAAGCAATAGACGACGCCGGCATCTGCCGGGTGCTCTTGATCGATGAAGCGCCAAAGCTGTTCGCGCGCGCTCATTGAGCCCATTTCGGCAATTGTGTAGCGGATGTTCGGCCGGTCGAAGCTGGCGATGAAGCGTTCGGCCTGGTCCAGGCAAAGTTCGGTCGTGATTTCGGCTCGGGTTCGTTCGTCGGCCGTTGCGGTGAGAGCCAGCCGCGGGATCTGAGGGAAGCGTTCGGCAAGGATCTTGAGCTGGCGGTATTCCGGCCGGAAGTCGTGCCCCCATTGGGAAACGCAGTGAGCTTCATCGATTGCGAAGAGGGAGATGTCGGCGCGGGACAACAAGGCGAGCGTGCGCTCCTGCACCAGCCGCTCCGGAGCGACATAAAGGAGGTCCAGCTGGCCAGAGGCGAGTTGGTCTTCCACCGCGCCTTGTTCGCGCCAGTCCAGCGTGGAATTCAGAAAGGCCGCGTTGACACCGGCGGCCCGCAGGCCCTCCACCTGATCGTGCATGAGGGCTATAAGCGGGGAAACAACGATACCTGTGCCATCCCGGGCGAGGGCTGGAATTTGATAACACAGGGATTTTCCGCCGCCCGTCGGCATCAGCACCAAAGCATCCCGTCCGTTCAGTACGGCCTCGATAATGGGCCCCTGATGTGTGCGGAACGCTTTGTATCCGAACAGCGTCTCCAACAGACGCTGGGCTTCTGCTAAGGTTGGGTTTGGCAATGCTGGGTTCCGCGAGAGGTCAGAGACGGTGAACGGCTGGTCTATGTCACATTCAGTGCGGGTTCATATGTACACAGCTACACTCTCAACCCATAATCTAACCAGTATGAGAGCTGGAACCGGCCCCGGAGAGGATCATGTTGAAAACTAAGTGCTGGATGAACGCAGGAATGGCCATTGTTGGTCTTGCTGTCATAGCGGCGGCACCCTCCTCCGCGCTGGCTCAGGCCAACTGCGAAATGTATGCGAAACTCGCGCTGCAACAGCAACGCGAGAATGTGGCCAAGAACTGTGGCTTTACGGGACCGGATTGGAACCCTGATCCGAAGGGTCATCTGTCCTGGTGTGGCTCAGCCTCGCCTCAGCAATGGCAAGCCGCTCTCAAACGCCGGAAACTCGCACTCGATAAGTGCGGATAAGTCCGAGGGTTTCAGACTTGACCATAAGCGGGCCTGCCGCTTAGCTAAGCTTATGCAACCAAAGCCCGGCGCGGCCCAGCGCCGGGCTTTGATGTTATTGGAGCGGTGATGGCACGATGGCGCGGCTCAGCTGCTCGGAAACAAGTGTTTTGTGACGGGCAGGGGCAGACTATTGTCTTCGCTCTGAGGTAAAGAAAATCGGGTAACCACAACAAAATCTTTCTATTTTCGTGGGAAGACGGAACCAAGGGCACAGCCCCGCCTTGATAGAGAGTCGTAAGGAGTTCGTTGTGAGATTTTGGCAAACGGGAATTGCCGCCGCTTTGGCGTTGACCATTGCGGCAAGCGCTGTTCAAGCGCAGGTTGAGGTTGCGACCGTCACGGATGGTGAGACGGGGGCATCTGCGGACCGTAAGGCCGAAGCGCCGTCGCTCGCGATGGTTGGGCCATCAGCCGGTGTTGCTGAGGTTGCTCAGCCGCCGCTGTTGTCCAGCATTGTCGAAGAAATCGAAAAGCGCCAGGCGCTGGACAATGACGATCAGGTCCGTCACTGGCTTTCGGAGCTCAATGGTTTCTACAGGATGTCTGACGCGCGTCCTGTGTGGACTCATGAGGCTGGATATCTGCCGCGTGGCTGGGAAGCGGTTCGTCTTCTGCAGACAGCGGATGAGTATGGCCTTGATCCAAGCGATTATGCCGTTCCAGAGATGCTGGATCGGAACTCGGAGCGCGCGGATATTGCCGCGGCTGAGGTTGATATCTCGCTGGCGTTTGCCCGTTATGCTTACGATGCTCGGGGTGGGCGCATAGAAGATCCCAAGCAGCTCAGCCTTTGGCTGGATCAAAAGCCCAGTCCTGTTGTTTATGCTGGTCAGGTGATGAACGCCATCGTTGCAAATCGCGACGTGGAAACGGCAATCGCCAAGTTCCATCCACAGCACCCGCAGTTTGAAGCGCTGCGCCGGGGCTATGTCCAGGCTCGCAATGGTGCTGGCATGCGCACGATCGAGATCCCCGCGGGACCTGTTCTAAAGAATGGCGCCCGCAGCCCGGATGTCGTTCTGATCCGCGAACGCTTGGGCGTGAAGACGTCCCGCAAGCGCATGAACCGTGTAGACCGCCGCCTTCTGCGCGCGGTGCGCCGCTTTATGCGCAATCGCGGATATGGCCGGAAGCGTGAGATTGATGACGAGGTCCGCGCCGAACTGTCTAAGCCATTTCAGGTAGGGTCGAAGAAACAAAAGGCGCTTCTTGAGAAGTACGTCGTCAACATGGAGCGTTGGCGCTGGGTGCCGAGTGAGCTCGGTAGCCTGCACGTTTGGAACAACCTGCCTGAGTTTGAAACGCGAGTGATGAAGAACGGTCGCGTGATACACGAAGAGCGTATTGTCGTCGGCAAGGCTAAAACGCAGACTCCCATTTTTTCAGATGAGATGACGCACGTCATTTTCCATCCTGAATGGGGCGTGCCGGAATCAATCAAGATTCGGGATCTGTTACCGCGTTTGCGCGGAGGTGACTTGGACGTTTTGCGCCGAAAGAACATGCGTATTACAGCCGGTGGGAAAACCATTCGGCCGACGCGATACAATTGGAACAAGGTGGACATCCGTTCCGTGCCGATCGTGCAGGGTGCGGGTAGCGGAAATCCGCTGGGCAAGTTGAAGTTCATTTTCCCGAACCACCATGCTGTTTACATGCACGACACGCCGTCCAAGCACCTGTTCAAGTCCAAACAGCGCACGTTTAGCCATGGTTGTATCCGTGTTCGCGACCCGCAACGGTTTGCAGAAGTTATCCTTGAGCAGGCTGCTGGTTGGAAGGCGGATGAAGTGGCCGAACAGCTAAAGAAGCGCGGGACATATCAGGTTGACCTGAACAATCCGGTTCGTGTGCATAACGTCTATTTCACACTGGTGGCCGATGAGGATGGAAAGGTCCAGTCGCTGAAAGACATCTACGCTCACGACAAGCGTGTGGCAGATGCGTTGAACGGCAAGTCGCTAAAGAAAATCGCCGCGCGCGATCCGGCCCTTGCTCTAAAGCGGGAAAATGAGCGGCTCAAAAAGGTCGTCTATAAGCCAAAGCCCCGGTACGATGGACAGGGCTTCCCGATTGACAATAAGCGGTGGATCTATCGGCGCGCTCCCAATGGCGAGTTGTACCGTTTTCGGCTTCGCCCCAATGCGCGTCCGCCATCTTTGTTCTGGTTCGACGATTGATCGGCACTACAGCTGATCCAAGGTTGCTGGAATGCAAAGAGCCTGGCGTTGCGAAGAACGCCAGGCTTTTACTTTTTTCGGGGTGAGCCAAGCTTTAGCGGCTGAACACTCCTGCCGGGTCAATACGGGTCACCTTGAAGATGGCCGATATTGCAGCGATGACGCACATGCCGATCGTGAGAGCGAGCAGGTAGAGTGCCAGTTTCGGCGTCATGACCACCATAAGGGTTGTCTTTTGCGTTGCTAGGATCGCCAGTAAGCTGAGCGATATCCCTGCCGCGTATCCGATCAGCGCCGAGAGAATGGCTTGGATCAGAATGACCGCAATGATGTAGCCAGCGGAGGCACCCAGTGCGCGCAGCGTCGCAAACTCGTTCAAGTGGTCCTTGGTGGAGGAGTACAGAGTCTGCGCGACGATGACGACGCCGACGATGATCCCTAAGCCGGCACCAGCGATGAGTGCGCCACCTGCTCCGGTTTTGAATAGCCAGTACTTGAGGCTGCGATCGCGGAACTCAGCGTGCTTGAGGACTTCAGCGTCGGGCAGGCGCGCTTGTAAATCCGCCTGGACTTGTTCGATATCCGCATCAGGCTGAAGCTTGACGAGTTCGTACGAGGCCTGCTCGGCTTTTGCGCCAACCAGTTGGCGTGCTCGCCCGATGGACGTGAATACGTAAGGCAGCGTCGTGAATGAGCGGATGCCCTTGGTGACCGCGGCGACTGTGACGCGGGAGTTATTGATCTCCGCGCTTTGGCCGAGCTCGTCAATGCCGAGGTCTGGGAAGTAGGACTTGTCGATGGCGACCGAATTGGGCGTATCCAAATCAGCCAAGCTGCCTTCGATGATGTTCCAAGGGGCCAACCCGCCGTTCTGCCAATCTGAGCCGACGAGAATGAAGGCCTTCTTACCGCCGTCCGGTTTGCGCCAGCCGGCGAAGCCGATGACCAATTCTTCGACGCTTTTCACGCCGGGGGTGGATAGAACCGCGTATTTTTCGCGGCCAGTCAGGAGCGAGGCGTCGTCGAAGCTCTTGGTGCCAATGGGAACGACCCAGAGGTCAGCATCGGCCTGGTCAATCACGGCGGCAATGGTCCGCTCTGATCCCAGGTAAAGCCCGCACTGAATGGCGACGAGCACGACTGAAAATACGATACCGATCAGCGTAACAAATAAGCTAAGCCGGTCATGAAAAAGGTTCCGGTAAGCCAGCTTGGGGGCCATCTTTACCCGTTTGGGTTTTCTGACACCTTTGCCAGCTTCCGGAACCAGGTCTCCTTCGTTCGTGGACTGCATAGTGTTTTGTCCCAGGTTGCGGCACGATACGGCCGGTTAATAGTAGAGGTTTATGTCCGTTTCGTCGCGTGCCACTTACCTGTTCCGGTGCTGAAGGTTAGCAACCGACAGAGATCGTGACGCCAACGGCAGGAATGAACTTCTTGCAGTCGCGCTTGTTGGAGGTCTTGACCGGTTCTTCATCGGCTTTCTTCTCAACAAGTTCGTCTGACTTCACAGTTTTGACTTCGTCAACCTGCTTCACGTCTTCAGTTGCCGTCGTTTCAACAGCTGCGATCTTTTTCTGCTTAGCATTTTCGGCCTTGGCTTGCTCGTTAGCTTCCTGAGCTTTCTTCAGCTTTGCAAGTTCAGCACGTGCTTCGGCGGCGTCAGCCTTTGCCTTGGCGAGTTCGCGTTCGCGTGCCTTTGCGCGGCGTGCTGCTGCTGCTGCCTGTGCTTTGCGTGCCTTGCGGGCCTGAACTGCCTTGCGCGATGCGTTGCGGCGGCTCTTCTTGTAAGAGCGGCGCTTGTAGCTACGGTCATAGTCACGTGAGTGCTGCGTGGCCATGAAAGCGCCCAGCGGTACGCCAAATCCGAGGCGTACACCACCGGCTTCAGCGGTGGGTGCGAAAGAGGTCGAGGCAGCGGCAGCGGTTGCAACGGCGGCCAGTACTGAAAGGATTGTCTTTTTCATAGCAGTCTCTCCATTGGGTTCGATTTCGAAGGAGCAACCCGGTGGACTTGATGCCGCCGTTTGTTGCTTGACTGTGAGAATGCTCCCATTCACCGCTCCAAGCTGTTCCTGGCGGTACAACCTCGAAAAAATTTGAAAATCTCGTTTTGTCAGTAGGTTAGAGGCTTGCTAGCCGGCAGCCACCGCCAGTGGGCGCACTGGCTGGGCTTGGCGGCTTGGTTTCTGAAGGCTCTGCAAGAGGCGCTGAGCGAACGACAGTGTGCGGTCAACGACGATGTGGCGCTGCCGATCAATAGTGATCAGGTGATAGCTATCGTCAAGAACCACTAGTTCCACCGTTCCAGCCATATTCTTCTGTAAATAGAATGCGTTGTTCAGCTGGGCGTAATCATCCTTACGCGGATGGAGGATGATCGCCGGCTGGGTCACACGCTTCAGCAGGCCCTTAACAGTCTTAGCCAGGCGCCAGCGTTCCAGCGCGGCACCGCCGGGAATGTAGACAGGTACTGTCGGCGCGCCATTCTTGCCGCCAGCGTTACGGATGAATTCCCGGATCCGGTCATCCTTAATGCCGAACCCATCCGGCGTGCTGAAGCGGAATAGATGGGCGAACGGCTTGTAGGTGACCAAGCGGAAGAACCGCATGTACCAGGGGATCTGGAAGCCGTTGAGCCAGAGCGTCGGGGTGAACAGAGCCAGGCCATGCACATGTTCCGGGCGGTCCGCTGCGAGCTTGAGTGCGAGCAGGGCGCCGGTGGACAGGCCGCCGACGATGATGGTTGAGCAGGTCTTGCGCAGCTCTTCCAAAGCCAGTTCGGCTGAACGCATCCAGTCGCGCCAGGTCGTTTCCTTGAGGGCTTCCTGGCTGCCGCAATGGCCGGCCAGCTGCGGGCAATAAACTGTGTGCCCCTCGCGCGCCAAGGCATTGGCAACGTAGCGCATTTCGGTAGGCGTACCGCATAGCCCATGCAACAAGAGCACACCCGTGCTGCCACCTTCAATCGTAAAGCTTTGTGATTTCGCGGTCATGGCGTCGGTCTTCCCTGGCGTGAATTCTATGCCTGGAGAATTACCGTTGCGGCGCCGCTTACGCTGTCCCGCCAGGAACAGGGCGTTCGGTATGGACGGATTGGGCCGCCATCAAGCCCCAAAGGATTGCGAGCAGCAGATAGAAGTGGCGCCAGTGGTCACTGTCTATGATCAACCCTTCCAGCGCGATGGCGGCAAAGCAAACGTATGCGATTTGGAAATGGGCCGCCGTGGCAGAGCGTAAGAACGCGTGGCGGAAGCCCAAGATGAGTGTGAGCAGCACGATAAGGCTGTAGACCGCGCCACCTGCCCAACCAGCCTTGAGCATCATGGAAAGATACACGTTGTGGACTTCCTCGTCGTGATGGTGGCTGACGAACTCCTGAGCGCCGATGCCAAAGGGATTGTCGAGGATCAAATGGATTGCCTTTAGCTGTCCACCGAAACGGCCTTGCGGGCCAACATCGTAAGCTTGGGTCAGGCTCGCGCGTTCTGCTAGCAGTTCGGAAACCGTCTCGCTTTGCAGTGCCGCCATAATACCGGCGGTGGCGACCATAAGTCCGAGTGCCGCTAGGCCTGTGATCTTGATGCGTTTTGAAAGGTTCGGTGTCGTTACGGCTTGGAGATAGGCAAAGCCTGCAACGGAAATTGCCAAGAGGCCCCAGGCAGCGCGTGAGAAGCTCAAGAAGACGGCGAAGGATAAGAAACCGAACATCGCCAACGGCAGGCTTGCCCGGTGCAGCGGTTTTTCGAGCGCCAGGTGCAGCGCATAGACAGCGGGGAGCACGAGAAAGCTGCCGAAGACGTTTGGATCCTTGAACGTTCCGGCGGCGCGTCCGAATTTGGTGAAGAGGTCGTAACTGCCGGGAACAAGCGCGAAGTAGCCGGCCACTGCGAGGCTTGCCGTCAGCAGTGCTGCCGTGAGGTAGCCGTTGAAGATGAGGCGCACGTGCCGTTCTGGCGATTTTGTTACGAAGGCCGCAAGAACGAAGGACGAGACGGAAAGGTAGATCGAAACGGCGGTGAACTTGGTTGAGTCAGTAAAGTCCGTTGAGGCTAAGCAGGCGGCGATCCCGCCGGCTGCTACGATCAGCCAGGCGCTGAGATAGCCCGTCGTGAGTGGTTGGATCGCTACGAGCCCGGTGGCTGGCAAGAGCACGCAGAGGCCTAGCATCAGGGCATCGACGGGCGCCGGTTCGGTGAACACGAGGCCTGACAGGGCGAACGCGGCGAACACGATCCAGAGCACGAGCCGGTGTGCCAGACTGGTTGTCGATCCGCTGGCCATGGCATTCGGGCTGGCAATGCTCACTGTCATCCCAGCAGGCCTAGTACGCGTTTTCGGTGTTTAGCAATGACAACGGTGTTCGCAGCAGAATGTAGAGATCAAACAGTGGAGACCAGTTCTCAACGTACTGCAGATCGAACTCGACGCGCTTTTCGATTTTCTCACGCGTATCCGTTTCGCCGCGCCATCCGTTGATTTGCGCCCAGCCGGTGATGCCGGGTTTGACTTTGTGGCGTGCAAAGTAGCGATCGACTGCTTCATCGTAGAGACGGCCTGCAGCTTTGGCCTGGAGGGCATGCGGTCGCGGGCCGACGAGTGAGAGCCCGCCGGCTATGACGTTGAACAGCTGTGGCAGTTCATCGAGACTTGTCTTGCGAATGAAGCGTCCGACGTGCGTGACGCGTGGGTCGTTGCGAGTGACGAGCTTGCTGGCCTTGGCATCGGCTTGATCCACGTACATGGAACGGAACTTGTAGACTTGGATCAGCTCGTTGTTGAAGCCGTAGCGTCGCTGGCGGAAAAGGACTGGCCCCTTGCTCTCTAGCTTCACGGCGATTGCGACGGCGGCCATCACTGGGGCGAGCGTGAGGATGGCTGCTGCTGCTATCGTCTTGTCGAGTACGGCCTTGGTTATCCAGCCCCAGTCGGTCATCGGCTTATCCCAAAGGTCGATCATGGCGACGGTGCCGACGTGGGAATAGATGCGCGGCGCGAAGCGGATGACGGTGCTGTTGGCGGGGAGCTTGACGTCGATGGGCAGGATCGACAAGGCGTCGACTACGCTCGCTAGGCGTTTCTCGGCTGCGACCGGTAATGCGACGATGACAAGGTCGACCCGTGTCGTTCGGGCAAATCCGATCAGGTCTTCCAGCTTTCCAAGACGCTTGTAGCTGTGAATGTTATCGAGCACGCGATCGTCGGCGCGATCATCAAAGATGCCGGCTATGCGGATGTCGCTCGCTATGTCTGCTTCCAGTGCTCGTACGAGATCAACAGTAACGTTCGAGGCTCCGTAGATGACGGCCCGGCGATAGAGGGCGCCTACGCGGGCGAGATGGCGAACGAGCGCGCTTAGTATAGCGCGGGCTAGAGCCAGGCCCATGAGCCCGGAGAGGCCCCACGCAATGAACCACGGGCGTGTGACGGGTTCGGCCAGGTTGAACACGTGCAAGGCAGCGACGACGATGGCGAAGCTGGCAAGCCAGGCGCCAAGCTGCCGGGGCGCGGCTTCCAACGGCTTAGGGAATAGCGAAGAGCGGTAGAGGCCGGAAACTTCGAAGGCGACGACTGTCAGCAGCCCCGTCACGAGGCTTAAGGCGATCGCGGGCAGTGTAGGTATGGCAAAGATCGCCGCGGTGATAAGCCCGGCGGCAATGGTGAGCAGCCCTTCAGTAAGTCTGACGCCTGCGCGAACGAGTTCCGGCGGAACCAGGCCAGCACTTTGTCCAGTCGGTTCGGCGATGGCATCTAGCTTCAAAGGGTGAGCTGTATCGGCTTGGAGGCTCATTAAGTCACATCGGCACTACAGTGAAGGTATGCCAACAGACTACCGATAGGACGGCTATAAACCGTATACGAATACACAGAAGACAGAATAACGACGTATTATGGTTAGCGCCTGCTTAATGCGCTTGCGTAGAACTTGAGCACGTCACGGGCCATCGTTTCCACGCTGAAGCGGGAATGGACGATGTTACGAAGCGCTTCCGCACGGTGTTTGGCGCTTTTGGGATCGCTGAGGAATGCGAGCATCGCGTCGTGCAGGCCGGCCACATCGTCAGCGGGTACGAGCTGCGTGTCAGAACCTTTGACGATCTCTGGGATGCCGCCAACGTTGGTGGCGATGAGCGGTAGCCCGGCCGCGGCAGCCTCAAGGATGACGTAGGGCAGGCTTTCAGCGCGTGAGGGCAGGACGAGGCAGCGGCCCATGGCAAAGGCCTCGCGGGCCGCGCGGGCGCCGGGGAACGAAACGGTGTCATGGCCTAGTCCCAGGTCTCGCGCTTGTGCCTTGAAGGCGTTCGCGTCTGGCCCGTCCCCGACGATGATGGCGCGCACGGGCTGCTGCTTGTTGAGAGCGGCGAGTGCTTGCAGCAAGACATCAACGCCTTTCAGCTGACGTAACTCGCCCACGAAAACGAAGTCGGCGGCATTGGCATGTGGTTCATGGGGTGCGAAGTCGGCGGGTTGGAGCCCATTTGCGATCGTTTGCGCCGAACAGCCCGGCTGACCAAAACGCCGTGCGAAAACGCCAGCGGCGTACTGGCTTTCGAAGATCAAGCCATCCGTCAAATGGGACAGGCCACGCTCGGCAGCCGCGATTAGCCGGCCCTGAATAGACGTTGGCGCGTAGTGGAGGCTTCCGCCGTGGGGAGTGTAGAAAGACGTGGTTCGGCCCGCCGCCATGAAGCGGGCCATGCCGGCTGCCAAACGGGCGTAGAGCCCGCCCTTGGCGCCGTGTCCGTGCAACACGTTTACGCCCAATCGCCTCGCGGCTCTGAAGACCGACCATGTGGCGGCGGTGTCGCCGAGGCCAGGTGCGCGGTGCATGGGTACCAGCGTGATTCCGAGTTCGAGTTTTGACGCGATCTTCGCAAGCTTTGAAGCCGTCAGCGCGTCGCTCGTCTCTCGGTCTGCGAGAATTCCCACGGCATGACCGCGCGCGGCTTGCTCGGCAGACAGATCTAAAACGTGGCGAAAGAGACCGCCGACAGGTGCCCGCAAACAATGCAAGATGCGGGGACGAGGAGTAGCCAGCGGCGTTAGGTACGCAAGACCACCGCTGGGCTGTCCAACCGGAGGGAACGGCTGGTGGACCTCTTTGGCAAAAGCCATTGGGCGAAAGCTCTCTAGAAGAAGCGTTCGTACACGAACACGGTATCTCCCGGCCGGACGACGAAGTCCGCCGGCACTTCCAGTGTACGCATTACCCCGTTAATAGTTCGTGTAAGCCGGAATGTTTCAGCTGATGCGCGTTCCGAATAGCCGCCTGCGATCGCCACGGCTGTTTCGACGGTCATGCCCGATACGTAGGGGTATTTTCCAGCGGTGCGGACTTCGCCAAGGATAAAGAATGGTCGGTTTTGCAGGATGTCGACGGTAACGTGGGGGTCGCGAATGAAGTCCTCGGCCAGCGCGGCCATGATGGCCTGTTCCACCTGTTTTGGCGTGCGTCCGCGGGCTCTAAGGCGGCCTATCAAGGGCACCGAGACGTAGCCATCATGCTCCACGGTGTATCCGCGAGATAGGCTTGGCTGGCCGTAGACGAATATGCGCAGAC
>JBGTSB010000007.1:84099-97920 GCA_041940525.1 Hyphomicrobium sp.
GTATCCAACAAGTACGGGCCTTGCACGCGTTCAAAAGTCGGCTCGGCAGCCACTGGCTCGACATGGGCAGGAGCGACTTGGTCAAAGTCTTCGTCCACGAGCAAGCCCCGGTACTGCGCCAGCGCAAAATTGTCGGCGCAACCGCAAAGCGGAAGCGCGAGGACAAGAAGCAGGGCGGATAGGCATCTCTTCGAAGACATTAGCGAATCTTGCGGCAAGGGCGGTCAGACTCACTTGTAGGCTGATGGTCTTAACAAAGACTAACGCTTGTCCCGTCATGGGGCGGTTAAGTGTTTCGTTACGGGCGTATGCGCATCGTCTCCCTACGGATACACATTGAAATCGATTCTAAGCATGGCTCTTCCGCACTCAGCATCTCCGGACAGCATCGACCTGTCGCGGGTTTGGCGGTCCGTCCGCAGTAGCCTGATCTGGCTCATTGCGCTGGGTGCGTTGGCGGGCGGGGCGACTTATTGGCTGCTGTCATCGATGGCGCCTGTCTATTCGGCTCAGGCACAGCTCGTCATCAATGCCCGCAGCCAGCCCAATCCCTTCGCGGAGCCGTCGCGAGATCAGCTGGGCAGTGATGTCTCCGTGCGCATGGACCGTGAGGCGATCAATACGCATATCGCGGCGATCCAATCACCGGACCTTGCTGAGACAATCGCCAAGGACATGACGTTGACGCAAGTGCGCGAGTTCAACAGCGCTTTGGGGCCGGTGGATGCCTGGTCAGCTTGGTGGCTGGAGCTGGGTGTGGGCGTGCCGAAGCCCAACGAAGGTGACATGGACCGGGTGCTCACGGAGTTTGGAGAGAAACTACAGGTGTTTTCTCCCAAAGAGAGCCGCACCATTACCGTGCGTGTATCGTCCGTTGACGCGGACCGCGCGGCGGCGATCGCCAACAGGCTGGTGAAGACCTACAGCGAAACACTGTCGTCGCGAACGCTTGAGGAGAATGGCTCGGTTGTGGCGTTGTTAAAGCCGCAGATCCACGAGCTCGCGTCCGAGGTGGCAAAAGCGGAACAGGCTGCGCGGGCGTTTCGTGGTGAGGCCAACATTTTTGCACTCGGCGAGACGTCGGCGGATCTGAATCATCGCCAGTTGGCTGAGGTGTCGGCGGAGTTGACGAAGACGGCCGCACTTGTCGGCGAGGCTGAAGCACGCATGGATGCAGCGCGTCAGCATATGGGAGCCGGTGCTGCTGAATTGTTGCCTGACGTGCAGAAGTCCCCGCTCATTCAAAGCTTGGTGCAAAGCCGTGTTCGGGCTCAGCGGCAACATGCCGAGTTGTCAGCAACGCTTTTGCCTGGTCATCCGCGCATGCGCCAGATGGATGCGGACTTGGCCAACTTGAAGCGGCAGATCGGCCGCGAGGTCGAGAAGGTTGTGCGGAGCCTTGAGAAGGAAGCGGTTGTCGCGCGCCAGCGTAGAAACGTTTTGGCGTCCAAGGTCGAAGAGATTAAAGCGCGGATCGTCAAACAAAGTCCCGACGATGTCCGCCTCAAACAGTTGGAAGCGGCGGCCAAATCGAAACGCTCCGAGCTTGAGCGATTGCAGTCACAGTTTGAAGCGACCCGCGCGCGGGTGGCTTCAAAAGCCTTGCCGGTTGAAGCGCAGGTCATGGCGTGGGCTCGTCCGTCCGCGACGCCGGTTTTTCCAAAGAAGACGGCATCGAGCGTTGCCGCCGGGTTTGCAACGTTGTTTTTCGGGCTCGGTCTTGTTTTGACGCGAGCGTTGATCAAGGGCTCGCGCGCTTCATACACGATAGCATCATCCCAATCCGACCCTGTCTTTGAGGGCGTGCAGCCTGCTCTGCAAGAGAGCGAAACAGATAGGGAATGGTTAGGCGTGCAACCGCCGCAGCTCGACCCACGGAAGGTCTCTGTCGCGAGCCGCAACGATGAGATTGTGTCTGCATGAGATGGTTTTCCAAACGCTTCCTGCGGGGCGTGTTGTCCGCCATGCATTATTCAGGCGCTGGAAAACTGCTGACGCCGCTGACGCGTGGGCGGGGTGTGATTTTCATGCTCCACAGCGTGAATCGTGAGCCGCAGCATGCCTACGGTCCAAACCGCGCCCTGCGTGTGACACCGGAGTTTCTCGAGACGGTGATCCGTTGCACGCGCGATGCTGGATTCGAATTTGCGTCTATGGATGAGGTGCCTCACCGTCTTGCCAGCGCGAACGGAGCGCCGTTTGCCGCCTTCACGCTAGACGATGGGTATCGTGACAATATCGACTACGCTTACCCGCTCTTTCGCCGTCATGGCATCCCGTTCACAATTTACGTCCCGACGGAGTTTGCGGAGGGACGGGGCGACTTGTGGTGGTTCAACTTAGAACATGCGATCGCGCGTCTGGATGAATTCACGCTTTTGATCGGTGGCAGATCGAGAACGTTTTCATGTCCAACGCCGGTGAGCAAAGAGACTGCATTCAACACGGTGTATTGGTGGCTGCGCGAACAACCTGAGGCCGCGTTACGGGCAATCGTCGCGGACCTTACGCGCCGGGCTGGGTTGGACCCTCGAGCATTGGGCCGGCAATGGCTGCTCAATTGGGATGAATTGCGTTCCTTGGCGCAAGATCCACTCGTAACGATCGGAGCACATACCCGTTCGCACTTTGCGCTGTCGCAGCTTAGTGGGGCCGGTGTTCGTGAGGAGGTGCTGGCGGGCCGCCGCATTTTAGAGCACCAGCTGGATCGACTCTGCCGTCACTTCAGTTTTCCCTATGGCGATGAGCTGTCGTGTGGCCCGCGTGATTTCAAGGCTGTGAAGGATCTCGGATTTGCTACCGCCGTGACGACGCGGAAAGGCTTGTTGCAGCATCGGCACGTGGATGATCTGCACGCGCTTCCGCGGTTGTCCTTGAACGGAGACTTTCAGCAGGGTCGCTATGTCGAGGTTCTGCTCTCAGGGGCGCCATTCGCAATCAATGATGCGGCATCGCGATGGCTGTCGCGGCCGCAGCCGGGCGTTGTGGCGACTTAGGTTTGATCCGGCTTCTGCATCCACTTGATGAGCCAAGCAGCTGGAAGCACCCAAAGAAGGCCAGCGACGATATAGTAAAAGACTTCGACAAGCTTGGAGGCATTGACCTGCAGCGTGACGGCGACCAGCATGGCCAGTAGCGTATAGGCGGCCAGAAAGAGCAGCAGCAAGATCGCTCCGACGAGTTTTCTGGTTCTCATAGTCATCTGGTTTCAGGTCTTTCCGTGTCCCGCTGCGACCCCGCGCTTTATCGGCGCATTGGCCGCCAGAGCCAAAACGTGCTTATCACACACTCCAAAAGAAGCGGGTAGGGCCCAGGATGGCTTCATTGACGCATACAATGACAGATGGCTTGAGCGAACGGCGGAGCGGCAAGCTGGTTCGGGTTTGGTTGTGGACCGTGGCTGCACTGGTTTTTGCGATGATTGTTGTCGGTGGTGCAACGCGGTTGACCGATAGCGGGCTGTCCATCACCGAATGGAAGCCGATCCTGGGGGCGGTGCCGCCGCTTAGTGTCGAAGACTGGCACGATGCGTTTGAGAAGTACAAGCAGATCCCCGAGTATGACTTGGTCAACAAAGGGATGTCGCTCAGCGAATTCAAAACGATCTTCTGGTGGGAGTGGGCGCACCGTTTCCTGGGCCGCTTTATCGGTGTGGTATTCGCGCTTCCGCTCTTGTTTTTCTGGCTGACAGGGCGTTTGCGCGAGGGATTGCTGCCGAGACTATCCGGAGTTTTCGTTCTTGGTGGCCTCCAGGGTGGTATTGGCTGGTACATGGTCAGCTCAGGATTGGCCGATCGCGTTGACGTGAGCCAATACCGGCTTGCGCTCCATCTGGGCGTTGCGTTCCTCATTCTCGCTTTGCTGGTTTGGCTGGCGCTCAGTCTTTCGCCAAAGGAGCGACCGGTATCGAGCCGGGGTCAGCGCGTTCTGGCCGGCCACATGGCGGGCTTTGTGTTTCTGCAGGTTGTTCTCGGCGCGCTCGTTGCGGGACTGAAGGCCGGCTATGCCTATAACACTTGGCCGGACATGAATGGCGAGCTCATCCCATCGGGGCTGTTCGCTCTCCAGCCGTGGTACTTGAACTTCTTTGAAGACATTACAACCGTGCAATTCGTGCACCGTTTGGCTGCCTACTTTGTTCTGGTGTTTGCGGGGTTGCAGGTTTGGCTGCTGTGGCGGGCGGCTGTCGTGAGCCGGGTGCTGAATTCCGCCTTGCTGGTGTTCGTTGCCGTTGTGCTGCAAGCGGCGATCGGAATATGGACGCTTCTGGCTGAAGTGCCTCTGTCTTTAGGCTTGGCGCATCAGGGCGGGGCGGCCATTGTGTTTGCCTTGGCAGTCCGCCACTGGCACCTCACCGCGCGAACCGCTTAGCTTAAGCCCAGCATCAGCTGGATATTCTGAACGGCTGCCCCGGCCGCACCCTTGCCAAGATTGTCGAGCCGCGCGACGAGCACGGCTTGGTCTTGGCCAGGATTGGCGAAAACGAACAGCTCCATTGCATCCGTATTGTTCAGCTTCAGCGGATCAATCCGTCCCTTCAGGTCTTGCGCGGGCAGGACGTTGACGCCGGATGCATCCTTGTAGTGGTCGCGCAATGTGTTTTCGATCGCTGTCGCCTTGGGATTGCCAGGCAGCGTTGACAGATGCAGAGGGATCGACACGAGCATGCCCTGGAAGTAGTTGCCGACGGAGGGCACGAAAATGGGCCCCCGTGTCAGGCCGGAGTAGGCGAGCAGCTCGGGCAGGTGCTTGTGCTCTAGACTGAGGCCATAGAGTTCAAAGGCTGGCGCCGTGGCGTTGTCGTAAGATGCGATCATCGCCTTGCCGCCACCGGAATAGCCGGAGACGGCATTGATCGATACGGCATAGTCCGCTGGGATCAGGCCAGCGTCCGTCAATGGGCGCAACAGGGCAATCGCTCCGGTCGGGTAACAGCCAGGGTTGGCAACCCGGTTCGCCGCGCGGATCCGGTCGCTTTGGCCGGGGTTCAATTCTGCGAAGCCGTAGATCCAGCCGTCCGCGACGCGATGCGCGGTGGAGGCATCGACGATTTTCGGGGCGTCATCGCCCAGGCTATCGGCAAGCGCGACGGCCTCGCGGGCCGCGTCGTCTGGCAGGCAGAGAACGGTGACGTCGACCTCAGCCATTAATGCCTTGCGGGCTTGCGGATCTTTTCGCGCGCTTTCATCAATGCTGCGCACCTGGACGGTGCTTAGCTCCGCCAGTCGTTCGCGGATCTGCAGCCCTGTTGTGCCTGCTTCGCCATCGATAAAAACGGTTGGTTTGTTGTTAGCGTTCGTCATGGCGTTGCGGTTGGCGGCGGTGTCGCCGGAGGTGGTGCTTCAACCGCGGCGGGTTCGGAACAGAACATTTGGAAGTTCTGCTCGCAGGCGAGTTGTGTGGTGCCGGTGTAGATCATGTCCAGCGCCACGTAGACGATGACTGCCAGGCCAATCCAAGTGATCCAAGGATACTTGACGAGAAGGTCCGCGATCATGCGGGACGCAACGGCCATCAGGATGATGGCGATCGCCAGGCCGATGACCAATACGAGCGTTGAACCCTTGGCGGCGCCCGCGACGGCCAAGACGTTGTCCAACGACATCGAAACGTCGGCCAGCGTGATCGTGCCGACCGCCGACCAGAAGCCAAGTTCAGAGCCCGAATTGTCCTTGCTTGCAACTTCGGCGGCATGTTCGGGCTCGGTGTGTTCGCCAGATATGATCTGCCGGTACATTTTCCAGCAGACCCAGAGCAGCAGCAGGCCGCCGCCTAGGATCATGATGCCGCCGATGGCGAGCAGCTGGGTGGTGACCGCCGCAAACAGGATGCGCAGGATGACCGCCGCGGCGATGCCCCAGAAGATGACTTGATTGCGGATTTCTTTGGAAACGCGTGACGCTGCAAGGCCGACGACGATCGCGTTGTCACCTGCCAAGACCACATCGATCATGATGATGTTGAGCAGTGGGACCCAGTTCGCCTTGTACCAGTCCAGAGAGAACAGGTTTTCGAGTTCTCCCTCGACAGACGTAATCAGGTTCCAGGCGTCTTGCAGCAGCCAATCCATCTTTCAAACTCTCTCCGGCGTTTCCCGGCTGGTATGTGCCATCGCAGGGCGGCTATCGCAAGCGTTCCGCGACTTTCCGTGCGGGGCTCATCGCCTCATGGAGCCAAAATGACAAAGGCCCGGGCAGTGTTCCCGGGCCTTTGATATACGATCGTCCAGTTTGGTGACGCTTAGCGCTTGGAGAACTGGAAGGAGCGGCGGGCCTTGACCCGGCCGTACTTCTTACGCTCAACCGTGCGGCTGTCTCGCGTGAGGAAGCCGCCCTTTTTCAGAACGCTGCGCAGTTCGGGCTCGTAATAGGTGAGCGCCTTGGAGATGCCGTGGCGGACGGCACCGGCTTGGCCGGACAGGCCACCGCCCATAACCGTCACGTTGATGTCGTACTGCGACACGCGATTGGCGGCGTTCAGCGGCTGCTGAAGCAGCATCTGGAGCACGGGGCGTGCGAAATACGCTTTGAAGTCCTTGGCGTTGACCTGGATCTGGCCCTTGCCGGGTTTCAGCCAGACGCGTGCAATCGCGTCTTTACGCTTGCCGGTCGCATAAGCGCGCCCGTACTGGTCAAGCTTTTGAACGTGCACCGGTGCGTCGTTGGAAGCAGCGGCGCTATCCTTCAAATCGCCCAAGTCCTCGAGGGTCTTGTTCTCTTCTGCCATCTTACACCCTCACATTCTTACGGTTCAGCTTGGCAATATCCAGCTTGTCGGGGTTCTGAGCGTCGTGGGGATGTTCGCTCCCCTTGTAGATCTTGAGGTTCCGCATCAGCTTGCGCTGAAGGGGACCGCGCGAAAGCATGCGTTCTACCGCCAATTCGATGACCCGCTCGGGGAACTTGCCATCAAAGATTTGGCGTGGTGTGCGCTGCTTGATGCCGCCCGGATAACCGGTGTGGCGGTAATAAACTTTGTCTTCGCGCTTGTTGCCCGTGAACACGGCCTTTTCGGCATTGACGACAATGATGTTGTCGCCGCAGTCCACGTGCGGTGTGTAGATTGCTTTGTGCTTGCCCTTGAGGCGGGTGGCGATCAGTGATGCGAGGCGGCCGACGACTACGCCTTCAGCATCGATCAGGATCCACTTCTTCTCCACCTCGCCGGGCTTGGCGACGAATGTCTTCATTTGCCAGCTTCCTGCGTTATGACTGGAAAAGTCATTATTGTGACTTGTCGGGCGGGTGATACGCGTAGATCTGACTCGCCGTCAACACAATTCGGATGAACTTGAAATAAACCAATGAAATCAATGCTATTGGAGGAGGTATAATGATACCACTAATGTGGTTTTATAATACCGTGATTGTATTTCAATGTTCAAACATCATCTACTTTCAGGGTTCGCCCGCGCGGGCGCAACAGGCTAGAACAGAGTTACGCCGGACTGGCGAACGCGTAGGGTGATTAAGCGATGCGATTGAAGACCGTTTTTTCCCGATTGGCGCTGCTTTGCCTTGGGGGGCTGTTGTTAGCAGCCTCGCCGACGATTGCACAGCAGCTCAATCAGATGAAGTTGACGGATGCGCTCATTACACAGTTCGTGGCGGCGCACGATGACTATGTGCCGTTGGCGGACCAGATGCGCGAAGCGGGCGAGGATCCGACCGACGCCCTGATGGCTAAGCTCAATGGGATTGCGCAGAAGCATGGCTTCAAGGACTTCGGGGAATACGAGGATGTGCGCGAGAATATTTCGATCGTTCTCGACGGTCTCGACCCAGAGACGGGCGTCTATACCGACCCCGTCGAAAAGATGAAGAAGGAACGCGATGCTTTGTTGACCGACGAGACGCTTCCCGAAGAAGACCGGAAGCTTGCCGTCGACGACATCGAGCAGGAGATCGCGGTAGCAGAGCCGCTGCAGTTCAAACAGAACGTCGAGGTCGTGAAACGTAATCGCAAGGCGATCGAGATCTTCATGCCCGCTGAGACAGACGAGGCGACAGAGGGTGCCGCGCCCGGCGGTATCGCGCCTGAAAGCAAGTCAAACGAATGAGCGCTCCTGATACACTTGAGGGTGGTGAGCGCCCTACGCCGGCCCAGGACGGAGCGCCACTCGTCGTCACCGAGACTGTCGAGGCTGGTGTTGGTGTGATTACGTTGGCCAATCCAGGTGCGCGGAATGCTCTGTCGCTCGCCATGATGAGTGCCGTGCAAGAGGCGCTCGATCGTTATCGGGAGCAAGACGATGTCCGCGCGATTGTTCTGGCGGCACAGGGCACAGTTTTTTGCGCTGGGCATGATCTGAAAGAGTTGACCGCGCGCCGGGCTGATGCCGATGGCGGCCGGGCGTTCTATGCCGAAACGATGCAGGCGTGCTCCGCGCTGATGATGTCGATTGTGCGCTGTCCCAAGCCGGTAATCGCGGCTGTCCAGGGCACGGCGACAGCGGCGGGCTGCCAGCTCGTGGCGAGCTGCGATCTAGCGGCGGCGGCGGACACGGCGTCGTTCTGCACGCCGGGTGTCAATATCGGTCTGTTCTGTTCAACGCCGATGGTGGCTTTGTCGCGCAATGTCAGCCGCAAGCAGGCGATGGAGATGCTGTTGCTCGGTAATATGATCGAAGCTGGCGATGCTCTGGCCTGGGGTTTGGTGAATCGCGTTGTCAAACGCCAGGATGTTCTGGCGGAGGCCTTGTGGTTGGCGGGTGTGATCGCGGCCAAGCCGAAAGGAACAGTCGCGGTTGGCAAGGAAGCGTTTTACAAGCAGATGGAAATGCCAATGCAAGAGGCTTACGACTTTGCGGCATCCGTCATGGTCAATAACATGCTTATGGCGGAGGCGCGGGAAGGCATCGGCGCCTTCTTGGAAAAGCGCACGCCGAATTGGCCCTGATTTCGCTCGTCGTATCCTTATCTGCTGATCTCAATCGCTGAAGCAATCGCCACATGCTCACACTGTCCTTGCTCCGCCATGCCAAATCCAGCTGGGACGATGTCGAGCTCGATGATTTTGAGCGGCCATTGTCCAAACGTGGAGCGAGTGCCGCTCCAGAGATGGGGCGGGCTATCAGCCGCCTTGGGCTGAAGCCGGACTTGGTCTTGAGTTCGTCTTCGGTGCGAACACGGGCTACGGTCGCGCTCGTGTTGCTCGAGTTCGATCCACCGGCTCCGGAGGTTCGCTTCGACGAGGGTTTGTACCTTGCTTCGCCAGCTATGATTTTGACGGCCATCCGTTCCGTGGAGGATAGCGTCAAGACCCTGCTCGTGGTGGGCCATAACCCCGGGATGCATGCGCTGGCCATGGAGCTGGCGGGTGTTGCCAAGCGCGAGGACATGGCCCAAATGGCGACGAAGTTTCCGACGGCGGCGCTTGCCTGCATGACCTTCGACGCGGACGCCTGGCAGGATGTCGGCCCTGGTTTGGGCCAGCTGAAAGTCTTCCTCACTCCACGCACGCTTTCTTGAGGGCTGGGAATTCTGCTAAGGTTTCTCAGATGACCGCTTAGGACATAAAACGCATGCTGCTATTGATCGATAACTACGACAGCTTTACCTACAACCTGGTTCACTTCCTGGGTGAGCTTGGGGCGGCGTGTGAGGTGTATCGTAACGACAAGATCACGTCCGAAGAGGTGCTGAAGAAGAAGCCGAAGGCGATCGTCTTGTCGCCTGGGCCGTGCACGCCGAACGAAGCGGGTATCTGCCTGGATCTCATTGAGAAGGCGAAAGGCATTCCACTGCTGGGCGTTTGCCTGGGTCATCAGGCCATTGGGCAAGTCTACGGCGGCAAGGTGATCCGCGCGCCGGAGCCGATGCACGGCAAGCTGTCCCAGATTACGCATACGAACGAGAGCGTGTTTGAAGGGCTGCCGGCCATGTTCAACGTCACGCGCTATCACTCGCTTGTTGTTGAGCGCAAGACGCTGCCTGACTGTCTACACATCACGGCTGAAACGTCTGACCAGTTGATCATGGGGCTAATGCACAAGACGGACCCAGTGCATGGTGTGCAGTTCCACCCCGAAAGCATCGCATCAGAACAGGGGCATTCGCTGCTGGAGAACTTCCTCAAGCTCGCCGGTTTCTCAACGCGCCGCCGCAAAGCCGCTTAGTTGTAATAGACTAGCTTCCGTTTTAACCGCCGCGGCCGTCACCCGCGGGGAGGCGTGTCGTGGATGCTCGCCTTCGCGAGCAGGACGTTTGGGGTGGGGCGCAACTCCACTGACAGAACGATGGTTATGGCAAGAGTGGATGTTTACTCGCCAGCACTCATTCTCGCAAACGGCACCTCCCCACCAGCGTCATCATCACGAAGGTGATGATCCACGACACGTGTGTTCTCGCTCAACGATTGTGGCATTGCTTTAATTAGTGTTGCGGCCGGTGATGCCGGTGCGGCGGAACAGTTCCGGCAGCAGGTCGCGGATCCGGACGGGATGCGCTTCGAGATAGGGCATTGGGCGGGTGACTTCGATGGCGGCGACGCCAATGCGGGCAGTTAGTGCGCCATTGAACATTCCTTCGCCGAGACGGCGAGACAGACGGCGCAACAAGTCCTGCCCGAGGAACTGGCCAAACAAATCGTCTGTCAATGCTAGGCCACCCGTCGCCAGAATGTGCGTGAAAACCATGCGGGCCAATCGCAGTGAACCGATGAAGCCGGGCCGGCCGCCGTACTGCCCGGCGAGGAGGCGCAGCATGCGCAGGTTCTCGGCCAAGACATAAAGCATGGCCAGCCAGACGAAGGGGAGAAGCGCCGTGGCGACGCTGACTCGTTTGGCCGTTTTCAAGATGATCTGTTTGGCGGCGGCGTCCAGCGGCACAATGAGTTCGCGTTCCGCGAGGATCAGGCGGTCTCCCGGATCTGCAATATCGCCTTCATGGCTTTTCAAGCGCGCAAGCGCCCACTTTTGATCAGGCCGGCCGGCATAGAGATCCTTAAGTTGGCTCACGGCGCGCTGTTCGGCTTTGATGTTCTTTTGGCGCAGAGCTGCTCCGATCCGGCGGCGCAGGCGCGTCAGGCGCGCCAGCCGGAACAAGCCGAAGAGTTCCCGCATCGCCAAGACAGCAAGCGAGGCGGTGGCGATCGCGCCCAGCGCGGTTGCCAGCCAGCCGAGCCAATCACTGCGCGACATCGCGTCGGTGATGAACTGGGTAAAGGACAGCGAGGCCGCCATCACGACCAGCCCGGCCAGAGCGGACCAGAAGAGTGTGCCCCAGGAAAAGCTGCCGCTTCGCGCGGGTACGGGATCGGGCTGTTCCGTTATGCCATCGGCTGGTGCGGTGACGTCTGGTTGATCCAGCGCCGGATCAATGCCTACGGAAGGGTCGTCTGTTTCGAAGACGCGCGGACCGCGAGGAGGCGTTGCTGGATTTGTCATTCGAGATGGTCTCCCAGCAAGAACTGGAGGGCCCGGTCTAGCCGGATGTGCGAGAGAGCGCCGCTATGCCGGTTGTCCTGCGTTAGATGGGGCGGGCGGAAGCGCACGAAGAAGGCTGGATTGTTTGTGGTGCCAGCCTGGTCGATGGCTGTTTGCGGGTTGGCCGGGAGGTCTCCGGGGAAGATTACGGCTTCCTTGGTGCCGTCGAAGCGGCGCTTGCCAATCTCTTCGCCGGGAAGTGGCGTGCCGACGATGCAGGGTAGGGTTTGCTTGCCGTCTTTGGCCTCTGCTTCCCGCGTGGCGCGCATGGCGGCCATGGCCATGACCGAGACATCCGCTCCGGCCCCTGAGGCGCGGGCGATGGCTCTATCGGTAATGAGGCGCAGGATGGCTTCAAGGCGGTCGTGGCTGGTGTGGTGAAGATGGTCCGCCTTGGTGGCCGCAAACAGCAGTTTGTCGATGCGCCGGCCGGTGAACATCGAGAGCAGGCTGTTTGTGCCGGGACGGAAGGCGATCAGTGCCGCTTCGAGCGCACGTTGCAGATCCGCGACGGCGTCCTTGCCTTCGTTCAGCGCCGCGAGCACGTCCACCAGCACGATCTGGCGGTCCAGGCGGGAAAAGTGATCTCGGAAGAATGGGCGAATGACGTGAGCTTTGTAGCTTTCAAAGCGGCGTTCCATCATTGCCGCCAGGCTTCCGCGCCGGATCGAGGCGTTCGCGTCGAGGGGCAGCGGGAAGAACGTCAGCAAGGGTGAGCCGGCGAGATCGCCCGGCATGAGGAAGCGGCCCGGTGACAATGTCGAGGTTCCACCCCGGGCATGGCGCGCGGACTGTAGGTAAGCGGTGAATATGCGGGCCCCATCAATGGCTGCTTGCTCGTCCTCCTTTGAAACCGGGTCTAGCGTGCCGGCGTGGGCCAGCCAGGCGCTAGAGGCCTCAGCGCGGGTAGGCTCGCGGGCGATGGCTAGAGCCTGGGCCGACCACTCCGGGTAGGATTGTTGCATCATGCCGAGGTCGATGAGCCATTCGCCGGGGTAGTCGACGATGTCTATGTGTAGACGCGGCACGCCGATGACCCGGCGCAAGGCTGTCTCTGGCGTGTATTCGACGACGACACGGAGTTCTGAGATCGAGCGGGTGCTGTCAGGCCAGTGCGGTGGATCTTGGCTCAACGCGCTGACGTGCGTTTCGTAGTCGAAGCGGGGGACAGCATCGTCGGGTTGCGGCTTGAGGTAGGCGCTCACTAGCCGCCCTTGGGCGTGGGGCTCGAAGAACGGCAGGCGCCCGCGGTTTATCAGCTGATGGACGAGGGCGGTGATAAAGACCGTCTTGCCGGAGCGGGATAGGCCGGTGACGCCGAGCCTGATGCTGGGGGTTGCAAGGTCGCCCAGGAAGGTGCCAGCGGACTGCAAGGCATCGTTTGTCAGCGATTGGAGGCTGGGTAAACGCAAAGGGAGACCTCTTTTGAGAAGTCTCCCCTAGGTAGGCTGATGCCCATGGGCACGCAAGTGACCGGGAAAGTGATTAGCCGTACACGACGACCACGATGCCGGCACTAAAGATCACGACACCCATCATGACGACCACGCCCGAGCGGACTATATCGATCATTGGTCTGATCCCTGATGTACTTTCGATTGACTAGAAGTCTACATCAAGAACAGTGAAAGCAGTCTGAAGAACGCCTTCACTTGTTATTCATAGTCTCGCCATGTGGCGGACAGGTATCTATTTCGCAGTATTATTGCGACTTACTGCTCGCGCCGCGCCATGAATGCCAAGCGTTCGAACAGGTGTACGTCTTGCTCATTCTTTAACAAGGCGCCGTGCAGCGGGGGAATCAGCTTGCGGCCGTCGGTCTCGCGCAGCGTTTCAGGCTGTATATCCTCGTTCAGGAGGAGCTTAATCCAGTCCAGCAGTTCCGACGTGGACGGCTTCTTCTTAATGCCGGGCACTTCGCGCAGCTCATAGAAGACGCGCATGGCTTCCGAGACCAAGCGGCCCTTCAGCCCGGGGAAGTGGACTTCGACGATGGCCCGCATCGTCTCGTCATCAGGAAATTTGATGTAGTGGAAGAAGCAACGGCGAAGAAACGCGTCTGGCAGCTCTTTCTCGTTATTGGACGTGATGATCACGATCGGGCGGTTGCGGGCCTTCACCGTCTCGCCGGTCTCGTAGACGTAGAACTCCATGCGGTCGAGTTCTTGGAGCAGGTCGTTCGGGAACTCGATGTCGGCCTTGTCGATCTCGTCGATCAGCAGGACGGGGCGTTCCTCCCGCTCAAAGGCTTCCCAGAGTTTGCCGCGCTTAATGTAGTTGCCGATGTCCTTGACGCGCTCATCGCCCAGTTGGCTGTCGCGCAGACGCGAGACCGCGTCGTACTCGTAAAGGCCCTGCTGAGCCTTGGTCGTGGACTTGATATGCCATTCAATGAT
>JBGTSB010000008.1:0-78125 GCA_041940525.1 Hyphomicrobium sp.
CCCCTGCCGCATAACCAAGGCGCGCCCCGATGCTCCAATTGGTATTCGGGTCAGGTGTCGTCTGAGGCGACCAGAAAGCCTGTTCATGCGCCGCCAGGGATCGCTGCGCGGCTCGACTCGGGCGGCGACCCCCTCGGTCATCTCCTCAGTGTCCCACCCGGCGGACGACCCCACCGCACCGGATGGGTCAGGCGGTCCCGTGCTGAGGTAAAGGTGGCGACCTGGGCTTCGGTGAGGTCGCGATCGAGCACGATCGTCGGGTCGAACGTCCAGCTGCGGCTCTCGCGCACCGCGCCGATGCCGGCGACGGGGATCGGGTTGCGGACACGTTCCTCGGTCTTCGCGCGCATGCGCCGGAGCTTCGCCGGGCCGGCATTGTAAGCGGCCAGAGCTTTCTCCAGATCACCATCAAAACGATCGAGTGTACGATCGCGGATCGCGCTTGGAACGAAGGCTGGATCGTACCCCTGCCGCCGGAAACCAAGACTGGCAAGACCATCGCAATCGTTGGCTCCGGCCCTGCAGGGTTGGCCGCCGCTCAGCAGCTGGCGCGCGCCGGCCATGATGTCCACGTTTACGAGAAGGCACCAAAACCCGGCGGCCTGCTCGTGTACGGCATCCCTGACTTCAAGATGGAAAAAGACATCATCGCGCGCCGCGTGAAACAGATGGAAGCCGAAGGCGTAACCTTCCATTGCAACGTCCACGTCGGCAAGGATGTCTCCGCCAAAGAGCTGGAAGACAAGCACGACGCGCTGCTATTGGCTGGCGGCTCAGAACACCCATTTGACTTCTTCGCGAAGTCTCCCGGCCGCGACTTCGACGGGATCCACTTCGCCATGGACTTCCTGCCGCAACAAAACCGCCGGAACGCGGGCGAGCCTCAGGCCGCGGGCACACAGGAAATCTCGGCCAAAGACAAGCACGTCATCGTCATCGGCGGTGGCGACACCGGCTCGGACTGCATCGGTACTTCGCTGCGTCAAGGCGCCAAGTCCGTCACTCAGCTGGAAATCATGCCGAAGCCTCCGGTCAAAGAAAACAAGGCGCTGTCCTGGCCAAATTGGCCACTGAAGTTGCGCGTCTCCACCAGCCAGGCAGAAGGCGCAAAGACCGAGTATTCAATCTCGACCACCGGCTTCAAAGGCAGCAACGGCAAGGTCAATGCTCTGGCCTACACGCGCGTCGACAACAAGCTGCAGCCGATCGCAGGCTCTGAAGGCGAATTCCCAGCCGACCTTGTTCTATTCGCCATGGGCTTTGACGGCCCGATGGAGAGCGACGTCATTGCCGATCTTGGGCTGGACGTCGTGCCACGCGGCCGCTTCAAAGGCGTCAATGCCAATGAAAAGGACTACAAGGTCGTCGGCGCGGGCAAAAAGGTCTTCGCCGCCGGCGATATTCGCCGTGGCCAGTCCCTCGTCGTCTGGGCCATCCGTGAAGGACGCCAAGCCGCTCATGCGATCGACAAGTTCTTGATGGGTAAGACGACGCTGCCTCGCTAGCCTCGGCCATCAAAAACTTATCCCCGCCAAAACGAACCGATTGCACTATTGCGCGAACGCAATTCTGTAAACGGTTCTTCAATGGAAAACACACCCAACCTCGACCTACCCTATATCCAGGCCGCACAAGCCCAGAAGCACGTGACACACAACGAGGCCATTCGCGCCCTCGACGCCATCCTCCACATCTGTGTCCTCGACCGGGATTTGACGACACCTCCCGCTGAGCCTAACGAAGGAGATCGCTACCTCGTCGCCGAAGGCGCGGACGGCGATTGGGACGAGCAAGACGGCACCATCGCGGCCTGGCAGGACGGTGCCTGGGCTTTCTACGCACCACAAATCGGATGGGTCACCTACGTCGCCGACGAAGCTGTGCTGATCGCCTTCGATGGCTCGAGCTGGAACCCCGTATCCCTGACGTCATCCGTCAATCTGCTCGGCATCAACGCCACGGCAGACAGCTACAATCGCCTTTCCCTGCGTTCCAACGCGTCTCTGTTCGACAATGTCGGCGGAGGCCACCAGCACGTCATCAACAAGGCTTCAGCCGGAGATACGGCAAGCTTGCTCTATCAAACTGGATACTCAGGCCGGGCCGAAATTGGCACGGCGGGCGACGACAAGCTGCACTTCAAAGCCAGCGCCGACGGCTCAACCTGGCACGAAGTGATGGTAGCGGATGGGGCAACCGGCTTCATAGGGATCGGTACGTCAGTACCAGCCACGACTTTGACCGTGGAAGGCCCAGCGCGCGTCGGCCGCTATGTGAAATCCAGCCTCCCGGCAACCAACATCGACGGCGCGGGCGCGCTCATCTACGTCTGGGATGATGCAGGTGGCGCCGTGCTGGCCTTCTCTGACGGAACAGACTGGCGCCGCGTCACCGACCGAGCCGTGATCTCGTGATGTCTTACCGTCCGGCTTGCGAGCGAACTGAATTACCTCACGTTCGGCAAACCAGTTAGCGCAAGTGGGCCAGTCGCCCTGCTGTAGATGCTTGTGCTACGGTCCAAGGGATATTGTCGACGCTGGCGCACGTTGGAATGCATTATTGGAACCAAGACAACTTTGAAGGCCTGAGATCGGTTGGAGAACAATACTCTTCAATCCCGGGCTATGCGCTTTTTGGCCGGTACTGTCTTGAAAAGGAGAGCGGCCTCAAGAAGCAAGCGATTGCTTCCATTCGTGCATTCGTTGCCGATGCTGAGAGCCGGTCAACGCAGGAACAACGCGCAATAGCGGAAGATTTATCGTCACTGGGTTTCTTCAACCAGCACATCCACCAGCTATTGGCTCACCCGGTTTTGCTCTATCTGCGGGCTGTCCTGGAGACGTGGGCAACCGATGAGCCCGGCAACCCGGTCCCAAATAAGTGGCTCGGTTATATTGTGGGCGATCTCGCATCTTACCGGCGTGCACTTGAGCTCAGCCCAAGCGATGAGGTTTGTCTCAGCCAATTGGCGCAAGCGCACTTAAACGACGTTGATTACCAAACACATCATCTGTCCGAGTCCTTGTTCTTGGGAGATCCTGCAACCGCACGGAACTCTTTAGAAAGCGCGAAAGAGCTGATCGCGAGAATGGGCAACAGCGATAGGAAAGACCGACTAGAGACACAGGCCGACACCTACACCCGGCTGTTGGCCTGCTGGAGCGAATACTCCAACCTCGGCCTCGACGTACCCTTTCCGGACTGGTGCGCATCGAAAGGCGAACAGTTTCGTTTCTGGTCGATCGTTTACTACCAATGACAGCGCCGGCACGGTGATCGCCGCACGCCGGTGCTCAGGCGGTCACGGTTTTGATGTCAGTGAAAGAGATTTCAGGGTTTTTGTCGGCGGTCCATTGCTGGTTGAAGCTGGAGGCGCCCATAAACACGGGTGCACCGTCCAGATCCAAGGCAATGCTTGGCCGGTACTTTTGCATGAAGGTCTTCAGCACAGCGGGATCGTCAGCGCTGATCCAGCGGATCGTTTCGCAGGGCGCAGTGTCAAAGCCACTGGCCAGCCCGTACTCGTGTTGCAGGCGGTCTGCCAAAACATCGAGCTGCAACGCCCCGATCACACCGACGATCGGCGGCGTCCCATCAATCGGGTTAAACAGCTGCACCACGCCCTCTTCCGCCATCTCCTGCAGCGCATCTTTCAGTTTGCGGGCTTTAATGGCGTCTTCCAGACGAATGCGCCGCAGAATTTCCGGCGCGAAGCTTGGGATGCCAAGGAACGTAACGTCCTCGCCTTCGGTCAAGGCGTCGCCGATCCGCAGAATGCCGCGATTAGGAATACCAACGACGTCTCCGGCATAGGCCTCTTCGGCAATTGAGCGATCCTGCGCGAAGAAGAACTGCGGTGCCGTCAACGCCATGACTTTGCCCGTGCGCACGAGTTTCGCTTTCATACCGCGTGTGAGTTTGCCAGAACAGACGCGCATGAACGCAATGCGGTCGCGATGATTGGGATCCATGTTCGCTTGGATCTTAAAGATGATCCCCGTCATCTTGTCTTCGCTAGCATCAATCATGCGCGTCGATGCCTTTTGGCTGCGTGGCGGCGGCGCATAAGCGATGAGCGAGTCGAGCAACGTGCGGACACCGAAGTTCCGCAAGGCACTGCCGAAATAGACCGGCGTCAGTGTGCCTTCCCGGAAGCGCTCGACATCGAACTGGTTGCAAACACCTTCGACGAGTGAAATCTCTTCGCGCCACGCCTCAGCCTGGGCGGGCTCCATGAGTTGATCAAAAATCGGACCGTCCGGTCCAGAAACAGCCTTGGCACCGCCGTCCTCGTCGATCTGATGCACTGCCGGATCATTCAGGTCATAGGTTCCACGAAAACCACGCCCTTGACCGATCGGCCAAACCATTGGCGCGGTATCAAGTGCGAGCGTCTTTTCGATCTCGTCCAGGATCTCAAGAGGTTCGCGGGACTCGCGATCCATCTTGTTGACGAAAGTGACGATCGGAATGTCGCGCAGCCGGCAGATTTCGAACAGCTTGCGCGTTCGCGCCTCGATGCCGCGCGCGGCGTCGATCACCATGATCGCGCTGTCGACAGCCGTGAGCGTTCTGTAGGTGTGGTCAGAAAAATCTTCATGGCCTGGCGTATCGAGCAGGTTGAAAACCGTGCCGCCGTACTCGAATGTCATGACAGACGTGACGACCGAGATGCCGCGCGTTTTCTCGATCGCCATCCAGTCTGAGCGCGTGGAGCGGCCGTCTTTTTTGGCCTTGACCTGGCCGGCAAGCTGAATGGCGCCGCCCAGAAGCAGCAGCTTTTCGGTGAGCGTCGTCTTACCAGCGTCAGGGTGCGAGATGATTGCGAACGTGCGCCGGCGGGCGATTTCCCGCGCCAGTGGTGTGCTGCCGCTCGGCTTCGCCGTTGTGTTCGCTACCGCCTCCGGCGCTGAAGTCTCGTCTTGCATGTTCACAATGATCCGTCGGTTCTGAACGCCGCTATAGCACTGTTCGCGAGGCCCGCATACGCAGCGCACGGGCCAACAGCAGTGCCTTTGAGAACGGGCAGGATAGGCCTGCTTCAGGGACGGGCTTTAGAGCGAGTCCCGATATCGGTCCATATCGGGGCCTGGCAGCGGGTTGCGATCCCGCCGGGGCGGTCGCGCGTTGTCTTGACGCGTTTCGGGGCGCTTGTTGTGGCCCACTCCGTCCGTTCGCGCTGATGCGGAAGACCTCACTGGCGGAACGTACATCTTTGACGAACGGCACAAGCGGCGCTGGTTTTCATTTTTTCCGCAGCGTCGCGGCTTACCGTCCGGCGTCAGGCAGATGCGAACATCCTTCAAACGCCCCCGGCTGCCTCCGCAAGACACCACGATCATATCGCGGCGCAGTTGCGGGTTTTCGCGCAAGAACTCGCTGATCAAGGTTTCAGGCGAAACGCTTTGAACTTCGTACGGGTTCACATAACGGCGAGGAATTTTGATGGTGCGGAACAGGCGCTCAGAGAGTTCGTAATATTTGGACGGCGTCAGGCCTGAGCAGGTTCCGTGCTTGCGGTACTCGTGAATGATCAGCGGCTTGCTCGGCATCACATCCATCACATCATCAATGACATCGTTGGGCACGAACGGGCGCCGGCCGATGCGGCAGTCGCCTGGGAAACCGCGCTCATACTGGGGCCAAAGGCCGTGCAAGACGAAATTGTACCGCCGGCCATCCCTACGGTGGCATTGCGGCTCGTAGCGATCTCGCGTCAGCGTCGCGCAGTGCGTAGGGCTCCAAGAGAGCACCAGAGCGTAGTAGTCAAAATCGCCGGCCACGTTGCGGCCGCGCTGACGGTCGTCGTAGCGCTGTGCGGAAGCGGGCATGCTCATCAAGGCAACACTGGCCAAGGTCATTGCAAGGCAGAGTACAAAACGCAAAACAGGCATCCTTTTTCTCAACTCGTGAGTGCACAGTGCTCTTCTATCAGAAGGACCAATGCCATCGCGGGCCAAGTTCCGCAAGTCAGAGTTCGGCGGTCTTTTCGCGGTAAAGGCATAGGTCTTTTATCAGACAGCGCGGGCACTCGGGTTTGCGCGCCTTGCAGACGTAGCGGCCGTGCAAGATCAACCAATGATGGGCCGGGACGCCATAGGCCGGCGGGATGACCCGGATAAGGTCGTCTTCCACTTCAAGCGGCGTTTTGCCAGTCGATAGGCCGATGCGATTTGCGATGCGGAAGACGTGAGTATCAACCGCCATCGTTGGCTGGCCGAAGGCTACGTTCATGACGACGTTTGCAGTCTTGCGTCCTACACCGGGCAGCGTCTCCAGGACATCACGGTCCTGCGGGACAGTGGACGCGTGCTCGGCGATCAACTGCTGCGAGAGCGCGATCACGTTTTTTGCTTTGTTACGATAGAGGCCGATCGTCTTGATAAACTCGCGCACGCGGTCTTCGCCGAGCGCGACCATTTTTTCAGGCGTATCGGCCTTGGCGAACAATCCGCGCGTGGCCTTGTTGACGCCCGCGTCCGTGGCTTGGGCTGATAGAACCACGGCGACGAGCAGCGTATAGGGATTGGAATGCTCCAATTCTCCGCGCGGATCGGGGTCGTTTTCGAAAAACCTTCGGAAAATTTCCGAAATTGTTTCGGCTGATAGGCGAGACCGGCGCCGTCTCTTGGAGGCTGGACGCCGCTTTTCTTTGGTCTTCGGAACACCCATGGGCTCGAGTTCGTTTGCAATAGTGGCCAATCGATCTAGGCTTAGACATGACTGATCATTCCGCCCTAGCGCAAGAGCCGTTTCGCGCTGTCTTGCATCCGCACCGCTCATTGAGCCCACAGGGTTTTCTAATATTGATGAGTGCGGTTGGTGCTGTCAGCTTCATCACGGGCATGGTCTTTCTCGCCATAGGTGCCTGGCCGGTCCTAGGTTTCTTTGGGCTGGACGTCTTGCTGATCTACGTGGCCTTCAAGCTGAACTATCGTTCGGGCAAGGCTCACGAAATCGTGGAGCTTTCGCCTGATCTTTTGCGGATCACACAGGTTGCGGCAACCGGGCTTTCGTCGTTTGAGGACTTCAATCCGTATTGGGCGCGCGTGCGCCTGGCGCACATGCCTGACGGGCACACGGATTTAAAAATCTCATCGCACGGCCGCGACTTTTCGTTCGGAAAATTGCTCAACGACGAGGAGCGAAAGGACTTTGCTCAAGCTCTTGAGACGGCTTTGACTGCGGCCCGATCCAGCACATCTGCGCGGCCGGATCCGGCTGTTTGACGCTAGCCTTTGGTCAGCATGAGCGACAGGCCAACCATGGTGCTGTCGTGGAATTGGATCTCCACGAGCTGTCGTTCACCCCGCACCATGATGTCCATGTTGGCTTTGAGGTCCGAGCCCTTAATCTCGACGCGGAAGCCTGTCGGCGTGACCTGCCCCGCCAAATCGCCGCTCATATTGTGCATCGTTTCTTTCCAGCTGCCTGAGAGCTCCATTCCGTTCTGATAGAGTTCGCTGAAAACCTCGATTTTACCGCTGGCGGATGCGCAACGAATGGTCTGCTTCAAGTGGTTGGGAACATCCGTCGTGCGATAAGTCACACGGCAAGACACGTTCTCGAAATTGTCCTTGCTGAAACCCAGCCGGCCACGGCCGGTCCAGCGGCCAAGCAAGCTGTCGAGCGAGGCGACAGGCTCAGCCGGTTTGCTCTGAGCTGGGCTAGTCAACATGCTCAAAGATGCAAAAACCAAACAAGCAAGCCCAACAAGCAGTTTGGAAGCCATTTTCTTGTTCCTCGCCGTGGCGGTGCACAAAATGCAGATGATTCCTTGATTTCAGATAATTGATCATGCCCGCTGCAATCGCGCCAGCACCTGGATGCAACGGTCGCTTGGCTTTCGGCCACACATTGACCGAATTGCCTCCTTAACCAGATCAACTATTGTATCGATTAGGCGCAGATAGGGATTTCGCGTGAGGGCGGCCATCTCTGTCTGATGACCTTTTTGCGTAAGTGGTGGGGTTACACATGAGTTTTGCAGCAGGCCAAAGCTGGGCCTATCGCGCACCGGCGGGATTTGAGACGTCGCGCATCGCGATCGGTGCCATTGTACATTTTGAAGACCGGGAAAGTGTCATCTGCTTTAGTGTGTTTGGTGCACCACGCGCCGCAGGCGCCGATGACACAGTCGTCATTCCCTTCATCCCTATGGCCGAAAGCGCGTTCGCCGCGACGGTAACGACGCTAGACGAGCACGAGGCAGAATTGCCAGAGGCGTTCGCGCAACAGCTCCAGGGCTGGTCGAACGATGATCGCGGCCTCGCGGTCTTCACTGTGCCGTTCCAAGGTTACGTCAATCAGATGATGACATCGCAGATGTCATCATTGGTCTCACAGGCGCAGCCTCAGCACGCGGCTGGCGGTGATCAGACGGCCGCTGCGCAAAGTTAAGCGTTATTCCCACGTCACTGGTCAGAATTAGAAGCGAGCCTCTTTAGGCTCGGCGCGCGCCCGAAGTGCCGTTCTGTCTACCTTCTGGCCTGCCAGGACGCGGAGCTTTCCTACCAGTGCGTCCGCCAGAATGCGCCCGTTCTGGCCGCCAGGACTTTGGCGCAAGCGCGATATACCCGAGAGCCGGCGGCGCGGACGCTGCGTGTAGTCGGGTCGGGTCAAGGCTCCAGCGGGACGCTAGGCGCATCACGTGATCTTCCGTTGGGTGCAACAGGATGTCACCGCCCGCGTCACCCCTGCGGCCCCGCAAGCCGCGCAATTCGAACAGTTTCAGCCCCAAGCGCCGTTCTTCGCGTGTGCGCTTGCCCTTGTTCCACAGAACGCCCTCATCGCCCGCAGCAAAGGCGCGCAGCACGTGTCCGTCGACCATGCGGGCCCAAGCGAACATGTCAATCGGCACATAACTGAAGAAATATTGGACCTCGATAAAGGCGCCGCCCATTGAAACCAGCAGCGGAGAGCATTTGTCTACGAAAGCGCTTGTCGTGGGATGCGGGAGAGGCAAGCCGACGACGAAGGTCCAGCCGTTCACAGGCGGAGAGACAAAGACATGCGTCTGTTCAAGCGATTGGTCGTAAACCGCGTCTATTCCGCTGGACCAATTGCACGCTTCGGCATCTTGCAGCCCGAGCGTCGCGATCACACTGTCCGCATCCCGCGTACGCACGGCCATCCAAGCCATATCGTAGCCAAATGCCCTGGGCGTGTCTGGAGACTGGATGACGGGAGGCGTATGAATTGCACGTGCACGCGGCGGCAGCCGCGGAGCCAGCTTATAGGCCGCTACAGCCATCGTGAGCGCAATCATGACTGCAAGAGCGAGAATCAAGGGCCATCTCCCACCAGCGCAGTATGTAAGCGGCAGGCGCGAGGACGATCAAGCCGGAAGCTGGCCTGCGGCGTGGATAAGCTTTGAGGTTGGAGGCCCTTGGAACCGACCATACGAGGCCAGTTCGCGGAAAAACCGGTTGCGGGGTAGCGATACCGGAACCGCGAACTGGCCTCTAAAGGGTCGGGTAGCAGCGTATTGAGGGCGAGCCACTACCGGCAATCTACGCAAGCCAGGCGGAAATGGCGGGTCACCGCTTACGGCTAGCAAGCGTTGCATAGCCGATGGGAATGACAGGGCGATGTCGGATCTGTGAAACAAAAATGAAAACGCCGGGGAGTTACCCCGGCGTTTCCATCGTCTAGAGGGATTTCGTCAGACTTTATGGAAGCGAGACGGATACCGATGCAACGAAGCGCTCGTCTGCGGTGCCATCGTCGATGTCCGTGTCCCAGTAACGCAGGTCGATCGAGAACTTATCGACACCAAGCGTCAGACCAGCGTTCCAGTAGGTGTAGTCGTCTTCACCCAGGAAGAAGCCAGAGCCGCCTTCTGCGTCAGAGTAACCGACCAAGCCGCTGATGGATGGCGAGAAGATGCCCATTTGCGGCAAGCCGTAGGACAATGAACCCTCGACCGTGTGGATCTCAACTGAGTTGTCCTGGTCAGGAACGTAGAAGTAGGTCACGCCACCGGAAAGCCCCTTGAAGAGTTCGGTAGAAGCGCCAGCCTTGAATTCCACGTAATCAGCAGCATCGTCTGCGGCAGGATAGAGGTAGCCAAGGACGCCGAAGTCGAATTCGATCTTACCGAGTGTCGGCTTGATGCCGGCGTAAACGTCGAGCTCGTATGGCTCGAAACCTGCGCCGTCAATGTTGGAAGCCCAAACACCGGCGTAGAAGATGCCGTAGGTCATGTCGATCGAGCCCTGAGCGGCAGGATCTTCATCATTGAACGACAAACCGCGGAACACGTAGTCCGAAGTTGCGCCAAGCGTTACAGACCATTCGAGCTTACGGCCTTCAGGAGCAGGAGCGTCCTTCGTGCTGTAGCCCATTTCGTAACCGTCTGCGAGTGCGGCGCCGGTCATTGCCATCAGAGCAACGGCTGAGGCGCCTACAGTGCTAACTAAACGAGAAGATTTCATAATCCCAACCCCCGGTTTGAACCCTATTCACCGCGTCTGCATTCTCACCCGCAGAGGATGAATCGTGCTCGCGTCTGGCAATAGAAAGCGATATTGATCGCGCTAGCACAAGTCTGAAATGACAGCTTAAGTCATTAGGGAAACAGGGCTGTAGCTATTGGGCAACGCGCCGGAATAACTGACTAAAATTTGATCATTCACCGCCCGCCTTGCAGGCAAAACTGACCCGAGGTTTCCAATTTTGACCGACGATACGCTTCACTATTGTGCAAACTGCACTCGATTGTTCACCTTCGAAAGTCAACGACATGGTGGCTCTCGTGGTTGATGACAGCCGAACACCCTCAAAAACGGTCTTGATCACCGGAGCAGCGCGGCGAATTGGAAGAAAAATCGCGCTAGATCTGGCTTTGGATGGTTGGGATGTTGCGGTGCACTACCGCTCGTCGAAGGAAGAGGCCTGCAATCTTGTTCAGGAAATCAATAACTTAGGCGTCCGAGGGCTTCCGATTCAGGCGGATCTCGCGGATGCATCAAACGTGGGAGCGATCGTGGATTCGTGCCGCGAACAGTTGGCGGCACCGACTTGCCTAATCAATAATGCTTCACAATTTCAACCAGATACGCTGCTTTCGACGACACCTGAGAGCTGGCATCTGCACCTTGATACGAATCTGAAGGCGCCAATTTTCTTAGCGCAAGCCATGGCGAAAGCTCTTCCGGACGGAATAGACGGAAACGTTATCAACATCATTGACCAGCGGGTGTGGAAACCCTCGCCGGACTTCTTCTCCTATACGATATCCAAAGCCGGCCTATGGGCGGCCACCCGCACCCTGGCGCAGAGCTTGGCGCCACGAATCCGCGTCAATGCCATCGGGCCAGGGCCGGTGCTGCAGAGCATCCACCAGACAAGCGCTGAATTTGCTCAGGAAATTGAGAGCACGCTGTTGAAGCGAGCCCCGGACGCGGGCGAGATCGCAGCAGCCGTAAAGTTCATCCTCGCCTCACCGACACTGACTGGCCAGATGATCGCGCTGGATTCGGGACAACATCTGGCTTGGACACCCGGGCAGCCCGCACCTTTGGCAAAGCCGGGCAGCGACAGCGCGAAATAGCAAACTCCCGGTCCGAAAAGACCGACACATTTCGACCGCGCGGCCCTCAAACTCGCGCCTCAAAATCCCCTCAAAATCCCGCTTCACACAGGCTTGCCGGCGTATACCAAGCCTTAATGTTAAGAAGTCATAAACGATCTGACTTTCAGAGGATTCGCCACCTGTTCGGCCGGCCGAATTGAGGGGTCTAATGCCTAGCCGTTTTGTTACCTGTGCGCTCGCGCTTGCCGCTGCTGCACTCGCTACCGCGACCACACCGGCCCGTGCCGCGAGCCTTCCGGAAATTCTCGTCACTGGCGACAACGCCGTATGGAGCTGCGCCACACCTGGCCGCTTGATGGCTTTCCTGGAAGACAACAATTCCAACCTGCGCCCGAAGTTCTCCAACATTGCGACTGAATACATGCGGTATGGAGAGAAGCTTGGCGTTCGCTGGGACTATGCGTTCTTTCAAATGCTTGTGGAGACGGGCTACCTGAAATTCACCGGCGACGTGAACTGGCGCCAGAACAATTTCGCCGGTCTCGGCGCGACCGGCGGCGGTGTTCCCGGTGAGAGCTTCCCGGACGTGGGTACGGGTGTGCGCGCGCATCTTGAGCATGTGCTGATGTACACCGGCACCCTGGCGGAAAATGCCGCGGCGAAGCGCACCCGTGATGTCTATTCCTGGGGCGTCCTCGATAAGTGGCGGCGGAACATCCAAAAGCGCCGGCGCATGACTTTCACAGACCTTGCTTCCAAGTGGGCCCCTGGCTCTCGCGGCTATCCGCGCGACATTGGTTCGGTCGCCAACCGGTTCCGCAAGGGCGAATGCCGTCAGCCGGACCCAAAACCGGAGCTGGTGGCGATTGCGCGCGGCGGCTCGGCAAAGCAAGCAGAAGCGAAGCCTGAGCCCAAGGCACAAGTTGAAAATCCGACGTTCGGGCAGAAGCCGCCTGGGACACCAGCCAACACCACCAATTCACAACAGGCGGCAGTAGCTAAGGAAACAACCAAGGTTCCCAGCGCGGCAGCGAAGAAGAGCGGCGGCGGCGTCAAGGTTCTCAACAAGGGACAGGATGCGCCTGCGGCCGGGGCAACGGCGGAGAAAGGAAAAGCGCAGCCTCCACCAGCCAGCAAGCCCGGCAAGGACACCGTGAAGACAGCGGCCGGTTCTGCGAAATGCAAGGTCTGGCAGGCCAGCTATGGCGGCACGAAGGCCATCATTATCAAAGCCAAGTCCGGTCAGATGACGAACTACACGGTGTTGGACGTGAATGCCGGCTCGGAAAAGCGCGAGGCCGATGCTTACATCGCCGCTTACGCCAAGGGTGGTTCGAAGGTTGGTGAGTATTCCAGTTCGAACAAGGCGCTGGAGAAGGCCTTTGAACTCTGCCCGGAAGGCTGATCAAGCAGCTTCCAACGTTCGAAACCTAAGCAACGATTGGCCGCGACAGACTTCTGATCGCGGCCAATTTTTTTCGGGATCAGTAGCGCCGGATGAGACCGACGAGACGGCCCTGGATGTCGACCTGATCCGGCCCGAAGATCCGCGTTTCAAACTCGGGATTTGCCGCTTCCAGAGCGATCGTTGAGCCCTTCTTGCGCAGGCGCTTGAGTGTTGCCTCTTCCTTTTCGACCAATGCGACAACGATATCGCCGTTATCGGCCGACACGCAGCGCCGGATGATGACCGTATCGCCATCGTGAATTCCGGCCTCGATCATCGAGTCGCCTTTGACTTCGAGCGCGAAGTGCTCGCCGTTGGTCAGGATGTCGGGCGGGCATGAGATGTCGTGGCTGTGGCTTTGGATGGCGGAGATCGGCACGCCGGCGGCAATCCGGCCCATCACGGGCACCTGAACCGTGCGCGTGTCGATCATGTGGGCGGGTGGCGGATCGATGTTGTGGACCTTGCCGCGACTGCCTTCGATCACACTGGGCTGGAAGCCCGATCGTCTCGGCATGGCCGCCGTTGGCTCGGAGCTCTCGGGAAGCTTGACGACTTCAATGGCGCGGGCCCGGTGCGGCAGGCGGCGAATGAAGCCGCGTTCGACCAGGGCGGTAATCAGCCGGTGGATGCCCGATTTGGATTTGAGATCAAGCGCATCCTTCATTTCGTCAAAGGACGGCGGAACCCCCTCGTTCTGCATGCGCTCATGGATGAAAAGCAGCAATTCCTTTTGCTTTTGCGTCAGCATATTTTTCTCCGGTATCGGGCGGATTGGAATGCGAACTGCCCTGCCAAAGGCCTGGGCAACGGCCGAGCACATTCAGCCCTTACGCGGCACAAGGTGTTGATTGTTGTTGCGCGCTCCGGTGGACGAAGCGTGAACGTACACTACCTGTTCCTTAGATGTTCCGCAAGTGGGGTCTCGCACTTATCCCCTTCGAACATTTAAGGATGCAACAATGCTGAGACGTGATAGACACACCTTACAGAACGCAAATGGCTGGAAGGTGTGGAATGGCAGAAGCAGAAGACGGTGGTGGCGGGGGATTGTCGCAAGAGGAGCTTACAGCTCTTTTCTCGGGACCAGCTCCCTTAGCAAACAAGATCTATGTTTCGATTGCCCCTCATGGGCTTTGTCGCGTGTCATTCGTCGAGTTTCCCTCCGAAGGCACATCCGGTCCGCAGTTTCGATCAGCTGCAACCCTATCAATCGCAGATCTGCTGGCGTTGAGGGATTTGATTACCCAATCAATAGAGCAATCAGGAGTGAAGTTTTCCGTCGTGAACCCTGCGCAAGGGGGCTCAGATGGCTCGAAGCCCTAGTTCCGCAGGAAGCAGGGGCACCGCTGCTGTCAGCCTCTCTGCCGGGAGTGGAGGCGCTGACGCCCCCATTTCGTTCTTGCAGGCCACTAAATTGATAGAAACGTCCGAAGAGAAAACGCTAGCAAAGATGCAGGCGTTGGAAAGCCGCATAGACGTGCGGTTGTCTCGTCTGGACGACATCCCGACGTGGAGCCAACAGCTCGTCCTTGCACTTTCAATAGGCGTCTCAACCATCGTTACTCTCGCTGGCCTGCTTGTCGCGTTTCTCAGTTTTGGTGGGGACAGATTTGACGGAGGTGTCCAGTACACCAGCGCCACCTATCAGAATGCTGCTGAAGCAAAAAAAGCTGCCGACTCTGTTGAGCGAACAGCTTCAAAAATTGATCTTATGCTCAGGAGAATGGAACAAAAAATTGACGAAGGTAAGCGCCTTGAGACACCGCAAAACAAGTGATCGCTTTACTCAACTCTTACATGCGATGGCGCACGGCGAGCCACCGGCATCGGGAAAGCGCGCAAAAGCAGCTTCATCATCAAATGCGGCTCGTCGCGAAGGTTGTGACGAAACTCAAACTCGCCCAAGTACTTCGAAAGGTGCTTCTTCGAAACCCAAACGTGCGTCCCGGAAATCCCGCGCTTCAGATTAGCCCATACGGCTTCAATGGTGTTCGTGTGCACGGGGCCGCGAACGTATTCCTTGGCAGCGTGGTTGACCGTGTGGTGGTCAAAGTCACGGCCCAAGTTCTGGAACGGGCGCGCCTCGTCCGTCATCACGCGTGAGTTGGGTTTAACCCACTTCAGGATATGCGGAGCAACAGAGCCTTCCATACGGTTCTGGACGTGCCGGAGAATGACTTCACCGCCGCGCTCAACCATGCCCAGCACAACCGCCTTATCGCCGCGCCCGATCTTGTCATGGCCGCCTAGGAAGGCCTTATCGACTTCCACAGCGCCCCCACCGGAGCCGCCTAGAGGGGCGTCACCGTCCACCTGCGCCATGTACTTGCGGATTTCGTGCCCCATGCGCCAAGCGGTCTTGTAGGTCACGCCCGTTAGGCGCTGGATTTCCTTTGCCGACACGCCGTTACGCGTGGTGCAGAACATGTGCATCACGTGGAACCACACCGTTAAAGGCGTGCGTGTCTTGTCGAACGGCGTTCCAGCTGTTGCGTACACCTGAAACCCGCAGTGCTCGCACTCATGGGCGCGGCGCTTCTTCACGCGGTAATACTTCGCTTCCCGCTCACAGCCTGAGCAGATGAGCGTTTCGCCGTAGCGCGCACGGAAGATGTGCTCCAGGCACGCGTCATCGTCCGGGAACATCTTGCGGAGTTGGGTAACTGTGAGCTGCTTTTCCTGTTTCATAATCAGAATATAGCAACTCAGTATCACATGTTCAAGGGGGATAATTGCGTGGGGTCTGGGTGGCGCTTCGGCAACAGCTGCGTACTCACTCCCCAAGCAGGAGGATCGGCACGGTTTGACCAGCCGCGACGGGGCCGTCGCTTGGCGGGCGGATGATGAGGCAGCCGGCTTGCGATAGAAGCGACAAGGCTGCGCTGTCTTGCGATGCCAAGGGCGTGACGAGCGGCAGCTCGGCCCCGCGTTTTTGGAGGCGCGCGCGCATGTAGTGCTGGCGCGGACCGTTGGATGCTAGCTCAGTCGCGGCAACGGCTTGCATCGGTCCGTTGTCTGCCTCGGCAGCGCCCGCCAAACGGCGAATGAGCGGCACCAGAAAGATGCGGGCGGTGACGAGGCATGAGACGGGGTTTCCCGGCAGGCCAAGCACACGTTGAGTGCCCCGGCGGCCAAACATCATGGGTTTACCGGGCCGCATGGCGATCTTCCAGAAATCGAGCTGGCCGCCTCTGGTCTTCAAGACAGGGCCGACGAGGTCATGGTCGCCGACCGAGGCGCCGCCGATGGTGACGAGGATGTCCGCACCGCCGGACTGGCTGATCTTGTCTCCCAGATCCTGCTCTGTGTCCTTGGCGATGCCGAGGATGCGAACGTCCGCGCCGGCGGTTTCGCACATGGCGGCTAAGCCATAGGTGTTGGAAGAGATGATCTGGTCGGCCCTTAGTGCGTTTCCCGGCTCGACAAGTTCGTCGCCGGTCGCAAGGATCGCCACCGTGGGCTTTTTGCATACCGGCAGCGTGGCATGGCCTGAGGCGGCGGCCAGTGCAATGGCGCGATCATCAAGCACGCGTCCGGCCTTGAGAATGGGGTTGCCCTGCGCAAAGTCGAAGCCGCGCTTGCGCACGTGCTGGCCAGCGGGGACTGCCTCGCCAACGGTAATGACGTCGCCATCGCGGGTTGCGTTCTCTTGGATGAGGATAGCGTCCGCGCCATCCGGCACCGGAGCGCCGGTGGAGATGCGCACGCATTGGCCCGGCCCGACGGTTCCAGCGAACGCGTGACCAGCGGCGGCTTCTCCGATCAGCTCTAGCCGGGTCTGTTCGCTGACTCCGCCCGCGACCGCGTAACCATCCATGGCCGAGCAATCGAATGGCGGCTGGGTCAGCAGTGCCGCCACGTCCTCAGCCAGAACACGGCGGTTCAGCTGCAAAAGCCCGGCCTGCTCGGTTCCGGTTGGGCCTGCGCCCTCCAGCACCTTGGCCAGTGCGTCTTCAACGGGGAGTAAGGCCATCGCGCAAATCCTCAGGCCTTGGAGGCGGTATACGATCCAGATTTGCCGCCGTGTTTTTCCAGCAGACGAATGTCTGAAATCGTCATCGATTTATCGACGGCCTTTAACATGTCGTAGACCGTCAGGCACGCGACGGAGACGGCCGTGAGCGCTTCCATTTCAACACCAGTCTGGCCGGAGACGGACACGGTGGCTTCGACACGCACGCCGCACGGAGATTTGCCCGGCGTGAGTTCAACCGCCACCTTCGTGATCATCAACGGATGACAGAGCGGGATCAGCTCATGCGTTTTCTTGGCGGCCATGATGCCGGCAATTCTGGCCGTTGCCAGAACGTCGCCCTTCTTCGCCGTGCCCTGCTCAACAGCTGCCAGCGCGTCAGACGACATATGCACGAAGCCTTCGGCGACAGCCACACGCTGTGTGACCGCCTTGGCCCCGACGTCGACCATGTGCGCTTCGCCCTTCTCGTTGAGATGCGTCAGGCTCATGCGGCACTGCCTACTTTGATTTGGAGCAGCGTGCGCGTCGCGGCGGCAACATCGGCCTGGCGCATCAAACTCTCGCCGACGAGGAACGTGTTTACGCCGGCCTTTTGCAGCCGTGCGATATCGTCCGGCGTGAAGATGCCGCTCTCGCCAATCACGATCCTGTCTGGCGGAACGCGCGGCGCCAGACGCTCGGTTGTTTCCAGTGTGGTCTCGAAAGTTTTTAGGTTGCGATTGTTGATGCCGATCAGCGGGCACGGCAGTTTCAAAGCGCGATCAAGTTCAGCGTCGTCGTGGACTTCGACGATGGCGTCCATCTTCCAATCGGCAGCAGCATTCGCCAGCGCCAAGGCCATGGCATCGTCGACTTCGGCCATGATGATCAAGATGCAGTCGGCACCCCAAGCACGTGCTTGCACGACCTGGTAGGGATCGACCATGAAGTCTTTGCGCAGCGCGGGCAGTGCGCAAGCGCCGCGAGCGCGCGTCAAGAATTCTGGAGCGCCTTGGAACGATGGTGTGTCGGTGAGCACGGAGAGGCAGGCGGCGCCACCGTCTTCATAGGCCTTCGCCAGTGCGATCGGATCAAAGTCAGCGCGGATCAAACCCTTCGATGGCGAGGCCTTCTTGATCTCCGCGATCAGTGCTGGCTTGCCGGCCTTGTGCTTGTCGCGCAGTGCGCCGGCAAATGAGCGCACGGGTGGAGCCGAGCGCGCGTATTCCGCGAGCACCTGAAGCGGCTGTTTAGCCTTGGCCTCAGCGACTTCTTCGAGCTTATAGCGCGTAATTTTTTCGAGAATATCAGACATGCCCAGATTTATATCCTGGCGCTCAAGCGGTGGCTATCACCGGCCTAGCGTTATGGTGACGATTGCCGCGATGAGCCACCGTCAGAGGGTGGCAGTGGCACGGGTTCAGCCTCGCCGTCCACGTAGCCTTGGCCAGCGGATGGTGCGGGCGGTACATAGGCATCGTTGGCGCGCTCGCTGCCGGTCCGGCGCGGATTGCGCACAGGCACGTCCATCCACTTTGCGGTGACCGTTTCTTTCTTCGTCGGCGGCGGAATTGGTGGCGGCGGGCAGCGGAAATTGAGCGACTCTTGCACTTCCAGCAGCGTCTCAATTTTTTTTAAGCGTTCGGGCTTCAGGTTGGCTTTTGCCCACTCAGCACCGCGCATCAGGTCGTCGCGGACGCCATCCTTGGTCAGAGCGTCCTGCTCGTTGCGCAAGCGGTTGCAGGCCGGTTCGTCAAGCATTTCAGCCAACGCAGCCGATGCCGGCAAAGCCAAGGCCAGCGCGGCGGCTATCACCCGCAGAACAGACATGCCGGTTGGATCATTCATCGTGAACCCTTCGCCTTACGCACACCGCAGCACTTATGAGCCGCGCGCCAGCAGGTCAACCACAGTTTGGACCCGCGTGGCCGTATCACGAATAAGCGGCCACAATTCCCAAAAAGTCGTCCGCTTTAAGACTAGCGCCGCCCACGAGCGCACCGTCAACGTTCTCAACGGCCATCAAAGTCTTAGCGTTGGCGGGTTTTACCGAACCGCCATAGAGTATTCGCATCGCCCTGCCTTGATCGCCAAAACGTTCCGACAAGCCTTGGCGGATTGCGGCGTGCACCGCGCGAACATCTTCCGGCGTCGGTGTTAGGCCGGTACCGATCGCCCATACAGGTTCATAGGCAATCACCGTATTGGCGGCCGTTGCTCCGTCGGGGACGGACTGCTGCAGCTGGCGGGCGACCACCGTTAGCGTCAGCTCAGCCGCGCGTTCGCCCGCGGTCTCGCCGATGCAAACGATGGCCGTCAGCCCAGCGCTATGGGCAGCTTCGGTCTTAGCTAGGACAAGTGCGCTGGTTTCTCCGTGGTCAGAGCGCCGTTCGGAATGGCCTACGATAACGGCAGAGGCGCCGGCGTCGGCCAACATTTCAGCGGAAATATCGCCGGTGTGGGCGCCAGAAACGCCAGTATGGCAGTCCTGTCCGCCGACGGAGACGGGCGTGCCGCCCAGCCGGTCGCTCATCCAGCCGATCAAGGTCGCGGGCGGGCAGATCATGACGTCGGCGTTGATACCGGCCAGCTTGCCAGCCACGGTTTCGGCCACACCTATGGCCTCCTTCACCCCATTCATCTTCCAGTTTCCGGCCACGAGCGGTCGAATTGTGGTGGCTGAGGTGGTCATACATCGTCCCTTCACGTCTCTAAGGCTCCAAGGCGGAGCGGTAACAACAAGAAAACTGGGCAATCCCAGGGCTGGCGGACCCTTGCAATCGCGCTCGGGCTGCGCTTCATATCATCCCAAATCATGCCCCGTACTCCGTTACGGGACCACTCCAAGGCGGCTAGGCCAGATCGGACTGGCTTGCAATAACGCCGATGCACAACAGGATGCAAACACACAATGCTTGAGGCGCTAAGACGCGGCACCACCAGCTGGATCGCAAAGATCCTCTTCGGCCTACTCGTTCTCTCGTTCGCGGTTTGGGGAATTCCGCAGGATTTCCTCGGCGGCGGTGGCAACTACGTGGCGCGCGTTGAATCGACGGCCATCTCGCAGGAGGAGTTCCAGCGTGCCTTCCAGCGGGAAATCAATCAGCGATCTCAACCTGAGCGCCGCATGACGACGGAGCAAGCGCGTCAGGCCGGGCTCGACCGGTTCGTTCTGAAAAGCTTGATGACACAGGCAAGCGTTCGCCAGCACTCGCAAGAGATGGGGCTGTCTATTCCCGACGAAGTGCTCGTCAATGAGATCCGCAATGATGAGAACCTGAAAGGCCGGGATGGCCAGTTCTCGCCCGCACGCTTTGAACAGTTCTTGATGCAGGCCGGCCTGTCTGAAGAGGGGTTTTTCTATCTCCTGCGCCAAGACAAGCTTCGGTCTCAAATCGTTGGTGCGATGTCGAACGCGACGGCCGTGTCGCCGGCTATGCTGAAGTTGCAGCATGACTATTTGGAAGAGACGCGCATCATCGAGCACACGACAATCGATGCTTCGAAGATCGCCGAGCCAGCCGCGCCAGACGAGGCAAAGCTGAAAGAGGTGTTTGAGCGCAACGCCCAGTCGTTCCGTACACCGGAGCTGCGCAAGATCGGTTTTCTCGTGTTGTCCGTCGAAGAGCTGAAGAAATCGGCCAAACTCACCGACGAGCAGCTTAAGGAAGCTTACGAGGCGACAAAGAGCACGTATGAAGTCGCTGAGAAGCGCCGCATCGCGCAAATCACATTCAAGGATAAGGCGGCAGCGGAAGCTGCCAAGAAGGCGATCGACGGCGGCAAGAGCTTTTCCGACGCGGCAACGGAAGCCGGCATGAAGCAAACTGATACGGATCTTGGATTGCTGACCAAGCCTCAGCTCATTGATCCGACGATCGCTGACGCGGCATTTGCCCTAGAGAAAGACAAGGTCTCGGATGTGGTGGACGGCACGTTTGGCCCGGTGCTGTTGAAGGTCACTGACATTCAGCCCGGCAAGACCAGCACCTTTGAAGAGGTCAAGGACAAGGTGCGCGACAAGCTCGCAGGTGAGAAGGCGGAAGTCGCGATACAGGAAAAGGCTGACCTGGTCGAAGAGGCCCGGAATGCCGGCAAACCCCTGAAGGAAATCGCGTCAGAACTCAGTTTGACGTATGCCGAGAAGAACGCGGACCGTTCGAACCGGGGTGCGGATGGCAAGCAGGCATTCTCGTTCAGCGGCGCCAGTACAGTGGTGGCGCAAGCATTCGCGATCCAGCCCGGCGCCGAAACGGAAGCGGTGACCTTACCTGACAATGCCGGCTACGCGTGGCCATCGGTTTTGGGTGTGACCCCGGCGGCCCCGAAAAAGTATGAAGACGTCAAGGAAGAGGTCAAAGCGCTCTACTTGGCCGAAGAGAAGGAAAAGGCCATGCGCGAAATGGCAGGCAAGCTGGTGAAACGCCTGTCTGACGGCGAGGATCTGTTGACGGTCGCGAACGATGCCGGCGGCAGCGCCGACGTAACCTTGCCGGTCACGCGCAACACCGTTCCCCAAGGCATGACGCGCACAGCCATGGCACAAGCGTTCACGCTGCCGGTTGGCAAAGCCTCGTCATCTCCGACGAGCGATGGCAGTTCGCGTATCGTGTTCCGGATCAAGGAAATCAAACCAGCCCCGGCTCCAACCAAGGAGCAGACGGAGAAGCTTGCCGAAGCGCTGCGCGAGTCGCTGCAAAACGACATGCTCGCTGGATACATCAACGCGCTCGACAGGCGGCTGGACTCTGAAATCAACGAACGGGAATTCCGCCGCATCACAGGCGCGGATCTCCAATAGGAGGCGGGCCTGAGCACGCTTGCCATGAAGTCAGGGACGCACGAGGCGCTCCCCTCTTTTGATGCCTTTCGCAAGCGCTATAACGCTGGCGAGCCTCAGGCTGTCTACACGCGTTTGATCGCGGATCTTGAGACGCCGGTTTCGGCATATCTGAAGCTCGCCTCAAACAAGCCGATGAGCTTTTTGCTGGAATCGGTGGAAGGCGGGGATTCGCGCGGGCGCTATTCAGTCATCGGCTTGGAGCCGGACGTGGTCTGGCGCGCGCAAGGAAACGCCGCTGAGATCAATCGTTCGCCAGGAAAAAGCCCGGACGCGTTCAAGCCAGACAGCGAGCCCACACTTCAGTCACTGAGGACGTTGTTGGCGGAGTCGCGGCTGGAGCTGCCGGAAGAGCTTCCGCCAATGGCCGCGGGCGTCTTCGGCTACATGGGCTACGATACAATCCGGCTTGTTGAGAATTTGGAGGCGATCAACCCGGACGACCTAGGCCTGCCCGACGCGGTGCTGATGCGTCCGACGTTGATCGTGATCTTCGACAACGTGCGCGACGAGCTGACAGTCGTTACGCCCGTGCGTCCCAGCAAGGCGTCGGCCGAGACGGCGTACAAGGCGGCGCTGCGGCGGCTGAAGACTGTCATCAAGAACCTGGAAGCACCGTTGCCGCATCCGGCCGCGAGAAGCAGCAAGAAGCTGGCTGCTCCGGCGCCGAAGTCCAACACCAAACCTGCGCAATACATGAAGATGGTGGAGCGCGCGAAGGAATACATCGCGGCGGGCGACATCTTCCAGGTGGTCCTTTCGCAGAGGTTCTCCGCACCGTTTTCGCTTCCGCCGTTTTCCTTGTACCGGGCATTGCGGCGGCTCAATCCCTCGCCGTTCTTGTTCCACCTCGAATTCGGTGACTTCGCGCTCGTCGGTTCTAGTCCCGAAATTTTGGTGCGGGTGCGCGATGGGCAAGTCACGATTCGTCCCATTGCCGGCACTGCTCCGCGCGGCAAACGTGATGAAGACGATCAGGCGCTCGGCGCGGCTTTGCTGAAAGATCCGAAAGAGCGTTCTGAACATCTCATGTTGCTCGATCTTGGCCGCAACGACGTCGGCCGAGTCGCAGAACCGGGAACAGTTGCAGTCACAGCTCAGTTTGTCATCGAGCGTTACAGTCATGTGATGCACATTGTGTCGAACGTAATTGGTGCACTTGCGAAAGGAAAAGATGCTGTCGATGCGCTGATGGGCGGCTTTCCGGCGGGTACGGTTTCGGGTGCGCCCAAAGTCCGGGCGATGGAAATTATTGACGAACTTGAAAAATCCAAGCGCGGGCCGTACGCGGGATGCGTGGGTTACTTCACTGCCGACGGTGAAATGGACACCTGCATCGTATTGCGCACTGCACTCGTCAAAGACGGCGTCATGCACGTTCAAGCCGGCGCGGGTATCGTTTACGACAGCCAGCCAGAAAACGAGCAACAAGAGTGCATTAATAAGGCGAAAGCCATTGTGCGCGCGGCCGAAGAAGCTGTACGCTTTGCATCCAAAGAACGAACCACAAAAAAGTTGTAGGGAACGGTAACGCTTTCAACTCAGTTTGTTCAGGGTACATTGCTAGACGGACAGCAATCAGGGCGAACATGAAACACGACTCTTACTCTGACCGGTACCTCAAGAAGGTGCTCAAGAACGCGCGGACGATCGCCGTCGTCGGCGCATCAACTGACAAGAACCGCCCCAGTTACGGCGTCATGCGGTATTTGATCGGCGAGGGGTATCGTGTGATCCCCGTCAATCCGGACCACGCTGGCAAGGAAATTCTCGGCCAAACCGTGACGGCATCCTTGGCGGATATCGATGGCCCCGTTGACATGCTCGACATTTTCCGCAGACCGGACGCTGTGCCGGATGTCATTCGCGAGGCGATCGAACACAAGGAACGCCTCGGCCTGAAGTCAATTTGGATGCAGCTCGGGATTCGCGACGACAAAGTTGCGGCTGAGGCTGAAGCAGCCGGCTTGAACGTGGTGATGGATCGCTGCCCAGCCATTGAACGGCCGCAACTCGGCCTCTAGGCGCTCGATCGCACGGCTGGGGCAAGCTGTGTCCTGCAAGGTTTCGGCGGCCGGTTTCCGGCCGCCGGGCAACACACGGGCACATGATGGACCCCGACCAAGCTGACCGTGAGGCCACCACGGCCTTGCCGCTTATCGAAATCTTCGCGCAACTTGACGCCGCAGAGATGACCGCGCTCGCGGCACGCTTCGAAACCCAGTCGTTGAAACGCGGCGAAGCCGTAATCCAGCAAGGCGAGCCAGCCGATGCCCTCTACATCGTGGTTTCCGGACGGTTTTCCGTTTCGGTTGCCGGCCGGGACAGGCCCATCGCGGAAATTGGCCCCGATCAGCCCATTGGAGAAATTGGCTTCATCACCTCTGGGGGTACCCGCACGGCGACTGTCACGGCAATGCGCGACAGCATTGTTCTGCGGCTCGACCGGTCTGACTTTGAACAGCTGACGCGCAAACACCCATCGATCTGGCGATCGCTGGCGATGACCCTTGCCCGCCGCCTAGCCGACACGACGGCCGCCGCGCCTCCGCCACCCGATCCTCGTCCGCGGACCATGGCGGTGATCCGGGCCGGACACAGCGCGCAACCGACGGCGTTTTTTATCAAGCTTGCGTCGATATTCGAACAGCGCGGCAAAACGCTCGTGCTGGACAGCCAATCCGCGCCCGATGCTGTGAAAGTCGGCGCCAAGGTTGACAGCGCGGCGGCAACCCGCGCGCTCAACGCGCTTGAGGCGGGGACGGACTTCGTTCTGTTCCTCGCGGACAATGAACCGACGCCGTGGTCGGAAAAAGTGATCCGCCATGCAGACCTGATACTCGCCGTGGGCGACCATGACGCCAATCACGAGGTCAACACGCTTGAAGCGCTGGCTGCTCAGTTCGTCAAAACTGAATCTATGCGTCTCGTTCTGCTGCACCCCCAGCGCCAGCCTATTGCCGGGACCTCACGCTGGTTAAAGGACCGGGACGTGATGATGCATCACCACGTCGCGCTGAACGAAGACGGAGACTTTTCGAGGCTCTACAGGTTTATCGCGGGCGAGGCGCAAGGTTTGGTGGCCTGTGGAGGGGGCGCGTTGTGTGCCACGCATGTCGGCGTTTATCGCGCTCTGCTGCATAAGGGCTATACCTTCGACATCGTTGGCGGCACCTCGGCGGGCAGCGCGATGGTCGGCGCTTTCGCCATGGGACATTCGCCCGAAAGCATTGATCTGGCGATCCACGATATCTTCGTGGCTAACAGAGCGATGAAGCGATACACGCTGCCGCGTTATTCGCTTCTGGATCACACACATTTCGATGCGCAACTCCGGCGTCATTTCGGGGGCCGCGATATCGAGGACCTTTGGATCCCGTATTACGCCGTCTCCACGAACCTCTCCAGCTATCAGCTTCATGTGCACCGGCGCGGGGACCTGTGGACCGCTATTCGCGCCTCGGCCGCCATTCCGGTTCTGTTGCCGCCGATCTACACGCACGATGGTCAGATGCTCGTCGATGGCGCGTTGCTGGACAACGTGCCGATCGGGCCGATGCATGAGCTGAAAAGCGGGCCGAACGTCGTAATCAGCTTTGAGCTGCCGGAAATGGAACGCTTCGCGGTCGACTATGATGCACTGCCGTCGCGCGCGCAGTTGATGCGGTTCGCCGTCAACCCTTTGCGGCGCACCAGATTGCCCGACGCGCCTGGTCTGGCAACCGTGCTGATGCGCTCGCTGATGGCGAACCGGCAAGACTTCCAGCGCCACCTCGACAAGGACGACATGCTGCTTGTGCCGCCTATACCCAAGAATATTGGGTTTCTGGATTGGCACCGCCACGAAGAACTCGAGTCACTCGGTCACGATTGGACAATGGACCAGCTCGCAAAGGTTGAACGGGCCGTTTTGCGGCGCAAAAATTTGATGTCCGGCCCTGTAAATGAGGGCGGGTTATCCACAGGGTAAAGCACTAATTAACGCCGATTTGGCTTTCAATTGCTAGCGAGAATTCTAGGCTGTTCTCAGTGCTTTAGAACTTTCCTGAAACCATCTTTGTGATAATACGTTAAAGAACGCCTTTAAACAGTCGCCTGATTGACCCGTTCATCACGGCAGTCGAAACGACGGCTGAAATTGCGCAACAAAATGGGTTCTGATCTAATTTTGAAATGACAGACTCTTCGGGCAAATCAATGCACCCCGCTGTGGGGTTTTCGGCGACCGACGTCGCCCCGTCCGTGCGTCCTCAAGACGCGCGCGCGCTGGAAGGTGCCCCTGTCCAAAAGTTCGCGGACGCGTTGGGCCGGTCTCTGCGCGCTCGCCCAGAAGCACAGGTTATTATCGAGAATGATAGCGTTACCGTTCTCCGTCTCACTCCGGATGGTCCGGACGTGACCGCGATTATCGCGGATGGCCGTTGCACCCTCGCGATCGGCGCCTGGCATGACGACCTGTACTCACTCGATGTCACTTTGGACTACATGCGGATGGCGGTGGAAGGCAGCTTGCGGGTTCGCGTTGACCGGATGAACGGCAAGCCGTGGAGATACGCTTTGGAGCGCCGTCTGGACAATGGCAGCTGGCAGGAGGAGAGCGTGCTGGAATTGCCCCGTTTCAATTTGTGGGGCCGCCGGCGGATCTCAACCACTTATCTCCATAACCGCCCCGGCCCCGTTCCCTGCTAATTTGCTGCAGCGCCGTCTTTTAGCAACTTGTAGTTGATGCTATCGAGCAGCGCCTCGAACGAGGCATCGATGATGTTTGGTGAGACGCCAACGGTCGTCCAGCGCTCGCCCGTTCGCGTGTCATGGCTCTCGACCAAGACGCGGGTCACAGCTTCCGTGCCGCCTGTGAGAATGCGCACCTTGTAGTCGGCAAGCTCGATATCAGCGATGTGCTTCTGGTAGCGGCCGAGATCCTTACGCAGCGCGAAGTCCAAGGCGTTCACCGGACCTGTACCTTCGCCCACCGACCAGAGCGGCTCGCTCTCGCCGTGGACGAAGACCTTCACGATTGCCTCCGACACGGTGACGAGATCGCCAACGGCGTTATGCCGACGCTCAACCATGACGCGGAAGCTGTCGACTGTGAAGAACTGCGGGACCGTCCCCAGGTGGCGGCGGGCCAGGAGCTCGAAGGAGGCTTCGGCGCTCTCGTAGGAGTAACCGGCAGACTCACGCTCCTTGACGTCTTCCAACAACGTCGCGACCCGGCTGTCGTCCTCGCCCGGGTTGAGGCCTAAACGATTGAGAGCGGCCAGCACATTGGAGCGGCCTGCCTGCTTAGAGACGAGGAGGCGGCGCTGATTGCCGACGGCGGCCGGTGCAATATGCTCGTATGTTTCCGGGTCTTTGACGATGGCCGAGGCGTGAATGCCGGCCTTCGTCGCGAACGCGCTCTCGCCGACATATGGCGCATGACGGTTTGGTGCCTGGTTCAACAGGTCGTCGAGCACGCGGCTAGCGTGCGTGAGTGTGCGCAGGCGTTCGGCCGTAACACCCGTCTCGAAGCGATCGGCGAATTCGCCTTTCAGCAAGAGTGTTGGAATGATCGATGTAAGGTTGGCGTTGCCGCAGCGTTCACCCAGGCCGTTCAAAGTGCCTTGGATCTGCCGGCATCCCGCACGGACCGCGGCCAGCGTGTTGGCAACGGCGTTATCCGTGTCGTTGTGTGTGTGGATGCCGAGACGATCACCGGGGACAATGCGGGTAACTTCGCGAACGATGCTGTCCACCTCATGGGGCAGCACCCCACCATTGGTATCGCAGAGCACGATCCAACGCGCGCCAGCTTCATGGGCCGTGCGGGCAACGGCCAACGCATAGTCGCGGTTGCCCTTGAAGCCATCGAAAAAGTGCTCACAGTCAAGCATCGCTTCGCGGCCCGAGGCGACGACCGCCTCAATAGACTGTGCGATGGCATCAAGGTTTTCCTGATTGGATATCCCAAGCGCGACGCGCACATGATAATCCCAGGACTTGGCCACGAGACACACGGCATCGCTCTGCGACTGAATAATTGCCTGGAACCCGCTGTCGTTAGAGACGGAGCGCCCTGCCCGCTTGATCATTCCGAACGCGGTGAACGCGGCGTTCTTCAGCGAAGGCCGCTCACCAAAGAACGCGGTGTCGGTGGCGTTGGCGCCTGGATAGCCACCCTCGATATAGTCGACACCCAAGTCGTCCATGACCTTGGCGATGCGCCGCTTGTCTTCAATGGAAAAGTCAACGCCCGTCGTCTGCGCACCGTCGCGCAGCGTCGTGTCGAAGAGGTATAGGCGTTCCTTGCTCATAAGTTAGATCTTTGGCGGCCAAGTTTCGGTGTCGTGATCAGGGTGTTGCCGGCTGGAAGAACGGATCGTCGCTAAAACAGCGCCGCTCGTTGATCCTTCCGTTGTCTCGGACGGCAGGTGCGGCAGATCATCGACCCAAGCCAGTTTGTTTTCCACCCCGTACTGTATTGTTGGTTTAACACGTTCGGGCTGGTCGAGTGAGCCAATCGCGACGTCGATCTCGTTGACGACGCCGTGAAGATCGCCCCCATTCACATAACGAAACGTCAACGGCGTTCCACAATCTTTACAAAAGCCACGTTCCACGGCGTCTGAACTGCGAAAGATCGACAGGTTGCCCCGTGTGCATGCGAAGTCATCCATCGCCACGCCCGCCAATGGCGCGAAAAAACCGCCGAAGGCTTTCTGGCACATGCGGCAGTGGCAGATGCTGGCGTTCGCGGGCTCGGCATAAAGCGCGTACCGGACGGCGCCGCATTGGCATCCGCCGGTATACACTGCCTGCCGGCCTTCAGCGGGTGCCATCAGCCCAGCTCCCACGTGGTCGTGAACTCGCCGGTTGCCGGATCCTTGCCGTCTTTTAGCTTAACGCCCATGGCGGAGAGTTCGTCGCGAATGCGGTCGCTTTCCTTGAAGTCCTTTGCTTTGCGCGCGGCAAGGCGGGCGGCAATCAGGCTCTCGACAGCGTCCTTGTCGACGTCAGCTGAAGCGGCACCTGCGGTAATGTCGTCCGCGGTTATAGTCTCGCCGGCCAACCCCAGAAATTCCAGGGATGCGCGGAAAACTGCCGCCTGATCTTCGTTCCGCTTTGCTGACTTGGCAAGCCCATGAAGGATCGAGAGCACGCTCGGCGTATTAAGATCGTCCGACAAGGCGGAAACGATTTCGTCATGCGGTGCCTGTCCCGCCTGCGCTGTGCTGGCGATTTTCAGGAACTCACCCAGCGCGCCTCTAGCCTGGATCAGCCGTTCAACAGTCCAATCAATCGGCTGGCGATAGTGCGTCGAGAGCATCGCCAAACGGATCACGCGTCCGTGCCAGCGGCTACCGCCGAACGTATCGCCTTCCAGCAACTGGTTTATCGTGATGAAGTTGCCGAGGCTCTTCGACATCTTCTCGCCTTCGACCTGCAGAAAGCCGTTGTGCATCCACACGTTTGCCATCACCGGCGTTCCGTGGGCGCAGCGCGATTGTGCGATTTCGTTTTCGTGGTGTGGAAAGACGAGGTCGATGCCACCGCCATGAATGTCAAAGCGCTCGCCCAGGTGTTTGCCGGCCATGGCGGAGCATTCGATGTGCCAGCCAGGGCGACCATTGACGTCGATCCCGCAAGGCGAGGGCCAGCCGGGCTCGCCGGGCTTTGACGGCTTCCACAGCACGAAGTCCATCGGATCACGCTTGTAGGGCGCGACTTCCACGCGGGCGCCGGCTTCCATCTCTTCCGTTGATCGGTTGGAGAGTTGACCGTAGTCCGCCATGGAGGCGACGTGGAACAGCACGTGGCCTTCCGCAACGTATGCGTGGCCGTTCTCGACAAGTTTCGCGCACAGGACCTTCATCTCTTCGATGTGTGCGGTCGCGCGTGGCTCGACCGTCGGCTCCAGCACACCCAGCGCCGCGATGTCGGCATGGAACTGCTCTTCAGTTTTCGCCGTGACCTTTGCGATCGCCTCGTTGAGCGGCAAGTCCGGATAGTCTTGGCCAGCGCGCGCGTTGATCTTGTCATCAACGTCGGTGATGTTGCGGACATAGGTGACGTGATCGGCCCCATAGACGTGACGCAGGAGGCGGAAGAGCACATCGAACACAATCACTGGCCGGGCGTTGCCGATATGCGCGAAGTCATAGACCGTCGGGCCACAGACATACATCCGCACATTGCCCGGATCGATCGGTTCGAACGCGGCCTTCCGGCGCGTCAACGTGTTGTAGAACGAAAGTGTCACGTATCCCCCAATCGCCAGCAGGAGGCGATCTGCGAAAAGCCGCTCATTGGATGTTGTCAGACGGCGCCGGATGCCATGATCGGCGCGCGCAAACGCCAGCCCGAGCCTTATGAGCGCCTCGCCCGAAGGCGTCAAGCGCCCGTCATTCGGTCATTTATTGCCGGCAATACGCTGCTAGGGCCAGTCGCCCGGTTGCTGGCAACCGCGAGGGGCGGGGCCGCTATGTTCCAATCGCCGCTTAACCGTTTGGCACGCCCAAGAACGAACCGGATCAGGCAACCGGCTGTTGATCGCGATCCAGGCGTCATCGTAGGGAGAGGCAAGCGTCAGCGTGCGGTAAAACCAGAAGCAGCCGGTGACGACAAAAAGAAAAATTATCAGTGAGAACAACTGCCTCAACATGGCCAACGGTCCTTACGCGCTGTTTCATTCCGGTTAGCGTCGCCATGCGACAGGAACGTGGCAGATCGGGGCATACGGCCAACCTGCCGCATTTCATCCGTATTGACCGCCTACCTCCACGAGGCGCATTAGAATGATGGTTCAGTTCAACAATCGCCACGGGATCCATGGAAAGACCGCAAACAAAGCTCAAGCCAACAGCGCGTAGCGTGTTTGCAAAAGCGCTCATACCGGCAGTGCTCGTTTTGTCGGCCCCGGCAATCGTTTGGGCGCAGTCCTTCGACTGGCCTTGGGAAGAGCAGAACAACGAGCCACCGCCGCAACCTCAGCCGGAATGGCGCTCGCCCGACGAACAACGCCCGCCAGCGCAGTATGTGCCGCGGCCCGGCCCGCAAGGCGGCCAGTGGGGCGCTGCACAGAACCCTATTTGTGTGCAGCTTGAGCAGCGCCTCGTGCAAGAAGGCCAGCGCGGCAACAATTCGCGTAGCGCATTGCCGCAAATTGAATCCGAGATCCGCTCCGTCAGCCAGAGCCTGCGCGAGACGGAAGATAAACTTGAAAACGGCTGCTACGAATATTTCCTGTTCTCTAAATCCTTGCGCGGCACCCGGCGGTGCCGGTCCTTGGCCAGCCAAGCAGATGGCGACCGGCGCCGGTTATCAGAGCTGCAGACGCGGCGCGCGGACATCATGGGATCGAGCGGCCGGTCATATCAGGATGACATCATCAACGAACTCGCCCGCAACAATTGCGGCGACACTTACGTGCAACAGGCGCGCCGGCGCGCGCGCAGCAACAATCCATTCAGCTTCTGGAGCGATGACAGCGAGGGACGTCTAGAAGGCGGCCTGGGCCAATACGGCAATCTTGGCTACGCGACTTACCGGACTTTGTGCGTCCGCTTGTGCGACGGCTATTACTTCCCCGTTAGCTTTTCCACGCTCCCCAACCATTTCCAGCGTGACCAGCAAAACTGCCAGTCGCGCTGCGCGGCCCCTGTCGAGCTCTACTACTATCAGAACCCCGGTGGGGCTGTGGAGCAGATGGTGTCCGTTCAAACGAACCAGCCTTATACGCAGCTGAAGTCCGCGTTCCGCTATCGCAAGGAATACATCAAGGGCTGTTCGTGCAAGCAGGCCGAGTATGTGCCGCAGAGCAAGCCAGGTCAGCCAGGTGCACCGCAGGCGCCACAACCTGAACCGGCGCTGCGTCAGGGTAATCTCACGCCGCTGCCAAGTGGTGCGAGAGCGCAACCCCCAGAAGAGGCGGCGCAAGCGGCCCCCAAGCAGCTGTCGCAGTCTTCAGCTGCTCAACAATAAGCTAAGTCCGATCTTGATTGCCCTGATGGCTATCCGCACTGGCCGCGGTGGCGCAGCAGGTGATCAGCCAGAACGATCGCCATCATCGCTTCGCCCACGGGAACGGCCCGGATGCCGACACAGGGATCATGCCGGCCTTTGGTAACGATCTCCGTCTCTTTGCCAAAACGATCGATCGTCTGACGCGTGGACAAGATCGAGGATGTCGGCTTCACCGCGAACCGGCAAACAATCGGCTGGCCCGTCGATAGTCCGCCCAGCACGCCTCCGGCATGATTGGACAGATAGCGCGGCTTGCCATCTGGGCCGATACGAATTTCGTCGGCGTTGGCTTCGCCGGTGAGTTCGGCGGCCGCCATGCCGGCACCAATCTCGACACCCTTGACGGCATTGATGCTCATCATCGCCGAGGCGAGGTCCTGATCGAGCTTGCCGTAGAGTGGAGCACCCAGGCCAGCCGGTACGCCTTCGGCGACAACCTCGATGACCGCGCCGATAGATGAGCCGGCGTTGCGAATTTCATCGAGATAGTTCGTCCAATCGGCAACCTTGCCAGGGTCGGGACAGAAGAAGGGATTGGTGCCAACGACATCCCAATCCCAGCACGAGCGGTCAACTGCGTGCTCGCCGATTTGGACGAGCGCCCCGCGGATCGAGACACCTTCTCCTAAAATCTTGCGCGCGATCGCACCGGCCGCGACCCGCATGGCCGTTTCGCGCGCGGATGATCGCCCGCCACCGCGATAATCGCGAATCCCGTATTTCTGCCAGTAGACGATGTCGGCGTGGCCGGGCCGGAACTTGTCTTTGATGTCGCCGTAGTCTTTCGAGCGCTGATCGACGTTGTGGATCACGAGCGAGATTGGCGCGCCGGTCGTGACCTGGTGGCCGTTATCGTCGGTGAAGACACCAGACAGGATCTCGACCGAATCAGGCTCGCGCCGTTGTGTAGTGAAGCGCGACTGGCCAGGCTTACGCTTGTCCAGGAATTCCTGGATTTCCCCGGCGGTCAGGCGAATGCCCGGTGGACAGCCATCCACCACGCAGCCAATAGCCGGGCCGTGGCTTTCGCCCCAAGTTGTAACGCGGAAGAGATGACCGAAGGTATTGTGAGACATGGCGAACTACGTATCGGCCCCCCTGCCCGCGGTCAATATCGCTGATCGTCCCTGAGGCCCGGAAGACATCAAACGAGCATCACATGCACATCCAACCGTCTGAGCTAAACTGCAATTCATTTGGCAGAGGCGCGCGACGCACTTACCATGATCGTTCGTTCCGCGTACCGGGACCAGTGGTTAATCCCTACTGGGACCATCAACCCCAATCTGAGAGTTGAGTGCCGGTGCGTGATTCCGGCAAATTTGGCGTGAGTGCTTGGCGTTCTAACCGGGCTCCCGGCGGCTTGAGCCCCCGCCTCGAGCTTTGGCACTGGAAGAGCCGGAGGCCGCTTCTCCGGCTCTTCTTTTATTTTAGATCCACGACACCGAACCTTCTTTCAGGACAAGCACCCGGTCCTGATGCGCGCCCAGCACGGGAACGCGTTCGACGTCCAGCCCTCCCACATGGGCCTGCAGGGTACGAACAACTCCGCCATGCGCCGCCGCGACTGTGTCTCGATCAACCTCAGCCAGCCACTGCACAGTCCGCTTCATGAGATCTTCGTAGCTTTCCCCACCTTGTGGCCTCCAGCGGAAGGCGTCCTTGGCACGGTCCTGCCAGCCTTGCGGATCGGCTTGTGGCAGGTCGGCCTGGAGTTGTCCCTCCCACGTGCCGTAACTCAGCTCCTTCAGCCGCTCTTCGATTGCGTAGGCTTCGGGTTGCAGATCAAGCGCGGCGCGCACGATTTCCATGGTTTCGCGCGCACGGCCAAGCGGGCTTGAGACAAACTGAGCGTTCGCGATCGGCGGCAGGAACTGGCGCAATGTCTGTCCATTGCGCAGGGCCTGAGCGCGGCCGATGACGTTTAACGGGATGTCCTGCTGGCCTTGATAGCGAAGGTCCCTATTCCAATCCGTCTCGCCGTGGCGAACCAAATAGACAGTGACCCCGCTCCGTATCACGCTTCTAGCCGTCGCCTTTTACGACTGAGATATCGGGCGCGTCCTCGTTCTTCATGCCCTGTACGTGATAACCCGCGTCAACGTGATGGACTTCGCCAGTGACGCCTTTCGACAGATCGGACAAGAGGTAGACACCAGCACCGCCGACGTCTTCCAACGTGACCGTGCGGCGGAGCGGTGAGTTGTATTCGTTCCAACGCAGAATATAGCGGAAGTCAGAAATGCCCGAAGCAGCGAGCGTTTTGATGGGGCCTGCCGAGATGGCATTCACGCGAATAGCTGACTTTCCAAGATCAGACGCCAGATAGCGGACGGACGCTTCAAGAGCCGCCTTCGCGACGCCCATAACGTTGTAATGCGGCATGACCTTTTCGGCGCCGTAGTAGGTCAGCGTGATCATGGAGCCGCCATCGGTCATCAGCTTCTCAGCCCGTGCGGCGAGCGCCGTGAACGAGAAGCATGAGACGCGCATGGTCTGCGTGAAGTTCTCTTCGCTCGTGTCGACGTAGCGGCCATCGAGTTCGTTTTTATCGGAAAAGGCGATCGCGTGGACGAAGAAGTCTATCTTGCCCCAGGCGCTCTTTAACTCTGCGAACAGTGCGTCCATTGAGGCGCTATCAGTGACGTCGCACGGCAGAACAAGTTTGGAGCCCAGCTCAGCGGCGAGCGGCTCGACCCGCTTCTTCAGGGCTTCTCCCTGATAGGTCAGAGCAATTTCCGCACCCTGTGCTGCCAAAGCCTTGGCGATGCCCCAAGCGATTGAGCGGTTGTTGGCGACGCCCATGATCAGCCCGCGCTTGCCGGCCATCAAGCTACCTGCGTTGGCGCCTGCCGCGCCGGGCCCCGTTCCCGTCATAAGGACCACTTTCCCCTTTGGTTATGAATTTTCGCGATCCTACACATTTCAATGAGTGGGTCCAGCCGCGAAAGCCAAAAGGACGGCACCGATTGACGCGGCTGCTCTGGGGGCTGTCTGAAGCGTCTTGGATGGCCTCAAACATTTGACAGCCATGACGTTTTGCGCCCGGCACCCGAGAAGGTGCCGGACGCCGTTCCTCCGACCGCAACTGAAAAACTAGCCGTCTAGCCGCCAGATGCCGCGCACGCCGCGGCAGGCGATGCCTTCCATGGTGCGAAATTTCGCTTCGGTGGAGATTTCTACCACCAGGTGACGGCACAACATTCCGTTGGCATCCTTGAAGGTTGCCGTGGGTTTGACGGAGCCGGACATGAGACCGCTTGGGCGATGCCAAACATAAAGAGAGCCATCGGCGACCCTCGATAGAGCGAATTGTACGGCTTCAAGGACCGCGGCCTCGTCAGAGACGCGCCGGCCCTCGCGCAAGATGGCGTGCTGTGGCGGGACAGCAATATGCTCGTTGGATATTGGAGAGGTTCGATCCACCGCCGCGGACAGGGGGGACGCCACGGCGGTGGATGCGATGAGCGCTAGCCCGGCAAAATGCGGGACGCAGCGCGAAACAACTCTGACCAAGCACATGACGCGGTACCGAATATGAACCAGTGGACCGCGACCAACGCGGATACTCGGCACACTTTGAAGTGGTAGAGTTAAAAACGCCTGAACGGACCCGATGTTTCGTTAGTCCCGTTGCCAGCAACCGACCCCGGTTAACGATCGTTAACGCCTGGTTAGTGCCTTGAGCAGTGCTTCTTGTGAATGGGGTTTGAAGAGTTTGGGCACGTGTGCGTGCCGTTCGGGCAGAGGCAAGCCATCGCCGAAGCCCGTGACGAAGACGAAGGGAATGCCCTTGTCGGCGAGGTGATCAGCGACTGCGATACAGTTCTCGCAGCCAAGATCGACATCCAAAAGGGCAATGTCTGGCTCTTGGGATTGTAGCGCGGTGAGGGCATCCGACGCATCAGACGCCGCAATGACGAGCCCCACACCCATGCTTTTGAGCATGTCTTCCAGGTCCAGCAGGATAATGGCGTTATCCTCGAGAACCAAAACGCAGTTGGGCATGCCGGCCTGGCGCGTTTCCTCGCGGGTCAAGCCACCTGCCTCCAATTGGCAAAGATCGTCCATGTCATAACGCTTTCCTGTTTAATGAGAAGAAAGGTCTGACGCATCATCGGCCATCAGCCAGCTGTAGACGGAGCGTCCGCCACTAAACGCAGTGCCCGGTATGGCGCACTGTCGTCTCGCGCAACAAAACAACACGGACAGGCCCGCGCGTCCGTCCACTAGTGTACACTCACAGGAATTTGTATCTGTTAGGTTGTTCTCAGGGATAGGAGTCGATGCAAAAGCAGATTGGAAAACAGTACCATGCTCCGGCGGACAACCAGGACCGGCCGGAGAACAATCTGCTGCGCACGTTACGCGCCGAGGATTACGCGCTGATCGCGCCGCATCTCACGGCAATCGAGGTCATTGCCCATCAGCAGCTCTATAGCCCGGGCGATAACGTTGAGATCGTCTACTTCCCCTGCGGCCCAACGCTGACCTCTTTTCTTGTAACAAATGCCGACGGCCGGGACGTCGATACCATCTTGATTGGCCGCGAAGGAGCGGTCGGAGGCATCGTTAGCCATGGCAATTTGCCGGCTTACGCAAAGATCGTCGTGAAGTTTTCCGGACAGCTTGTGCGGTTGAGGGTGATCGATCTTGAGGCGGCCAAGGCGCAATCGATGCCGATGCGCAACCTCTTCTCACGCTATGCCGACTGTATCCTCGCGCAGGTTTTGCAATCGACGGCCTGCAACGCCATCCACAGCATCGAACAACGAACGGCGAAGTGGATGCTTTCCGCCATGGACCGATCTGGCGGAGACGAGTTGCCGTTAACGCAGGAAGAGCTGGCGTTCATGCTCGGCGTGGGACGCAGCTACGTGAGCCGCGTAATGCAAAACTTGCGGCAGGATGGCATCATCGCGACAGGTCGCGGCACGATCACGGTCCTCGACAAGTCGGCTTTAGCCAAACGATCGTGCATGTGCGACGACAGCGTCAAGGCACACTTCGATACTGTGCTCGCTGGTGTTTATCCCGAAGCAGAATAGTCTCAGGCTGCGTGGCCTAGACGCTCTAAGGCAGCCGCGTCGGTAATCGTCAAGCCATCGCGCGTAGCGGTAATCATGCCTTTGTGCTCCAGACCAGAGAGGGCTGAGGCCAAGGTGTCCAAGCTCATGTCTAGGCGATCAGCGACAAAGCCGGATGCGAGATCTTCAGAAACACTCATCCCGTTTTGCGCACGGCGGCCACTTCCAGCAGCCGCAACGGCCACGAGATAGTTGGCCAACCGTTCAACTGGCGATCGTTTGCCGCGATTGATTGCGGTGTCCCGCATGTAGGCGAACTCGCGTTCGGCGGCGCTGGCGAGTTGGAACGAGGCACGGTCGTCCGTTTTTAGCAGCTGTTCGACATCGCTGGCACTCAAGCGTTCAACTTCGCTGTCAACCATCGCTTGCGCGGTGCTGACGTGCGTTGACAGGTGACCCAAACCCACGACGTCGCCGGGAAAAGCCACTTCGATCAATTCGTGGCTACCATCGGCCCAGCGCACATAATGGAAAATGGCGCCTTCCTTCACTCGATAGGCGGCACGCTTGTCGCCCGACTGAAAAACCATGCCGCCAGTGGAGACACGCATTCCGTCTTGGATGCCGCGCACGATGATCGGCTGATCACTCGACGGCGGCGCCGGGGCGATGTCTGGATTTTTTACGACGGTATGCATCACTGAAACTCCGCTCGCATTGCCCATTTATTTAGGGTGCAAGGAGCCGCGAACAAGCTGGCGCGGCTGCCTTTCTTCATTACAATTCTGAAGCCTAGTAACCCGGACACATCTGGTATGTTCCGCAAGGAACACTCGGAGTTACGATTGCAGCATTATTTTTGTTACGACTGAGCGCCGATTGCGGATCGCGGCGCCAAGATTGACACAAAGGCGCTTAGAAATAGCCGTATTTCGCACAGCCTACCGGCTCTTTGGCCCAGTACCAACGGCCTTTTCAAGTGGTAGTGCCTTGCGGCGTTGCTTTTTGTTTGACGGGTGCGGATCAAAGCCGCCCTCGCCCCGCCCGCGTGCGGTCTTATCGTCGACGGCTGGAGTTGGTTTTTGCTTCTGCTCAGACATCCTTCGCCTCCTCACAATCGGCTAAGGTCAAGACAAAAACGTACGAGATGGATTGCCGTTCCCGCAGCTTAAGCAAGACGACGAAAGATTTCGCTTGATGCAGACGTTTCCGGCCGGGCGCATCGTTTGTCTCACTGAAGAAACAGTCGAGACGCTCTATTTGCTTGATGAGCAGGATCGCATCGTTGGCGTGTCCGGTTATGCCGTTCGCCCGACTCGGGTGCGCAAGGAAAAGCCGCGCGTTTCTGCCTTTACCTCCGCGGACGTGGACAAGATAGCCGCTCTTAAACCCGACTTAGTGCTGGCATACTCCGACATCCAAGCAGATATCGCGGCCAACTTGGTGCGGGCCGGCCTTGCCGTCTACGTTTTCAATCATCGGGATATCGCCGGTATTTTTGCGATGATCCGCACTCTCGGCGCGTTGATTGACCGCGCTGGCAAGGCCAACGACCTGGCGCACTCACTCGAACAGCGGATCGCTGATGCTCGCAGGCGAACGGCCAGCACAAAGCACCGGCCGAAAGTTTATTTTGAGGAGTGGGATGATCCGCTCATTACGGGCATCGGCTGGGTATCTGAACTGATCGGCATCGCCGGAGGCGACGACATCTTCGCGGAAAATGGTGCCTGTCACGCCGCCCGCGATCGCATCGTGACAGCCGGCGAGGTTATTCGCCGCGCGCCCGACGTGATTTTGGCATCGTGGTGCGGGAAAAAGGTTCGCCCGGAACGGATTGCGCAGCGCGAGGGCTGGGCGACCGTTCCGGCGGTCGCGAACGGACGGATTACCGAAATCAAGTCGTCGATCATACTGCAACCGGGTCCGGCCGCACTTACGGATGGCTTGGACGCTATCATCGCCGCAATAAAGTGAAAGACGCCGCCAATAGCAGTTTAAGTACTCTATGCGGGATATCGTATTCACTCTTTTGGTTTTGATTTTGCGCGAGGGCTAACCGGCAGGCGTCGCCGCTCGCCGGTGCCAACCATCTATCTGACGGCCTATCCGGAACTTGTATTGACCGGTGCACAGGGAGAGCCTGAGTTCGTCATCTCCAAGCCTTACAGTTCAGCGGAGCTGGAAGCGCTTGTAAGGCACGTGTTGCACTGGTCGCCGAGGGCGCTGGCCGCCTGACGTCGAAAGACTGCTCACGTGGTCGCACGAAATCCGATTGCGACAACACATTTGTTCCCGGGCTCCACGTCGAGACTGCATGCAATCTCCTCAGCCAAGAGCCGCGCGATCACAGTCGGAAAGTCCTTATCTCCGAGAGTCACATCGGAAGGCGTCGCGCTGATCACTATGCGGTTCTGTCCATCGGCTGCCGCACGAATTTGTCTTTGACCGGTCGAAGCATCCGCTCCCCGTTCCAAAAGAGCGCACAGACATTCTACGATAAGCAGGCCGAGCGTCAGCGCGTATGTGCGCGAAACAGGTTCTTCAAATTGCCCGCTCGATACGGTGATGGATTGGTCGGCTTCAGGCACGCCGAAAAGCGTAGCGGTGACCTTGACGAGCCGCGCGATCATAGAGACGCCATCGACGTGTTGCGACGAGCCGACTTCGCTCAATATTGACAGAACCTGCAGTCTGCTGCGAATGCGCGCATAAGACACCATTGATCCGGCAGGATGGGGCTGATCCCCAGCCTCGATTTGCAAAAGCGCCTGTAGCTTTTGCAGGGCGGTTCTTTGGAAATGCAGCAGATCAATCGTGGCGGCGTCCAAGGGATCGCTCTTCTTCTGACTAAAAACGGGCGAACAAGTTGAGCAGTACCAACAAAAAGATTTTCTCTGTGCTCCGCCGCAGGATAAGCACCACAATCCGCCGCTTTGCAAGCGCTATACTGTCGAGCCTGATCGTACGAGTGTTCTGTCGGTGAGTGACAATGGACTTGGCATGCCGCCCGCGCATGCGTCATCGGGCGGCGGGATTGGCCTCACAATCGTCGACGGACTGGTGAAGCAGCTCAAAGGACACCTGAAAATTGATAGCGGGGCTGCTGGTTCGCGCGTTACGATTGACCTGCCACCGACCGCGTTGAGCGAGAGTGATCATGATTCCGAAATCCGTGATGATCGTCGAAGAAGATTTTCTGATTTCGCATTACCTGCGGCAGCTATGCGAAGGCCTTGGCTATGACGTCGTGCACACGGCGCGGACGGCGCGCGCCGCATCGGACATGTTTCGAACCAACCCGGTTTCCCACATTCTTATGGACGTTCGGCTTGAAGGACACCAAGACGGCATTGACGCCGCAGCCGTCATTCATGGCGAGGCCCCCGACACGCGCGTGATTTTCATCACCGGTTCGCAAGAGCCCAAGACGATGCGCCGCATAAAAGCTGAAAGCCCTCACGCAATTCTGATCAAACCGATCGAGCCGGATGCGCTTCAAAAAGCTTTGGCTTAGCGGGCTGGCGTCTTACGATCGAAAGCCATCGACCGTGAACCTTTGCAACGGCCGGTCGGCAAACACATTCATGCTGAGGCCCAGTGAGGGGCGATGCCTATCCTGAAGGAACGTGATGCACCAGCAGCCGCGCGATAACAGTCGGAAATTCCTTGGCGCCGAGAGTCACATCAGAAGACGTCGTTCATCCCATCCGCAATAATATTTGTTGGGAAGCGGCCTGGATTTTCGCAAGCTGAGCCTCCATACCGTGCCGGCGGCAAACCTGCTCAACTTTAAACAGCTGCAACCGCTTCATCGCCAGCGCATCTTCTTCGATCACGTCAGGAAGTGGCCGGCATGTGTCGAGATTAAGTACTCGGCCTGATAACATGTCCAAATTCACGCAGTTTTCTCCGCTACGTCGAAACCAATGTTTTCCACGTAGCTGTGCCGGGGAGAAATGCAAAGACCACCGCGTTGGAAGATCGAGGCGTACCAAAAGATCGCCCAAGTATTGATCTGTCCGGTCTTGTTCATCAAGACTTGAGCCCAGAAATTTTCTGCTCCATCGAGATTGAACCGGTGAATGTCTTGGCTAGAAAAACTGGCTATCAGGTCATCGGGTTCTTTTTTGAAGTTCGCCCAACGGTCAGCCCAGCTGGCCCAGCCCCAACAATTCATGTAGCGCAACGCGGAAATGCCACGCCGTTGCTCCGGGTAATCCTCTGCATAACCGGAGATGTGCCAAACATGTTTGTTGTCGCGATAGGCCTCCAAGGCTCGATTCATATAGTGTAGAAAAGCTGGAGACGTGACGATGTCATCCTCCACCACGATGGCGCATCCCGCGTCCTCCATGCACATGGTGACTGCGGCCGTTATCGATTTGGCCAGCCCCCAGTTTTCATCTCGACATGTAAGGATGACTTCGCTGAAACCGCGAGCATTCTCCAAAACCTCACGTGTCTCATCCACGCCCAACCTATCTTCCTCGCTTCGCGGCCCATCAAGGAACGCAAACAGCCGCGAGCGCTCCGCCAAGGGCGAGGCTGCGAGTGCTGCTAGAGTCCGCCGCGTGTGCTCTGGGCGCCGGAACGCCACCAAGCATATGGGCGCCAGTTTTTCCGGCAATCCCGCTTCAGCCGCATCAGTCAAAGCACCATGCAAAAGTCATCTCTCCAGAACCGCCAAACTCAAAGATCCGTTCGGCGTTTTTCTGTCTACTGACTACATGATTCTCTGTACTGTTTGTCTGTCTAAGTTGTTTTGCGGCTGATGTTCTGTGGTTTTTTCTGCGCGCTGCCGATCCAAGCCCCGCGCCGAACGGCTAAAATGAGTACCTCACGGGATCCTGATTCTATCGTGGACGTCCGAGGCGTTATGGTTGGGTTCGTGCCAGATAAAGGAAAAACAGGATGTCTAGACCATTATACATTGCGTTGCTGCTAGCGATTTCTATCTACTTCCCCGCCTCAGCTTTGGCCGGTGACGACTGGTCTAAGCTTTCGCCCGGCAAAACGACCAAGCTCGGCCTTTACATGACGCCCGCTCAAGCGCATGCGCACAAAGTCGCCAATCCCGAGACGACCCTTTTTGTTGACGTGCGCACACCGGAAGAACTCATTTACGTCGGCGCGCCGACCTCCATCGACGCGAACGTCCCCATTGGTATTTTGAACACCAAGAAATGGGATGATGAAAGCGGCCAATACGCCATGGAGCCCAACCAGAACTTCGTCGCTGATATCGAAAAGCGTTTGGCAGAAATGGGCTTGAAGAAAGACAGCACAGTTATCCTGGCGTGCCGTTCCGGAAGCCGAAGCGCTGCCGGTGCCAATATCCTTGCAGCCGCCGGGTTCACGAAGGTTTACAGTCAGGTCGAAGGGTTCGAGGGTGACAAGGCCAAGACTGGCGAAGACAAGGGCCATCGCACCGTCGACGGCTGGAAGAACTCCGGACTGCCCTGGACATACCGCCTGCCGAAGGACGTCATGTATCAGTTTTAGTCTTCTGAGGCCGCCTGCGGCGATCCGGCGCTGCGGAGTTGATCCATGTCATACCGGATAAAGGCGGCCTGGTTGAAAGTGAGCGTGAACTCAAGCTCGCGCTAACCCAACCGGATTGCCATGACACCTGAATTCGTCCGCAAGCACGCCGCCCCAGTCCCGCGATACACCAGCTATCCGACGGCGCTCAGCTTTTCCGAAGACGTCGGTTGCGAGACGTATACCGGCTGGCTTTCTGAGCTATCGGACGACGACACGGCTTCGGTTTATGTCCACATCCCATTTTGCCAGTCTATCTGCTGGTATTGCGCTTGCCATACCAAGGGAAGCCGCAATCCGGTTCCCGTAAAGCGTTACCTCAAAACGCTGCGTGCTGAAATCGACATGGTGTCGTCAAGGCTTTCCACTGGGCCCAAGATCGCGCACCTGCATTGGGGCGGCGGCTCCCCAAACGTTCTCGACCCGGGCGATATCGCCGAGCTCGCCTCAACGCTGAACACGCGCTTCAACATCATGCCTGACGCTGAATTCTCGGTGGAGATTGACCCTCGGTTCCTCACTGCTGAGCAAGCCAAGGCGTTCGCGAAAGCCGGTGTCACGCGCGTCAGCCTCGGCGTGCAAGACTTCGATGATGACGTTCAGGCGGCGATCGGACGCATTCAGCCGTTCAATACCACGCAACGCGCCGCGAACTTGATGCGCGAAAACAGTGTCCGCGGACTCAATATTGATCTCGTCTACGGTCTTCCGCGGCAGACGCGTACGAGTGTCGAACGGACGATGGATGGCGTTCTGGCTTTGGCGCCAGACCGGATCGCCCTGTTCGGCTATGCGCATCTTCCGCAGAAGTTCGCACGGCAAAAACTGATCGATGCGGATGCCCTGCCCTCGCCCGAGCAGAGATTTGCGCTCGCTAATCGGATGGCCAGCCGGTTGACCGAGGCCGGCTATGTGCGCGTTGGGCTTGATCATTTCGCGCAGCCGGGCGACTCGCTGGCGCTCGGGCCAATCCGGCGGAACTTCCAAGGCTACACGACCGATGTTTCCGGCGCTCTGATCGGACTAGGCGCCACGGCTATCGGCCAGATGCCCCAAGGCTATGTGCAGAACGCTGTGGCGATTGCGGATTACGAAAGCCGGATCGCAAGCGGCCAGCTCGCCACGGCCAAGGGCTATGCAATGACCCGGGAAGATCTGATGCGGGCCCTCGTGATCGATCGGGTGATGTGCGATTTGACCTTCCCGGCTCAGTCACTGCGGGATCAATTTGGCAGCGACGCCGAGCCGCTCATCGCCGATGCGCTTGATCTTGCTGAAACCGACCGCGACGGTTTGGTTCGGGCGAACGGTGATGGGTTTTCCGTAACCGAAAAAGGCCGCCCATTCCTGCGCTCGATCGCGTCGTGCTTCGACAGTCATACCGATCTGGCCAACCGGTCGTTCTCGACGGGTGTTTGATCATGCACGGTCACGCTGAAAGACAGCGTAGCTAGGCTATGGTCCAGCATAGGTGCTGAGCAACGCATGTGAAATCGGGCAGCGGCTCAGCAGGCCTGCCCAATCCTTGACGAAGACTTTGTCGCGACCAAGCTGATGGATCAAACCGTCGGCCTTGAAACGCGTCAGCACTCTTGAAAGCGTGTCGGCATTTAGAACCAGGCAGTCGGCGATGTCTTTGCGCTTCAGCGGAATTTGAAACCCTGACCGGTCATCGCCCGGGCTTTCGGACAATCGAAGCGCCAAATATGTGAAAAGCCCGGCGACGCGCTCCTCAACAGTCAAGCCACTCAGCAAGCCCACCAAAACGCTCTGCCGCAATTGTGTGTTGCGCACGATCTCACTGGCTAAGTCCGGGCCCCAGCAATCTGGAGCCGCAAAATGGTCCGGCGTTCCGGGCTGAAGCTTGATCAGTTTGGAGTCACTCAGTGCCGCCATACGCAGTGCCGGAAGCGGCAGGGCGGCTCCGGCATGATAGAGATCACCAGGCACCAGCAAATCAAGAACGCGCCTGCGGTCCGGGCCCGGTGTCCATTCACAGACACAAAGGCCCTCGGCTAATACGAAGATCGTATCGCCATTTTTTTCCGGAAGGAAAGGCATGGCGCGCCCGGCCGACAACGTCACCGGCGTGCCACCTGTCAGATCAATCCGGTCGAGGCATTGTTTAATACCAGACATGCCTTTCGTCTCTTGGCGAAGGCAAAGGGTCATTCATGCTTGTCCAAGTCTAGACGTCTGGTCACGCCAAGTGTGTGGTGCGCGCTTGGCGTTCGCGGGCGTGCGTTGGTTGATGAGATCAGCGTAGGCCTGCTGGCGGGCGCGAGGCGTTGACTTGCATCAAACGAATGAGCGGCAAAGCCGCGCACGCCTGACCGGCAAGTCTTTGACATGGATCAGCCGATGTGTGCCGGGTGAGCAACAGATGTTTCGCGGGCATTCTTGCGCTGATCTAGGTCAGGCTCCACGTGGCAAAATTCATTTCAATTTTCGGCGCTCACTACAAAGCTCGTCTTATTCGACTCAAGAGATTCGTTACCGCGCGCGCTCGTCAGCGATTGCGGCGAAACCGTCGTTGCAGGGGGGAGAGCTATACCATGCAAACACTTTCGAGACTGATGCTGGTGCCTTTGATGTTGATAATGAGCGCGTCTGCGCCGGCGCTGGCCGGCGACTACGCCGGCAATATGATGGCCCGCTTTGGGCTGACCGTCGTTAACCCGGACACCGAGGCTGACGTGTTCGCCGCCGGCGTCTTGCAGCCGACATTAGATGCCGATGTCAGCACCGAAGTCATCCCCAGCTTGACGCTGACCTACTTCCTGAACCGCAATCTGGCCGTTGAATTGTTCTGCTGCTTTGCCAAGCACGAGGTCGACGGCAAAGGCGGGCTCGCCGGCCTCGACCTCGGCGACACATGGATCTTCCCACCTGCACTGACGCTTCAGTATCACTTCGACTCGATCCACGGCATGAAGCCTTACGTCGGTGCCGGTCTTCAGTACATCAAGTTCTTTGACGAAGGCCGGGCCAGCGGACTTGGCGGCGTGAAGCTGGATATCGATGATGCCGTTGGCTTCACGCTACAGGCTGGCGTCGACATTCCGGTTGGCAACGGCTGGTATCTGAATGGCGACGTCAAAAAGACTTGGCTTGAAACTGACGCCAAATGGGTTGGTACCAACGTGACCTCCGACGTGGAGCTCGATCCGTGGATCTTCACGGTCGGCGTTGGTTATCGCTTCAACCTGTCGGACCTTTTGGTCCGCTGACCCGGCCAGGTTCGCCCCGCTTTCCAGATCGGGGCGAACCTCCGCAACGCACATGTTTTGACGCTGCCATCGTTTTCTCGTGACTTGATCGATTTTTTCTTCCGGCACGCCGCTACCTGCGCCATGATTGGCTTATGAGCGAAACAGAAATGACAAGCGCACCGCCAGGTCCCCGGCGGCAAATGAACTTGCCGGAGCTTCGCCGCATCGACGTTAGCGCCGGGCCAGAATGTTTGCTGCTCGGTCTCAAGGACTTTAGCGAGGCACCGAAGTACGGGCTGTTCTTCGGAGGTGTCTTCGCTCTTGGCGGATGGCTGATTATTTGGCTTCTGTTCGCCGTCTCGATGCCTTACTTCGCATATCCGGCCGCCATGGGTTTTGCGCTCATCGCTCCGTTCGTGGCGGTCGGCACGTATGAAGTGAGCCGCCGCCTTGAGAGTGGTGAGCCTCTTACATGGAAAGCCGTGCTCGGCACCGTTTGGGAGCAAAAGGGCCGGAACCTTTGCTGGATGGCGCTGATCACCGGATTTGCATTTTTCATGTGGGTGGACTGGGCCGCTATCGTTTTCCTTCTATTCTTCGGGTTCAACGAGTTGCAGCTCGACGCCTTTATCGAGGCGGTAACCACGACCCGCAATGGGCTTTACTTTATTCTGCTCGGAAATCTGGCGGGCGCCATTATGGCCACCATCGTGTTCTCGGTCACCGTGATCTCATTGCCGCTGCTCATGGACCGCGAAATCGACTTCGCGACAGCGATGACGGCTAGTGTTCAGGCCGTGACCTTGAACCCGCTGCCCATGGCCGTCTGGGCGGCGATCATAGGCATTGGTCTATTTGCGTCGATCATAACAGCCTTCCTGGCGCTACCTCTCGTCCTGCCGGTGCTGGGCCACGGAACGTGGCATATGTATCGAAAAGTCGTCGCCTCGGTCTCCCAACCCGCCGCAGAACGGCTATAAGAGTGGCGCGCCGGGCCTAGCCCGCGAGTCCGAAGCCAGCTCCGATCGCATCCAACTCCATGAAAAAACGCGCTTTTATTACTGGGACAGCCGGTTTCATCGGCTTTCATCTCGCAGAAATCCTGCTTCAGGAGGGGTGGGATGTCGCCGGATACGACGGATTGACCGACTATTATGACGTTCGGCTCAAGGAGCGGCGTCACGAGATCCTGGACCAGCATGCGAAGTTTTCCAAAACCATCGCGATGCTGGAGGACTCAGAGCAGCTAAACAAGGCCGTCGCCCAGTTCGTGCCGGATGTGATTATACATTTGGCCGCTCAGGCTGGCGTGCGCTACAGCCTGGAAAATCCGCGCGCTTACATCGACGCCAACGTCGTTGGCACACTCAACGTTATGGAAGCGGCGCGTTCCGCCAGAGTGCTCCATCTGTTGATGGCCTCGACCAGCTCCGTCTACGGCGCCAACACTGAAATGCCATTTGGCGAAAACCAAAAAACTGAAACGCCATTGACGATCTACGCGGCCACAAAGAAAGCCAATGAGGCGATGGGACACGCCTGGGCACACATCTATCAGATACCGACGACAATGTTCCGCTTCTTCACGGTCTACGGCCCCTGGGGGCGTCCAGACATGGCTCTTTTCAAATTCACGCGCGGAATTTTAGAAGGGACGCCTATCGATGTGTACAATCACGGAGACATGTGGCGCGACTTTACTTACGTCGAAGACCTCGCACGCGGCATTCGCGGTCTTATCGATGCTGTTCCCAGCTCGGCCGGGCCTTTGTCTCCTCACGACAGCGTGAGCCCTGCCGCGCCATATCGAGTGGTCAATATCGGCAACTCTGAAAAGGTTCGTCTGCTCGATTTCATCGAGGCGATTGAGGATGTGCTAGGCAAAAAAGCAATCCGCAACCTGATGCCAATGCAGACCGGTGACGTGCCCGCCACATGGGCTGACGCGACCTTGTTGCAGGATTTAACGGGATACCGGCCACAGACCCCGGTACGTGACGGTGTGGAGCGCTTCGTGAAGTGGTATCGCGAATATTACAAGGTCTAGTCCGGAGGACGTTCCATGGCCGGCACAGCCATCACCCGCACTCAATTTTCAAGCGTTCTATCTGATATCGCGGGCGAGAATGCCGACGCTGAAGATTTGACGAAGCGCCTGCGTGCCGCCATCCAGGCGTTCGGATCGGAAACGCCAGACAACGTTCGTTGCAGCAAGCAGCTTGAAGTTGGCCCGGCGGGCCGAGAGTTCGGGCTTAAGCTCCGTAAGCAGCCCTTATTGCTCAGCGATGTCGCGTATGCTCTTGAAGACGCCCCCATGCCCGCCAGCATTCAAGACGCCATCCCGGCACTGACGGACCAAGACTGGGACGCATTCACCCGTCTTACAACGCTGATCTATACGCTTCTAAGCAAAGATGCGGTGCGCGGGTAGAAGGTCACGGTCTTGCCCTTATGGAGGACTCGACGCGCAGCCCCAACTCTGCAAACTCGTTCCAACAAAAAGCAGTTTGGATAAAGGGAGATTGACGTGCCAAAAGCCATGATCGTGGATACTGGTGGAGGGTTCGACAAAGTCAAAGCCGGAGAGAGACCAGCGCCAACGCCGGGGCCTGGACAGATCACGGTTCGCCTGCGCGCGTGTTCGTTAAACTACCATGACTACGCCGTCGTCAGTGGCATGTGGGGACCTGCGGAACCGCGAATTCCCATGGCCGATGGTGCTGGCGACGTTATCGCAATTGGCTCCGGCGTCGCGGACTTTTCTGTCGGCGATCGCGTGGTCAGTACGTTTTTCCCAGACTGGCTTGACGGAACGCCTCTGGTTGAAGGCTTCGCCACGGTGCCCGGCGACGGCATAGATGGCTATGCGCGTGAAGAGGTGACCGCAGCGGCCACAAGCTTCACGCGCGCACCCAAAGGCTGGTCTCACGCCGAAGCAGCGACGCTGACCACGGCCGGCCTCACCGCTTGGCGGGCGTTGTTTGAAGACGACCGATTGAAGCCTGGCGACACGGTCTTGGTTCAAGGCTCCGGCGGTGTTTCAGTTTTTGCATTGCAGTTTGCCAAGATGGCGGGCGCGAGAGTGATCGCCACGTCGTCGAGCGACGCAAAGATCGACCGCCTTCGTGCATTGGGAGCCGATGAGGTCATCAACTACAAGGCGGATACCAATTGGGGCGAAACTGCCCGCGCCATGACGGGCGGCCGGGGCGTCGATCACGTCGTCGACGTTGGCGGCCCGAACACGCTTCAACACGCACTCAATGCCGCGCGCGTGGCGGGGCACATTTCCGTCATCGGGATTCTCAGCGGCCTCGAAGCTCCGTTGCAGCTTGTCCCAGCGTTGATCAAGCAGGTCCGCATGCAAGGCGTTCTTGTCGGCAGCCGCGCCCAGCAAATGGGTATGGTTCGTGCCATCGATCAAACGGCTATCAAGCCAGTGATCGACAAGTCGTTCCCACTCGAAGAGATTGTCGCCGCATTTCAGTATCAGGAAACCAACGCGCACGTCGGCAAGATCTGCCTCGAGTTTTGATAGTGCATCACTAGGCAAGGTCATCTGCGCAGGCGCACCGAAATACTCGGGGTCAGAAATTAGCTCTGGTCCCCGAGACAGTCTGCAGTGCAACGTGCCAGAAAGCGAACTTCTGTTCCGTCGGTGACAGGTCGAGTGTTACCTGGGTGATACATGCAGGGTCTGCCGGATTTATGGAGACCTGTCATGTTTCACCGTTCATTTGACCTAAAGATTTTGTTCTCCGTTTCGCTCATCGCGCTGTCGGCTTCGTGTCCTGTTGCAGCCGAAGAGCCTGTTCTTGGCAAAGGAGACGCCGTTGTTACGGGCTTTTCCGGAGCCGCTAGCATGGCGTCTGAAGAGCGGACAGATGAGACTTTCCTCGACAAGGATGGCTCCGTTCTTCGCATCTTGTCCTTGGATGCCGACGCGCCTCCGAACGCGCAAGTGTTGGAAACGCTGGCCAAGCACGAGCTTACAGCACGTGATGTCGGGCAAGTGTTCGCCATTACGCTCGATGATGGGTTGCAGCCGGTTGTTGATGGCGTGACGCCGAACATCTATCTCGGCGCGACATCGGCCTATGGGCTGCATATCGTTATTCCCGACGCTGATGACGATGGCCGGCCGGAGCGCGTAAAGCGCGGCCGGGCCAATGCCGAATGGATGGCTGGACAGTTTGGGCCAGATGGCGGCCCGGGCAGCATTTGGAAAGTCGACGGGACGACGGGCGAAACCTCGATATTCGCGACGTTGCCGGACAACAGCGGGCCGGGTGTCGGCGATATCGTTTACGACACCTCCTCGCTGCACTTTTACGCATCCGACCTGGATACCGGGCTAATTCATCGCATCAATTCGGCCGGAGCAATCGTCGACAGCTTTGATCACGGTGTCAAAGGGCGCAGTGCCGAAGGGCTTGAGCCCGAAGAAGACGACGGCGTGCGGATGGATATACACGATGACGGCTTTGACAGCCAAAATCCGCAGACGTGGGGCTTTACGCAAGCCGAACGCCGCATTCACGGCTTAGGCCTTTACGGTGGCCGGCTGTTCTACGCCGTGGCTGAAGGGCCAACCGTATGGTCGGTCGCGGTCAATCTCGACGGCAGCTTCGGTGACGACCCTCGGCCCGAGTTTGAAGTATCCGGCACACCAGGCAATCACCCGATCGCTGATATCGCGTTTGACGCGCAAGGCATGATGTACGTGGCCCAACGCAGCCTGAGTCCCGGCAGTCAAGATTATACGCGATTGACCGAGGAAAAGCGTTCCGTCGTGTTCCGCTACAAGCGGGAGCTTCCGGAAGATCCCGAAACGCCAGGCAGCTGGATCCCCGTTCCGGACGAGGTTGCCGTGGGCTTTGTGCCCGACAATCGAAATACTGCAGGTGGCTTGGCTCTAGGCTACGGCTATAGCGAAGATGGACAGTTGAACCGGGGTGCCTGCGGAGGGACTTTGTGGGCGACGGGTAACCGCTTGCGAGCCAGTGAGGAGCACGCCGATGAGCTCGCTGAGGGTGGCCCTTCGGAGATCTTCGGCCTGCAGGGCGCAGATCCCGCACTTGTGCGGCCTGACAATGCGCCGCCGTTCTCATCGTATTTTGTCAACTACGCTAGTAAGACAGCGAAGCCCGATCAGATCGGGCACGTTGGCGATGTCGAGATTTGGCAGACGTGCTCGGATGACTATGGCTCCATGCCATATCTGCCGCCAGATTTTATCCCGCCGAGCTACTATCCGGACGGCTACACGCCTCCGGGTTTCGTTGCGGATTGGGATTACAATCTTCGCATCGACAAAGCTGCCGTGCCGCTGGCATGCGCGCCAGGTGGGCTTGGCTTCTTGTGCACGTTCACAGTGCGCGTGACGAACACTGGACCGGATCCCTACTTCGGCGCCGTTACCGTCAACGAGAAATTGCCCTTCGCTCCGGCGGCCGCGACGATGACGTTCAACAACGCGCCACCCTGGAACTGCGTGGCCCTGGGAGCGCATGAGTTTGATTGTACGTTTGATCCGGCCATGCTGTGGCCAGGCACTTCTATCGATCTGAAGGTCACGGTCGACACGCCTGCTCCGGCGCCAGTCTGCTCGATCGACAATACCGCGCGGTTGAAATGGCTTTGGGGCGGCGGCGACAGCAATCCCGGTGATGACTTCGCTTGGGCTACGGCGTCCATGCCTGCTGGCCATTGCCCGCCTGTTGCTGGTGAAAAGACCAACCTCAAACTTACTAAAGTCGCATGGAAGCCGATCTGCACCGACAAACTCGGTCTTTTCGAATGCGACTATGCCGTGCAGGTACGCAATGCCGGCGGCGCGGTCTACAATGGTGACATTACGATCGATGAAGACATTCCGGCTGGCGGCACGCCAACCTTCTTCATCGGTGGTACGGGGTCTTGCACCGCCGCTGCACCGTTCAGCTGCACGTTCAACAACGATGTCCTCAATCCGGGTGACACGCGTTCGTTCGGCGTGCGGGTGAAGATTCCGAAGAACCTCGCCGACGACTTGGCGTGCACCGCCACGAACAAGGCGAAGATCGTTGCCTTCCCTGGAGGGCACGACCTCAACACCGACCCGACTGACGACGAGGCTGAAGCCAGTGCGACGCTGCCAGGAACCTTGGAGCAATGCCCTGGGCTCGAACTCAGCAATTTGAAGATCAAAAAGACCGATACGACCGGTGGCCCCTGCCCACTCGATGGCAACCATTGGAAATGCGAGTTCAACATTCGCGTCAGCAACTTTGGCAAGCCTTATCAGAACGAACTCGTCATTGGAGATGTTCTGCCAGCCAACCTTCCCGCGGGCACGACAGTTTCGTTCGCGCCACCGGGCAACTGGCAGTGCCAGCACCAGATCGCGATGTTCCACACGTGCTCCAGCCCGAACCCAAATCTTGGCATGGGTGGCAAGGTCGACATTCCTGTCACGGTCCGCGTGCCGGTGAAGGATGACATTGGCTGCACGCTGCACAACAAAGCGGTCGTTCTAAAGGCTCCGGCTGAAACGGCGCAGAACACCTTCGCCGGGGATGACGCGAGCAGCGCTGTTGCGCAATTCTCTCCAGTGTTCCCGCCGAATGGCGAGGCGTTCTGCCTGGCCGCCAACACCAACCAGGACGATGATGACCTCAAGCCTGGCGGTGGCGACGGCGCGAACTTGTCGATCACCAAGACGGCCGGCAAGAGCGAGGAAACCGGAGCTGGCCAAAACACGCCTTTCACCATCACGGTGACCAACGAAGGTCCTGGCACCTTCACCGGCCCGATCGTGGTGCGTGAAACACTGCCTGTAGAGCCATCCAACGGCAGTTGGTCAGCACCTTGGGTTTGCGAGGGCCAGTCCGCGGCCGGTCATCCCGAGCAAGGCCTGTGCACGCATCCCGCCACGACGCTGGCGTCGGGCGAGAGCGTTACGCTGACGATGGAGATGGAGCTTCCCAACAGCTACATCGCGCCATCGGGATCAGATGTCCGCTGCGGTTACACCAACGTGGCTGAGATCGTGAAACCGTCCGGCGGTGATCCGCTAAACACGGATGCGTCAGATGACACCGCCAAGGCGGAGGTTCAGTTCGCGCCGTTCAAAAAGCACGGCAAAACCTTCTGCGGCATCGACGATCTCGTCACACCGCCGCCGGCATCATGTCCGCAGGGCTGGTCGCGCACGCCGGTTCCCGGCAAATGCTGCCCGCCGAACTCATTCTGGAATGGCAAGCGTTGTTCGAAAGACGACGGGCCAGACCGGTGTGAGCCGAAGTCTTGCCGCAAAGGCCAGGCTTGGGATCAGGACAGCTGCTCGTGCGTCAAGCGGGAGTGCAAGAAGGGCATGACGGGCATCTACCCGAATTGCCGCAAGGTCATCGTCGAACCGCCGCGCGAATGCCCGCGTGGCACGACGGGAACCTATCCGCGCTGCCGTGAAATTCCGAAAACGTGCCCGCGCGGGTACAAAGGTTCACCGCCGAACTGCACAAAAGTGGAGCCACCGAAATGTCCGCGTGGATATCGTGGCACGCCACCGAAGTGCAAGAAGGTGGAACCGCCGAAGTGCCCGCGTGGATACCGTGGCACGCCACCGAACTGCAAGAAGGTGGAGCCTCCGAAGTGCCCGCGTGGATACCGAGGTACGCCGCCGAAGTGCAAGAAGGTGGAGCCTCCGAAGTGCCCGCGTGGATACCGAGGTACCCCGCCGAACTGCAAGAAGGTGGAACCGCCGAAGTGCCCGCGTGGATACCGAGGCAAACCGCCGAAGTGCAAGAAGATCGTCCAGCCGCCGCGCCGGTGTCCGCGTGGCATGACGGGACGGCCACCAAACTGCAAGCCAATCGTCCGGCGGTGCCCGGATGGCTTCACCGGCCGCCCGCCCCGCTGCCGCCGTATCAAGTCGGAGCGCAACAAGAAGCGTTTCGAGCAAGGGCAGATCAACCGCCTTGGTGCAAGCAAGCGCCGACTGAGGCGCCGCCGGTAAGATTCGGCTGAAAGGAGATGCCGGCGGGCGTTGGGTGTTGCACCCGGCGGCCGCCAGCGGCTTTTCGGCGTGCTGTTTTAGAGCTGTTAGGTAATGGCTGAACGACGAGTTCAGAGCCGGGTTCTGTCGATGCATGTCCGCTGCCGACGCCGCCATGTATTGCGAAGTCTTGAGCTACATCCGTGATTGACGCCACTAACGAGCGCCTAATCATCGACGAGCCAGAACTGGGGTGTCGTGGATCATCACCTTCGTGATGATGACGCTGGTGGGGATGAGGGGTTTGGGGCTCCGTCAGCCGCACCCGCGAGCGGAGTTCACTAAGCTCTACGCTCTCACCAAACGTCATGCCCGCCTTGGGCGGGTATCCACGGCACGTCTCAACCCGGACGCCGCCAGCGGCGGTGCGTCCGACGGCCGCCGCGCTCGCCTGGAACCAGGCGTTACTGATCGCAATTGGCGACGCAGACTTCCTTCGAATCCACCTTGCCGCCGCAGGTCGTGTAGCATTCGTGATAGGAGGCCTGGCAGAAGCCGCGGCCTTCCTGGGCTTCGGAACGGCAGCCATAGCCGGTGTAGAAGGCCTGCTGCGAGCGCTTGATGGGTTTGCCCTCGCGCTCGCGCCGCTTCTTGTATTCGCGGTAGTCGCGCCGGGCTTGCCGTTCCGCGCGCTCAAGGCACATGTCCTCGTTCTCGTTTTCGGCTTGGCAAGGACGTACTGTCGGCTGGAATGCAGGCTGACGTTTTCATCACGACATCGAACCGGACGCCGTTTGAATATCTGATCAAGCCGCTGACCGATCAGTTCGCCAAGACGTTCCGCGAGCGCTAAAGCTGCTGGCTTGCATCCTTCAAAATACACCAGGATGTGGATGGCGCCGCCACGAACCAACGTTTCGCGATCTCTGGGACAACCAGAGCGATGCCGCCGGGGAACTCGAGGGCTTCACTTCGAACTCGCGCATTATCTCCCAGCCGTTTAACGCTAAGCATCATTCGGAATGGCGGGCGCCGACGGCGTTGCGTCGCAATTACCCTCTAGTCCGACACAAAAAAATGGCTGGCGTTCCGGAGGACCAAACCGGAGACGCGCAGCCTTTTAGTGTTTTGGGAGGAAGTGAGCAGTGTGTGCGGTGTCGTGACTTAGATTAGCGGCGAGCCGACTTCATCTTCGCCTTGTGGCGGTTGACTTCAGCCTGGCTGACTTCGCCGGCCTTAACCAGGGCGCTGATGCAGCGCTTGGAGAGGCGCGGGCCAACGCGGCGCATGCAGGAGCGGACGGCTGGAGAGCCAACGCTGTGATGGCTGCAGTTGTTCAGGTAGTCGGTCATGCAGGCCATCTTGACGGAGAGGCTGACGGCTGCTGCCGGGGTTGCTTGGACGGTTGCTGCGAGAGCGAAGGCTGCGGCGGTGATTGCGAAAGAGCGGGTCATGGCGGTGGTCCTTTTGTTTGGCGTTTCAAGCTTCATCTGAGTTGAAGGTGCCAGACAGGGCCTCCCGGGCCAGTTCCGCAGGGAACGGGTAGCGAAAAAGATCAAAAATAGCGCTCAAAATGAGTTGTAGCTGCCGAGCAGAAGCCGGTGCTGGACGGATCCGGGCTCCTAGCGACGTCCGGATGCACCCGCCCTGGACGGCCCGTGGACCGGGTACACGTGCCACGTCAAAAACTGCTGCTTACGCGCGCGGAGAGTGCTGGCAGAAGCGGAGTCCACCCATGAACCGGCCTAAATGCTTGTTATCTAGATAGACTTTTTCCTACTCTGCCCTCCAGCCCCACCATTTGCCGACTAGATGTCGGTGCTCCAGTTCGGAGTGCAGCAAGAACTCAGCCGGCTTGGTCAGGTTGACCCGAAGCGCAGCAGGTCGCCTTCCGTCTTATGCGCAGAGCACGGAATTGATACGGCTAAAACGTTAGGGGATCCGCAGTCGCTCCTCCGAGACTGCAGATCCTTGGTTCGCGGCACGAGCTTGCTGGCTCCGCCGGTGCCATGCATCAATATTTGTAGTTGAGCCCCAGTGTAAATTTTTCGGTGTCCGGGAACCGTGACCCGCCGCCATCATAGTTGGCATACTTGAGGTCAGCTGAGAGACCCTTATAAAATTTGAGAGGTTGCTTGATGTACAGGTCGAACTCGCTCCCGAAATCCAAGTCACCGACATCCGAGCGGAATTCGTGATACTGACCCTTGATGAGTAGCCCCTCAAAAAAGCTCAGGGAAGGTGGAGCGTTCTTGAGTTTGTACGTTAGGTCGACATAAAAGTCTTCAAGACCCTCTGCCGGCGTAGCTAGGAAGAGATCTGCAAATCCATTGAACTTGTGACCTGTTGCGAGCGGAGTCTGAAAGCCTTTCAGACCATTGTCACTACCGAGTTTTTCATACCCTAAGGTGGCGGTGAAGCCCATGGCAGAAAGACCTGGCTGAATATGCCAATAGTCGGCTTCATAACTAAGTGGCTGATTGCCATAGTCCGTTTGCCGGGCGTATTCGACGCGATACAAGAACGTCAAGCCAGCGCCGAGCTTCTGCTTACCTTTGATGAAGCCACCGTAGGTAGCGTTTGAGAACGGGGCGAAGTCCAACATGTCCATCAGGTACGTGTAACCGGTCGCTGAACCGAGAGTACCTGGCAATTTCGCCTTGACGTTGATGTTGTGAATATTGGACGTCAAGTTCCCATCTCGAGGCGTACCGTCAGGGCCGTCATCGGAAAAAATGCGATTAACATTGCCGATGTAGCCATAGTAGATATCGACGTTTGGGATGGCGGAGATTTCAACAGTCGCGCCGTCGAACGTTTGGTCGTTTTGACGCCAAAGGACCGAGCCGATGTGCCGCCAGTTATCTAAGTCAGCTTTATATCGGCCGCCTGTAATAACGACACCCGGCAAGTGGTGACTTTCTATGTAGGCTCTATTGACCTCTGCGGATTCAACATCGATCACAGCGGGATACTGAGTCTTCCCGTTTGAACCGTTGTTAAAATCATCCGCGAAGCCTTCTGCTATGAGATCGCCCTCAACACCAAAGCGAAAACCGTAGATGAGGCCGGTTTCAATGCCTGGGCGGAACATGATGGTATGAGAGTTGGCCGACTTGGTGAAACCTTCTTGGTCGACGTGCTCGTAGCGCGACCGCGAGGTTAGAAAGAATTTGCTATCTTCTATTCCTTTGCGGAACGATGGGGCGAAATCATCTCCCGCGTGCGCTAACGGCGCGCTACTCGTCCATGCTGCCAAAATAAGCGATAGCCCGAGAACACGTTTACAGCAGCCGCGATCCATTTTGATCATCCCTTAATCTTCGAAGCTGAGGATTGCTTCAGGAGGTGTATTTGCTTTCTCAGTTCACCCATTATCCGAACCTCACCCGCACCCAAACGGATCGGTGCAAGATTGCCGCAGCGGTGTGGCACATTAGTAGGAGAACAGACTGCTCGCGCTCCGATAAGGCCGTGCTGACCGGCGCGCAAACTGGTATCTCGACGCTGAGAAATCCCCCCGTTGGGATTCGACCATACCGACTATGTTTGAAATATCAGCATGTTGCAAGCCGGCCCACTGCTCAACCTTTTGGCAAAAAGCACAATGTGTATTCACCGCTCGCAGCTCACCACAACGCTTCTACCGCTCTGAGCGAGCTATAACTGCCCAAGAAAGTGGCGGCCACCATCGATTTCAACATAGTCAATTGATATTAAAGGACTATTTTTAGATCACTGATTGGGCCGATCCCATTAGAGCACGGAAAGGCTCCAAATTGCAGATCGGCAACACCGATCAATAAAGAGAGCTAGTCTGATCGTCGATCTCAATTAGAGCGCCTGCTAGTTGGTGCTTGTCGATGATCTTCCCAATTTCTGCTTTGCACGAACCGCAGTTCGTGCCGGCCTGCAGCCTATCGCCAACCTCTGAAACGCTCTTGCAGTCGCGTTCCGTTATTTCCCTAACAATGTCGTTGAGGCCCACGCCAAAGCATGCGCAAACAATTGAGCCGCGATCCTATGCTCCCTTCCCAGCGCTGCCCGCGAGAAGGCTTGTTCGCTCCTCTGGTGCTATAGTCTCACCCAACTGCTCCACAGCCCGACAGCGATAGCCAGCTTATCGAAAACATGCTGGCAAGCGTCTCGCAGCACCAGCGTCAGAAGAACAAAGAGCAGGTCGTCAATCGCATGAAGGCGCGATTGATGAATGGCTATTTTGCTCTCGAAGGGTTTGCAACGGGCCGCTTTGAAACACAGGCCGAGGTCAAACGCTTTCTTGAGCAGCACACGATCTTCAAGCGCGATCTCAACGGTGAAATCCATCCGCAGCGCATCAAGAAACTTCTGACCAATCTCATCTATGCCGGTTATTACAAATACGAGCCTTGGGGCGTGCCGCTGACGAAGGGCAAACATTGCTCAGAATGGTGTATGCGGCTCCCTTGCCATACTGCCGGAATCAGGGATCCGAACCGCCGAAACCACCAGTCCCTTCACGGTATTAGAAGCACTTCACAGCAGCAAAAATGAATTGGCGGAGACGGAGGGATTCGAACCCTCGATACACCTTGAGAGCGTATAACGATTTAGCAAACCGTCGCCTTCAGCCACTCGGCCACGTCTCCTCGCCTGGCGGACCACCCGTATAATCGTCCGCCTGCCCAATAGCAAGCCGCCGAAAGGGGGCGAGTGACCTCTAGCCACAGACATCATTCTGAGCAAGAACAGTGGCACTGTCTGGCCGAAGACTTTGACAAATCGTGGATGTTTTGTGATGCGCTGGCGCTCCATGCCGCAAAGACCGCTTCAACGCGTGCTGATCTTTTGGGCCGCTGTGCTGCTGGCTGGCGGCACAGCCGCCGCGTCAGACTATTGCGTGACCTGTCAGGGGCCGGAAACGAACTATCGCTGCGTCACGAACGATGGCCGCGAGGGCCCCGGTAAAGACCAGCGCGAGGCTTTGCACTGTATTACGGAAATAGCACGAAGACAGGGTCATGGCAGTTGCGGCATCGATAATACGGCGGCCGGTACGTGTCCGGGGCAGCCGATCGCGGTGGATGTGTCGGGTGTCGGCACGCTGGCCAAGCCTGAGACGCCGGTGGCGCCCGCTGATGGAGGGGTGGCGGAGACGCGAGTGCCGGCTCTCGACCTCGAGCCATCTGGTCAGACCGATATTGAACCGGCGGCACCGGGCGATCCGGATGAACCGTCTGTGGTTGCGCCAATCGAGGACACTGCCCAGGAGCCTGCTGATGAGCCGGCCGAACAACCGACGCTGCTTGAGAAGTCTCAGCAGAACATGGAGAAAGCCGGCCAGGCGATTGGAAACGCCGCCAAGAAGTCGTGGAATTGTATGTCGTCGCTCTTCAACGACTGCTGACCGGAGGAACTACTACGGCCGCAACCGGTTAGTGCGCCGACAGCCATTCCCGCGCAAGCCGCTGAGCTTTTGAAATTTCGCCGCGCGTCATCTCTTCAGCCAGCTCAGTCCGCTGACGCCGAGCCTCGCGATTGCCGCGCATGGCAGCCAGATTGAACCACTTGTGGGCTTCAATCAGGTCCATCGCCCGGCCGCGGCCGGTGCAATACATAAGGCCGAGCTCATAGAGTGTGTCGGCTGCGACGCTGGCGGATGGGCCGCCAACCATGTCGGTTGAGTAGAAGTCTAAACGTGCCATAGGATTTCCCCATATACGCAATACTCGCAGATCCCCTCTGCACTCGCCGTCAGGCCTAGGCCGTCTGACGCCTGTCAAATTTGGCGCGCAAGTTCCCTACATTGGGTAAACAGATCAGATTTTATTAGCCTATGTCAGCGCCTTATTGATTACGGCAAAGTTTCCACTCGAGCTTTTTCGGCTCATACGCGCCATCGCGGGCCAATCGTTTGCGCTCTGGTAAGACCTGGCGAAACCTTTTACTAACCCTGTTGCCGGAATGCTGGTGACGCCAAACATCTTGTCATCACCGCGCAACTGCCACATCGCCGCCATCACTGGTCCGTAGCGATCCGGCAAGGTTTTAGGATTGTGATGTCTTTGAGCGGGACCTTCAGCACCTTTCTTTCTGTGAGCCTGGGCGCCATGACGTGCCTGGCCGCCGTGTGCAGCGGCGGCTGTGCCACGTCGAATGTCTCGTTCACGAATGTCGGTTCGTTGGATTGCGTGGACGATAGCGCGCACTGCGTTGCGTCGCGCCAGTCGGCCCTGAAAGCGCTGATGGCGGACAAGAGCCGCTCGTGGGTGAAGCAGCCGGCCGATGCCTCCGCCCATGCTTCCGGCGTGCGGTTGTTCGCACTGCGCAAGCGGCGGCGCGAGCTGACGTGTGATGAGCTGGCGCATGGACGCCGGGAAGCCGATGCGGCTCCTGCTATTTTGCGGGCCAACACGGGCAAGCTTACGCATGGGCAGATCGCACGCGGCGTGATCCTGGCCGGCGAGGTAAGCCGGGATCTGGCGCGCGAGCAGGCCCGCCGCTGCCGGTAGGCTTCCGCCCCAATTCTGCGCTCTCTTCCCAATCCGGTTTGGACAGGGCACCATTGCCGTCCGCCGATGCACCCTCCCCTCCCCATCGCTGGAACATGCCATGACACTTCAGGATATCGCTGACGCCCTAACCGCCTTCGTGCGTGAGAACCCGCTGTGGGCCTTTCCTGTCGTGTTCCTGCTGGCCTTTGGCGAAAGCCTTTGCATCGTCTCCCTGGTGCTGCCAGCCACGTTTATGCTTGTCGCCATCGTGTCCGTTCTGGCGGCCGGAGGCACGCAGTTTTCTGAGATCATCCCGGCCATCGTATTCGCCGGGCTGGGCGGCAGCCTTGGATATGCCTGCTCCTATTGGATTGGGTTGTATCTCAAGGATCGCGTCACAACGATCTGGCCTTTCACGACGCATCCGCGGCTGATCCCGCGCGGACAGCGCTTCTTTGAGAAATACGGATTTGCCGGTGTCTTTCTCGGACACTTCTTCGGTCCGATCCGCGGTGTGATCCCGCTGGCGGCTGGGATGTTCGCGATGAAGCAGTCGACATTTCAAGTCGCCAACGTGTTGAGCGCCTTCATCTGGGCGATTGGCGTGATGGCGCCGTTTTTCTTTTTGGTGGAGGCGCGTGAAGACGTCGTTAGTTTCTTGCACGGGCATGCCTGGCTTGTAGCCCTGGCCATGGGGCTCATCGCCTTCGTGAACGCGGTGCCGAACCTGTTGCTCGCCGTACCGTCATTGTTGTTGTTCCTCGGCTTAGGCGCGGCGTTTGTCCTGTCGGGTGGACACCTCGGGCCAGTAATGATCGCGAGTGCCCTTGGGGCGTTCGCAGGCGACTTGTTATTTTACTGGAAGGGTAAGCAGCACAACGCCGACTTTTCGCGAAGCTGGTTGATTGATGCAGACCCTGAAGATGTGATCGAGGGCAAGGCGTTCCTGAAGCGTCATGGTGCCGGCGGCATTGTCGCCAGCAAGTTTCTGGGTATGAAGCGCTGCCTTGTGCCGGTCATCTCCGGGCTAGAGGAGATGCCCGCGCAACGGTTCCTGCCCGTGAGTGCGGTTTCATCTGTGCTATGGGCGGGCGTTTTGATTGGGGCGTTGTCGCTACTGCCTCTCGCGCAAGGCTGGCTTACAGAGCTTGTAGCCCCGCCACCGGGCTAAGTAAGACGATCAATGGTCGACGCAGATGACGCCGTAACGGGCGTAGTCGCGAAACAACCAGGTGAAGGCGAGCATGGCGTCTTTGTTGGCAGCGGCCCGCTTGAGCTCGGTTTCGAGGTCCGGGCGCGGCGTGACCGAGAACTTGGCGAGCCAGGCCACGAGCCCCTTCTTGAACCAGCCCGGCAAGGCCTTCTGCTCACCGAAATCGACAACGTGTAATTCGCCGCCGGGACCGGTCGCCGCCAGCGCGCAATCCAACGCTTGCTGCCACGGCGGGATCATCGACACCGCGTAGGATATGAAGACCCGGTCAAAGTGTGGAACGCCGAAAAGATTGTCTGCTGTGAAATTCGATGCATCACCCTGCGCCAAGTGGATGCGTGACGAGAGCCCAACGCGCGCGACTGATTTTCTGGCCGTCTCAAGCATCTCTTCGGAAATGTCGAAACCGTAGAACGTCGCGTGCGGGTAACGGCGGGCCGCCAGGATCAAGTTGCGGCCTGTTCCACAAGCGACTTCAAGAACGCGGGCACCTGGCGGCGGATTGAGATTGTCGAGCAGCTTATCGCGGCCCAGCAGATAGAATTTGCGGGTCGCATCATAGATGTGCCGCTGGTAGCGGTAGATGCCGTCCATATGCGTGGCGGCGTCCAATCCGGCCGTGTTCGTCGCCACGTGCTTACCCCTTCATGACATAAAGGTGGAAGCCACCGTAAATGGCGGAACGGTCGCGCGCCGTCCACGCCTTTCCAGCTTCCGGATCGTAATCGAAGCGAGACAGAATGACATCAGGCACACGGCCCGGTAGGATCGTTTCCTCTCCAGCGGTGCGGAAGATAACGCGAGCGCCCGGCTTGGCCGTGCGAACGATCTGGCGCCAGAGCGCCGTCAGCTGGGAGTCCGTCATCCAATCTTGCGCGTCGAGCAGGACGTAAGCATCGCGCGAAGAGTCTGGCAGTTCGCTCAAATGCTCGGTGAACGAGGCGTGCTTGATGTCGACGTTGTCGACACGGGCCTTCAAGGCCTGGAACCGGTCACGCTGGAGGTATGGAGGCAGCGGTGCGCCGGCGCTGCCATAACTCTGACCGAAGGCCTGCCAGGCGAAGTAATTGTCGGCGAGGTCGAAGTCGCAGGCCAGCCGTTGCAGGCGTTCTTCCAACACGGTCGCCATTGTCGCTTCCGAGCCCTTCAGCGCGGTGAACTGTGAGGGCGGGATGCCGAGGCCAAACAGCGCCGTTGGGCGGTCCATCAGCCAGCGAATGTGCCGCTTGCGAAACAGCGGCGCGAGCTCTTGATCATAAATGCGCCGCTGCTCTTCGAGCGATCCGGCTTTGAGCATTTTGCGCGGGTCGCGTCCATGCGCACGGGCCAACATGTGGCCGGCTGTGATGAAGGCGCCGAGCAGTCCGCGGCGATAGATGTTGCGGCCGAAATAATTGATGCGGCGACGGCCGAGTTTATCGCGCCCTTCCCAATACGTCTGGGTTGCGCTGTCGAGATAAGGTTGCAGATAGGCCCGGTATACCGCGACGTTGTCTTTAGAGTCGGCCTCTGCGAAGAATTTGTGGAACGCCGCATAGTCCGGCAGGCGACGAGCGGCCGTCACTTTGAGCTTGTTGAGAGCGATGTGCGCGGGATTGAGATCGATCGCCGTTACATTCACGTCTTGGGCCGTGATGTAGCTAAGAACATTGCAGCCACCCGATGCGATCGCGATGAGGTGCTCGCCACGCTGCAGGTTCAGCGCTTCCAAATCGATATCGGGATCTTCCCAGATTTGCGGGTAAACCAGTCCGGAAAACGCCATGGTAAACAGGCGCTCTTGCAGCCCTTGCCGGCTGGCGGCCTTGTGACGGTGAACAGCGGTTCTGAGCCGGTGGTTCGCGGGCAGCGATACGCTCTCGTCATTCAAGGCGACGTTCGTCGTCATGGCCAATTGTATCCCTTGGTAGATTTGTTTCCGGCTCGCGAGTCCCTGCAAGCCCGCCCCAGAAGGGAACCGCTAGCGCCCCTGCATTTCAGTTCTGTGACAGTCTTCAACTTGCCACACAGAGAAAGATCGCCTAGAGCAAACGCCAACAATTGGATTTATCTGAAATGGACCATGGTCATGGCTGGAACACACCACCGCAAAGTTGAGATCGCAAAGAAGAAGGCACGCCGGGCAATCCCACGGCCGAAGATCTCCCGCCCGCAAGGCAACACCGCTGCAGTGCGGAAAATGCTAAAGAAATCAGCAAACTTGGATCGCGGGACGGCGTCGACGTCGTAATCCACACTAGGCATCGCCAGGGTGTGGCGCGTCTATGCGCGATTAGTCTTTAACCCCTAGCGAAATGCCTCGTGCCATGCCCGGCCATTCTTCCACGGCCAACCCTGATCCTTCGTCGCAGCCGGCAAGCGTTTTGCCGGCTGTCGGGTTGCTTGTGCTCGCATGCACGCTTTTTACGGGGCTCGACTCAGCCGCCAAGTTTCTTGCCACGGAGAAGGGTCTGCCGGTCTCACAGATTGTGTGGTGCCGCTTTGCAGTTCAGTTCGTTGGCCTGGCGGTCCTGATTCCTGTTTTTGGGATCATGAGCCTGAAGCGGTTACTGACGACCTCCAAGCTTGGCTGGCAACTCGTTCGTTCAGTATTGATGGCGGCCACGACGTTATTCAACTTCCTCGCCCTACAGCATCTGCGGCTTGATCAAACGGTCACGATCATATTCTTGGCCCCACTAATCGTTGCATTGCTAGCGGGACCTTTCTTGGGTGAGTGGGTCGGCTGGCGGCGGCTTGTCGCCATTGGTATTGGGTTCACCGGAATTGTCGTTGCGGTGCGGCCCGGGCTGACGGGCATCCACCCAGCAGTTCTTTACTCGCTACTGGCGATGCTCGCCTATGCCTTTTTCATGCTTCTGACGCGTTACCTTTCGCCGTTTGATCCGGCGCTCGTCACGCTATTTTATTCGATGTTTGCCGGCACATTCTTTGGCGCGCCGATCGCGATTCACGATTGGGTTAGCCCGCCTGATCTGATCAGCTGGTTTTGGCTAGCAATGCTGGGGGTGCTTGGCGGCACGGGCCATTACTTGTTCTTGCACGCATATCGTCTGGCGCCAGCATCAGCAATTTCTCCGTTCTTGTACTTGCAATTGCTGACCATGGTGCTCGCCGGCTGGTTGATTTTCGGCGACCTGCCAGACGTGTGGACGCTTGCGGGCGCAGGGATCGTGATCGCCTCGGGAATTTACCTCGTCCATCGCGAACGCGTGACGCGGCGTCCACCCCCAAAGCCTTTGCCGCCACCGGGCTAACGATCAGCGCGCGCAAAACCGGCCTTGGTTTCTTCCGCCCAGCTATCAAGGCGGCCTTCGCTAATCGCTGTGCGCATGGCCGCCATCAGGTCCTGATAGAAGATGGTGTTGACCCACGACAGCATCATCGAGCCCAGCAGTTCGCCCGACTTGATGAGATGATGCAGATAGGCGCGCGAATAGTCCTTCGCTGCGGGACAGCTTGAACGAGGATCGAGCGGGCGGGAATCATCGGCATGGCAGGCATTGCGCAGGTTCACCTTGCCTTCCCAGGTGAAGGCCAGGCCGTGGCGGCCGTTGCGCGTGGGCATGACGCAGTCGAACATGTCAATGCCGCGGCGCACGCTCTCGATCAGGTCTTCAGGTGTTCCAACGCCCATAAGATAGCGCGGCTTGTTTGCAGGCAATTCGGGAAGCGTTGCCTCCAAGGTCGAGAGCATTGCTTCTTGTCCCTCGCCTACAGCCAGCCCGCCGATGGCATAGCCCGGCAGATCCAGGTCCTGCAACGCTTTCGCCGAGCGCTTGCGCAGTTCAGGATCAATGCCGCCTTGCACGATGCCGAACAACGCTTGGCCTGGCTGGCTCATGTCCTGAAACGCCCGCTTGGAACGCTCGGCCCAGCGCAGAGAGAGTTCCATCGCGCGCTCGACTTCCCGGCGTTCGGCAGGCAGTTCGATGCATTCGTCGAATTGCATCTGGATGTCCGCGCCAAGCAGGCATTGAATTTCGATCGACCGCTCTGGCGTGAGCATGTGGCGCGAACCATCCAGATGCGATTGGAAGGCGGCACCCTCTTCTGTGATCTTTCGGATCTTGGACAGGCTCATGACCTGGAAGCCGCCGCTGTCGGTCAGGATCGGCTTGTCCCAGCGCATAAAGGTGTGCAGGCCGCCCAGCTTAGCGATCCGCTCCGCCGTTGGCCGCAGCATCAAGTGGTAGGTGTTGCCCAGCAAGATGTCCGCGCCAGATTGGGCGACCTGTTCGGTGTAAAGCGCTTTGACAGTCGCCACCGTGCCGACCGGCATGAATGCAGGCGTACGAATGTTGCCGCGCGGGGTGATGACCTCACCCAGGCGCGCCTCATTGTCCTGGCGCTCCAGCACATAGCCAAAACGCGCTGCCGTCTCGTCAGTTGTCTCAGATCCGTTCATTCGCGCTGTTATGCTGATCAATGCGCGCGGCGCAAGTCCAAGAGCCATCAGACGCGCCGATCGGGTAAACCATTCTGGGCTTTGCGCGTTGTGAAGACAGCGTCAGTATTCTGCAAAGAGGGGATCTCATGGCTGGAAACCGGCCACTTGAAGATACGTTGGATACCGCGATTGAAGGTGGCAACGGCGACGACATTTCCATCGCAGACGCGCTGGATATCTTCGGCACGCGCTCTTTTGGCCCGATTTTAATCCTTCTAGGCCTCATCGCGGTGCTACCGCCCATGGGGGCCGTACCGGGCGTTCCAGCCGCCGTTGGCGCCATCGTGATCCTTTTTTCATTTCAGATCATGATCGGGCGGGACCATATCTGGTTGCCAACGATCTTGAGCAAACGGTCGATCTCTCGGGCATCTTTGAAGAAGGCCCGCAAAAAGACAGCCCCTTGGCTGAGATGGGCGGACGGCCTTGTGGCGGAGCGGTTGACCTGGGCGGTCGATGGCCCGGCCACAGTCGCCGCCGGCATTGTCGTGACGTTACTGTCGCTGGCCATGATCCCGCTTGAGATCGTTCCATTCGCCGTCGCGGTTCCCGGCTCCGCGATCGCACTTGTCGGACTGGCTCTCACAGCACGCGACGGCATCGTCATGCTCACCGCCATGGCTCTGTCGATCCTCTCCGCCGGCCTGTTGTTGTGGTACTTCGTCCTTTAGCCGAGCCGATTTCGCTCACACATCGGGGGCAGGCGCTAGGGCGGGCCTTCCGCGACAACTACGATCCTGGCCGAGAGACCTAGCGGCCAGGGTCCAGCGGCTCGGTTCCAGACGGTGTGCCATCGGCCGAGAAGGTCAGCTTTTCAACCTTCGCCTCGGCCTGTTTCAACAAACGGTCGCAATGGTCTCGCAGCTTCTCGCCGCGCTCGTAGATGGCGATGCTCTCTTCCAGCTCAACATCACCGCGCTCAAGCCGGTTCACAATCGCCTCGAGCTCTTTCATGGCCCGCTCAAAGCTCATCGCCTTGATGTCCGCGTGATCGGTTGGTGCTTTGCCGTTGCTCATAAGTCCATCCTTCCCGCGCAAGCTTATGCGCCGGCGTTCATCAGCCGCTTGACATGAACGCCAACAGATTTCGCCAGGCCCTCCAGATCATAACCGCCTTCGAGCATGGAGACGACACGGCCTTTCCCATGCTTGGCCGCAATATCCGTCAGCTTCGCCGTGGCCCAGCCAAAGTCCTCTTCCACCAGCTGAAGCCCACCGAGCGGATCACGCTCGTGCGCGTCAAACCCGGCGGAAATAATAACAAGGTCTGGCGAAAAGTTGCGCAGAGGCTTCAAGATGCGCTCCTCGTAAGCCTCTTTGAAGACCGGGCCGTCGTCACCCGCCCGCAGCGGGGCATTCCAGATATTGCCAACACCGGTCTCGCTCAGTGCACCGGTGCCAGGAAACAGAGGCATCTGATGCGTCGACCCGTAAAACATGTCCTTGTCGGACCAGAAAATGTCCTGCGTACCGTTCCCGTGGTGAACATCAAAATCAACAACGGCGACGCGCTCGGCCCCATGCTTGGCGCGTGCATAGAGCCCCGCGATCGCCGCGTTGGAAAACAGGCAAAAGCCCATGGCGCGATCATCTTCGGCGTGATGGCCCGGCGGGCGAACCTCACAGAAGGCGTTTGCATATGCGCCGGACATGACCTCATCGACAGCATGCAGCCCGGCACCAACCGCCCGCATCGCCGCTTCCCAGGTGCCAGCCGACACAACCGTATCGGCGTCAATGAGCGTCGGAAACTGCCCCTTCCCGGCCGCGACAGTGCGCACCTTCTCCAAATGCTCCTTGGTGTGCGCCAGCAGAATCTGCTCTTCGGCGTCATCGCGCAGCGGCGCCTCCTCCCGCTTCAAGTCATCGAAAATCTCGTGCGCCAACACCTTGTCGATCGCCCGAATCCGGTCCGCCCGTTCGGGATGGCCCGGCCCCGTATCGTGCTCAACGAACGAGGGGTGCGTGAGAAGAAGTGTTGTCATACCGGCTGAGGTCTCATTGCATCATGGAAAGGCGGGCAAGCTCGACGCCCGGTGGCGCCGGAATATCGGCGGGAACGAAAAAGTCTGGTGCCAGCGGCAACGACGGGTCAAGCCGGTATTTCTCAAAATCGGTCACGCCGCCCTTGGCATGGAGAAAAGTATCATCGATCAGGAAGTTCCCGCTGAATTCTTTCGCGGTTTGCGTGAATACGAGGTGCGCCGCATCCGCCAAAATGTCGGCGGAACGGCTCATGCGCGCGATTTTCTGGCCGGCACCTGGAATGTTGCTAAGCGCCGCCGTCGCGATCGTCGTCCGCGGCCATAAGGCATTCACCGCGATGCCATCATCCTTTAGCTCTTCCGCCAATCCCAATACGCTTAAGCTCATCCCATACTTCGCAATCGAATAGGCGATATGCCCAGCGAACCACCGCGATTGCATATCTAGAGGTGGTGAAAGCATCAAAATGTGCGGATTGTCTGATTTTCGCAAGTATGGAAGACAGAGCTTCGATGTGAGCAGCGTACCCCGCGTATTAATGCCGAACATGAGATCAAAGCGTTTGAAGTCTTGCTGGTCGATCGGCGTCAAAGAGATCGCCGAAGCGTTGTTCACACAGACGTCGATTCCACCAAAGGTCTCCGCCGTCTTCTCGACAGCCGCCGCCACCTGTTCCTCGTGGCGGATATCGCAAATGAGGGGCAGCGCCTTGCCGCCCTCTTTCTCAATAGCCTCGGCCGCCGTGTAAATCGTACCGGGAAGTTTGGGATGGGGTTCCGCCGTCTTGGCGGCAATAGCGACATTGGCTCCATCGCGCGCAGCACGCAATCCAATAGCGAGCCCGATGCCGCGACTGGCCCCGGTGATAAAAAGCGTCTTGCCCTTGAGGCTACCCATAAGCGGCGATCTCCCTAAACCTTCTCCGGTGTTTGACCCGGACTTATACGTTATCTTGAACCTTCGCCCGCGGGGCTGCCGAAAATCCAGCGAAAAAAGCGCACTGGCAGCATAATGTATCCCCAAATCATCCTGACCAGCGTGACGGGCAGTGCAGGCAACGCCACCAGAGGCAAAAACACGAAAAGAAATGCCAGGCCACGAACGCCACGCGCGGCCCAATAGCCAATCTTGCCGCGATATTCCGAACGATCCTCGCGCGGCCAAAGCTTCTGCCACCAGTCGCGGACGACAGCCAGCGAGACGACACCAAGAACGAACAGCGCCAAGTACGTGAAATGGACGCTTGACGGCAGCCACGATAGTATCCGCCCGTCCAACTCACGCTGCCGCTCCTCATTGCGTACGTGCGCGGAGACAGACTTCATCAGCACGTTGCCAGTGACGCCACCAATCGCCTCGTCGATCCACGATGAAACTTGTCCCGTCAAGGGCTGCGCGGCATCTCCCGATGGCACCGCCGATAGTGCGATACGCCCGCGTCCGGCGTCAGTTGCCGTCACCGCGAATTCACCGCGTGACGCTCCTAGACCGTTGAGAAAATCACCGAACGTGGCCTTCTTAATTGCATCGTCATAGCCTTCGACTTCAACGCGCTGCCACAGCCAGTTGCGCCCGCCAGGCTGGCGCGCGGCCGACGCATTGAGCACGATCAGGTTCACGTCATTTGCCCGCGCGGCCTCTTGCAAACGCGAGACAGGGATCGCCAGCCTGTCACCCGTAGCAGGGTCCGCACGCAACAGACCGCCCTTCACCTCACCAGTCAAAACTGCCGACTGGCCACGGATACTTGCGAACGCTTTCTCTAGGCTGCCGGGGTCGACAGCATCGACCATCGCGGTCTTGGTCTTGGGATCAAAACGCGGAGCGGCGGAAAGCTCTTTTGGCCCACCCGGTTTCAGAGCCAAAAGCCGAATGTTCGACCGGTTGAGCGGGCGCTTAAGCTGGAACACTGCTTCTTCAAACAGCCTCCGGTCGCTCGTCCTGACAACGAGATTGGGCTGTATGGACGCGAACAGGCTTTGCCCCTCGCCCGCTCCGCGTTTCACCAACCGGTAGCTAGTCCGTCCGTCAACCAAATATAGATCGGCGCCCGCAGGTAGGTCATTGAGTGAAGCAGGCCGCTTAAACACGGTGTCGCTGGAAAGATAATACGACAGCTTGATGGTGTCTGGCGCGTTTGGCGCAAGCATCTGCTGCACCCGCGCCATCTCCTGCGGATTGGCCGCCGTGTAGACGTCGCCCTTCTTATTGACGAACTTCCAATGTCCTTCCGGTGTTACGTGCGCGGCCAACGCCAGCCCCTTGTTGACGGCCGCGATGCCGCGCACATGCCTCGCCGCGTCGTCAAGGACAGAAAAGCCATCAGGCAATCGCGCGAACTTACCCGCATCACCCGCCGTATCCCCGGCCTCTTTGAGGATACGCGTCAGCCAGCCCGCGTGAGCCTGAACACCGGCACCCGCTGTGGCGGCCACAAAAAGCGCCAGAGCCAAAAACCGGAAAAGTCTCATCGGCTGCATGGTATCACCCAGACGCTTTGACCTTTGAAAAATCGGGAGAACGCTTCTCCAAGAACGCTTGGAACGCCTCGCGCGCTTCCGGCGAGGCCAACCGTTTGGCGAACGCCGCAGACTCCTCATCGATACGCTGACTGACCTCAGAAACGTTTCCGCGCACAAAAGTCCGAGCGATCCTCAAGGCCTCTGGTGGCTTGGCGGCAAGAGCTTTGCCTGCAGCTAAGGCCGTTTGCACCACATCGCCAGCCGGGACGATTGCATTGATCAGGCCCGCTTCCTGCATGCGCTCAGCTGAGAAAGGCGCGCCCAGCGCCAGCATTTCGAAAGCGCGCGCATAACCCATCCGTCGCGGCATAAGTAAGCTGGAGCCCGCTTCTGGAACGAGCCCCAAATCGAGAAACGGCGTCGCGAACACCGCACCGGGCGTCGCATAGACCAAATCGAAGTGGAACAGCATCGTCGTGCCAACACCGACGGCCGGACCATCTACGGCTGCCACAACCGGCTTGGATATCTTTGGCAACAAGCGAATGAACCGGAGCACGTCGGTTGGCACGCCACCACCTTGTGCGGTTGCCAAAAAGTCATTGATGTCGTTGCCCGACGAAAACACGCCGCCCGACCCTGTAACGACATGCGCCGACACGCCGGCGTCCGCATCGCCGCGTTCAAACGCATCCGCCATTGCGGCGTACATCGCGCCCGTTAGCGCGTTCTTTTTTCCGGCGCGATCAATCTGGATGGTTTGCACACCATCTCGCGTTTCAACTTTGATATCGTCCGTCATGACAGTCTGCCTCAAACCGCGAGTTGCTCAGCCTCAAGCCCCATGACGCTATTCGCGCCATCCAAAATCGAAGCCGCCAATCCAGGGCCGGCTACACACAAGTTCTCCGCAAAGAACCGTGCAACTGCGATGCGCGGAGCCAGACTATCGTTTCCGGAGCGTACTGCTTCCAACGCGCCATTGGCGAGATAGGCTCCACCTGTTGCAAGCCCAAACAGCCGCAAATAGGGAGTAGCCCCCGCAAGGGCATCGTTCATCCGCCCATCCGCCATGGCTTTGCCCATGTAGGCCGTTGCCTCTTCCAACGCGCTGATCGTCTCACCGAGACGATCGCCCATCCGGCCAAACTCCGGCTGATTGGAACCAGAAACAGCATTCGCAATATCTCGCAGCCCTTCGATGAAAGACTTCACGACCGCGCCGCCGCCAAGAGGCAGCTTGCGCGTCACAAGGTCGATCGCCTGGATGCCGTTCGTTCCTTCGTAGATAGGAAGGATGCGCGCATCGCGGTAGTATTGAGCCGCCCCCGTTTCTTCAATAAAGCCCATCCCACCGTGAATCTGGATGCCAAGGGACGCCACCTCGCAGCCAATGTCCGTGGGGAACGCTTTGGCAATCGGCGTCAACAACGCGGCACGGTGCGCGGCAGCCTCACGTTGAGCCGTATCCGAAAGCCTGTGCGAGAGATCAAGCTCACGCGCCGTCATCAAGCAGATACAGCGCGCTGCCTGCGTCATGGACTTCATCGTCATCAGCGAACGGCGAATATCGGCATGCTCAACAATCGGCGCCATCTCTCCAGGCTTTCCACCAACTGCGCGACCTTGCCGGCGTTCCTGCGCGTATGCAAGCGCGTGCTGCGTTGCGCGCTCCGCGACAGCAACACCTTGCACGCCAACAGCAAGCCGCGCGGCATTCATCATGATGAACATGGTGTTGAGCCCACGATTCTCCTGGCCGACCAGATAACCGACGGCACCATCGCCCTCGCCAAATTTCATCACGCACGTCGGGCTAGCATGAATACCCAGCTTGTGTTCTAGCCCAGCGCAGATCACGTCATTGCGTTGCCCCGGCGTCCCGTCCTCCTTCAGCAAATACTTCGGAACAACAAATAACGAGATACCCTTGGTGCCAGGCGGCGCATCGGGCAGGCGAGCCAGAACCATGTGAATGATGTTTTCGGCAAGCTCGTGCTCGCCGTAGGTAATGAAGATCTTGGTTCCGAACAGCCGGTAGGTGCCATCGCCCTGCGGCACCGCCTTAGCCTTGACCGCGGCCAAATCCGAACCGGCCTGAGGCTCGGTTAGGTTCATCGTGCCGGTCCACTCGCCCGAAACCATTTTCGGCAAATACGCTGCTTTGAGGTCTTCAGAGCCGTCGGCATGCAAGGCATCAATCGCGCCCTGCGTAAGCAGCGGACATAAGCCGAACGACAAGTTGGACGAATTCCAGATCTCACACGCCGCCATCGACAAAACGCCCGGCAGCCCCTGCCCGCCAAACTCTTCCGGACATGGCAGCGAACTCCAACCGCCGTCTGCGAACTGACGGTAAGCGTCTTTCCAGCCCGGCGGCGTCTCAACACGGCCGTTGTCCAGCTTAGACCCGGCCTTGTCACCTACGCGGTTCAAAGGGTCGAGAACCTGCGCGCCGAACTTTCCCGCTTCTTCGATAACAGCGCGCACGGTGTCTTCGTCCAATCCCTCGTATGCGCCGGACTCAATCAGCGCGTCGAGACCAACCGTCGTCTTGAGCGCGAACAGAATGTCGTCTACTGGAGCGGCATAGGCCATGGCGTATCCTTGTGCGGGCGAACCGTTCATGCGCCGGGCATCCGGTTCTGTTGTATCATCGAAACGAGTTTGGACTTTAGGCTCAAGGCTCTCAAGCCGCAAAGCCGAACAAGGAATTTTTTGGGAATGTCGGTCATCAACGCCAGCCGTGATGCCATCAACGAAGCTGCTACACTCTTGCAATCCGGCGCTTTAGTCGCTTTTCCCACGGAAACCGTCTACGGCCTCGGCGCGGATGCAACGCAGGGTGAAGCGGTCGCGGCAATTTTCGAGGCCAAGAAGCGGCCGCAATTCAACCCGCTGATCGTTCATGTTGCCGACCTCACGGTCGCTAGCAAGCTTGCCTACATCACCGACACAGCGCTGCGGATTGCCGAAACTTTTTGGCCTGGGCCGCTTACGCTCGTCCTCAAGCAACGCCCAGACAACGGCCTGAACAGTCTGGTGTCAGCAGGTCTCGACACAATCGCCCTGCGCATGCCCGACCATCCGATCGCGCGCAGCCTGCTCGTCGCCGCCGACAGGCCACTCGCCGCCCCGTCGGCCAATCGGTCCGGTCACGTCAGCCCGACCCAGGCCCAGCACGTCGCCGATGATTTGCAAGATAGCGTTGCCATGATCCTAGATGGCGGCCCGACCAGCGTCGGCATTGAAAGCACGATCATTGACGCGTCCAGCGAGCGGCATGTCATGCTCCGCTCCGGAGCCATTCCCGGCCGCGACATCGAGCAGGCGCTCGGCATCAAGCTTGTCCGTCCTTTAGCTGCCGACCAGTTGAAGCCGACCTCGGCCGGACAACTGAACAGCCACTACGCACCACGCGCCGCCGTCCGCCTGAACATCACACACGACTTTGCGCCTGGAGAGGGCATCCTCGCATTCGGCCCATTTGAAGAACTGCGCCATCGCGCCGTCCAAGGACCGTTCGTCAACTTGAGTGAAAAGGGCGATCTGAAAGAAGCCGCTGCCAACCTGTTTGCTTCCCTGCGCAAACTGGATAACACCGGCGTCACATCGATCGCCGTCACGCCGATCCCCGAACAGGGACTGGGAGAAGCCATCAACGACCGCCTCACGCGAGCGGCCGCGCCGCGATCCTGATTAAGACGCTTCCTTGAGATCCTGCAACTGGCGTTCCCAAGCGAGCGCAGAAGCTACGATACCATCCAGATTGTCGTGCTCCGGCGTCCAAGACAGCGTCTCGCGGGCCTTGGCCGAACCCGCAACAATCGCAGCGGGATCACCGGCCCGGCGGTCCGACAAACGCGCATCGATCTTGAGGCCAGCGGCGCGATTGACCGCCTCGATCACTTCCAGAACGGAGAACCCGCGCGTGTAGCCGCAATTGAACACGTCGGACTGGCCGCCACTGCGCAAATAAGCCAGCGCACGGGCGTGAGCATTCACCAGGTCCGTGACGTGGATATAGTCGCGCACGCACGTGCCATCCGCCGTTGGATAGTCATTGCCAAAGATCTGCATGTGAGAGCGCTTGCCCAGCGCGGTCTCGCAGGCGACCTTGATCAAATGGGTGGCTCGCGGAGTCGATTGCCCTGAGCGGCCTTTCGGGTCAGCACCAGCCACGTTGAAGTAGCGCAAGGCGACGTAGTTGAAGTCATGCGCATGCGACGTATCCCGCAGCATGACTTCCGTCATCAGCTTGGACCAGCCATACGGCGAGACCGGCTTGAGATCGGCATCCTCAGACACCGGCTCCCCACCCGGATTACCGTAGACGGCTGCGGTAGATGAAAAAATAAAGTGCTTCACTTGAGAGGCGACTGCCGACTCGATCAAAGCGCGGGAATTGACGGTGTTGTTGTGGTAGTAGCCGAGCGGATCGGCCACGGAGTCTGGAACAACAATAGAACCTGCGAAGTGGATCACCGCCGAGACGTTGTGCTTGCGCATAATCGTCCTCGTCAAATCAGCATCGCCAGCATCGCCGACGACCAGCGTCGCCGCCTGGGGGACAGCCCATCGGAACCCAGTGGAAAGGTTATCGATTACAACGACCTGCTCACCTGCATCCAGCAGGTTGAGAACCATATGGCTACCGATGTATCCGGCGCCGCCCGTAACTAGGACCGTCATGCTTGAAACTCGTTGGAATTGCACTCTTCTGCTTGCACAGGTACCACACAACCAATCAAACAAAGCTTATCAAAGACCGTACACCAACCGTAACGGTTAAGAAAAACTCTTTTTTCATACCAATACGGTCATTGGCGAAGAGTGAAATGTTGTGGGTTCTTTCCCACCCGTACAGAACGTGATGGAGACGATATGAGCGCCGCCCCCAAACGCATCCGCAAAGCTGTCCTTCCAGTTGCCGGCCTCGGCACCCGCTTTTTGCCAGCCACGAAAGCCGTGCCGAAGGAAATGCTGACCGTTGTTGATCGTCCCGTAGTCCAACACGTCGTAGACGAGGCGCGAGCCGCCGGCATTGAACACTTTGTATTCGTGACCGGCCGCAACAAGGCCGTTATCGAAGACCACTTCGACAATGCTTTCGAACTTGAAGCAACGCTCAAGACCCGCAACAAGCAAGCCGCCCTTGACGAACTTTTGGAAGACCTCCCGGAAGCCGGTCAGGCCAGCTTTACACGTCAACAGGCGCCTCTCGGTCTGGGACACGCAGTCTGGTGCGCCCGCGACATCGTTGGAGACGAGCCCTTCGCGCTGTTACTGCCCGACATGCTGCATTTCGGCAAAACGCCCTGCCTCAAGGACATGATCGACGCCTATGCCGAAACCGGCGGAAACCACATCTCCGTCTCACCCGTGCCGGACGACCAGACCCACCAATACGGCATTGTCGGCGTCGAGGACGCGGCCGCCAAGGTCTCCCCCATCACCAGCATGGTGGAAAAACCGCCTAAGGGCACGGCGCCTTCGAACCTCCACATCACCGGCCGCTACATCTTGCAACCAGAAATATTCGATCTTCTGGCCAACCAGGAGCGCGGCGCGGGTGGCGAAATCCAGCTAACCGACAGCATGCTCAAAATGATGGGCGACCCCAATCAGGCATTCCATGCCGTTCGGTTTGATGGAAAAATCTACGACTGCGGTTCGAAAATCGGGTTCCTGATGGCCAATGTTGCCTATGCTCTCGAACGCGAGGAGCTCGGCCAGCAGCTGCGTGACGGCCTGAAAGAGCTGTTGTAGACCGCTTAGCGCGAGCCATCGGCCCGTTACAAAGCTGTCATTCTTGGCCCCAGGCGCATTGTTGCCGGTTTTCGGCGGCATTGGGTTCAGATAGTGTTCGCGCCGGATCTCTGATTGGCACGCCGGAGAAGACGTATGGCCTGGAAGAAAAACGACGGTGCATCGGCGCCCTTGGCGCGTTCACTCACCCCGCCCGGTGCGTTCCTCGTGCGCATGCTTATTTTCTTGACCCTCGTGGCATTCATCGCCGCGATCCTGCACGAGCGGATCATGAGCGCACTGATGACCAATCCGGGTCTCAACGGTCTCATCCTCGGGGTCCTCTTCCTCGGCATCCTCTATGCCTTCCGCCAGGTGATGCGGCTCTACCCCGAAATTCGCTGGGTTAATGCCTACCGCATCTCAGATCCCGGCTTGGCGATCTCTCACCGCCCCGTGCTGCTCGCTCCAATGGCGACAATGCTGCGCGACCGTACGGGCACGCTGTCGCTATCGACCGCATCGATGCGCTCAATCATGGACTCGATCAGTTCGCGCCTCGACGAAGCACGCGACACCGGCGGCTATATGGTGCGCCTTCTCATCTTCCTGGGCCTCCTCGGCACCTTCTGGGGCCTGCTGGAAACCATCACCTCGGTCGGCAGTGCTATCAGCTCCCTCAGCCCGGCCGGCGGCGACTCCAGCGTTGGCACATTCGAAGATCTCAAGACCGGCCTGGAAGCACCGCTGAAGGGCATGGGAACCGCCTTTTCCGCTTCACTCCTCGGTCTGTCTGGTTCCCTCGTACTCGGCTTCCTGGAGCTGCAGGCCAATCACGCCCATAACCGGTTCTACAACGAGCTTGAAGAATGGCTGTCGGGCATCACCGAGCTGACACCCGGCATGACGAGCGCAACCGACTCAGCTAGTCGCCAGCTCACCAGCGCCGTGTTCGAAATGCAGCGCGCGGTAGAAGAGCTGTCCAGCAAGATAGGCAGCCAAGGCTCAGCAGAAGTTAGGGGCAATGACGACGGCGCGGTCAAGGATCTGGCTCTCGGCGTCAACCAGCTCGTGACGCAAATGCGCGCCGAGCAAAAGGTCGTGCGTGAATGGGTCGACGAGCAAGCCGCTCAACAAGCGGATGTCTCAAGCGCGTTGCGCGAACTGACCGACAAGTTTCGTAAGGTGAAGTAATCATGGCTCGTGGACGATCCCGGCGGGGAGAAGACGTAGCCTGGCCGGCTTACGTCGATGTTCTGTCGACCCTGCTTCTGGTCGTCACCTTCTTGATGTCGATCTTCATGACCGCACAGTACTACTCCGGTCTGGAAGCGACAGGCAAAGACACCGCGCTCCAGCGACTGAACCGCCAGATCGCGGAACTGACCAACCTGCTCTCGCTCGAGAAAGGTAAGTCCAAAGGCGCCGAGGACGAACTCGCCGCCCTGCAAGCGTCTTTGAGCGCCATCAAGGAAGACAACCAGCGCCTGCAAAGCTTCGCCGTCACCAGTGACGAGAAGGCTGAAAGCGCGGCGGGGCGCATCGGTTCGCTGACGAGCGAACTGGAACAACAAAAAGAAATCTCGAACGAGGCGCTGGCCAAGGTCGACCTATTGAACCAACAGCTTCTGGCTCTGCGCAAGCAGGTTGCCGCGTTGAACGAGGCGCTCGGCGCTTCGGAAAAGAAAGAACAGGCAAGCCAGGAACGCATCAAGGAACTCGGCTCCCGCCTCAACGCCGCACTCGCCCGCCAAGTCCAGGAACTGCAGCGCTACCGTTCGGACTTCTTCGGCCGCCTGCGAGATCTGCTGAAAGGCCGGGACGACATCCGGGTCGTCGGCGACCGGTTCGTCTTCCAGTCGGAAGTGTTGTTCCCATCGGGCTCAGCCGACATGACCAACGCAGGACTAGGCACCCTCGACCAACTGGCGACGGCCATCAATGAACTGCGCAAAAAAATACCTGGCGAGATCGACTGGGCCTTACAGGTCGACGGCCACACTGACATTCGTCCGATAGCCAGCTCGCAGTTTCCATCAAACTGGGAACTGTCCACCGCACGAGCCGTCTCGGTTGTTAAATATCTCGTTGACCGCGGCGTACCAGCCGAGCGGCTTGTCGCCGCTGGACACGGCGAGTTCCAACCATTGGAAAGCGGACAGGATGAAGAAAGCCTGCGCAAGAACCGCCGCATCGAGCTGAAACTGACAAACAAGTAGCCAGCCAGTCTTCCTTATTCGGTCAACCGG
>JBGTSB010000009.1:0-69890 GCA_041940525.1 Hyphomicrobium sp.
CTTGAATCGTTGCGATTGCGGCCTTCTCGTCAGCCCGTCCGCCGAAGAGCACCTGGTAGAATTCTTCGCCCTTCTTGTCGACGCCGAGAATGCCGATGTGACCGACATGGTGGTGGCCGCAGGCATTGATGCAGCCCGAAATCTTGAGCTTCAGTTCGCCCAGTTCGGCCTGACGCGCATTGTCGGCGAAGCGCTGCGCAATCTTCTGCGCCAGCGGGATCGAACGGGCATTGGCGAGCGCGCAATAATCAAGCCCGGGGCAGGCAATCATATCCTCGATCGTTTTGCGATTCTCACCGGTGTTCACGCGCGATCCTCTCGGCTAGCATTCAGCTCAAGGGCGGTATTGGGCGCCCAGGGGCAGCTTTGCACCTAGCGGAGGGAACGCTTGGGGGCAAGGCGAGTGAAGGGGAGTAAGCACCGATGGCTGTGGTCCGCATCATTATGAATGCGTTCATCATGGCGGCGGAGATCGCTGCCATCGTTGGGCTGGCGTACCTGGGCTACCATGCGCCGTTCGTGTTCGCCGGGTGGACAGTTGCCGTTTGTCTGCTCTACGGGCTTCGCCTCGAATACGCCCGACTGTCCTATGAGCTGCCATTCTATTTTGAAGCGGGGCGCAGTCCGCGCATCTGGTTTGCACTTCTGGTTGGCAGCGGGGAGGCGTTGTTCAAATCGTTGCTCGCGGGGGTCGCGGCGCTGTTCACGTTCTCCGGCACGGATGCGGACCGGTTGTTCCTGGTGGCGATCGTGTTTGGGATCTCGGTCTATCTCGGGTCGTGGATGCTGCGCTCTCTGTCGATCGGCTTGGGCGCGCGGCCTTCGCGGTGGGGTTACTTTCGGCTTGCTGCACCTTTGGGGCTGATCTTTTCCGCGGGCATGACGGGCTTGGCCATGGGCGGCATGATCCCGATGCCGTCGATCGGCGAACTTGGCTTGCGCGTTGTTTGGGAGTTTCCGGCTCAGCCAAGCATCGAGCAGGTGAGCGAGCTGGTGTTTCAACTGAAGCAGGCGTTCGACAATTTCGTTGTGCGAGCGCTGTCGGTTTTTATGCCGGTGGATGTGGCGCGCGTGTTGGGTGTGCTGATCTCTGTCAATATGCTGACCGGTTTCGTAAGCGCGCTTTATGCAAGCGTCATCGCATCTGGCGTACGCTCTGCCGAGCAGCGGTTGCTCTAATCAGACAATCCAGAACAGTGTTGGTAGGAGGCCGCTTGTCTGCAGATACTCGATGCCTTCAATAAGAGGAAAGACCGCGAGGAAGGCGATTGTGTCAATGAAGGTCTTGCGGAGAACCATCGGCGAGAAGGTGGCGTCTGATTGGTCGGAGTACAGTTTGAAATTCGGCCAGAACAGCGGAACTCGCTGAGCGTATTCTTTGTACACGTTGCCAAACGTGGCGCTGAGGTACGCCTCTTCCTTAAGGGCAGTGTAGCGGAGCACCAGGTATGTCACCGTGCCGAGTGTGGCGGCGATGATGATTGAGCCAAACATCAAGCCGACGCCGACCGCGCCGAGTGTTGAAGAAACGTACAGCGGGTTGCGCGTAATCGAATAGGGACCGCTCGTCACGACTTCTTTGTTCTTGCGCCCACCAACATAGAGGATGCTCCATAGCCTTCCAAAGATGCAGGCAAGCACGAGTGCGACGCCGATCAATTCCAGTCCTTCATGGATTGATGACGCTTCATCCCAGCTCGGGCGGGAGAAAATCAAAACGACTGCGGTGGCTGCAGCCAGAACTTGAAACACTTGCAGCCGCTTGCGCTGTTTGAAAGGTTGCGGTGCGATGGCTGAACTCATGGTGTGTCTCGCTGTACGACGATCATGAAGCAGGGCGGGTCAGATTTGGCGCTTGTTGGCGTGAGCCGTGAATCGTCAACAGTGATGATGCGGTTGGTGGAATGATGGCGCGGCATTGGCTTTTGCGCTCATATCTTTCGGGTTGGAAGCTCCGTCCATCTTGTTCGCATAATATATATTATGGAAAAATACGTTCGTTGAGTTCAAGATAACAGACTAATAGGACGGGCTAAAATTAGCCCGTCCTGGTGTCGAGATTTTCATGTCTTGGATCAGGAAGATTTTTCGCCGCGTTCGTGATTGTCGGCGACGAACCGGTCCAGCAACCGGACACCCCAGCCCGATCCCCAAGTTGCGTTGATTTCGGACTTCGGCGAGTCCATCGCGGTTCCCGCTAGGTCGATATGGGCCCAAGGCGTGTCCTTGATGAAGCGCTCCAGGAATGCGGCTGCGGTGCAGGCTCCGCCCCAACGGCCACCGAGGTTTTTGACGTCGGCGTTCCGGCTGTCGATCATCTTGTCGTACGCTTTGTCCAGCGGCATGCGCCAGACTTTTTCGCCGGTGTCCCTAGAGGCTTGAGCGAGATCCGATGCTAGACGATCGTCGTTGCAAAACAGACCGGCGTACTCCTTGCCAAGTGCGATCATGATCGCGCCTGTGAGTGTTGCTAGATCGATCACCAGCTTCGGTTTGAAGCGTTCCTGCGTGTACCAAAGCACGTCCGCAAGAACGAGGCGGCCTTCGGCGTCAGTGTTCAAGACTTCGATGGTCTGGCCGGACATGGATGTGACGATGTCGCCGGGACGCGTGGCAGATCCTGAGGGCATGTTTTCGACGATGCCGATCAGTCCGACCGCGTTGACGTTGGCCTTGCGTTCACCGAGCGCGTGCATCAGGCCCACGACGCAGGCGGCGCCACCCATGTCGCCCTTCATGTCTTCCATGCCGCCGGCCGGCTTGATGGAAATGCCGCCGGTATCGAAGACCACGCCTTTGCCGACGAAGGCGACAGGCTTGGAGCGTTTCGATTTGGCGCCGTTCCACTGCATGATCGCTACGCGTGACGGGCGGACACTGCCCTGCCCGACTGCCAACAGAGCACCCATTTTCAGCGCGCTCAGGGCATCGTCATCTAGGATTTCGACTTCGACACCAACGCGTTCGAGTTCCTTTGCACGTTCGGCGAATTCTTCGGGTCCGAGATAATTCGCCGGTTCGTTCGTCAGGTCGCGCGCGAGGTTCACTCCGTTAGCTAGGGCTTCATAGCGCTGGAACGCAGCACGGGCCTTCTCCGGGCTCTTACAGTGGATGGTGAGGCGCTCAAGCGTCTTCTTCGGGCTGCCGTTGCTTTGCTCGCCATCGTCGCCGTTCTTCTTTTTGCTGCGGTATTTGTCGAAGCTGTACTGGCGCAAAAGAATGCCCATTGCGAGATTGGCCGCCACATCCTCGGGCGTCAGATCTCCTGAATCGGGGGTTTCGGCAATTAAGCTGACGCGCTGAGCCTTCCGCGATGCGATCTGGCCCATCGTGAAGCCGCCGAGATTGATCCAGTCCAACTCGGACATCTCGCCGGTCTTACCGGCGCCGATTACGAGCAGGCGGCTGATGTCGATTTTGGAAGGCGCCAATAGTTCGAGGGTGGTTTTGCTAGCGCCTTTGAAATCTGCTGCCTCGGCAGCTTTCAGAACGGCACCGTCGGAACGCTTGTTTAGCTGTGTGAGTGCAGAACCAAGAACGAGCTCGTGGGCGGCAAGGGCAATGGTGAGTGGCTCGGGACTGGCCGAGAGGGATGCAAAGGCAATGTCAGGGCGTTCGGTCATTGTGTTATTGGGCTCCTCACGGCTGTTCGCCGTCTTGAGTTGAGACGATGCTGCCCGGCCGGAATGATCGGGCCGCGATCAGGTCCATGGGCACGTTATAGAAGAAGCGCTCCGCCGCGCGCATCCGGCCAATAAGACGGTTATTCCGTAGCTTGGGCCGTTTGAAACGGGCGGAGCTTAGCCGCTTGCCAGCCCAATTCAAGGGTGTACGCAAATTTGCGGAGGCGATCGCAAGACCTTGGAGACAGACGAATTTACGCCATCGTCTTGTGGCCCTGTGAATTGCGGGGGAAATGGGAAGACGCACGCTGGGGAAACGCTAGGATGCGCGCTCCTAGCGTCAATGGCCGGGCCCACATACGTTAAGCATGCAGATAATCTCAAAATACGTGTTTCGTCAGGCCACTGGCGTGCTGTTGCTGATCCTGCTGTCCCTTGGCGGGATCGTGTGGATCGCGCTCGCACTGCGCGAACTCAATGTGGTGACGAGTGGTGGACAAAACGCGGCCACCCTGTTGGCGATGACGACGTTGGCGTTGCCGAACTTGCTGGGCGTAATCGCGCCCTTTGCTCTGCTTATTGCCGTCGTTCATGTGCTGGGCCGGCTGAATGGCGACAGCGAGCTGATCGTCTTAACGGCTTCGGGCGCCACGATCTGGACCGTGGCTCGGCCCCTCCTGGCCCTTGCTTTGATCGTCTCGATGGCGGTCTCGTTGGTCAATCACGTTGGTATGCCCTGGAGCCTGCGGACACTGCGGCAGATGATCGTCGAGGTTCGGGCGGATCTGTTGACGCAAGTCATTCAACCTGGACGGTTTTCCACGCCGGAGACTGGGCTGACTTTCCATATCCGCGATCGGGCAAAGAATGGCGAACTTCTGGGCCTGATCATGGAGGATCAGAGAGCACCGCCGAAGAGCCAGGCCTTCCTTGCTGATCGTGGAATTATCGTGCGTCAGGAAGACAATGCTTTCCTGGTCATGACGGATGGGCACATCATTAACCGCGACAAGCCCAAAGAAGCGCCGCAGATCATTAAATTCGACCGCTACGCGGTGGATTTAGCTCAGTTCGAGGCTAAGTCGGCAGAGGCCACGTTCTACAAGTCCCGTGAGATGTATTTTTCCGAGCTGATGTGGCCAGACCAGTCCAATCCAAACTACAAGATTTTGGCGGGCCGGTACCGGGCTGAGCTTCATGAAAGGCTGGCTAACCCGCTCTATCCATTTGCGTTTGTTATGATTGCGCTCGCTACGGTTGGTCAGGCGCAAAGCACGCGGCAAAACCGGGCAGTCGCGATTATCACCGGGCTCCTAGTGGCGGCCGGCGTGCGGATGGCGGGACTGGCGCTGAACAAGACGGTCGTGGTATCAGCGGCGGCGACGCCCCTGCTCTATCTGGTGCCGATTGGCGCGATCGTTCTGTCCATCATCGCGATCAAGCGCGCGGCCAAACCTGTGCCAGGTATCGGGCTGTCGGAACGGATCGTTGACGCGGTGAGCGGCGTGGCACTTGCGGTCGCGCGGATGGTCGTGCCGCAGCGTTGGGCGCCGAAGTGGAGCGAACGTGCATGAGCCGTTTGACCCTGCAATTCTATTTGGGCAAGCGCTTTTTGTTCGCAATCCTGGCGTCGTTTCTGCTGTGCTCGAATTTGATATTTATCATCGATTTTGTTGAGATTCTCCGGCAAGCGGGGAAGTCTGGGGAATACATTTCCGGATTCAAAATGCTGCGCATCACGCTGCTGCGCGTGCCAGCCTATACCGAGTTCTTGCTGCCTTTCGCCGTGCTGACCGGCTCAATTGTGACGCTGTTGAACCTGTCCCGGAAGAGCGAACTGGCCGTGATGCGGGCCAGTGGAATGTCCGTTTGGCAATTCTTGCAGCCCGCGATCATCGTCGCGTTCTTGCTGGGCCTGTTCGCGACCTTGGTTTACAACCCCCTCGCCGCTTCGGCTCGCGCTACGGCTGAAGCGGAAGTCGATGAAGCGTTTGGGCGCGATTCCAGTGTGTTACGCTCTACATCGTCCGGGTCTTGGTTGCGGCAAGACGGTCTCGATGGCCAATCCGTTATCAACGCGCTCCAGGCGAGTGACGGAGGAACCCAACTGCGTGGCGTCAATGCGTTCGTTTTCGATGCGAAAGGCCGGTTTGTCGAGAAGATCGATGCGCCTCAAGCGGAGCTTCGAGAGGGGTATTGGCTGATCACGGATGCTCTCGTTGCGAGGGTCGGTCGGGAGCCTGAAACGTTCAAAACTTATCTGCTGTCAACCTACCTGACGCCGGAAAGAGTTGCGGATGCACTTGGGACCGTAATTTCGCTGTCTTTTTGGGAGCTTCCAGACCTCATAGAAGTCACTGAAAAGGCGGCGCTTTCAGCTGAACCCTTACGTGTCCAATATGTACTACTTTTGTCCCGCCCGATTCTCTGCGTTGCAATGGTTCTTTTAGCGGCAACTGTGTCACTGAAGTCATTCCGCTCTGGTGGGATACAGACTATGGTCATCACTGGAATGGTTGGGGGGTTCGGATTCTTCCTTGTCGCTGAGGTTTCGCGACAGATTGGCGTAGCCGGTCTGGCGCCTGCTTCGGTGGCTGTTTGGACACCGCTCGTTTTGGCCATTTTGACGACGACGACGATTTTGTTGCATCAGGAGGACGGCTGAGTGAAGCGTGTTGCGCGACCATCGCTAGCGACATGCCAGAGGTCTATCCTGCTTGCTCTGCGCGCGGCTGCGGGTGGAGCGGGCCGGGTTGCCGTGTCTGCTGCCTTGATCGCTGCCATTGCGTCGCTGGTCGTGTCGCCTGCTCAAGCCCAAAACGGCAGTTCGTTTCCGAAGACGCCGGGCGGCATGTTTGGTCCGAAGCCGAAGCTTGATAAGACCCAGCCGCTTCACTTGCAGGGCGACCAGTTGATTTACGACACGAACGGAAATCGTGTGATTGCCCGTGGCAACGTCGAGATTTTCTACAACAACAACATCCTTCGCGCCGACGAAGTCGTTTACGATCAGAACGCCAGCACGCTTTCGGCAAACGGCAACGTTGAGCTGAAGGATGCCAACGGCAATATCACTCGGGCTGATCGCTACACGTTGTCGGATGATTTCCGTGACGGATTTGTGCAGTCGCTGAGCGTCGTGACCCGGGATGAGTCTAGTATTTCGGCTGATCGGGCGACGCGCCGCGCCGGTAACGTCACCGAATTCACCAACGGCAAGTTCACGTCTTGTAAGCCTGCGCCGGGCAATCCGCCGATGTGGTGTATCGGTGCCCGCAAGGTCATACACGATCAGGCCGCCCAAACGATCAGCTACGAAGACGCGACGTTTAATCTATTCGGGCAACCGATCGTCTACGTGCCCTATTTCCAGCACGCTGATCCAACGGTTAAGCGCAAGAGCGGGTTCTTGATTCCCAACTATGGCAACTCAACCGAACTCGGTTCATTTTTTGAGGTGCCCTACTTCTTCAATCTCGCGCCAAACTATGACCTGCTTTTTCATCCGCGGTACATGACCACGCAGGGCGTGCTTTGGCAGCTTGACTGGCGCCATCGCCTGACGAACGGCGTTTACACGGTCAAGCTTGCGGGTATTGATCAAGACGGTGGCGATCTGCCGAGCAATAGCTTCTTTACCGATGCTGATCGTCAACGGCTGGATGGCTGGCGTGGCAGCATCGAGACCAAGGGTGAGTTTTCTATCGGGAGCTGGTGGAAGGCTGGTTGGGATCTGACCTACGAGAGCGACGACACGTTCCGCCGGTTCTATAAGGTCGACAGCATTTTGCGAACCGAGCGCATCAACAGAGTTTATGCCGAGGGACTTTCCGATCGCAATTATCTCGGGATCAATATTTACGACATGCGTGGCTTGTCGAGCTTTGATACTGATCAGGCTGAAGCTATCGCGCATCCCGTGGTCGACCACAACTATGTCTTCTCGCAGCCTGTGTTGGGCGGCGAGTTGAGTCTGGCGAACAATGCGTACAGTTTGACGCGTGATGATCCTGATAACTTCCGCTCGACGCAAAACATCACCAAGGTCACGAGCCAGGTTAAGTGGCGCCGCAAATTCACCGATGCCATCGGTATTAGCTACACGCCGTTTGGCGAATTGCGTGGCGACGTCTATCAGCTGAATGATTACTACGATCCGGAGTCTGAACTCCTCCGTGACGATGATACCGTGGCGCGCGGTGTCGCGACGGCTGGCGCGACGGTGTCATATCCGTGGGTGGCCAATACAGCCAGTGCGAGCCATGTCATTGAGCCAATAGGTCAGATCGTGACCCGTCAGGCGAGCGTGACGCAGGACCGTCTGCCAAACGAAGACGCCAAGAGCTTGGTGTTCGACGACACGAACTTGTTTGATGCGGACAAGTTCTCTGGGCATGACCGTATTGAAACGGGGACGCGTGCCAACGTCGGCGTGCAGTACACCTTCCAGGCCAATAATGGTGGCTACGCCCGCATCCTTGCCGGGCAGAGTTTCCATCTGTCTGGTGACAACCCATACGACGACGCTGGGTTTGACGCCGACAAGGTGCCGGTGTTCTCGCCACTTAGCGGCCTGCAAAACTCGAAGTCGGACTATGTGTTAGGTTTCTACCTGGCTCCGAACCAAGTGTTTAAAGTTATCTCGCAGTCCCGCTTCGACGAGGATAGTCTGCATTTGAGGAGGGCAGATATCAGCGCTAGGTTCGCTTTGGGCCCGCTCACCACGCAGGCAACCTATTCATTCTCGGATGCTACGCTCTATCGCGATCGCGAGACTGGGTTACCGGCACCTCTGGACGAAGACCAGCAAGACATCGTTGGATCGGTTGGCTTGCAGTTGTCTGATCGCTGGACTGTGTTTGGTGCCATGCGATACGACTTGGATGGTGGAGAGCGCCTCACCGACTCTATTCAGCTGCGCTATGGCGATGAGTGTTTTGCAATTAGTCTAACTTATAACGAGACGTTCATCATTGATGCTGACCGTGATATCTCTCCGGATCAGACGGTCATGGTTCGTTTCGAATTCAAGAACTTGGGCGAGTACAAGTACAAGACCGATGTGCTCGATCACGTGTACGGATCTGACGATAAGCCCTACTAAAGGCTGAGCTTTCGTCATGCCGATGCCACGGTTCGTGTGGATAAAGCATAACGAATGTGACCAAATCGGCTAGTTTAAGCCGGTGCTATATTGAGTCACCTGAATCTCGATCTAGACGGATAGTCATCATGACCCGACTTGCGCTTGGCCGCATGATCGCCTGCACAGGAGCTCTTCTCGCTTGGAACGTGCTGCCTGAGCGATTGGACGCACAAGAATTTCCTAGCGGGACTTGGAACGGCGGCGGCGGTATCAGCGCCCCCCCGTCTTCGCCATTTCCTGGAGCGCAGCCAGCTCCCGCTCCAGTGCCACAGGCGCGACCGAAACCACGGGTGCAGAAGCCTCGTCCACGCAAAACCGTGCGCCGGCCGCAGAAGACGACTGATAGCGCCAGAATTGTTGTGAAGGTCAACGATGTGCCCATCACCGCCCGTGAGATTGCGCAGCGTCAACGTATCATGGGCGGCTCCGATATCTCCGCAAAGGTTAAAGCGAAGATGCAAAGCCTGATCAAGTCGCCTCGTACCAAGGCGCGCTTGAAAGAGATCTTGGATGAGGTCGTTGCGGCCAACGAAGGCAAATCGCGCGAGCAGATTATTGCGATTTTTGAATCCCGGAAGAAGTCTTTCGCAAAGGGGCTGCAGCGGCAGGCCGTTCAAAGCGCCCGGGAAAGCGTTTCACCGGCCGTTCGCAAGAAGGCGAAGGACGCGCTTATCGACGAACGGCTGAAGCTCCAGGCCGCGAAAGAGGCCGGTGTCACCGTGAGCGACGCGGACGTCGACAAACAGATGCGCGGAATTGCTCAGCGCAACAAAATGAACCTGAAAGAATTCGGAGCGCATCTCAAAAAGATGGGGATCGACATCGCTACGATGAAATCGCGTACGAAGGCCGAAATGGGTTGGGTGCAGGTCGTGCGCAAGAAATTTGGTCACGCCATCGCGATCACGTCGCGAGACGTAGACCGCATCGTGGCGTCCAACCCCGACGCAGAAGATGGCACTGAGTTGAAGCTCCAGCGCATTTCCTTGCAGCTTCTCAACAAGGTTGACCAAACCAATCTGGCTCAGCGGCAGCTCGAGGCAGAGGCGGCGCGGGCGAACTTCCGTGGCTGTGATCAGTCGGCGGCATTGGCGAACACCATCCCGGGCGCACGCTTTACCGATATCGGGAACCGGATGCCGGCGGCCATCCCGGAACCTACGCGTAGTCTGTTGCTGACAGCGCGGGACGGCGAGATGCTACCTCCGTCCGTTGGGCCGACTGGCATTGAGTTATGGATTGTGTGCGGGCGCAATTCGGTGTCCGCCGACAAGCAGCGCCGTGAGGCAGCAGAGGATGCGGCCAAACAAAACGAATTTCAGTTGCTTGCCAAAAAGTATCTTCGTGACCTTCGGCAAGACGCGGTCATCGACGACCGGGAGGCGAGCGGCAGTTAATGGGGCGCCCTGCCCCGCATCGGCTCCCGCTTGCCGTCAGCATGGGTGATCCCGCTGGTATTGGCCCGGACATCATTCTGATGGCCTGGGCCCGTCGGGTGGCCTCCGGCGTTCCGCCGTTTGCAGTTTTCGGTGACACGGCGACACTGGTCGATCGCGCTAGCGCGCTAGGTATCAGCGTTCCGGTGGCTGAGACTGCGCTCTGCTCGGCGACTGAGGATTTTGCTACCGATCTGCCTGTCATCCCATTGAGGCATGAGCATACTCCGGCCGCCGATGCGGGGCGCCCGTCCGACGATGGGGCCCGTGTCGCCATAGCGGCGATCGAGCAAGCGGTTGCGGCTATTGCAGCAGGTGAGGCTAGCGCGGTCGTGACGGGGCCGGTGTCAAAGTCAGTGTTGCATGCCGTTGGCTTCCAGCATCCCGGGCATACCGAATTTCTAGCCGAACTCGCGGCGCGTCATTGGCCGTCTCAAGTTGCTTGTCATCCCGTGATGATGCTTGCGTCGCGAACGTTGCGTACCGTTCCGTTGACGATCCACATTCCTTTGACCCAAGTACCCGCCGCGGTGACTGGCGAGGCAATTGCGGTCACTTCTCGCATTTTGCATGAGGCCTTGAGGCGGGACTTTGGGATCGCCGCACCGCGTATCGCAGTGTGTGGTCTCAATCCGCATGCGAGTGAAGATGGCAGTATTGGCCGCGAGGACATCGATGTCGTTGCTCCGGCGCTCGAGCGGCTTCGCGCTGAAGGACTTAACATCGCCGGGCCGCTCTCCGCGGATACGTTGTTCCACGACGAGGCACGCGACGGCTATGACGTTGCGTTGTGCATGTATCACGACCAGGCGCTCATTCCGATAAAGACATTGGCGTTCGATCAAGGCATCAACGTCACGCTTGGTCTGCCCTTCGTTCGAACCTCGCCTGATCATGGTACGGCGTTCTCGCTCGCGGGAACGGGTAAGGCGTCGCCGTCGAGTTTCATTGAGAGCTGCAAGCTCGCCGCTGAAATCGGTGAACGTCGCGCGGTGGCAGGCCAACGGACATGAGCGCTTCGGAAGACGATGCCGGCGCTGGCTCGCGGGCACCGGATTTGCCGCCATTGCGTGACGTCATTCGTAGGCACGGGCTGGAAGCGAAGAAGAGCCTGGGTCAAAACTTCATTCTCGATCTCAATCTTACACGACGCATCGCCCGCGTCGCGGCGCCGCTCGATGCTCAGACTGTGATTGAGGTTGGCCCAGGTCCCGGCGGCTTAACGCGCGCTCTTTTGATGGAAGGTGCTAAGCGCGTTGTTGCTGTTGAACGCGACGCGCGCTGTTTGGCGGCCTTGCAGGACGTTGCATCCGCCTTTCCTAACCGGCTTACCGTACATGAAGGTGATGCGTTAGAAGCCGATTGGCTGGAGCTTCTTGGGGGGCCGTCAGGTCCGGTCACGATCGCGGCGAACTTACCGTACGGCATCGCGACGATGCTTTTGGTTGGCTGGCTGGAAACCGAACCCTGGCCACCGTGGTGGCAGCGCATGGTTTTGATGTTCCAAAAGGAGGTGGCCGAACGCATTGTGTCGGCGCCGGGCACCAAGTCGTATGGGCGGCTCGCCGTTCTGTCCCAGTGGCGTGCGAAGGTACGGATGGCTATGACGTTGCCGCCGGAAGCATTCACGCCACCGCCGAAGGTGTCCTCGGCTGTTGTCGAGTTTGTGCCGCACGAGCGCATGCAGCCGGATTGTTCGGTGAAGGCGCTTGGGAAGGTGACGGCCGCCGCCTTCGGTCAGCGGCGTAAAATGTTGCGTCAGAGCCTGAAGCAATTGGGTTGTGATGCGGAAGCGTTACTGAATGAAGCGGGATTGGATCCGCAGCTGCGTGCAGAACAGCTGAGCGTAGAGCAGTTTGCGCTTCTGGCGAAGGTGCGGGAGCAAATGCAGGCCTGATCGCGTTCGTGAGCCTTTAGAGGTGCGATTGCAGCTCGCGCACGAACTCGCTGAGGCCCAGGAGACGTTCGCGCTTCAGGCGTTCAGCTGTCAAAATGGCTCTCAAGCCAGCGATACTTTCATCCAGATGCGTATTGACGATGACATAATCGTACTCAGGCCAATGGCTAATCTCTGATGAGGCCTTGGCCATGCGTTTTGCCACCACCTCAGGCGCGTCCTGTGCCCTCGCTCTCAGACGTTTTTCGAGAGCATCGCCGGATGGCGGTAGAACAAAAACGCGGACGAGATCGCCTGCGAGTTTTTCAGACAGCTGTTGCGCGCCCTGCCAATCGATATCGAACAGAACGTCGCTGCCGTTTGCGATGGTCGCCTCAACGGGAGCGCGTGGCGTCCCGTAGTAGTGATCGAAAACGCGGGCCCACTCCAACAATTCGTCTTGGTCGCGGAGACGTTCAAATTCAGCCTCGCTGATGAAGCGATAGTCTTTTCCATCCACTTCTCCGGGCCGGGCCTGACGCGTGGTTACGGACACGGAGATTTGAATATTCCTGTCGGCTTCGAGCAGCGCGCGAGACAACGTGGTTTTACCTGCTCCTGATGGTGAGGACAGAACCAGAAGAAGCCCTTTACGGGCAACATGTGGTTGGCTTTGCATTTCGCTATTCAATGTTCTGAACCTGTTCGCGCATCTGGTCGATGACTACTTTCAGCTCGAGCCCCGCTTTCGTAATCTGCGGATCGTTGGCTTTCGAACATAGCGTGTTGGCTTCGCGGTTAAACTCCTGAGCCAGAAAATCAAGGCGCCGGCCGGCGGGCCCTGGTCCCGCTAACAGTTCTCGCGCGGCGGCGATATGCATGCGTAGCCGGCGCAATTCCTCTTCCACGTCCGCGCGCGTCGCCAGCATCACGGCTTCCTGGTGAAGGCGGGCATCGTCGAGGGCGTCGCAGGCTTCCACGAGCCTCGCAACATTCTCTTTCAATCGGAGGGCGATGGCTTCCGGTGTGCGAGCCGGAGAGGTCTCGATCTGCCCGACAAGAGCTTCCACCGTTGTCATTTGTGCGGCGATAACCGTTGCCAGGCGCGCACCTTCCTGAGCTCGCGCGGCGATTAGGTCGTCCAATGCCTGGACGAAACGCTCGAGCATCGCTTTTTGTGTTTGGGCGATCGCGTCTTCGTCCGGTGCTTCATCGCAGACCTCAAGCACACCCTTTACAGCCAATAGCCCTTCAGCGCTGGCCGGTGGCGCTCCGGTCAACTCGCATACGCGTTTAGCTGCTGCTACGACCTGTTCCAGCGCTGCTTCGTTTAGACGAATTTGATTGGGCTGCGATTGCCGTGCGATCGCGAGGGATACTGAGAGGCTGCCGCGTTTTAGCTGCTTGCCGATATGATCGCGAATAGCGGGTTCGAGGCTTTCAAAGCCCGGTGGCAGGCGCAATCGCACGTCCAGGCCCCGGCCGTTGACGCTGCGCAATTCCCAATGCCACGCCAAGTTCGGTGTCCGGCCATCCTGCCGGGCAAACCCTGTCATGCTCTTCAACGTCATCATCACCGCGATGCAATGGAGGCCTCAATGCGCGGTGATCTATATAGGCTTCGGCCGTGGGCAACAAGTTTGCGGCGCAGCAGCCGTCTGACTTACTGGCGGCGTGGCTTGCGCACAGGCGTAGGATACGACACAGCATTGGCGGCGTTTGCGGTTGAGCCCGCGTCATCGTCGTCTTCGTTGGCCGCATCTTCCGCTGGCGGGTTTGGAACGGCGCCCGGTCCTGCTGCTGCAGCCTCCTCTCGGGCTGCTTCTGCTTTTTGTTCCGCGCGGCGGTCTTTCTCGATCTTGCGCCAATCGGCAACGGCGTCGTTGTGGTCAGAGAGGGTTTCGGAGAACGCATGTCCACCCGTACCGTCGGCGACGAAGTACAAATACGGCGTGGTCGCGGGGTTCAATGTTGCCTCAAGCGCCGGGCGGCCTGGGTTGCATATAGGTCCCGGTGGGAGGCCGTTGATCCTGTAGGTGTTGTAGGCCGTCTTCTCGTTGATCTCCGAACGCTTGATTGGCCGGCCAAGACTGCCCTGCCCTCCAACGATGCCGTAAATGATCGTGGGGTCGGATTGGAGCCGCATGCCCTTGCGCAATCTGTTGACGAAGACAGAAGCGACTTGCGGACGTTCTTCCGCGAGGGCCGTTTCTTTTTCAACGATGGACGCGAGGATGACAGCCTCTTCCATGGTTTGGATAGGAAGGTCGGGTGCCCTCTTCTCCCAAAGGTTTTCCAAAGTGCGCGCTTGTTCCGCCTTCATACGCTCTAGTATGTCTTGGCGGGGCTTGCCTTTCGAAAAGCTGTATGTGGCTGGCATCAGCGAGCCTTCGGGAGGGATGGCGGTGATTTCCCCGGTCAGGTGTTCTTCGTTACGCAGGCGTTCGACGATTTGCTGGCTCGTCAAGCCTTCCGGCAGCGTCACCTTGTAGAGGACGGCACGGCCCTCGGCGATGAGCTCGGCGACTTCGCGGATGCTGGCAGCTTTCTTGAACTCGTACTCTCCGGCTTTCAGCTCGAAGTTTTTACCCTTGTTGTTGCCTAACCACGATTGGGCAAGATGGCCGGCGATGAACACCCAGCGGTTTGAAATGATGCCGCGGCGTTCAAGACGTTCGGCAATTTCAATCCTGCCCTCACCTTTCGGGATGACGACCGTGCTCGAAACAGTCAGCGGGCCGGGCTTTTCGTAAAGATGATAGACGAGCGCGATGCAGGCGGCCGCGAGCACCATGCCAATGAGGCTTACGGTCAGAACACCGCTTAGGAAACGGATGAAACCACTTTCGCGTGGACGGGGACGATCAAATCCACTGCGTGGGCGCGATGGGGCACGGCCCGGCTCCAGCGCCTCGTTAGGACTGCGTGGGCGCATTCCATGGCGCGGTGACAAAGCAGGTGGCCTGTCGCGTCTGATTGTCATGATCGAACTACGCCTGACAGCGGTTGAGCGTACTGCATACGATATTCCGTCCCCCAACGGTGGCGCAACTTTGCTACGCCCTAGCAGACCAGCAAGGTACTTGGAAATATGGCAAAAGGCCGGTGTGCCAAAATGTAGGGGCTGAGGCTTAAGCTACGCGCCGCATTATGATCGATGCGTTGGTTCCTCCGAACCCAAACGAATTCGATAGTACGGTATCTACCTGTTTCTGTTTGGCTTTGTGCGGAACAAGGTCAATGGCCGTTGTAACGGACGGGTTGTCCAGGTTCAGAGTCGGCGGAACGGTGTTATCGCGCATGGCCAGAATGGAGAAAACAGCCTCGACGGCGCCGGCGGCACCCAGCAGGTGCCCCACCGCGGACTTGGTGGACGACATCGCGACTTTGGCCGCCGCATTTCCGAATAAGCGCTCAACCGCGCCGAGTTCGATTTCGTCGCCCATGGGTGTGGACGTGCCGTGAGCGTTGACATAGTCGATGTCGCTCACGTCGATCCCAGCGCGTTTCAGCGCGGCTTTCATGCAGCGGAAGGCGCCGTCTCCGGTCTCTTCCGGAGCTGTGATGTGATAGGCGTCGCCAGACAGGCCGTAACCGATAATTTCGCAGTAGATCTTGGCGCCACGGGCCTTCGCGTGCTCGTAGTCTTCCAGGATCACGATGCCGGCGCCCTCGCCCATGACGAAGCCGTCGCGATCCTTGTCGTAGGGCCGCGAGGCTTTTCCAGGATCATCGTTGAAGCCGGTCGACAAGGCGCGGCAAGCCGCGAAGCCAGCAACCGCAATACGGCAGATTGGGCTTTCCGCCCCACCTGCGACCATGACATCTGCATCGCCCAAAGCGATGAGTCGCGCGGCATCACCGATGGCGTGCGTGCCGGTGGAGCAGGCGGTGACCACGGCGTGGTTCGGCCCTTTGAAGTTGTGACGAATAGAAACTTGGCCTGACGCCAAGTTAATCAGGCGGCCGGGAATGAAGAAAGGCGACACGCGGCGCGGGCCTTTGTCCTTGAGCAGGATGGAGGTATCGGCAATGCCGGACAGGCCGCCGATGCCAGAGCCGATGAGCACGCCCGTGCGTTCTTGCTGATCCGTTGTTTCGGCCTTGTAACCGGAATCTTCGAGCGCTTGATCGGCCGCTGCCAGCGCGTAAACAATGAAGTCATCAACTTTGCGCTGTTCTTTCGGCTCCATCCAATCGTCGGCGTTGAACTTGCCGTCGGCCGTGTCGCCGCGTGGGATAAAGCAGGCGATCTGGGCAGTCAGGTCATCAACCTGGAACTCTGTGATGCGCCGGGCGCCATTCTGTCCTGCTAGAAGATTTGACCATGAAGCCTCGACCCCGCAGCCCACTGGGCTAACGAGCCCAAGGCCGGTGACTACCACGCGCCGCAGCTCCATCCCCGATTCCTTGCTCTTGTTTTGGTGACCGGGCCGCTAGGCTATCGTGCATCGCGGTGGTCACAAGTAGGCCAAACGGCGCCGTGCCCTGCCCGGGAACGACGCCGCTTAAACGTTCAAACGGTCTCGTCAGCGGCGCTTAGGCTGCGCTGGTAGACGCGTTCTTTTCTAGAAACTTGACGGCGTCGCCGACTGTAAGGATGTGCTCGGCGGCATCATCCGGGATTTCACAGCCGAACTCTTCCTCAAAGGCCATGACCAGCTCGACCGTGTCCAAGCTGTCGGCGCCGAGATCGTCGATAAAGCTGGCGTTCTCAGTGACCTTTTCACCTTCTACGCCCAGGTGTTCGACGACTATCTTTTTTACGCGCTCAGCGACGTCGCTCATCGTTAGTTCCTCGTGTCTCTTGTCTCAGGTTTAAATCAGTTCGGTTCTTCTTTCGCGAGCACATCGCGGCCTTCGCCTTCAGCGACGTGCTGGCTAGGCTGCTACCCCTGAATGAGATCCCGTACTGGTCACAAGACCGTTAGGATGTTTCGCGGAGGTGCGCAGCAAAAATCGAGGCTCGTTACCACACTTCTTCGAACTTGGCCAAGCCCTAGTCTTAACCAAGCGAGAGAGCAAGGCCAGCCAATATCTTAGACCATAAGCATTCCGCCGTTGATGTGAAGTGTTTGGCCTGTCACGTAGCCTGCCGCGTCGGACGCCAGATATAGGGCGCCAGCGGCAATATCTTCTGGATTTCCGAAGCGTTGGGCCGGGATCATCTTAGATATTTCTTCAGTTTGCTTCTCGTTGAGGACATCCGTCATAGGAGTCTTGATGAAGCCTGGGGCAATACAGTTGGCCGTAATGCCGCGCGACGCGACTTCGCGGGCAACGGACTTGGTCATCCCAATCATTCCGGCCTTCGAGGCGGCATAATTGCCTTGCCCAGGGTTGCCAATGATGCCGGATACCGACGAGATGTTGATAATTCGTCCGTAGCCAGTCTTGGCGCGCATCATGGCCCGGGCGGCGGCGCGCATCAGCATGAAGGTCGACGTTAGGTTGACCGCGATCACTTCGTCCCACTGGTCGTCTTTCATGACCATGAAAAGGTTATCCTTGGTCAGGCCGGCATTGTTGACGAGGATATCGACGTTACCCAGCTTCTTGGATGCGTCATCGATGAGTTTGCCGACGCTTGCCCGGTCGGCGAGATCGCAGGGTGTCACGTGGACTCGATCGCCGAGGTCAGCCGCGAGCTTTTCCAACTTTTCGACTTGCCGGCCTGAAACGGCGACGGTGGCGCCGGCCTTGTGCAAGGTGCGGGCGATGGCTTCGCCAATTCCGCCTGTCGCGCCAGTGACAAGGGCGTTGCGCCCATTCAGATCAAACATCCGTTGTTCCTCAAGAGTTCAAAAGAGCCGCGGCGGCATCAAAGTCGGCAGGTGTGCCGATGCTGGTGGCGTTCAAGGACTTTTCGATACGCTTGACGATGCCAGCCAATACCTTTCCGCAGCCGATTTCGTAGATATCGGTTACGCCGTTTGCAGTCATGTACGAGACACTCTCGCGCCAGCGCACAGTGCCAGTTACCTGTTCGACAAGTCGCTTGCGAATGTCTTCTGGATCAGAAATCGCCTCGGCCAAGACATTGGCCACAACTGGTACTGACGGCGTATTGATCTCAACTTTTGCCAACGCTTCGGCCATGGCATCGGCGGCCGGCTGCATCAGCGAGCAATGGAATGGTGCGGAAACCGGCAGCGGAACAGCGCGGCGGACGCCTAGCGGCTTGGCCAGTTCGGCGACTTTGTCGAGCGCGGCCTTCTGGCCCGACAGGACGACCTGTGTCGGCTCGTTGTCGTTGGCGATTTGGCAGACGCCAAATTCCTTGGCTGCGTCGGCTACTTTCTGAGCGGTATCTAGACCTGCGCCAAGCAATGCAACCATCGCGCCCTCGCCAACCGGCACGGCTGCCTGCATGGCTTTTCCGCGCAGCTTCAGAAGGCGAGCGGTGTCTGATAGCGAGAACGCTCCGGCGGCGGCCAGCGCTGAGTATTCGCCTAGGGAGTGCCCGGCAACAAACTGGACCTTGTCTTTGAGGGTAAAGCCCTTCTCCTGCTCTAGAACGCGCATCACGGCCATTGAGACTGCCATCAGCGCCGGCTGGGCATTTTCCGTCAGCGTCAGGTCCTCTTTCGGGCCTTCCCACATGATTTTTGATAGGTTCTGATCCAGGGCGCTATCGACTTCTTCAAACACCGCTCGGGCGGCGGGAAAGGTCTCGGCCAGTTCACGGCCCATGCCGACGGCTTGGCTGCCCTGCCCTGGAAATACAAATGCGTTGGCCATAGGTTCGCCTGTTGTTTTGGTTGCGGGGCAGAAACACGCGGGCGCGGCTTGAGTCAAGGGCTGGGGCAGCGGCCATGGGCATAAGCGGCGATTGGCCCCTGGACTACAAGTTGTAGGTCGCCTTTCGAGCCTGGAACCGCATCAAAACGCTTGCGGGGCAAGAAAATTCGCGTATAAGGCCGCAATCACCCGATCCGGTTGGAAGCTGAACGGGGCCGTTTGCGCGGCAGGACGAATGTCCGTTCCCCAGTGTTTCCGCTCTTTGGATGCCTGTGTGGGCCTTTCCTGGGTCCATAAAGGGGCTATGCGCCGGATTGGAAGGTGAGCTGCTGGGGCCGTTTCGTGCTGCTCTAGCGGACAACATGAACAGAAGGGCCAAAACATGCCGCTTTACGAGCATGTCTTCCTGGCACGCCAGGACGTTTCCAACCAGCAGGTGGAAGCGATGACGAAAGAATTCACCGACATCATCACCGAAGGCGGTGGTTCGGTTAGCAAGTCTGAATATTGGGGCCTGAAGAGCCTCGCCTACAAAATCAAGAAGAGCCGCAAAGCGCACTATTCGCTGCTCAACATCGACGCTCCGCCGCCAGCGGTTGCCGAGATGGAGCGCCGCATGAGCCTGTCGACGGACGTTATTCGCTTTATGACCATCAAGGTTTCCGAACACGAAACCGAACAGAGCGTGATGATGCGCAAGAGCGACCGCGATGATCGCGGCGGCCGTGGTGGCCATCGTGGCGGACCACGTGGTGGCGGCGGCGGTGGCGGATCGACATTCCGCTCGCGCTCGGGCCCGCCCCCTCGTGGTGGACGTGACGGCAACTTCGGCTCGGAGGACGCATAATCATGGCTGCCATCTCACAAATGCCTGCGCGCCGGCCGTTCCAGCGCCGCCGCAAGACCTGCCCGTTCTCCGGCGATCAGGCTCCGAAGATTGACTACAAGGACGTTCGCACGCTCGGCCGTTACGTTTCCGAGCGCGGTAAGATCGTTCCGTCGCGCATCACGGCTGTTTCGGCCAAGAAGCAGCGCGAACTTGCCCGTGCGATCAAGCGCGCGCGGTTCTTGGGTCTTCTGCCCTACGTCTTGAAGTAATTGGTGGCCGGGGCCGGGCTTTGGCTTGGGCCCCGGACATTGCTAGATCAGTTCAATTGAATGGTTGGGACGGGACGCATCGTCGTCTGGCTGCCCTAACCGCGGTAACGCGGGACAGCTCACATGTTGCGAAACGCATACCTCATCGCTGCCGGCGCCGGATTCGTGTCCGCGCTCGCCTTCATTTCGGCGATGGTTGGGTCGGCATTTACCAGCTCTGTGTTGTTCGTGATCGCCGCCTTGCCAATTTACGTGGCAGGCGTTGGCTGGTCGTGGGCAGCCGCCCTGCTCGCAACCTCGATTGGATCTCTGCTGCTAGCCTTGGTTGGGGCCAAGGGTGCGGCCATGATTTTTGCGGGCGTGGTCGGCATGCCCGCTGTTCTCCTCACACAGCTGGCCGAGCAGCGGCGAACGATTAGCGATGGCCAGGGAACGACTGCCGTGTTCTGGGCGCCACCTGGCTTGCTCGTGATTCTGGCGGCTGCGCTCTCTAGCATCATCTCCGTCTCGATCGTTTCGTTGATGCATGGGGAGATGCCTCGGCTGCGCAGCGAAATTGAATCGTTTGTTAAAGCAACGCCGCAGATGTCTGGCCAGAACCAGCCCACGGCCGAACAAATTACACAGATTGTCGACATGGTCGTTCTCGTGTTGCCTGCCGCTTTCGCTATCGTGCCGATGATCGCTGCGGTGTTCAATTTGTGGGTGGCTGGACGGATCGTGCGGGCCGCCGGAAATTTGAGGCGGCCGTGGCCAGATCTGGCCGCAATGACTTTTCCGCGCGGTACGCCTTTGGTGCTTGCTGCGGCTGGGCTTTTTAGCTCGATGCTCTCGGGGATGGGAGGCATCGCGGCTGTCGCCGTATTTGGTGCGTTTTTCGTCGCCTACCTGCTGTTGGGGCTCGCGGTCATTCATTACCTCACGCGCGGAAAGGCCTGGCGGCCGTTTGCGCTTTGGGCCGTCTATATCGGCCTTCTTCTCATCAATGTTTGGGTTGCCTTGCCGATCATTCTGCTTGGCCTGGCGGACTCAATCTTTTCGCTTCGAAGCCGGTCGTCCGGCTTCTCTGGACCTTCAACCTGATACACACAGACTTACGATTTGAAAGGAACATCTCATGCAGGTCATTCTACTCCAGCGCATCGGCCGGTTGGGCCAAATGGGTGATATCGTCACCGTGAAAGATGGCTATGCACGCAACTATCTGTTGCCGCAGAAGATGGCGTTGCGCGCCACTGAAGCCAACAAGCAGCACTTTGAAAGCCAGCGCGCCCAGCTTGAGGCCGACAACCTGGCCCAGAAGAGCGAAGCCGACGCAGTTGCGGGCAAGCTGGAGAACCAATCGTTCGTCGCTATCCGCACCGCTGGCGATACCGGTCAGCTCTACGGTTCTGTGTCGACGCGTGACATCGCCGAGATCGTCACGGCCGGCGGCTTCACGATCAGCCGCACGCAGGTCATCTTGGACCGTCCGATCAAGGCGCTGGGCTTGCACGAAACCAAGATCATCTTGCATCCGGAAGTTATCGTTCCGATCGTCTTGAACGTTGCACGCTCCGAGGATGAAGCTGAACGTCAGGCCAAGGGTGAAGACGTGACCATGGTTCGTGACGAAGAGATCGAGCTTGAAACGTTTGACCCGGATGCTGAAGACGCAGATACCGCACCGGAAGGGGACGCCGGTGACGAGGCGCCTGCCGAAGAAGAGAAGCCAGAAGGCGCGTAAGCACTCGTTTGCGCTACGCCTTTGTTGACGGCCGGAGCCTTGTCTCCGGCCGTTTTGCGTTTCACACCATGCGGCCAGTATCGAGAAGAGTGTAGGTCAGCTTGCGCTCGGTTTTCACCCAAGGCTCAATCCGGCTGGCAAAGTGCAGATGGGCTTCCTGTTCAAAGTGCGCGGTGAACGCTTCCTCGCTGTCGAAGACTTGGTAGATCAGGAATGCGTTTGGTTCCAAGGGATCGTGCGCGACGTCGAAGCGTTCGCAACCAGGATCGTTTGCTCGAACGCTGGCCGCATGCGCTGTCAACGCGCCACGCAACTTCTCTGAGCAATCACCCTTCGCTTCCAAGAACAAGACCACTACGTACATGCACTGTCTCCGCGGTTTTGCGCTAATTCCGCACTGTTAACGAAGCGTTAAGGGCCCTATCGCAGGATTCAACCACTCACACCTTATTCGTTTTCAAATCAAAGCAGTGGCGCCGTGGAAGATTTAGGGCATGCAACGCTCACATCGTCGTTGAATTCGGTCACAAACGATACTGGACGTGTCGCCTTCTGCGGTCCTTATGTCCTCTCCGCTATCACGGGTTTTCCCATCAGCAAAGTGGAAGCAGCGATCAATGCCTATCGCGCGCTCCCGGAAGACTTGCGATTCCAGGTCAAAGGTACTTATGCCGATGAAGTGGAAGGTGCGCTCGCTGTTTACGGCTATACCATGACGTTGAATGAAAGTTTCATGGAGCGGGAGCGCAAGAAGCGTCCCACTGTTTGGACCTGGATGCAAAAGCCCCGTAGCGCCTGGACGCATTACATTCTAGCGATTCACAAGGGCAAGGAAGGCCATTGGATTTTGATCAAGGGTGTCAAAATGTGCGACACCTTCACCGAAGGCAAATGGACCTTCGTGTGTGACGGTCCGCATCGCGGCGCGCGGATCATGGAAGTCTTCGAAGTTCGCCGTTCTCTCGACGCTTAGTCTCTGGTTGTTGTCAGCGAAGGTGTTCCGCCACGTGTTCGGGCCGGATACCTAGGCCTATGAGGCGTGCCGGTATGCGCCGCAACAGCGGGATGTATTGAAAAGCGCGCAGGGCCATCGGTGGTTTCAACGGTTCCGTATCCTTCAGAACGCGGGCGATCACCGTGTCCTGCATTGTCACCTGCATCCATTGAATAGCGCGCGTCGCCAGCATGCGGCGCTTTTGTACGGCGCTCAGGTCTTCCTGTCGCAGACTTCCCTGCTTCAGCGGTTTGGATAAGATGTTGGCGGCTGCGACGGCATCTTGAACAGCGAGGTTCACTCCGACCCCGCCGAGGGGTGACATAGCGTGTGCCGCGTCACCGATGAAGAGCAGGCCTTCGCGGTGCCAAGCCGGCATCCGGTCGACTTTCACTGTGAGTAGTTTGACCTGATCCCAGGATTGCAGTTCTTGCGCTCGGCTTGCGTCGAACGGTGCCAAAGCTCCGACGGCATCTCGGAAGTTTCCCAGACCCTTTTCCTTCCAGGCGTCAAAGGAGCCTTTTGCGATAACGAAGGCGCACTGCCAATAGTCTCCGCGATTGAGCATGATAAAGACCCGGCCCGCATCGAAGCGGCCTTGGGTCTGGTCGGTATCGTCCGGCTGGCGCGTCAGACGGAACCACAAGGCATCCATTGGGGCGCCCAGGTCGTCGACTTTCAATCCTGACTGGTCGCGCAGAATTGAGCTACGACCATCGGCTCCAACGCTCAGATCCGCGCGCACGACCTGTTCTCCTGCTTGAGATCTGACCTTGAGGCCCACCACGCGGCCGTCTTCTTCGAGGAGACCCGTGGCTTCTGTTTCCATGGCGAGGGAAAAGTTTGGATAGCGCGCCCCTTCCTTGGCGAGGAAGTTCAGGAAATCCCATTGCGGCATCATAGCGATGTATGGCGCCTTGACCGGCAGATGCGAGAGATCCGCCATTGTCAAACTCAGATCTCCGAACTGGCCATTGAGACGGTGGACTTTCTGATGCGGCAGCTTCAGGAAGTCGTCCAACAGACCGAGTTCGTGCATGACCTCCATGGTGGATGGATGGATCGTGTCGCCGCGAAAGTCGCGCAGGAAGTCCGCGTGTTTTTCCAACACGTGGACTCGCACGCCGCCGCGAGCCAGCAATACGCCGAGCATTAAACCGGCTGGTCCGCCACCCGCGATGCAGCACTGAACGTTGAGGCCTTGGTCCATGTGCGCGTTGCCCTCTGATTATGACGGTCGTGACTGTTCCACGATCTCATTTAAGGGGTAAGCATTAAGACGCCAACGTGTCGGTCTCTTGAGGAACATGGAGGCCAGCGTCTTTCAGCTTGCCAATCAGCCGGTGTTTCTTCTCCAGGCCGATACGAACACGGAAGCTGATGTTTAAGCCCGCGTCGTCGGTTTCGGTGTGCATCACATCGGTGTTTTCGTGGAGCCAATTGATGAGTTTTCCGTCGATGGCCGGAACGCGAACGGTCAACGTTTCGTCGCTCTCGCCTAGGCGTGCGTCGATGGCATGCAGTAGCGCTTCCAGCCCTTCGCCGGTCGCGGCTGAAACGAGCACGGGGTGCCGCTCACGCCAGCGTATTGACGCTTGAACATCTTCACGCGTGATGTTCGACAGCAAGTCCGCCTTGTTCCAGACCTCGATGATCTGCGTGTCCGCCGCATCTGTTTCGATGCCGAGGCCTTCCAGGACCGTTTCGACATCTTGAGCTTGCGCGTCTGTTTCGACGTGCGCGATATCGCGGACGTGGAGGATGAGGTCGGCTTCCACGACTTCTTCGAGGGTCGCGCGGAAGGCGGCGACGAGCATCGTTGGCAGATCAGATATGAAACCAACCGTGTCGGAAAGTATGATCTTGCGGCCGCTTTCCAGTTTCACTTCGCGCATCGTTGGATCGAGCGTGGCGAATACCTGGTCCTTGGCCATCACGTCCGCGCCGGTGAGTCGGTTGAACAGCGTGGATTTGCCAGCGTTCGTGTAGCCCACGATCGCGACGATCGGATACGGCACCTTGCGGCGGCCGGCGCGGTGGAGTTCGCGCGTGCGCACCACACCTTTCAATTCTTCACGGATGGCGACGATGCGTTCCTGCAGCATTCGCCGGTCGAGTTCGATCTGGGCTTCACCGGGACCACCCAGGAAGCCGCGGCCGCCACGCTGGCGTTCCAAGTGGGTCCACGCCCGGACCAGCCGGCCCTTCTGGTAGGTGAGGTGCGCGAGTTCAACCTGCAGGCGCCCTTCGCGCGTCCGTGCGCGGCGGCCGAAGATCTCAAGAATGAGCCCGGTACGGTCCAGCACCTTGGCCTTCAGTGCGACCTCCAGATTGCGTTGTTGAATTGGCGACAAGCCATGATCGATGACGACAAGCTCAGCCTGGTGCTGTTGGACTTCGTGTGCCAGCTCCTCGACCTTACCTGACCCGAACAACGTGGCAGGCTTCGGTGAGGGCAGCGGTACGATGATTGACAGTGGGACGTCCAAGTCGATCGCTTCGGCTAATCCGCGCGTTTCCTCAAGGCGATCTTGTGGCGAGTGCATTATTGCCGTGCCACGCAGCTTGGATGGCGGGCTAGAGCGCGACAGGTCCGGGACGATTACGAGTGCGCGCGCGACGTCGCTGCGATGGGCGGCCTTTATGGCAGCCGCAACGCCTGCTCCGAGATCTTCGCCAGCTTTGACGCGGTCGTCGATGTGCGCGTTACCCTTGCTGGTTCTCGGGCGCCGGCTCAGAATCCATCAGGTGTACCGGTGCCCCAGGCATGATTGTCGAGATCGCGTGTTTATAGACCAGTTGCGAGTGGCCGTCGCGCCTCAAAAGCACACAGAAATTGTCAAACCAGGTGACGATGCCTTGGAGTTTGACGCCGTTGACGAGAAAGATTGTGAGAGGAGTCTTATTTTTCCGCACATAGTTCAGGAAAGTGTCCTGAAGGCTTTGCGTCCGCTCTGATGCCATTTTAGATGCCTCAATGGTCTTATGTTTGTTGCAACCGATCGGTGGTCGTTTCACAGGTTTTGAGGACTGCGATGCCGCCATTAATTCGCCGTGCAAAAATCGCTCCAACTTTAAAAGCGTGCAGTGCACAAGATCGGTTTACACCATACCTTTTTTCAATTGTTTGAAAAGTCGGCACTGTTTCAGTCATAGCATCAAATTGCCGCTAGCGGTTAAAGCGCGTCAGAAATGGATTAAGTGGCCGAAACTTTAGCAACTTGATGAAATGTCGAGCGCAGCTTCCACGTTATAGGACCTGGTTTGCCATCGCCTATTTGGTGACCGTCGATCGAAACGACAGGCATGACCGTGGCGGATGCCGACGTAACGAAGGCTTCCTGTGCCTCTTTGGCTTCCTGGACTGTGAAAGCTCTCTCTTTGAGCGTTAGGCCAAGCGACGAAAGAACATCGATCAGCGTTGCCCGTGTCACGCCGGGTAAGATGTCTGAACTTAATGGACGCGTCACGACAGTCTCTCCAGTGACGATCCAAGCGTTGCTGGACGCGCCTTCCGTCACGGTTTTGTCGCGCGCAACGAACCAGGCTTCTCGAGCGCCGACTCGTGAAGCTTGCTGCTTGGCCAGGCATGCCGGTAGCAACATGACGGTTTTGATATCGCAGCGGTCCCAGCGCGTATCCGGCAAGGTCGCGACCTTAATGCCGTCGGCCGCGCGCTTATCACGGGCCGCTGCATCGATTGGGCGGGCAAGGCAGACGAAGGTGGGCTCGGTTTCTGGTTCTGGAAATGGAAAGTCGCGTGGAGCCTCGCCGCGGGTGACTTGCATATAGATCAACCCGTCACGCACGCGATTGCGCTTGATGCACTGGCGCATGATGTGGGCAATGGCGCGCCGGCTCGCCGGCATGGGGATTTCAAGCTCGGCTAAAGAACGTTCCATGCGCGCCAGGTGGCGGGCCTCATCGACCAGCGCACCACCGCGGATCTCGCATACTTCGTAGATTGAATCTGCGAATTGGAAGCCGCGATCTTCTACGTGGACCGCCGCCTGGCCGTAGGGCACGTAGCGGCCGTTCACATAGACAATGCGTGTCATGGAGATCAGACCTGACGCAGTTCGCCGGCGCGCTGATCGGATGACACACCAAGCGCCCGGAGCTTCCTGTGCAAAGCGGAGCGTTCCATGCCGACGAACTCAGCCGTGCGGGAGATGTTGCCGCCAAAACGGTTGATCTGAGCCAGGAGGTACTCGCGCTCAAAGATTTCACGCGCCTCACGCAGAGGCAGGCTCATCAGGTGCTCGGAGCCGCCATTGACCGGCAGCGGAACGTTGGAGCCGATTTCGTCTGGCAGGCTGTCTGCGGTGATGATCGTGTTGGGATCGCCGCCAGCCAGGATCATCAGGCGTTCGATATTGTTGCGCAGCTCGCGCACGTTGCCTGGCCAGTCGTGAGCCTGAAGGACGGCGATGGCGTCCTCGCCAATGCGGCGCGGGGAAAGGCCAGAGGAGCTGGCCAGCTGGCTTATGAAGAACTGAATCAGGTCTGGAATGTCGTCACGGCGTTCCGCCAGGCTGGGGACGCGCAGCGGTACCACGTTCAAGCGATGATAAAGATCCTCGCGGAAGCGGCCCTCCTGCATTTCGCGTTCGAGGTCGCGGCTTGTAGAGGTGACGATGCGGACATCAACGCCGACCTTTTGGGCACCACCGATACGCAGGAATTTTTGTTCGACTAGCACGCGCAAGACCTTGCCTTGCGTCTCCAACGGCATGTCGCCAATTTCGTCGATATAAAGCGTTCCGGAGTGTGACTCTTCCAGGGCTCCTACTTTGCGCGCGCCACCTGTGCGGTCTTCAGTGCCGAAGAGTTCTTCTTCCACGCGATCGGGCGCCATGGCGGCGGCGTTGAGGACGACAAATGGGCCATCGGCGCGATGGGACTTTTGGTGGATGACGCGGGCTGCCAGTTCCTTGCCGGTTCCGGAGGATCCGCGGATCAGGATTCGGCTGTTCGTCGGCGCGACACGGTCGAGTTGTGAGCGCAGCTGGTTAATGGCGGCGGACTTGCCGACCATCTCTACCGACACGGTGGAGCGCTCGCGCAGCTCGCGCACTTCGCGTTTGAGGTTGGAGGCTTCCAGGGCGCGAAGCGTCACCAGGACGAGGCGATCGCCCTTGAAGGGCTTTTCGATATAGTCATAAGCGCCGCGTTTGATGGCGGTAACGGCTGTTTCGATATTGCCGTGGCCGGAAATGATGACCACTGGCAGGTCCGGGTAGGTTTTCTTGATGACGGACAGGACCTCAAGCCCATCAAGCCGGCTGCCCTGAAGCCAGATATCCAGAATGACAAGGTGGGGACGGCGCTGCTCGATCGCCCGCAAGGCTTCATCGCTGTCGCGCGCCAAACGCGTGGCATGTCCTTCGTCTTCGAGAATACCCGCAACGAGTTCGCGGATGTCGTTCTCATCATCGACGACTAGGATATCTGCAGCCATTGTTTTCGTTCCCTAGGCTAATCGTTATTACTTTCAGACTGCCGGCACTGCCGGGGACGAGCCATCGACTGGTTCGCTGGCTCGAGACGTGTTGGAGCCTATCGGCAAGCGAACGCGTGCCTGGGCTCCTTGAGAAGTTTCGTCTCCTTTGTCAGAGGGGGCGTCTTCCAGAACGAGTGTTCCACCGTGTTGTTCGATAATCTTTTGGACAATAGCAAGCCCAAGGCCTGTGCCTTTGTGCCCTTTGGTGGTGACATACGGTTCGAGCAATCGCATGCGATTTTGTTTCGGCAAGCCGGTTCCATTGTCGCGTACGAGAATCTCCACGCCATCGTCGAGAACATTGAGAGACACCGCGACGCGACCCTTGAAGTTAGTGCCTGCGCTTTCCGCGTGAGTCTCCACGGCCTCGGTGGCGTTCTTGACGAGGTTGGTGATCGCTTGTGAAACGAGCCTGCGGTCGAATTCGCCCTTTACCGGAGTATCCGGTACGTTCATCGGATACTCGACTGCCGGGTGCGCTTCACGAAACAGGATCACTGGCTCCTGGATGGCCTCGCGCAAGTCGCCCTGCTCCATGACGGGTTTGGGAACGCGGGCGAACGAGGCAAATTCATCGACCATCGTTTTGATATCACCAGCCTGCCGTTCGATGGTGGCGGTGAGCTTGTCGAAGGTTTCCCGGTCGGCTGTGATCACCTTGCCGTATTTGCGGCGGATGCGCTCGGCCGACAGGATGATCGGCGTGAGCGGGTTCTTGATTTCGTGGGCGATGCGCCGCGCAACGTCGGCCCAGGCAGCCGTTCGCTGGGCCGAGACAAGCTCTGTAATGTCATCAAACGTCACGACCGACCCAACGTCACCCTCGCCGGCTTCCTCCCTGGTGATCCGAACGGCAAACGTGCGTTCTTCTCCCGAGACGGAAACGGAAATCTCATCCTGTGTTCGCAGTTTCGATGGGTTTTCATCACGTTTTTGCAAAACGATTGCGAAGGCTGGCAAGGCTTCTTGCAGCGGCTTGCCTTCGATGGTGTCTTCTTCCACGCCAAGCAGCTGTGCTGCTGACCGGCTGAAGAGCGTGACGGTGTCTTGACTATCTAAACCTATGACGCCTGCCGTGACGCCCGACAGAACGGCTTCCATGAAGCGGCGGCGTTCGACCAGCTGCTCGTTGGTATCGACGAGCTCGTCGCGCTGGGATTTCAGCTCGCGCGTCATCTCGTTGAAGGTGTGTGACAGGCGCCGGAGGTCACCCTCTCCGCGTTTTTCTGGCAGTTCGACTGTTAGGTTGCCGCGCGACACTTGAGTTGCGCCGACAATAAGCCGACGGATCGGTGCCACAAAACGTCCTGCGAACCAGATGCCTGTCCAGATCGCCGCCAATAGTGCCGACATCGAGATCATCAGGTACATCAGGCCGTGGACCAGGGTCAGGTTTCCGCGCTGTTCGCGCAACGCCTGGTACTGGCTGACGCCTTGTTCGGTTCGCGCCATGGCGGCAAGCACCGTGGCACTGACTTCGCGCGCGACATACAGATACTGGCCAGGGAACTTCTCCAGCTTTTTGACAGCCACAACGCGATTTGCGTTCGCGGGCAAAAGTAGCGGCACCTGGTCGGCCTTGGCTTCCGCCATGGTGGCCTTGGACGGCGGAATGTAGGGAAGATTAGGATCTTCCATAGCCCGGATCAGCGGGTCGCCCTGCTCGTCGATGATGTAGACGGAAGGCAGTTCGCGCAGGCCGGCTTGCGCCATTAAGAGCTGTGTGAACTGCTGGGGATCGAGGACGACGTTTTCGTAGGCCGCATCGATGTCGCGTGACATGTTCACGATGTCGGTGCGTATGACCTGGCCATGTTCGTTGACGTAGGCACGAGCCACGTCGAGCGAGTTGGCGATAATTTGGCGGGTCTTGTTCGTGAACCAGCTGTCGAGGGATACGGAGAAGGTTGTTGTGGCAGCGGCGGCCAATACGATTGCCGGCAGGGCTGCGATGATTGAGAACAGTCCAACGATACGGACGTGGAGGCGGGCGCCGGGTACCTTTTTCCGCCATGCCTGCCAGAACCCGTAGATCTGATAGGCGATAATCGCGGTCATGGCGATCAGCAGCACGAAGTTCGTGAAGAGCGCGATGAGGACGACTTCGCCCCGCGGTACGATTGGCGTCAGACCGGTCAGAATGAGGTAGGTGACGGCCGCGGAGATGACGGACAACGCCATCACGACAAAGCCCGTCCAGAATGCTCGGTCGCTAGGGTCCAGCAGCGGCGATCCCCGCTCCAAGGAAGCCAACTCTTGCTCTGCCTGTATGTCCGCGCCGGGCGTCAAATGCTCATACTCCACTGACACGGCCGTACGCGATATTCGCTTCCAGCGTGCCTCGAATTCGTCGTGATGAAGGCTGTGGCCTCTCAGCGCCGCAGTGTGGCCTGTTCACACCGGTGAAAGCCATGCAGCACGATAACGACACAGAGAATAGAGCAACTGTGACATTCTCGCGACAAAACGATGTGATTTTGCACAACTAGAGGCCGAACACCGGGTGCACGTTTATCCGGATGCGGACGGCCTGCGCGCTGTTTCAGTTTGACGGGGTACGGAAAACCCTGATGTCCAGAGCCCGGATGCGGCTCCTTAAGGTGTTCCGGTTTAGCCCCAACAGCTCGGCTGCCCGAATTTGGTTGCCGCGCGTGGCCGCTAGTGCCGCCGTCAGCAACGGTTGCTCGACTTGGCGGATGACCCGATCGTAGAGGCCGGGCGGTGGCAGATCTTTGCCGAAGCTCGCGAAGTACTGCCCCATATGCCGCTCGACCAATTCAGACAGATCCTTCGGCTCGGATTCAGATTCGGCCGGGCGAATGGGTTCGGCCTCGGTGAGTTCTTGCTCGATGATCTGCTCGGTGAGGGTGTCTTGTGCATAGAGCGCAGCCAGCCGCCGCACGAAGTTTTCGAGTTCGCGAACGTTGCCCGGCCAGTGGTGGTTCTTCAGGCGGTCAATCGCTGCCGTCTCGATGGACTTTTGACCTAATCCTTCGCGCGCGGCCAAACGCAGGAAGTGACGCACGAGGTCGCCGATATCCTCGCCGCGTTCGCGCAGCGGCGGCAGGCGCAGCGGTACGACGTTCAAGCGATAGAAAAGATCTTCGCGGAAGAGTCCCTGTTGAATCTGCGTTTTGAGATCGCGGTGGGTGGCGGCGATGATGCGCACGTTCGTTTTAATTGGCGTGCGTCCGCCAACGGTCGTGTACTCGCCCTGCTGCAGGACGCGCAGGAGGCGCGTTTGCGCTTCGAGTGGCATGTCGCCGATTTCATCGAGGAAGAGCGTGCCGCCCTCGGCCTGCTCGAACCGGCCTTGTGAGCGGGCTTGCGCGCCGGTGAACGACCCTTTTTCATGGCCGAAGAGTTCGCTCTCGATCAGCTCGCGCGGAATGGCCGCCATGTTGATGGCAACGAACGGGCCCTGCCGGCGCCGGCCATGATCGTGCAGCACTTGGGCGACGAGTTCCTTGCCGGTACCGCTCTCGCCGTTGATCATCACGGTGAGATCAGTCTGCGTTAGGCGTGCGAGCGCGCGGTAGATGTCCTGCATCGCGGCCGAGCGGCCAATCAGCGGCATTTCCTCGCCGGATTCGACGTCTGCGGCGCCGCCGCGCTGGACCGGGCGGCGGGCGGCGCCCGACAATGCCCGGCTGACAACGGATACGACTTCCGACAAATCGAAGGGCTTTGGCAGATATTCGTAGGCACCCTTCTCTGCTGCCGTGAGTGCCGTCATCAGAGTGTTTTGTGCGCTCATGACGATGATCGGCAATTCGGGGCGAAGTTTCTTCATGCGCGGAATAAGGTCGAACGCGTTTTCGTCGGGCATGACCACGTCTGTCAGTACGACGTCGCCCTCGCCTTGTGACACCCAGCGCCACAGCGTGGCAGCGTTTCCGGTTGCGCGCGGTGCATACCCGGCGCGTGCCAGGGCTTGGTTCAGCACCGTACGAATGGCCGTATCGTCGTCGGCGATCAGAATTGTGCCTCGGGCCATCTGTTATCTCTCCTACCTGGGCGAAACCGCCGTCATCACGTCACCTCAGCCATCGCCTTGATGGCTGTGCGGGGGCGGTCTTGCATCGGTAGTAGAACGCGGAAGATTGTGCGTTTGGGCTCGCTCTCACATTCAATGATGCCGCCATGATCGTTTATGATCTTGGCGACCAGAGCCAAGCCCAGGCCGGTGCCGGACCGCTTGGTTGTCACGAATGGATCGAAGAGATGCGGCTTCATGTGATCGGGCACGCCGTTCCCGTTGTCTTCAATCTGGATCATTAGGGGTAAACTGATACGCAGTTTCGAGCCGGGTACCGTGAGACGGACCCCAGGCCGAAACGAAGTCTGCATGATGATTCTACCTTCATTGCCTCGTTCGCCAATCGCTTCCACGGCGTTCTTCACAAGATTGAGAAAAGCCTGGATCAGCTTGTCGCGATTGGCAGGGATGGGTGGCAAGGAGGGATCGAATTCTTCTATGAACCGCGCTTCACGCCCGAAACCGGTTTGTGACAGACGGCGCACGTGATCGAGAATATCGTGAATGTTGACGGGTTCTTTGATGAGCGGCCGTTCGTCGCCGAACACCTCCATGCGGTCAACGAGATTTCGGATACGCTCGGTCTCGGTGCAAATTAACTGCGTGAGCGCGCGGTCCTCATCGGAAGTGTTTTGTTCCAGAAGCTGCGCGGCGCCGCGTATGCCAGACAGCGGATTTTTGATCTCATGCGCAAGCACCGCTGCCATGCCCGACACCGATCGCGCTGCCGCGCGGTGGGTGAGTTGGCGCTCAATCATATGGGCCATGGTGCGCTGCTGAAGCATCAGCACCGTGAGGCCGGATTGGTCGGGTAGCGGCCCGGCATGAACATCGACGAGTTTTGGTACCGCAAATCGGGGTGCCGACAATTCGACGCCGTATTCGTTCACGGTTGAGCCGGTGGCCTGTACTTGCTCGATCAAGGAGATCAATGGCGAACCGAAGGCGATGACGTCGTTGATGGTGCCACGCTTCAACATAGCGAGGCCGGTGGAGAAGAACGCTTCGGCGGAAGCATTGGCGTAAACAATGCGGCTGTCTTCCGCGATGACCAGGATCGGGTGCGGGAGCGCGGCAAGCAGCATGTCATGCTCGACTGGCCGCCGGCCTGACATTGCGCTCTTTTCCTTCGCAGCCCTCTTCATGCTGCCACCTCGGCTGCGGTGTCGTAAAAGGCGCGAAGTCCTTCCAGCGCTTTGTTCGCGTTGTCCTGCGTGCACAAGCGGCGGCGCCAGGCCTTGATATCGAGTGTCTGCCTGGCTTGACGGCCGGCTGTTTCGATATACCAGCCCATGTGTTTGCGTGCATTGCGCAGACCGACCTTTTCGCCGTAGTGGGCGAGCATCGCGGTGACGTGGCCTTCTGCAATCGCGGCTTGTTCGCTCAGTGTTGGTTCAAGGTCTGGTTCGCCCGCGAGGCTGCGGCCGATTTGCCCGGCAAGCCATGGCGCGCCGTAGCAACCTCGGCCGATCATGACGCCGTCGGCATGCGACTGTGCAAGCGCTGTTCTTGCATCTTGCACGGAGAGGATGTCGCCATTGACGATCACCGGGATCGACACGGCGTCTTTTACGTGGCGGACCGCAGACCAGTCCGCCTTGCCTTTGAAGTACTGGCAGCGCGTCCTGCCGTGTACCGTTATCAGTTGAATTCCAGCGTCTTCGGCGCGGCGTGCAAGTTCTGGCGCGTTGCGGCTGGTGTCATCCCACCCTAAACGCATCTTTAGCGTTACGGGCACGCTGGCGGCGCCGACGACAGAGTCGATAAGGCTCAAGGCATGATCGAGATCGCGCATCAGGGCGCTGCCCGAAAGCTTGCCTGTCACTTCACGTGAAGGGCATCCCATGTTGATGTCTATGATGTCCGCGCCGAGTGAGCATGCGATGCGCGCGGCTTCGCCCATCCAGCGTGCTTCGCAACCGACGAGTTGGATGACGTAAGGTTCTAATCCAGCGCCCTGCGCGCGCCGCAAAACATCGGCGCGTTCGCGCACGAGTTCCGCGCTCGCGACCATTTCGGATACGACGAGGCCCGCGCCGTAGCTATGCGCAAGACGGCGGAACGGCAGATCGGAGACCCCCGTCATGGGTGCGAGGAGCACTGAGTTGCGTAGGGTATGCCGACCGACCCGCAAACGCGCTGCCCCCGCACGTGCAGTATGTGAGCAGTTAGTCAAATTGTATTCTGCCTATAGATTGGGCAAGTTAACAGCTTGCCTATCGGTTGGGCAGAATAGAAGTCGCGAGCGCATTTCGCAAGCGCAAACAGAGCATTCGTGGATTGCATCAACGCCGCACCACCGGTAAGCGGTTGGTTGAGGTGAAGGGAGCCTGTTAACGACGTGAAAACGGCTGCGCTTTTGGTTGCTGGTGGAACAGGGCAAAGGGCCTCCGGCAGTGGGCTGGTGCCCAAACAATACGCTTCGCTCGGCGGGCGTCCGGTCATCGCCTGGAGCTTGTCCACATTCCTGGAGCATCAGGCAATCGACCGGGTGCAGAGTGTTATTCATTCCGACCACGGGGAGCTTTATCGCGAGGCTGTCGGATTCTTGGGTTCGCACCAGCTCCCCGATCCGGTCATGGGTGGGACGACCCGGCAAGCTTCGGTTCTTGCCGGTCTTGAGGCATTAGAGGGCAGTGGCGTATCCCACGTGCTGATCCACGATGCGGCCCGGCCGTTTGTCAGGACACAAACGATCGACGATGTGCTGCAAGCGTTACGGAGCTTCGATGGTGCTCTTGTGGCTGTTCGCGTTGCTGACACGCTGAAAAGGGGCAACAGTGATGGAACAGTTTCAGAGACGCTTGACCGTGATGGGTTGTGGCGGGCGCAGACGCCGCAAGGGTTCAAGCTCGATGTTTTGTTGTCTGCTCACCGCAAGGCGGCCAACCAAGGTCTAACGTTCACGGACGATGCGTCCTTGTTTGAATGGGCCGGCATTCCGGTCGCTTTGGTCTCCGGTCATCCGTCCAATATCAAGATCACCACGGCTGAGGATTTGGCGATGGCTCAACGCGAACAAGAGCAGATGGAGCCTCGAACTGGTACGGGTTTCGACGTGCATCGCTTCAAGGACGGCGATCATGTCTGGCTCTGTGGGGTCAAGGTCCCACATGATAGGAGTTTGGATGGCCACTCGGATGCCGATGTGGGCCTTCACGCGCTCACTGACGCGATCTTTGGAGCATTAGGTGATGGTGATATCGGTTCGCATTTTCCGCCCAGCAATCCGCAGTGGAAGGGCGCCGCGTCCCATCTGTTTCTGGAAAAGGCGCGGGACTGCGTTGCTAAGCAGGGGGGCCGCTTCGCGAATGTTGACGTTACCCTCATCTGCGAGGCGCCAAAGATTGGTCCGCACCGCGAAGCCATGCAGCGCGCCATCGCGGGCATACTGCAGCTGTCTCCAAACCGGGTTGGTGTGAAGGCCACGACGAGCGAGCAGCTGGGGTTTACCGGTCGTGGCGAAGGGATTGCAGCGATGGCTAGTGCCACGATTCTTGTTCCTGCGTTTACGGATTAAACTGTGCGGGGCGTTGACCGGTCTGGCAGAATCGCGGCATCAAGTGGTTGTATGAACAAAAAGCTAAGAGGCAGGCGGACATGAATATGATGACGACCCAGACGCTTGAACACTCTTCGGCTGAATCTCATAACATCACGGATATCGCAGCCAGTGCCGCGGCGGCCTGTCTGGCCACGCGCGTGCGCCAGCTGTCCCGCATCGTTACGCGAGTCTATGACGACGCGATGCGCCCGCTGGGCATCACGGCTAGCCAGTACACGCTACTGGCTCAGCTGGCCTCGCGCGATGGGATTACAGCCGTTGAAATTGGTCACGAACTCGACATCGAAAAGTCAACGCTTTCCAGGAACCTGAAACGGCTTTTGGCGCTGGGCCACATTATCATGGATCCGCCAGCTGGCCGGCGCGGCCGCGGGCTGCATTTGACGCCGAAGGGCCAGGCCGTATTGAAGGAAGCGTTCCCGGTTTGGCAGGGCGCTCAGTCACGTGCGGTGTCCGCGCTGGGCGAGAACAGCCGGGTTGTCCTTGATGACTTGCTGGGTAACGCCGAAAAGCTTGGCGCCTCGTCCTAAGGGAGGGTCTTGCAGCAATCCTGATTGCTTTTAAGTTGGCGAAGGGCGCGATCTCTTCGCCATCTTTATTTGTTGTGCTGTCATGACAATTTTTTCCAGCGATCTTTATCAGCAAGCTTCAGACGTTATTCGCTCACTTGGTGAGCGGCATCTCAAGCTTGCGACAGCGGAAAGCTGCACGGGTGGTCTGTTAGCAGGCCTTCTGACCGAGGTGCCAGGGTCATCTGCCGTTTTTGAACGGGGTTTCGTTTCCTATTCGAATGTTTCGAAGACTGAGCTGCTTGGTGTTGATGGCGTCTTGATCATGGCGCACGGCGCTGTCAGTAGGCAGGTTGCCATCGCCATGGCGGAAGGTGCGATCGCGCGGTCGGAAGCGGATCTGTCCGTCTCGATCACGGGTGTCGCTGGGCCAGATGGCGGAACCGCTTCGAAGCCCGTCGGTCTTGTCCACTTCGCCGCGCAGCGGCGCGGCGGTGCGACCCACCATAAGGAATGTCACTTTGGGGAGCTCACCCGTATTGAGATACGGCTTGCTGCTCTGGCGGAAGCCCTGGCACTTGTTCTGATCGCGGCGGATGAGAGCGAAGAAGGTGCCGGGCTTATTTGACCGCCCGGTTTGGGTGGCAGCTCATGCCTTCGGGGGCTGGGTTTTCAAGGCGTCCTTTTTTGCACGCTCGGCGAGTTCGCGAAGACGAGCCTGGTAATCCGGCGTGACCATGCCGCCTGAGATTACGATCTTGGCCGCGTCTTCAGCGCTCATTTTCAACAAGATGACATTCCGGCGCGGCACGAAACAGATGAAGCCAGTTGGCGGCACGATTCCGGTTGGCATGAAGACGCTGACGAGATCTGTTTCCCCGCCAGGAGCCACTGCGCCGATTTCGCCGCCGCCTTCTCCGGTCACAAAAACGAGTGACCAGATGCCTGGGCTGGGGAATTCGATCAGACCGACCTTCTGTACGTTTGGCGCCTGATCCGTAACGCTGACAACGGACTCGAAGATCTGCTTCAGGGCGCGATAGACGTTACGAACGATCGGCATGTTGTCGAGTGCCATTTCGCCGAACGAAATGAGTGAGCGGCCCAACAAGTTCGCTGCTAACGCGCCAATGAATGTCAGTCCTATGATACCGAACAACACGCCGATGCCTGGTACGGCAAAGGGCAAGTACGTTTCGGGAAGATATGCAGCAGGGACGAGTGGCTTCACCCACGCATCGACGTAGTTGATGAACCACCAAATGATGTAGACCGTAATCGTGACCGGCCCGACGATGATCAAGCCCGTGAGGAAATAGTTGCGAAGCCGCGCTCCCAAGCGCATGCCGTGCTGCGTGTCTTCGCGCGCGAGCCGTTTGAGCCCCTCGCTCAGCGCTGAGTTGGCCGGGTCGTCGGTGCGCTTCTTCGAGCGTTCAGGCTTTGGCGATTGCACGTCGTTCATGGGTCGCATGGTGCTCGCAGCGGCACGAGGCGTCAACTCTCGGGGCGTGGGCTGACGTGTTTCTACTCGACCGGCACGCTATTGGGTAACAACCTGGCAATCGAACCCTTGCGGCTTTAGCGTCGAGCACAGCTTCCTTGGCTCGGCGGCATTCGCGTAAGGCCCCAGCCGCACGCGATAAAATGTGCCCATGTTACCGATGACGGTTTCGTCGATCTCAGCTTTCGCGTCACCGAGCTGCCCGGAGTAGAAGGCCATCACAGTTTGAGCGAGGCTGTCGGCTTCGGCGCGTGAGCGCACGGATGCAACCTGCAAACGGTATCTGCCGCTTGCGGAGCGGGCGACCGGCTTGCTGCTCGTAGATGCTGTCGCGCTTGGTGCTGCAGGTGCTGCTGGTGCGACAGGTGCCGGTTGAGGAGTTGCTGGTGGCGGAGCGGCTGCGACCTTGTAGCCCGGTGCGCGCTGTGGCTCCGAAGCGGAGACTTGCGCCGAAGGACCGCTCGGCAGCGTCGATCCGGTTGTCGTTGTTGGCTGTGGGGGCTGCGCCTGTGGTTCACTGCCGTTGTTCCCGCCAAACATGTTGGAGAAGAACCCTGAAATCGAGCTGCCCGCGTTGGCGATTGGAGACAGCACGTCTGTCGTCGTTTGCTGCTGAGGCGCAGACGCAGGTTCCGCCGATGTGACAAATCCGGTGCTGATCGTTTCGGGCGAAGAGGCGGGCGCAGGCGACAGCGTCGCCACTGGCGCGCTGTTGCCAGATTGAGGCGCCGGTGCGCGAGCGGTTTGGACACTTGTACCGGTATCGAGAGGGAGCGGTGGAGGTGGTGTGCTCTCGGGATCGGCCTGCCATACTGGGCGCGCGGCTCGGGCAGTTGCGGTGGCTGGTGGCGGTGGTGTGTTTGACGGCGTCACGGCAGCCGCCAATGAGGTCGGTGTTGTAGGCTCTGGCCGGGTTGCGTTCGGTGCGGCTTGCCACACTGGAGGTGTGGAAGGCGAAGGCGCTTGTGTGGCGGCCGGTTGTGGTGGTGGCGCAGGAGCTGGTTGAGCTGCTGCCGCTTGCCGGTTGGAAGATGGTGATGGTGCTGCCACTGCATTTGCGATCGGTGGGGCTTCATTGCCCAGACCAGCGGCGCGATACACGTCATTGCGCGCCTGCATCGCGGCTGCTTGATCGCTTGGGGATAGTCCACCCTTTACCCAGACGGCGACCGTCAAGTCGGACAAAGCCTGTGCGGGCTTGTTCTGCTTTTTCTGGGAAAGCCCGCGATAGTAATACGCTGTGGCCATCTTTTGCGGGGATAGCCCGCCGTTTTTCAAAGCCTTGGTCAGGCTATCGATGGCGGTCTTATACTTGCCAGCGGAGTAGGCTTTTTTTCCGGTATCGAACGCCTTGATCGCGACGTTCGGGTCTTTCTTCTTTGCGGCGGATGGGACGGATTGCGCCTGCACGCCGGCAGCTGGAAAGGCCAGCATGCCCGCCAACAGGCTCAAAGCCAGTGTCCGCAGTCCAATCCGCATTCGAAGTTCAGTCCCTGTCTAAGCCCGTAGCCGATAAGCGAGTCGCTATTTTCGCAATGAACGCTACGTCAAACCAGCCAGAAGAGGCAATTCCAGGGCAAGCTAATCCCAATAATAACGGGGTTTTTCCAGTGTTACTCCACAGTCACGGATTTCGCCAGATTGCGGGGCTGGTCTACGTCAGTGCCCATAACCACGGCGGTATGGTAGGCGATAAGTTGTGCAGGCACTGCATAAATTAGCGGATTCACGAAGGGATGCGCCGTGGGTATTTTGATGTGGTCCTTTAGTTTGCACCCCGCCTTTTCAGGATCCGCGTTCGTAATCAGAATTATCTGGCCGCCGCGGGCCGCGACTTCCTGAAGGTTCGAGATTGATTTGTCGAAAAGATCATCTTCCGGCGCCATGACGATCACCGGGACATTTTCGTCGATCAGTGCGATTGGGCCATGTTTGAGCTCACCGGCTGCGTAGCCTTCGGCGTGGATGTAGGAGATCTCCTTGAGCTTGAGCGCACCCTCCATCGCCAGCGGATAGTTTACGCCGCGGCCGAGGTAGAGCACGTCCCGGGCTTTGGACAGGCTGTGTGCCAATTCCTCGAATTGGCTCTCATCTTGAAGCATGGTGGAGATGTGCCGGGGGACGCCGGTCAACGCGGTGACGAGTTCGCGTTCTTTTGCGGCATCAATCGTTCCGCGGGCACGGCCGAGGGCGATGCTTAGACACGCCAAGGCCGCCAGCTGGCAGGTGAAGGCTTTGGTCGAAGCTACGCCGATTTCCGGGCCGGCTAGTGTTGGGAGCACTGAGTGCGACTCGCGTGCGATCGTGGATGTGCGCACATTCACGATCGAGGCAATGTGCTGGCCGCCCTCCTCGCAATAGCGCAGCGTGGCCAGCGTATCGGCTGTCTCGCCGGATTGCGAAATGAACAGCGCCAGCCCGCCTTTGACGAGCGGGGCTTCGCGGTAGCGGAATTCCGATGCGATGTCGATTTCGACGGGTACACGGGCGAAGCGCTCAATCCAATATTTGGCAACCAAGCCGGCATAGAACGCCGTTCCGCAAGCGGAGATCGTTACGCGCTCAACGCCGCTGAGATCGATGTTGAGATCGGGGATGTTCACCTTGGCCGCGCCCATGTCGATGTAATGGGCCAGCGTATGACTGATCATGTCCGGCTGTTCGTGGATCTCCTTGGCCATGAAGTGCCGGTGGTTGCCCTTGTCAACGAGCAGCGCACTTGCGGCGGATTTGATCGCTGGCCTGTCGACGGGTTTTCCGTTGCGGTCGAACACTTCCATGCTCGTGCGGCGCAGGATCGCCCAGTCGCCTTCTTCGAGGTAGGTGATCGTGTTCGTGAAGGGCGCTAGGGCGATGGCGTCCGAGCCCATGTACATTTCATCGGTGCCGTGCCCAATCGCCAAAGGGCTGCCCTGACGGGCCGCGATCATCAAGTCGTCGTGGCCGGCGAAGATGATGCCCAACGCGAACGCGCCTTTCAGATGGCCCAAGGCGGCTTTGACGGCTTCGACGGGGCCTAACCCGCCATCCATTTCTCGCGTGATCAAGTGGACGACGGCTTCTGTGTCGGTGTCGGTTTCGAAGACGTAGCCGGCGTTTGTCAACTCGGCTTTCAGTTCGCGATAGTTCTCTATGATGCCGTTGTGCACGACAGAGACGCGCTTGGACATGTGGGGGTGGGCGTTGCGCTCGGTCGGTTTGCCGTGGGTTGCCCAGCGCGTGTGCCCTATGCCGGCCAAACCTGCCAAGGGCTGGTCATGCAGCCTTTGTTCGAGATTGCGGAGCTTGCCTTCCGCGCGGCGGCGGTCGAGATGGCCGTTCTCCACGGTGGCGACCCCGGCGGAATCGTAGCCGCGATATTCAAGGCGCCGAAGCGCATCGACCAGGTCCAAAGCAACCGGTTTTGCGCCCAGAATGCCAACGATGCCGCACATATAGACTTTTCCCCATCTCAAGCCGGACCGCCGGACATTAGGCCACAAACGGTATGGCGTTCAATTCACGCAATATTTCTGGGTGTTGACAGATATCGTCCGAACTAAGCCTTGGCCTTGCGACGCTGCATCATTATTCGGAATTTCGCGCCCCAGCCCTCGCGACTGTCCTGTTCGGATCGTTCCAAGGCAAGCGCATCAGCTGCTACATCCTTGGTGATAACGCTGCCTGAACCGACATAGGCGCCATCGCCGATTTTGACGGGGGCGACCAGTGATGAATTCGAGCCGACGAAGGCGCCCGCGCCGATGATCGTCTTGTGTTTGAAGAAGCCGTCGTAGTTGCAGAAGATGGTGCCGGCGCCAATGTTGGCGCCTGGGCCGACCTGCCCGTCGCCGAGGTAGGCCAGGTGGTTAGCCTTGGCGCCTTTGCCGACCTGCGTGTTCTTGACTTCAACGAAGTTGCCGATGTGGGTGGCCTCGCCCAGAACGGCGCCGGGGCGGAGGCGCGCGAACGGGCCGATACGCGCATTCTTGCCTACAGTCGCACCTTCGAGGACAGAGTTCGCTTTAATCTGGACGCCCTCTTCTACAGTGACACCTGGCCCGAACACCACATTCGGCTCCACCAAGACGTCGCGGCCCAGCACGGTGTCGAAACTGAACCAAACGGTATCGGGCGCAATCAAGGTGACGCCGTTCGTCATGGCGGCAGCGCGGGCGCGGCGCTGGAAGATGGCTTCGGCGGCGGCCAGCTGATCGCGGGCATTCACGCCGAGGACCTCATCCTCGCTGCAGGACACGACGACGGCGCGCTGTCCATCAGCGCGTGCGAGCGCGACCATGTCGGTGAGGTAGTATTCGCCTTTGGCATTGTCACACCCGATGCGGCCCAGCCGATCAAGCAGGCCATCCCCGCCGAAGGCCATGACCCCTGAGTTGCATAAACGAACCCGGCGTTCTTCGTCCGTGGCATCTTTTTCTTCGCAGATCGCGGCGAGTTCACCGGCGTTATCGGTAAGCAACCGGCCATAGCCGGTTGGGTCAGCAGCGTCGAAACCGAGCACGGCCACTCCAGCCCCATCCTCCAAGGCTGTCCGCAAGCGGCCGATGGTTTCGGCCTCGATCAAGGGTGTGTCCGCGTAGAGGACGATCACATCGCCGTCGTGTTGGCTGATTGCTTCGCGCGCGGCCAAAACGGCATCCGCGGTGCCTTGCTGTTTTTCTTGCACGAAGACTTGAGCCGATGGGACGATTGAGGTCGCGGCATCTCGTACGTTGTCCATGCCGGGGCCGATCACGACGGCCAACGCGCTCGTCTCGCTCGCGTCCGCCAACGCCAGCACGTGACCAAGCATCGAACGTCCAGCTACTGGATGGAGCACTTTCGGCAATGCCGACTTCATGCGCGTGCCCTTACCTGCGGCCAACACGATCGTGAGCAATTTCCGCGTCATGGATTTCCTCTTTGGCGGACATGAAAGTTCAAAGCGTAAAGCAAACCGGGCGCGGACGAATTATGACAATCCACAACAGAAAGCTTGCCACAAAGGTGCTTTGATTGACCCCCCTAAGCGACTCTGCCACCGTCCGCAGGCAGTCAATACGTCGCATTTTGCCTGTTGGGAACAAGAACTTCGCGTTTGTTCTGCGGGCTGACATATTAAGTCTTTGAGAAAGAACGGACGGTAGGACATGGCGCAGCGCCCTCCCGAACTTCCGGGTGAATTCAACGAGCAGCAGGCTGGTCAGAGACCGGCACGCTCGGGCAACCGGTATCTGGCAGCTTGGGCAACGATGGCCTTTTTTTCCGCGGCTTATCTCGCGGCCGTCGCCATTCGCCCCGCGTTTTTGGACGGTTATCTGCCTGCCGCAACGGCGGCATCGGTGGACGAAACATCGCAAATGGCTGCTGATATCGTCAATATACGAGACAGCATCAGCCAACTTCAAACTGATGTCGCGCAGACCCAGACGGATGTCGCCGAACAGGCCGAGAAGTCGCGCAGCTTTAATGAGCGCTTGCTGACGTTAGAAAATCATCCAAGCAATGCGCGCGACACGGACGCAGTTGCGCCAGCGCCCGCAGCCGCGTCGGATTTCCCGACAGGCGTGCAGCCGCCTCCAGGTAAACAGGCTGCGGCATCGTCATCGGACAACAAGCCCAAGGTGCTCAATTCAATAGAGACTGGCAGCGTTGAACCGGCCGCAAAGCCGAAGGCGCCAAAACCGGTGAAGAAGGCTGCTGCGCCTCCTCCGCCCAAGCCTAAGCCGAAGCAGATCGCCAGGGCCGAACCCATCAGTGAATTCAGCGTGAAGGTCGACAAGCCTGTTGCGGTGCGGTTGGCTACCGGAGCCACGGTCGACAATTTGCGGCTGAGTTGGGAGATTCTGTCAGCGCGTCATCGTCAGGAATTGGGCCCGCTGCAGCCGCGCTATTACAACAAGGCAGACGGCAATGGCATCAAGTACGAGCTCGTGGCCGGACCGTTCCGCAGCACTGAAGATGCCAAGCGCGTCTGTGCGTCGCTGAAAGCTCAAGCGATCGATTGTCAGCTCAGTTCATTTGGTGGCAATGCCCTCTAATCATTCCCACGCCACCATTTGAAGCAAGGAAGAAGGCTGCATCCCTAAGGACGCAGCCTTCTTTTTATCGTTATGCAGGGACCAACCGCCGCTGTGTGGCCCTCGTTAAAGATCGCGCGCGTTGAAGGTGTCACACGTCTGCATCTGACCGCTCTGGAAGCCTTCCCGGAACCAGCGTACGCGTTGTGCCGATGAGCCGTGGGTGAAGGCGTCAGGTACGACGCGGCCTTGGGTGCGGCGTTGGATCATGTCATCGCCGATTTGGCTCGCCGCGTTTAGGCCTTCCTCGATGTCGCCCTCTTGCAAGCGGCTTTTCATCTGGTTGTTCAGATTTGCCCAAACGCCGGCCAGACAATCTGCCTGCAGCTCCATCCGCACCTGCAGAGCATTGGCTTCGCGTTTGCCCATGCCGGATTTGAGCTTCTGCACCTTTTCGGCGATGCCAAGGAGCGTCTGCACATGGTGGCCTACTTCGTGAGCGATGACGTAGGCTTGAGCGAAATCCCCCGGCGCTTTGAAGCGGCGGCTGAGCTCGTCATAGAAAGAAAGGTCGACGTAAATCTTCTGATCGATCGGGCAGTAGAACGGTCCCATCGCGGATTGACCGACACCGCAAGCGGTTCGCGTGCCGCCGGAGAACAGAACGAGCGTCGGGTCCTTGTACTGGCGTCCAAAGCTGCGGAACACGCGCTGCCAGACGTCTTCGGTGTCTTTGAGAACTTTCGAAATGAAAACTTTCTGCTGGTCGGTAGACTTTGGTGCTCCGGCCTGCTGGTCCCTGCTGCCAGGTAGGCCAGGAATGTCCGTCGTCTCGGGCCGCGTTGTACGTTCGCTGCGGGGCAGCTGAGGCACATCGAAACTGTTGCCGCCACCGCCGATGCCGCCGCGCAGCAGATCGAGCGGATTGATGCCGAACAACAGCATAATGCCGCCGATGATAAGCAGCGTCGTCAAGCTCATGCCGCCACGGCCGCCCACGGGAATGCGGAAACCGCCCCCCCGCCCTGGAAATCCGAATGGGCTGCGCTGTCCGCGCCGATCCTCTACGTTTTTGCTTTCGGCGTCCCGATCGTCGTAACGCATCAGTCCAATCCCGTTGTTTTGGTTTCCGGACGGGTGCTCCCCGCAATGCCTTTTGATATGCCGCGATCACGCGGACGGCACAAGGCGAATCGATCAGAAGCTATTTCACGGCACTGTTAGAATTGAGGAAATTGGATCCGTCAGGCAGGATCTTTCTTTACGCTGCGGCGCACAGCCGGCAGTGCGAGCATAGAGGCCGAGGCCTCTTCGGACTGGGGGAGCGCCCTCGGTTTGCCTTGGGACCGCAATAGCCCGCGTACGCTGCGCGAGGCGGCGACAAAGCCGTCGTTCGCGTACCCTTCATGGTTGCGTTCGATTTCTTTCAGGTCATAGCGGTAATTGACCATCAGGCCATGGGCGGCCCTCAAGCCTTTCTCGGACGTGTCGCCTAGCCAATTGATCCGTTCCAGACGGGCACCATTACCGAGGTGGAATCGGGCGACCGGGTCAACGGGGCGGTTGTCTGCGGATTTCGCTTGGAGGAAATAGTAGGCGGCCTGGGCCAAGACAGCATCCTTCAGGGCCTCATTATCGGAATTTTCGCGCACCCACCTGGGATCGATGAGGGCGGTGAGTGTTTCCCGGTCGGCCGGCGGCATCACTCCGTCCGGATCAGATGCGACCAGGCGGTCCAACCAGCGGGCAAAATGCGGCACCGGCGATAACGTCACAAAGGTTTTCAATGAGGGAATTTCGCGAGCCAGGTCCTCCACGACCTGCTTCAGCAGGAAGTTGCCGAAGGAAATTCCGCGAAGGCCGGGTTGGCAGTTCGAGATCGAATAGAACACGGCGGTTGTTGGCTCTTGGCAAAAGTCCTTGTCGCCGTCTTGTTTGAGAAGCGGCGCAATAGAGCCGGGAATGTCTTCCGTCAGAGCGACTTCCACGAAGATCAGCGGATCATCAACGAGGGATGGGTGGAAGAAGGCGAAGCAGCGCCGGTCGCGGGGATCAAGCCGGCGGCGTAGATCGTCCCAGCCCCGGATCTCGTGAACGGCTTCGTAGGCGATGATCTTTTCCAGGATGGAGGCTGGCGTCTGCCAGTCTATGCGGCGCAGAACGAGAAAGCCGCGATTGAACCAGGATTGGAACAGGTGGCGGAGGTCGTCGTCGACTCCGCTCAAATTCAGCTCCGCATCGCGTGGTTGCGATAAGAGATCGTGGCGCATGGATACGATCTGGGCCGTGGCTCCCGGCGCTAGGTTGAGCCGGCGAAAGAGCTCTTGGCGTTTGCCCTCGACGGCGTGCCGCAGCTTGGCCAACGCCGTGTCGCCGGGATCAGCGATGAAGGCGCGGGAGGCTTCGGCGACCTCAGCGGCATCGGGCTGTAGCACTTCGGCCAGGAAGCGGAAGAATTCGGTTCGATCGGCTGGAGTTAATGTGCGGTACCGATCCAACAGTGCACGAGCAATCGCCACACCGGATGCTTCACCGCGGCCGGAAACCAGCGCGCGGGCAAGTGCTTCAATGTCGTCGGTCTCTCCGCCTCCGAAGAGTGTCTTCGGCAGCAGGGACCTGCCCTGTTCCGCGACCGTCGTCAGCAGTTCCTGGAAGAAAGAAACGTTCACGACACAAATCCTTCAGTGGCGGTTGTTCCCTCTAACATAAGCACATGGCGTTGACACTCAATGCGGCGTTGAAGGCCATTTGCGCTGGGCGCATGACTGCCTGCCGAATAGGCATGGGTGTGCCAATATTTCTCGCGATTTGCCCGGTGTTGGGCGGTTGGCACCGGGTACCGTCCGATGATAAATCTCTGGAATCCCGTCCAACCAGGAGATCGCATGCTTCCGCCCTTCTTGCCATTTACGAAACGGCCTGTACGCAGCACTCTTGTTAAGCGTTCCCTGCCCCCGGCATTGGCGCGCGAACTCTTGATTGCTGACGCTCCCTCCATCAAAGGCGAGCGATTGAACCTCAAGGCAGACCGCTTGCCAGCGAACGGCCGTTTGCGCGTGTTGGAACGCGTTTAGCACGAACTTGTATGCCGCAATCCTGACGCCGCGCCCCCGCGTTACGATTCGATGCCAAGGCAAGACGAATTTTGTATGGCTTTGGATAACGGTAATAAGCGCTATCAGCAGTCTCGTGTACCCTCGTAACGAGTCAGCGTGAGGGTTAGCCTCACGCGCATGGCACAGAACGCACTCACTACCGCGGATCGCCTTCGCGCGGCCGCTTCGGCAGACGAACCGCTCTCTTATCGCGAGTCTCCGCATAACATTGAAGCCGAGCAAGCTTTGCTCGGCGCGATCCTCGTGAATAACGAGGCTCACGACCGTGTTTCGTCCTTTCTTGAGGTCGGTCATTTTTATGACCCTCTGCACGGCGAGATCTACGATACGCTGACCAAGCTCATCCAGGCGGGAAAGCAGGCGACGCCCGTAACTCTCAAAACGTTCTTTGAGACGGCTGAACCGATCGATGCCGGGCTGACCGTGCCGCAGTACCTGGGCCGCCTTGCTGCGAACGCGACCACGATCATCAACGCGGAAGAATACGGCCGTACGGTTTATGACTTGGCCGTGCGCCGCAACCTCATCATCATCGGCGAAGATCTCGTCAACGGCGCCTACGATAGCCCGGTCGACTTTCCGCCCGAGCAGCAGATCCAGGAGGCAGAAACCCGTCTCTACGATCTGGCCGAACAAGGCAAGTATGGCCAAGGCTTTCAAACGTTCGGCGCGGCGCTCACCGATGCGATCGATATGGCGTCCAGCGCCTTCCAGCGCGAAGGGCATCTTTCGGGGCTATCAACAGGGTTGCTTGATCTCGACAACAAGATGGGCGGGCTGCAGAACTCCGACTTGATCATTCTGGCTGGCCGTCCCTCCATGGGTAAGACGGCGTTGGCGACAAACATCGCCTACAATATCGCCAAGAACTTTCGGTCCGAGCCTCAGTCCGATGGGACAGACAAAGTCATCGATGGGGCGATTGTTGGTTTCTTCTCTCTGGAAATGTCCGCCGAACAGTTGGCCACGCGTATTCTGTCCGAGCAGGCGGAGATCTCGTCAGAGAAGATCCGCCGCGGCATGATCGATGAAAACGAATTCCGAAAGCTGGTCGCCGTCTCCCAGGAGATGAGCCGCATTCCTCTTTATATTGACCAAACGGGCGGCATTTCTGTTGCTCAGCTGGCGGCCCGGGCACGGCGGCTAAAGCGCCAAAAGGGCCTTGGGTTGCTGATTGTCGACTATTTGCAGCTGTTGTCGGGCAACGGCGGCAAATCGAGCGACAGCCGCGTACAGGAAATTACGCAAATCACAACGGGACTTAAGGCGCTTGCCAAAGAGCTGGCCGTGCCGATTATTGCCTTGTCTCAGCTCTCGCGTCAGGTTGAGCAGCGCGATGACAAACGCCCGCAACTTTCGGACTTGCGTGAATCGGGATCGATTGAACAGGACGCCGACGTTGTGATGTTCGTTTTCCGCGAAGAGTATTATGTGGAGCGTAAAAAACCATCGGACACGAATATCGAAGAAACGTTGAAATGGCAGCAGGAGATGATGGCGGTGCACGGCAAGGGCGAAGTCATCATCGGCAAGCAGCGCCATGGTCCGACCGGGACCGTTCAGCTGGCGTTCGAGGCGCAGTTTACGCGCTTTGGCAATCTGGCGCGGGAGTATCAGGTCCCGGACACGGTTTGATGAATGTTGCCGGCGCGTGGAGACGCGCGTCATGAACGGAGCCCGATCCGGAAAGACAGGCGTCGTCACCATTAATCTGCGGGCGATCGCGCGAAACTGGAAAGCGCTTGCTAAGCTCGTCACACCAGCTGAATGCAGCGCGGTTGTTAAGGCCGACGCCTACGGGCTGGGTGCGCGCAAGGTTATCCCGGCGCTTGCGCGGGCCGGCTGCAAAACGTTTTTTGTGGCAACGGCAGACGAGGCGGCCGAAGCTCGCGGACTTGCGCACAACGCCAATATCTTCGTTCTCGATGGACTGATCAGCGGATCAGAAGACACGCTGATCGCGGCCAATGCGATCCCTGTGTTGTCTGACCCGCAGGCAATCATGGACTGGTCGGACATCGCAGCGAATAGACGCGCGCGCCTTCCCGTTGGTTTGCAGGTGGACAGCGGCCTCAATCGATTGGGCCTGACTGAGCAGGGCATTCTAGTGCTTTCTGAGCAAGAGCCGGTTTGGCGCAATCTCGATCCCCGGCTCGTGATGAGCCACCTAGCTTGTGCTGACGAGCCGGATAACAGGAAGAATGACGAACAGCTCGAAGCGTTTCAGCGCCTTGCCGCCTTGCTGCCCGCCGCGCCACGCTCGCTTGCCGCCTCTGACGGTTTAATGCTTGGTGAGCCTTACCATTGGGATCTCGTTCGGCCGGGTTATGCGCTTTACGGCGGCCAGGCCTTTCAAGGGGGGCGAACGCCAGTGGAGCCGGCCGTTCAGGCCGAAGCCGTCGTGTTGCAGGTTCGCGATGTTCCGGCTGGTGAGTCCATTGGCTATTCGGCGACTTATCATACGAAGGAGCCGAGCCGCATCGCTACAATTGCGGCGGGATATGCCGACGGCATGTTTCGCAGCCTCAGTGCCGGTGATGGTGAAATTGGTGGATGTGTTTTCGTCAACGGCTTACGGGCACCGGTGGTTGGGCGTGTCTCAATGGACCTCATCACGATTGACGTTTCTGGAGATGATTTTGCCGGTGTGAAGCGCGGTGATTGGGCAACGCTTATTGGGCCTGATCTGCCGATTGAGTTGGTCGGCGCGTCGGCCAGCACAATTGGCTATGAGGTGCTTACGAACTTGGGGCGGCGCTTTGCGCGAGTCTATCTGGACGGAGACCAAGACTAATATGGCAAGATCTGCAAAGGGCGGCAGTTTCGTTTGCCAGAACTGTGGTGCGGTTTCGACGCGCTGGGCGGGCAAGTGTGCTCAGTGCGGCGAATGGAACACAATCACGGAAGAGACTGATGCCGGCCCCCCGCCGGGTTCCGGCATTACGCGTTCAACCAAGGGCCGGGCCGTTCCTCTTGAAACCTTGCAAGGCGCAGCTGAGGAAGCTCCGCGATTTTCTACCGGCATTGCTGAACTCGACAGAGTAACCGGTGGCGGCATTGTGCCCGGTTCCGCTCTGCTCATTGGCGGCGAGCCTGGGATCGGGAAGTCGACGCTTCTGTTGCAACTGACGGCTCTGATGGCTCAAGCCGGTAGACGCACCATCTATTTTTCGGGGGAGGAAGCTGCTGCTCAGGTTCGCCTTCGGGCGGAACGGCTGGGGCTGGCTAAATCTCCGGTCGCCTTGGCGGCAGAAACCAACCTGGCAAACATTCTTGAGACTTTGGCAGGGGAAGAAAACGCCGATCTCATCGTGGTGGACTCTGTCCAGACGCTTTGGTCGGACGCTTTGGACGCCGCCCCTGGTACGGTCAGCCAGGTGCGCGCCGCGTCGCAGTCGCTGATCCGCTATGCAAAAAGCCAGGGCGTCGCCCTATTGCTGGTCGGGCACGTTACCAAGGATGGACAAATCGCCGGTCCGAAGGTCGTCGAGCACATGGTTGACGCGGTTCTGTCATTCGAAGGCGATCAAGGGCATACGTTTCGTATCCTGCGTGCCACGAAGAACCGCTTTGGCGCGACGGACGAAATTGGCGTGTTCGAGATGGGCCAAAAGGGGCTGAGCGAGGTCGCGAACCCCTCCGAGCTCTTTCTCGGAGACCGGCAATCAACAGCGCCGGGCAGTGCCGTATTCGCCGGGATGGAGGGCACCCGCCCACTGCTCGTTGAAATCCAGGCCCTGGTCGCGCCCTCAAGCCTGGGCCAACCGCGTAGGGCCGTGGTCGGTTGGGATTCCAACCGCCTGTCCATGGTTTTGGCGGTTCTGGCCGCCCGATGCGGCGTTTCCTTTGGCCAGCATGACGTTTACCTCAATGTCGCTGGTGGACTGAAGATTGTTGAGCCAGCGGCCGACCTAGCCGCGGCAGCTGCCCTGCTCTCTTCCTATTCCAATGTGGCCATCTCACACGACAAAGCCTTTTTCGGAGAGATTTCACTGTCCGGAGCAGTCCGGCCCAGCGCCCACACGGCTCTGAGGCTGAAAGAGGCGCAAAAACTGGGGTTTGCTCATGCCGTTATGCCGGCCAGCGGCGAGACCTCGGTGGGCAAGGGGAAGTTCGCACTCACGCGCATCAACCACCTCAAGGAGCTTGCAGATCAGCTGGCGCCGTGCAACTGAGAGGCGGGGAAGGAATATCGTAGATGGCGGCCGAAGCCGCTGCATGGGGGTTTTGCCATGATCGGTCCATTGAGCTACCTGGACGCCGGGCTGATTGCCGTAGCGTTTATTTCGGGCATTCTCGCCATGTATCGCGGCTTCGCCAGAGAGATGCTGTCGATCATATCCTGGGCAGTCGCAGGCGCCGCCGTCCTCTATTTCGTGTTATTTCACAGGAAGTTCGCCGAAGACATGGCGGCGCAGACCGGCACTCAGGTCGCCATTGCCCAGATCGCCATTGGCGCCGTTATCTTTCTGATCGTGCTGATCGTCGTTCACCTGATCACGGCCCGTATGTCGGATGCGCTGCTCGATACGCGCGTTGGCATGGTTGACCGCATCCTCGGCCTCATCTTCGGTGTTCTGCGCGGGTTTTTGCTGATCGTCATTCCTTACATGTTCTACCAACACTTTTTCCCGGACGAGACCAAACACTTCGACTGGGTCCGAAATTCTCAATCCCTGCCTTACATTAAGGCGACGGGAGAGAGCTTGCAGACGATGTTGGTGAACTATGTACCGTCGTCGCTGACCGATCCGTCGGCTGCGCCAGACGCCCCAGACGCACCAGCCAGCGAGCAATAGCCGGCTGAGATTTCCTGTTTACCCGCGTCAAAGGCGACCTGGATTCCCTGGGCAGTTATCATATATCTGTCACAAACCTAGTCGTGGCCACTCAACAAGTGTATGAGGCGGCCAGACGTGTTAGTATCTGTACGGGCGACGGGTGCTTGAGCGGGAGGCAGCCATGACGCACGAATTGGGCGATTGCGACGACGGCCAGCAACGAGATTTCGGGTACTCACGCTACGGCGATGACCGGTTGCGTGAAGAGTGTGGGGTCTTCGGGATTTTTGACTTTCCCGATGCCGCGGCACTTACAGCCCTAGGCCTCCATGCGCTGCAACATCGCGGACAGGAAGCATGCGGTATCGTCGCGTTTGACGGTAAGCAGTTCCACACCGAACGCCGGCACGGGCTCGTCGGCGACAACTTCAACAAAGCAAGCGTTATGGAGCGACTGGCCGGGCGGATGGCAATTGGTCATAACCGGTATTCGACAACAGGTGGCACGGCGCAGCTTCGTAATATTCAGCCTTTGTTCGCAGACCTCGATAGTGGCGGGATTGCGCTGGCCCACAACGGGAACATCACAAACGCGTTGACGCTGCGGCGTGAACTTATTTCGTCTGGCGCGATCTGCCAGTCTACATCCGACAGTGAAGTCATTTTGCATCTGCTCGCACGCAGCGGGCGTCCGCGGGTTGTAGATCGTTTCGTTGAGGCGTTGCGGCGGCTTGAAGGGGCCTACGCCCTCGTTTGTCTCACCAACGATATGATGATCGGTGCGCGCGACCCAATCGGTATTCGTCCGCTTGTCCTCGGGCGCCTTGATTCGTCATACGTGCTGGCGTCGGAAACGTGTGCGCTTGATATGGTCGGCGCCGAGTTCGTTCGCGAAATCGAAAACGGCGAGGTAGTCGTCATCACGGATGCCGGGATCGAGAGCCACCGCCCGTTCCCACCACGCCCGGCGCGCCCTTGCATCTTCGAATACATCTATTTCGCCCGTCCCGATAGCATCGTTGGTGGGCGTTCTGTTTACGACATCCGCAAACGCATGGGCGTTGAGTTGGCTAAAGAAGCGCCAGTCGAGATCGACTTGGTTGTACCCGTGCCGGACTCCGGTGTGCCAGCCTCGATTGGTTACGCGCAGGAATCGGGCAAGCCATTCGAGCTTGGCATCATCCGTAACCACTATGTCGGGCGCACGTTCATTGCGCCGGAACAGCGCATCCGGCAACTGGGTGTGAAGCTCAAGCATTCGGCGAATGCGGGCGTCGTACGCGGCAAGCGCATCGTTTTGATCGACGACAGCATCGTACGTGGCACCACGTCGAAGAAGATTGTTCAGATGATGTATGAAGCAGGTGCGAAAGAAGTCCATATGCGCATCGCCTCGCCGCCCATCACCCATTCCGACTACTACGGCATCGATACGCCGAGCCGTCATGACTTGCTGGCTGCGAACATGGACCTTGAGGGGATGCGCAAGTTTATGGGTGCCAAGTCACTGGCATTCATGTCGGTCGACGCAATCTATCGTGCCGTTGGCTACGATGCGCGCGATCCGGAGAGCCCGCAATTCACCGATCATTGCTTCACGGGCGAGTATCCCACGCAGCTCACAGACCAGAATGGCGGCGCACCATCAGAACAGTTGTCGCTGTTGGCGGAAGTCGGCTAATACACGCGCATGTCTCGGAACGATCAACTGGACGGCCGCCTCGCATTTGTCACCGGAGCTTCGCGCGGTCTTGGAAGGGCCGTCGCGCTCGCGTTAGCAAAACGTGGCGCGCACGTTATCGCGACCGCAAGGACGAACGGCGCGCTTGAAGATTTAGACGATGCCATTCGCGCTTTCGGCGGTTCGGCGACGTTGCTGCCGCTAGACCTTTCAAAAACCGAAAAGCTCGACCAGCTGGGTCCGACGATCTTTCAACGTTGGACGCATCTCGACATTTTGGTGGCCAACGCCGGGATTTTGGGGCCGCTTTCTCCTCTTCCGCACGTTACGGCTGATGCTTGGAACGCGGTGATTGATACAAACCTTTCTGCCAACTGGCGCTTGATCCGCACGTTTGATCCGTTGCTACAGCGCTCATCTGCCGGACGTGCCGTATTCATTACGTCAGGCGCGGCGAGCGCCAAGTATGCCTACTGGGGGCCCTACGCTGTTTCCAAGGCGGGCCTGGAAGCGCTGGCTAAGACGTATGCTTTGGAAAACGAGAGCACGGACTTGAAGATTAACGTCGCCGATCCGGGTCCGATGTCGACGGCGATGCGCGCCAAGGCATTTCCAGGCGAAGATCCCAAGACTATTCCGCGTCCTGAAGACGTGGCCGAAATGGTCGTTGAGTTGTGCCTTCCGGGCGAAACCCGAAACGGAAGTATCGTTCGCTATCGTGAGTGGTCGAAAGATCGCGCGAAATCTTAGGCAGATGCGCCGCCCGAGCTTTTCTCCCACGCGGATCCCGTAAACTTTGCTGAACTTCTCTGCTGCTGACGCGTTTTGGCGGCACGGACTTGGAGTATAGGCCGGTATTTGCCTGCTCTGAAGACGTGCGCGTCGCCATGCGTGCGACTAACGATAATGAATAGAGAGGATGTCATGAAACGTTTGATGATTGCCATGATGGCTGCGGTTTCCATTCCAGCTTTGGCTGCAGCACAGACGCAAATCGACACAGATAAGGCCCCTCAGAAGCAGCTGAATGAGGCTGTTCCGACGATGAAGAACCCTGAGGGCACTGATGGAATGCATCCGCCGCAGAAGGCGATGGATGAGGCTACAGAAAGTCAGAAGCCTTCCAGCGCATCCACGGGTGCCAGCACTGGCGAGAGTGGATCGTCTGCTGCGACTGCGACAGATCCCAAGATGGAAAACACGCAGTCCTCGTCGGACAAGCAGCACGCTCCCCAGGAAATGCTGAACGAAGCAACGCCGACCATGAAGAATCCTGAGGGAACCGACGGTTTGCATCCGCCACAGAAGGCCATGGATAAGGCAACCGACCTTGAGAAGGCACCTAGTGCTGCTACGGGTGACAGCACGGGTGAGAGTGGTTCGTCTACCTGGAACGCTGACGAGAATAAAAACGCTAGTGAAAAGGCTGCGCCTTCTAGCGAAGAGAAGAACAGTCAGTAATTCATTGCTGAGAGACCAAGAGCAAAGGCCGCCGGTACTCCGGCGGCCTTTTTCGTTAGATCCGGCCAAGCAAAGCCAGAATGAGCAGGATGATGAGAATGGTGCCGACGAGGCCGGACGGGCCATAACCCCATCCGCGGCTGTGCGGCCAAGATGGGAGGGCGCCGATGAGCGCCAAAATGAGAATAATTATGAGAATAGTTGTAAGGGTCATTACATAGGCCTCCACGAGTTAAGTGGAAGCTGAATGCTCAGCGCGCAATTTTTGTTCCTGACAAGTGCAGCAGCCGCAATGCGAGACCCTTTTAATCCGTATGCCGTCGATTGGCATGCGAATTGATACGTCCTTTCCCGAGAATTAATCGTTCGGGAGATTGTATCATGATGGGATCAGCACACGCTGTTTTGGTGTTCTGCGCCGTCGCTTTGGTTAGCCTTGTCATCGGGCATCTGTTTCAGTTGAAAAGTCTGCGCGCTTCATTGGCCTACGTGACGATCGGTGCTTGGACGGCCGCCATGGCATTTGCAGTCCACGCGGCGGCCTGGGCCAAAGTGGAGGTCACTCCCGAGATTCCCACCGAGTTTGCTCAAACGTTGCCCCTCCGCGACTGTTCAGTATGTCCAGCGATGACACGTATTCCGGGCGGAACATTAAGGTATGAGCACAGCGACGGGCGTGTTGTGAGCTACAAGATCTGGCCCGGCTTCTTGATATCTGAAAGGCCTGTCTCGCGCCGTTCCTATGCAGCGTTTGTTAAGGAAACCGGCCGCGCTTACACGGATTGCACGGCGGGTGCCGGTCTCGATATTCCCGAAACCTGTGTGTCGCGTGATGACGCTGAAGCTTATGCGCAATGGCTCATCAGCAAGTCGTCGCAGCCGTATGAACTGCCAAGTGACGTGCAATGGCGGCACGCCGTGAAGGCTTCCAAGGTCCAGGCTGGGATTGAAATCTCTCCCGCCGTGCCGGAATTGGTCGGAGACTGCGACGGTCAATGTGTTCCGCGTAATGCTGCCACAACCGGCCGGCCGTTCCGTCTCATGCGCCGTCTGTCTTTGTCGTTGAACTGAGGGTGCTTTGCACGATGCGCCAATCTGGGTTATGGGCAGCCGGGTTCGTATCCAATAGAGTTCGCTATGCTCATCGACCACCACTGTCATTTGGATTTTCCCCAGTTCGCGAGCGATCTGGATGGGCTGATCGCACGCGCTGGGGACGCCGGCGTTGGCGTGATGATTACGATTTCAACGCGCATTCGCCAGTTCGATCGCGTGCTCGCGGTCGCTGAGCGGTTCGACAATGTCTACTGCTCTGTTGGGACGCATCCTCACAACGCGCATGAAGAACTCGACATTCCGGTGAGCGAAATCGTGCGGCTGTCGCGGCATCCGAAGGTCGTGGCAATCGGCGAAGCTGGGCTGGATTACTATTACAAGAATTCAACACCAGACGCGCAGGCTGAGGGCTTTCGCAATCACATCGCTGCTGCGCGGGAAACTGGGCTGCCGTTGGAGATCCACACGCGCGAAGCCGATGCGGATACGATTGCGATTTTGGAAGACGAGCACGCTAAGGGCCCCTTCCCCGCCGTGTTGCATTGCTTCACCGGCGGCGAAGCTCTGGCCAAGCGCGCCGTTGAGCTTGGCCTGTATGTTTCGTTTTCTGGTGTGATCAGCTTCAAAAAATCAGATGAGCTGCGAGCTGTCGCGGCTGCGCTACCGCTGGATCGCTTATTGGTTGAGACAGACGCACCGTATTTGGCGCCGGAACCGTTTCGGGGCAAGACAAACGAACCAGCTTATGTCGCGCATACGGCGGCGGCGCTTGCCAAGGCGCGTGGCATCTCTGTCGAAGACATAGCTGCTGCGACGACGGCAAACGTTATGCGGCTGTACCAAAAAATTCCGCGATCGCATGCGCCCGCAGCGACGGGCACGGCGGCATGAACCACCGGCTGATTATTCTGGGGTGCGGCTCGTCGGGTGGCGTTCCGCGCCTTGGTCCTTCTTGGGGTGCGTGTGACCCGTCAGAACCGAAGAACCGCCGCCGCCGCTGTTCTGTGCTCGTCGAAAAGCTCTCCAAAGGGGCGCGGACAAGTGTCTTGATTGATACTTCTCCGGATCTGCGTGAGCAGCTTCTGGCAGCACGCGTGCAGGCGCTGGATGGCGTGCTCTATACCCACGACCATGCCGATCACACCCATGGCATCGACGACCTTAGGATGGTCGCCTACGCCATGAAGAAGCGGCTTGACGTTTATTTTGATGAGCCCACGCGGGCGAGCTTGGAGCCGCGCTTTCGCTACTGCTTCGAGCGCCCCGAGGGGTCGTCCTACTCCCCGATCCTGAAACCGCATTCGATCGAGCCTGGCAAGGCCATTGCGATTGAAGGGCCGGCCGGCACGCTATCTGCTCAGCCCATTTCGCAGATGCATGGCGACATTCCAACACTGGGTTTTCGGTTTGCTGGGTTGGCGTATTCGCCCGACATCAGCGACATTCCAGAGGCGTCCATTCCAGCTCTGGAAAACCTCGATGTTTGGGTGGTCGACGCTTTGCGCCACACGGCCCACCCCAGTCACTTCCACGTCAAGAAAGCGCTGGAGTGGATCGAACGGCTTCGTCCAAAGCGCGCGATCCTGACCCACATGACAGCGGATCTGGACTACGCGACCTTGAAGCGTGAGCTGCCGGATCACGTGGAGCCGGCTTACGACGGCATGGTTGTTGAGTTCTGATCTGCCGCCGCCGGTGTTATCGTTCGAAGCGCTTGTACTTGATGCGGTGCGGCTCGACGGCCTGATCGCCCAACCGCCGCTTCTTGTCCTCTTCGTAGTCGGCGAAGTTGCCTTCGAACCACTCGACGTGGCTATCGCCTTCAAACGCGAGAATGTGGGTCGCTAGCCGGTCCAGGAAGAAGCGGTCATGCGAAATCACCACGGCGCAGCCTGGGAAGTCCTCGAGTGCGGATTCCAAAGCCGATAGCGTTTCCGTATCGAGGTCGTTTGTCGGTTCGTCGAGCAGCAGCAGGTTGCCGCCTTCTTTCAGCATTTTTGCCAGGTGCACACGGTTGCGCTCACCGCCCGACAACAGTCCAACCTTCTTTTGCTGGTCAGGCCCTTTGAAATTGAACCAGCCGACGTAGGCGCGGCTCGGCACTTCCTTCTTCTCGCCCAACTTCATCACGTCGTTGCCGCCGGAGATTTCCTCCCAGACGGTTGCCTTGTCGTTCAAGTGATCACGGCTCTGGTCGACATAGGACAGCTTGACTGTGTCGCCTAAACGGATCGATCCGCCATCGGGCTCCTCTTTACCGGTCAGCAGCTTGAAAAGCGTGGTTTTACCGGCACCGTTCGGGCCGATAACGCCAACGATGCCACCTGGGGGCAGTTTGAAGGACAGGTCCTCAAAGAGCAGCCGGTCGCCGAAGGCTTTCGACAATCCTTCCGCTTCGATGACCATGTCGCCAAGGCGCGGTGCCGGGGCGATCTGAATGGTCGCGCGGCCGGTCTCTTCGCGCCCTGCTTCGTCGGCCAGCTTTTCGTAAGCCGTGATACGCGCCTTGGACTTGGCTTGGCGTGCCTTTGGCGATGAGCGGATCCACTCCAACTCGCGCTTGAGCATCTTCTGGCGGCCTTCCTCTTGGCCCTTCTCCACTTCCAGGCGCTTGGCCTTCTGTTCCAGCCAGCTTGAGTAGTTGCCCTTGTAGGGTACGCCTTGGCCGCGGTCGAGTTCGAGCGTCCAGTCGGTGATGTTGTCGAGGAAGTAGCGGTCATGGGTCACGAGGATTACGCAGCCGGTGTATTCCTTGAGGTACCGCTCCAGCCAAGCGACGCTCTCGGCGTCAAGATGGTTCGTCGGTTCGTCGAGGAGAAGAATATCCGGTTTGGCAAGCAGTAAACGGGTCAAGGCCACGCGGCGCTTTTCACCGCCAGAGAGCTTGCTGACATCCGCATCGCCGGGTGGACAGCGCAGAGCGTCCAGCGCTTGTTCGACCTGCGTATCGAGATCCCACAAGTCTTGCGCGTCGATCTGATCTTGCAGCGTGGTCATCTCGTCGGCCGTTTCTTCCGAGTAGTTGGCCGCGATTTCGTTGTAGCGATCAAGAATGGCCTTCTTCTCGGCAACGCCTTCCATGGCATTGCCAAGCACGTCCTTGTCGGCGTCGAGTTCCGGTTCCTGAGGCAGGTAGCCGACCTTGATGCCATCTGCGGCCCAGGCTTCGCCGATAAAGTCGCCCGTTTGGCCGGCCATTATCTTCAGCAACGTTGACTTACCGGCACCGTTCAGGCCCACGACGCCAATCTTGGCGCCGGGTAAGAACGATAGCGAAATGTCTTTGAGAACCTGCTTGCCCCCCGGATAGGTCTTGGAGAGCTTGTGCATGTGATAAACGTACTGGTTTGCTGCAGCCATCGCGGGCGCCCCTCAGTCTTGAGCGTTTCAAGGAAAATTGGCCGCGTTTTAGCGGATTGGGCCGCCAGATACAACGGGCGGCGGCGCGGCCTAAAGGTTGGATATTCCGGTGAAGAAGAAGTGGTTGAGCCCGACGGAAAAGACAAGCCATCCCCACAGGGTGTGTTCGATCCAGACAGCCCAGAACGATCGCGCCGTGTGGTAGCGGACGGCGAATAACAGGCCCGTGATACAAGTGGATAGCAGCGCAAACGGCGTACCTACGACAATATGAGCTAAGCCGAACAACGGTGCGTTGAGGGCAATACCTACCCAGCCGAAGCGGCCGAAGAGCGGGCCATAGCGGTGGAAATAGAACGTGCGGTAGATGAACTCCTGAGCCAACACGGACGCGAACGGATAGAGCAGCATGATCCGCTTCCACGTTTCCGGGCGGTTCAGAGGCATGTCCATGAACCAATCCGGCCGCTCCGTCTTCACCCAATACGTGACGGCACTGCCGGCTACGACGAAGACCAAGATGATCGTGAGTGCGGTGCGCCAGCCGAAGCCAGCGCGCAGCTCGCGCCGCAGTTGGAACGTGCGGTCTGAGACCAAAATGAGGATAACGACGGCTAGTATCGGGATCAGGGCGAGGAACAATGGGATGCGTTCCTGCTTGATGACAAGGTCGATCCCCAACGGCGCGGCTACGAACAGCAGTAGGAGTTCAAGTGCCAGCCAGAGCCGCCACACCGGGGATACTGGGCCATGACTGACGGTTCCAGCCGCACTCATATGGGATTTTGGCCGTTCGCCGCTCAACGCCGGTCACCTGCAGTTTGGTTCTTTTCGGTCTTCCAGCGAGCGTACCGCCGCGCGATTTCTGCCGCGATCTCGGTGGCGGAGTAAAGAGGATCGTAGGACCAATCCTCGAGCAGGTCGTTCGCGGTTTCAATCTGGCGTGTTGCACCGTGCGCGGTAAGGGCTTTGTGAAAGCGGTTGAATTTCGCCGACCCGCCTCTGGGGTGAAACACATGGACCGGTTTCCCAGTCGCGCAAGCTTCGCCGATCATGTTGACGCTGTCGGCCGTAACGATGAAGGCATCGGCGTTTGCCAGGAAATGAGGATATGGATTATCCCCCTCGCCCGGCTGCCACAAATAGTGGTCGGCACGTTTCGCGGCGAACGCGATGGGTTGCAAGAGCGCTTCTGGTGTACGCCGTGAGGTGGTGATCATCAGGCTGATGCCAGGAAGGGCCGCGACGTCGCTGATGAGCGCGACCAGTCTCCCCACATCCTGGATGCCGTAGCGATAGTCGCCGTTCGGTCCGCCAATCAGTAAGGCCACACGCCGCCCTTTGAGATCGGCAATGCTAGACGGGACGTCCTCTCGTAGCGTGGCCAGAAGGTCCGGCGAGAAGCGGTGCGGTGACGTCAGGGTTGTAATGACATTTCCGCCGCGCCGTTTGTCATGTTGGGGGACCCAGAACATGTTGGCCGTGTCGGGGCCTGTTTTCGGGTCCAACATCATTACGGTAAACGTCGGCTGATCGTTGAGATTGTGCAGTGCACGGATGTAGGGGGCTGTCAAACGTCCGCACCCGATTGCCAAATCAGGCCACGGAGGACTAAGCATGGCGCCCTTGCGTCCTGGCCTATCGTGACTAGGCGGCCGGCAATACGGGGCGAGCCGATTGTATACACCCTGAGCTTTGATTTGATTTATTGTCGCGCGCAACCTAAGCTGGTCAACAACCCCTGTGGTGATTGTGTTATTGCCTGCTTTTCCGTCAGAAAATATCCAACATGAGGTCCTTTCCGGGAACGAAATTTCAGGTTCGAAAGTTTTACTAACCAGAGTAGATTTCATTGTGCGTGCTTGTGACCGGCCTCAAGAAGCCGTTTGATAGCATAATTCGATCTAGCGAAACTTGACGCGCCGGAATGAGGACTGAGAAGCAAAATGCCCGTTCGATTAGACGCCGTCGACTGGCGTATCATAAAAGAACTACAGACCGACGGCTCCATTACCAATGTCGCACTAGCAAGCCGTGTCGGTCTTTCCGCCCCGCCGTGTTTACGCCGTGTGAGAGCGCTTGAACAAGCTGGGCTAATTACTGGGTACACCACGCTTCTTGATGAGAAAGCGCTCGGGTTCGATCTCACCGCATTCGTGATGGTAGGGCTCCATTCGCAGGCCGAAGCTGACTTGCGTGATTTTGAAAATCGCGTCCTCGCTTGGCCGCTGGTGCGTGAAGCCTACATGCTATCGGGTGAGACCGATTATATTCTCAAATGCGTCGCATCCGATCTTCCGGCTTTTCAAGACTTTATCTTGAAAGAGCTTACGGCCGCGCCGAATGTCGCGAGCGTCAAAACGAATTTGACTATTCGCCGCGCGAAACTAACGCCAGGCGTTCCGATCCCTTCGCAACCGACATCCGTTTCCGAGCAGAAACGCCGCGCTTAACGGGCTAATGCCCAAGCTACAATCTAAGCTTGCTACTTGATTTAACGCGGTTCAAGAAATGCGCATGCCGCTTTCATCTCGAGCCAGCGAATGGCTCGGCGGGTCATGGCTTCGTCGTCCTCACCCCATTGCTCGATTTGGAAGTCCTCATCGACGTGAGCGGACATCCACGCCTCGGCTGCGGTCATATGGCGTTTCAGAATTGATAATGCCAAAATTGCTGAGCCGGTGAGTGTCGTGACGACGTGCAAGCCGGCCAATTGAAAAGCGTCCAACGGCTTCAGTGCTGAGCTAAACTCACGCAAAGCTTCCGCGGGTTGCTGTACCGGCATGACCCCTTCTCCCAGAACGAACCTGGCGCCTATATCAGATTGAACCCATGCCAGTACCGGGTCCCAGGCTTCGGCTTGCCTTTTGACGAGTGCTTCTGGAGTATCGGCGCGATAGCACAACAGGTCGCTTCCCGCATAAGTGACGATGTCGTCTGCGACAGCCTGGAGGCTATCTGAAACGCGCTCTATGGCTGAATTGGCGATGCGCGTGGCCGGCATGGTGCCAGGATCGATGACCGTTTCCTGATCATCCCACTCTTCCGCCAGCACCTTGGCTATCGTTTCAGTGGGGACGCTCAAGCGGGTCTTGCCTGGCGTTTTGATTTCCCGGCCATCAAGCAGTACAAGCCACTGCCCGTCTCGGGCTTCGACTTTTACGTCGCGATAGAAACGTTTGGGCAGGTGTGGACGGAGCGCCTCGCGATTAGTGAGCCTCTTTTCTCCGGGCGACGTTGTTTTGTGATCGTTTCCACTCATGTTGCGTCTATGTTTGCAGCTTCAGGAAGATATGGTTTCAGCACGGCGAGCAAGCCTGCCGCGTCTTGGCAGACCGTATGCGCGCCGGCGTCTTTCAGCATGTCATTGCTATGATAGCCCCAGCCGACACCGACTGCCGCGACACCCGCGTTGCGCGCCATGGCCATGTCGAATGTTGTGTCGCCTATCATCACGGTCTCATGTGGCTGCGAGCCGGTATCCATCATCGCTGCTTCGATCATAGAGGGATGGGGCTTAGAAGGATGTGTATCGGCGGTCTGCACGGTTACGAAAGATTCGCTTAACCCTTCGCGCTCAAGCAGCATGCGTACTCCGCGCCGCGACTTACCAGTTGCGATGCCGAGCTGCGCGGAGGTGCCAAGCAGCGTTGCGATGGCTGACTTCATGCCAGGAAACAACGGCTCGTCCGGGTGCCCGCTCGCGCGCAAGGTGCGGAACGCGCCTTTGTAGTCTTCAGCGATGTTAGAGGCGCGCTGTGCCTGGCTTTCTGGCAACAGCTGGCGGACAGCGTGTTCCAGGGAGAGGCCGATCACCTGTACGATGTCTTCGCGACGCGGCGTTTCAAGTTCAGCAATACGGAATGCTTCCGTCATCGCCGCGACGATCATGTGCTGGCTGTCTGCAATGGTGCCATCGCAATCGAAAATAAACAGCGCCACTAGGCATCCTCCTTGGAGAAACGGCCTTCATCGAACCCGAGCAGGTCGAAAGCAAAGCGCATATGCGGCGGCAGTGGGGCGGTGATGTCGATTTTCTCGCGGGTAACGGGATGCGGGATAATCAACCGGCGCGCATGAAGATGCAGCTTTGGTTCCAAGCCGCTGTCTTTCAAAACATCCTGGCCGTCATATTTGTTGTCACCAACAATCGGGTGTCCAATCGTCGCCATGTGCGCGCGCAGCTGATGCTGGCGGCCGGTCACCGGTTTCAACGAAACCCAGGAGGCTTTGTGAGCGGCGCGGTCGATCACTGAATAGTTCGTCGTGGCATGCATGGCGACGTCCTGCTCGCCGGGCAAGGCCTTACGCACGCGATCACCATCCGGTCCGGCCGCTTTCACAAGTGGTGCGGTGACTTTCCCTTGTGGTGGTTTCGGCACGCCCTTGATGAGCGCCCAATAGGTCTTTGCGGCGGAACGGGATTGAAAGACCTTGCCGAGTTTTGACGCGGCATCGCGCGACTTTGCGACAAGCAGAACGCCGGTTGTGTCGCGGTCAAGCCGATGGACGAGACGCGGGCGGCCGCCGAAGCGATCTTCCATACCGGCCAGGATGCCGTCTATGTGCCGTGTGGTGCCGGAGCCGCCTTGTACGGCGAGCCCGAATGGTTTGTTGAGCGCGAGTACGGCGTCGTCTTCGTAGATAATCAAGCTTTCGATCAGCTCGCGATCGCGTTGAGAGGCTTGTGGCGCTGTCTTGCCTTTTGGTGCGGTTGCGGCTGGCGTGCGTACGGACTGCGGGACGCGAACTTCCGAGCCGGCGGTGACGCGATCATTCGCCTGCACCCGCTTGGAGTTGACGCGGATTTGGCCCGACCGCAGAAGCTTTTGCAAATGCCCGTACGCAAGTCCAGGGAAGTGGGTACGAAACCAGCGGTCGACCCGGAGCCCGTCCTCGTCTTTTTTGACCTTGATCGTTTCAACGCGTTGATCGGAAGCGGACATGACTAAAGAACGGCTCGCATCAAGGCCAGTCCGGCAAATACCGCGGCGATAGATAATAGGACTGAGCAGACGACATAGATCATTCCGGTCATGAGATCACCCCGCTGCACCAGATATGCAAAGTCTAGAGAGAATGCGGAGAAGGTGGTGAACCCGCCGAGCACGCCTGTTGCTAGAAAGGTGCGCGCGTCCAGAGACGCCGAGAATCGAAGGGCCAACGCCTCAATCAAGACACCCATGAGAAAGCAGCCAACAACGTTCACGGTGAGCGTGGCCCACGGAAAACTTCCGCCTGGACCGCTGCCAATCGTTACGTTCACCAAATGCCGAGCGCCCGCGCCGAGGGCGCCGCCCGCGGCTGCCAACAACATCAACTTCATCTGATCAAATCCCTGATCGCCTTCTTCGGCCCTTGTAGCATGCAAGGGACCGCATGGTCGAAGGCGCTAGTCGTCGTCGCCCTCGTCCCATTCTTTAGCCAGAGCGGAGGCTACGGACCAGCCAAAACCCCATCCCAGGAGGAGTCCGAAGAAGTTGCTGGCCATGAAAATGAGAGAATGCATGTCGCCGACTTGGTCGGGACTGTCAAATGCCATCTTGTCAACGGCCCAGGTCGCGGCGGGTGAACTGATGTAGAGGGTAAACAGCACCGCGCCGCCTATGGCAAAGATCATGGCTACTAGGTATCGCATTGCTCTCCCCCGATCGGCCGGTCTAACCGCCAGCTCTATTTGACTTCCCAAAAACGGATTTCCCGGGCACCAGCATAATTTGAGTAATAGCCAAGCCAGGAGAACCATTCCATCAGCCACTTGGCCGATGACCGATAGCCGTTCCAGACATCGATATGGTCGCCCGTTGGGGTGCCGGTTTCCCCGCTCCGGTGCCAGTAGTCCGAGATATAGATAATGCCGGTGCGTCCGAAAATTTTCGGATAGAAATTGGCTGCATCATCTCCGCGATAGCTCTCGCGTGGACCGACACCATCAATATGCGGTCCAATCGCGTTGCCTAGCTGGGAGGCGTTTATGAAGTGCATGTCCTCTCGGGGATGCACGGAGCAGTGCGTGCAGCCTCCAAGTTGAGAGGGCTGAACGCCGGCGCGGCGCAGAGCGATGCCCATGCGAATCGCGCATTGATTGGCGAATACGGGAAAGCCCGTGTGAACGATGCGGCCTTCCATGTTCGTGAGCTCGTGCGGGGCAATACAGGGCGTTTGAACGCTCTCGTTGATTGGGTGTCCGTGCCACAAATCCCGGAATTTGATCATGAACGTCAGCCTTCCGCAAAACAGGTGCTGGTCGCCATCTTATAGCGCCAGTCCCCCAGCCCGGCCAACCGCTAACACGGTTTTGCTCTCAGCGTGTGTCTTCCTGGCGTTAAGATTTGTTCCGCTCCGTCCTCAAACGGCTCCAGTAATCAAGACGCTTACGGATTTCGCGCTCGAACCCGCGGTCTGGCGGATCATAGTAAAGGCCGCGCTTGCCCATTTGATCGGGAAAGTAATTCTGTCCGGAGAAGGCATCGGGGGCATCGTGATCATAGGCATATCCCTCGCCGTACCCTTCGTCTTCCATCAGCTTGGTTGGTGCATTCAAGATCACTTTTGGCGGAGGCAGCGAGCCATGCTCTTTGGCGGCGCGCATGGCCGCTTTGTAGGCCACATAGACGCCATTCGATTTCGGTGCTGTCGCCAGGTAGACCGTCGCCTGAGCGAGTGCAAGTTCGCCTTCCGGACTTCCAAGGAAGTCGAAGGTATCCTTCGCGGCGATCGCTTGAACGACACCTTGGGGATCAGCCAGACCGATGTCGTCCACGGCCATGCGGACCAGACGGCGGGCTATGAAAAGCCGATCCTCGCCGCCATCGAGCATCCGGCATAGCCAATAGAGTGCCGCGTCCGGATCTGAGCCGCGCACCGATTTGTGCAGGGCGCTTATCAGGTTGTAATGGCCGTCGCGGCCTTTGTCGTAAATGGGGGCGCGCCGCTGTACGAGCTTCATGAGGCCATGGCGGTCGAGCTGGGCGTCATCGCCTACTGTCGAGAACACCTCGTCCGCGAGATTGATCACGGCGCGCCCGTCACCATCGGCCATGGCCATCAAGGCTTCGCGCGCGGTCGCGTCCAAGGGCAACGCCCGACCCTCTTCTTTCTCGGCGCGCATCAACAGCGTTTCGAGGGCATCAACATCAAGCCGGTTTAGCGTCAGCACCGCAGCGCGACTGAGTACAGCGGCGTTCAGTTCGAATGACGGGTTCTCCGTCGTGGCACCTACGAGCGTGATCGTTCCGTCTTCCATGTGCGGAAGGAAACTGTCCTGCTGAGATCGATTGAAGCGGTGGATCTCGTCAACGAACAGCAATGTGCCCCGGCCCTGCTCACGCCGCGCCTTGGCCCGATCGAATGCTTTGCGCAGATCTTGTACGCCGGAGAAAATCGCAGAGAGCTGTTCAAACTCTAGGTTCGTAGCGTCGGCGAGCAAGCGCGCGATGGTCGTCTTGCCCGTTCCCGGTGGGCCCCACAGGATGATCGAGCTGACGCGCTTGCTCGCGAGCATCCTTGTAAGGGTGCCGTCGGGGCCGACGATATGATCTTGGCCTACAACGTCGGTGAGCTTGGTTGGCCGCAACCTGTCCGCCAAGGGACGCGGCGCGCCCTGCTCCAGGCCTGCGGCTTCAAACAGATTGCTCATTGGCGGCCGTTACCCGGGTACGCGCAGCTGCAGAACCTCACGGCCCCGCTTGATATCGACCTGCCAATATCGTGGGCGGGTGTTGAGTGCGCTTTCCAGATCCTGCAAAGAACGAATTTGCGTCCGGTTCACCCGCTCCACGACGTCGCCGCGCCGGAAACCTAACCGTGCGGCGACCGAACCCCGGCGAACAGACAAGATGACGACCCCGTCATCATCCAGCTCAAGCTCATCGGCAATACCGGGGATGATGTTGGACACGCGTGCGCCATCAAAGGGATGGTTGCCCGTTATGTTCTTGATGTCGCCCTTCCCCGGTTTCGGAGCGGCAACGAGCGGTAGTTTGACTGTGATGGTCTTGCCGCGCCGGATGACACTGAGCGTGACCGTGTTGCCAATTCCTCGGGTGGTGAGGCGGTAATTCATGGAGCGTGGATCGGGCACGTCGAAGTCGTCGACTTTCACGATAACGTCGCCGGCTTTAAGCCCGGCTTTCGCCGCCGGGCCGTTATCTTTGATGCGTTCCACCATTGCTCCCGCGGCCCTGTCCAGCCCCAGGCCTTCGGCGATTTCGCGGTTTACCGGTTCCAGGCTTGCGCCCAGCCACGGGCGCTCAACCTTCTTGCCGGTGGTTGCGCCTTGCAGATAGACGCGTACGAGGTTTGAGGGAATTGCGAAGCCAATTCCGTGGGAGCCACCCGACTGCGAAAAGATCATGGTGTTGATACCGACGAGCTTGCCCGACATGTCGACGAGCGCACCGCCGGAATTGCCTGGATTGATCGCGGCGTCCGTTTGGATGAAGACTTGTGAGTCCGACCGGCCGATTCCGGATCGCGTCTGGGCGGAGATGATTCCGCTGGTGACTGTCTGCCCTACTCCGAAAGGGTTGCCGATGGCCAGAACCAGGTCGCCGACTTCCAACGTGTCGGAATCTTCCAGGTCGATCGCTGGGAATTCTTCGTTGGCATTTTCGATTTTTAGGATCGCGATATCGGTCTTCTCGTCTTGGGAGAGAACGCGGGCATCGAATTCGCGCTTGTCTGCGAGCGCGATACGAATTTCGGTGGCGCCGCGCCCCTTGATGACATGCGTGTTTGTGACAACCACACCGTCAGGGCTGACGATAACTCCGGAGCCAAGTGAGCTTTGAATGCGGTCCGATGGCATGCCGAAGCGTTCGCCAAAGAAGCGCCGGAAGAACGGATCATCAGCGAACGGGGAGTTGAAGGCCGCGACGCGGCGCCGGACATAGACGTTGACCACGGCCGGGGCGGCTTGTTTGACGATCGGAGCATAGGAATACTGCACCGCCGCCTTGGAAGGTGGTGGTACACGCCTTTGGGCATCCGCCGGTGCGGAGGAGAACAGCCAGCTGACCGCGCTGATGGTCAAGAGGCAAACGCACAGACAATAGAAGGGGATTTTAAGCCGCTGCATGGTGATCCATGTTTGTTCTGAGATTTCTGCCCTTGGCGGGCCGGGTCGCTGCCATTTATATCACCATGCGTTGCGGGAGAAAGAAAGGCGGCGGCTTTAGCCAGCAAAGCGCCTTCGGCCAGGAAATGGCTTAAAACAGGAGAAGTTACCGGGAGTGGCGGGTTTGAAGACAGCCGTGTGGATCGTCTTGGCTTTGCTTGGGGGCGGTGCCGCTCTTGCCGGCGCGGTGATGCTTTATGCTCTTTGGGTTCCTGGGACCTCGTTTTCGGGGCCGGCGCCTGCCTTGACCGCGCAAGAGGCGGATCTCGCCAAGCGTCTAAAAGGCCATATCGTTGCAATCGCGAGCGAGCCGCATAACGTCTTGCGCGCTGCTGCCCTGGAACGCTCCGCGGTGGCAATCGAGGCCGCCTTCACGGGGTACGGATATCAGCCGCAACGGCAAGTTTTTAAGACGGGCGGCATCCCGGTTCGCAACATATGGGTGACGATCGAGCCCGAGATGGCCGCTGAAAGCAGCCTGGTGATCGGTGCGCATTACGATTCAGCGGGAGAATCGCCGGGCGCCAACGACAACGCGAGCGGCACGGCTTCCGTTATCGAGCTGGCTCGGATGCTGACCTCGTACAAGCCACAGACCACGCGTATCTATTTGGTCGCCTTCGTCAACGAAGAAGCGCCCTACTGGGGCGGTCCCGATCATGGTGCCTTCCGCTTTGTTCAATGGCTGAAGGAACGCCAGGAGAACGTGACAGGTATGCTGTCTCTGGAAACGATGGGGTGGTTCTCGGACAAGCCGGGGAGCCAGAAGTATCCGTTTCCGTTTAATCTGATCTATTCCGATACGGGCAATTTTCTCGCCTTCGTCGCGATGCCGGGGTCGCGGTCATTTCTTCACGATGTCATCGGCAGCTTTCGCGAGCACGCGAGCGTGCCGACGATTGGTGGCATCGCACCGGAATCCATTCCTGGGATCGCCTGGTCAGATCACAAGGCCTTCGCCGATGCTGGCATCCCGGCCCTGATGCTGACGGACACCGCGCCCTTCCGTTATCCGCACTACCACAGGCCGACCGACACGCCCGACAAAGTCGACACCGCCACGTTGGCGCGGATTACCGCCGCGCTAGACAAGACCATCCGCGCGCTGGCTTGGTAGTGGACGGCGGGGCAATAGCCCCGCCACGGTAAACCGCTTAGTTGCGGCCTTTGTCTACGAGTTTGTTTTTGGCGATCCACGGCATCATGGCGCGGAGCTTGGCGCCGACGTCTTCGATTTGGTGGCTGTCGTTGAGGCGGCGCGTGGCTTTGAAGCTTGGCTGACCGGCCTTGCACTCTGTCATCCAGTCGCGCGTAAAGCGGCCCATCTGGATGTCGGCCAGCACCTTCTTCATCTCCGCCTTGGTTTCGGGCGTGATGATGCGCGGACCGGTGACATACTCACCATACTCGGCCGTGTTGGAGATCGAGTAGTTCATGTTGGCGATGCCGCCTTCGTAGATGAGGTCGACGATCAGCTTCACTTCGTGCAGGCACTCGAAATAGGCCATCTCCGGCGCATAGCCGGCTTCGCACAAGGTCTCGTAACCGGCCTTGATCAGCT
>JBGTSB010000010.1:0-8392 GCA_041940525.1 Hyphomicrobium sp.
CACGCGCTCCAGATCGGCATAGCCGCCCGAAGCGAACGCACGGATCAAGTTCAACGTAGCCGCTGATTGACGGTAGGCTTCAAGCTGCCGGGCAGGATCAGGCGTTCGCGCTTCCGGTGTGAACTCTGAACCATTGATGATGTCGCCACGGTAGCTCGGCAGAGAAAAGTCTCCACGCTTTTCCGTTGGCGATGAACGCGGCTTCGCGAATTGCCCAGCGATACGGCCAATCTTAGTCACCGGTGAGCCACCAGCGTACGTCAACACAATCGCCATTTGCAGAAACACGCGGAAGAAGTCGCGAATGTTGTCGGCGCGATGCTCAAGGAAGCTTTCCGCGCAATCACCACCTTGCAGAAGGAACCCTTCGCCGAGCGCGACCTGGCCCAACGCCTTCTTCAAAAGGCGGGCTTCACCTGCGAAAACCAAAGGCGGAAATGTCCCGAGCTTTTCTTCGACGTCCTTCAAAGCCTGAGCGTCGGGATAATCCGGCACCTGCACGATGGGCTTTGACCGCCAGCTCTCAGGTGTCCACGCTGCCATAATACATACTCCGTAATGCGGCTCCCTCGCCGCGCAAGAAATAGTGACCTATCGCCGGGGCTTATAGGGCATTCAACCCCTGTGTACTACCCATCGCGTGAGACTTTGCTGAGGCAAGGTTCCGCTAAGAGGGTATTTAAGTCTTATCGCGCTGCAGAACATGCAACGTGGCGTCGAATTCGTCTCTTTCAGTTCGTGGTAACGTCTCTGAAGAGACAGTGCGCCAAGCCGCGCGATCAAACCCTGGGAAGAAAACATCGCCATCAATGTCGGCCTCAACGCACGTCCAATACATGCGGTCAGCGTGAGGAAGCAGCGCAGCAAAAATTTGCGCGCCGCCGATAACCATAATTTCGTCCGCGTTTCGCTGCGCCGCACAATTGTGCGCTACCCGCATCGCGTCATCGACCGTGCGGACCACCATCGCGCCGCTTGCCTCAAATGCGGTGTCGTTGGTGATCACGATATTGTCGCGGCCATCAAGCGGGCCCTTGAGCGACGCCCACGTCTTCCGGCCCATGATCATGGGTTTACCCATCGTGAGACGTCGGAACATCTTCAAATCCGAACTCAGGCGCCAGGGTAAGTCGCCACCGCGCCCGATCACGCCGTTTTGAGCAGCCGCGACAATGAATGAGAGTGTCGGTCCGGAAATCGCGATTACCTCTGCGTGTGGGGCTGCTGGCGTGAGAAGATCAGCACTTTTTATAGAACAATATTGCGTCTGAACCCGTTTAGCACAGTCGAACGCGCAAAGCGCGCCATTCAACGTGCCAATGGAGGTCCCTTGGACCAGAAAAAAAGAATATTGGTCGTAGAAGACGAAACACTGATCGCCATGCTGTTGGAAGACATGCTGGATGAGTTGGGCTACGCGCTCGCGGGCTCTGCCCACACGCTCGACGGCGCTTTAGCGCTTGCCAAGGCCGCGGATATCGATGCGGCTATCTTGGACATCGAACTCGACAACAAGAAGAGCTGGCCAGTCGCTGAGGCGCTGATGCAACGAGGCATTCCATTTGCGTTTGCCACAGGCGAGGGCAAGGGCGCGGCCATTGATCCCAGGTTTTCCACCGCGCTGATTTTAAGCAAACCGTACGACGCGCAAGACCTGAAGGGCGCGCTTGAAGGGCTTCTCGGAGCACCGTGAAGCGCCTCTCCACAAGACGCAAAAGTGCCACTGTGGAAAACCTGACAGCCACAGATTTTCAAGATCTAAGATTTTGATTATGGACATTTTTCCGTCGCTTTTAAGCAGACGTATGAGGGCAAGGTTCAGGGGAAAGTTGAGGGGTTAAAATGCGGCAGTTTGGTTCGTTAGGCGTTCAGACGGGAGTGTGTCTGTGGGCCCTGGGAGCTGTTGTCACGTTTGCGATCGCGCCTCACCACAGCGCGTTCGCCGGAGCACCCGGTTGCAAGGCAATTGCTGGCGGCACACTAGATGTTGAGCTGCCGGCCGGACAGCGATCGACGCGCATGGTTCAGTTGAGCGCCGGTGAGAAAATCAAATTCGAATGCGGTGGCGGCGCCCAGGGCGCGACGGTTACACTCGTCAGCGGGCAAGGCGCGCCGAGGACGATCCTGACGGCTGGCAAAGGCCCGGCGGAAGCTTCCTTCACGGCTCCGGATACGACCGCATATGTTTTTGCCATCGAAGCGGGTGGTAAGGCGGCATCGTCCGTCAAAGCGGATTGCGCCAACTCTGCATCCGCGAACGCACCGGAACCCGTGGACGCGGCCCCGGAACTCGAAGTCGCGCAGCTGGAAGGCGATGCCAACGGTCTGTCACGCCGCTCCGCGATCTCGGTTGGCCTCTCAGAATTTGCAGCGTCCGCACGCGCGGGAGATTCCCCAATTGGCCAATGGACACTCTATAGCCAAGGCAGCGGCGCTGAAGCTGTCGACACAGCACTGGCTGTAGACGACGAAGCAGCCGAACTGTCGCTGCGCTTGTCGGCGAACTCTGAAATCAACCCAAGCGACTTGCCGGATGTCTTGAGGCGTATTGAGCGTGTCAGCAAGTTGGATGGAGCAGCGGATAAGGACACCCAATCCGTCCTGACCTTTGCGGCCATATCGGTGCCTGGCCTGATGCCGAAAGAGGGCAATTACCGCGGTCAATCTGAGCAGGTGCAGCAAGCACGAGCTACGCTTGCCAGCAACACCGCAGGCGCCCAATCGCCGACTGCTGCGCAGCAAGATGAGGCGGACGTGAGCGGCTGGTGGGTTACGCACCTGAAGGAAGAGCCAGGCGGTCTCGGCGATAGCACCCAAACGGCCGTGGTTCGTCGCGACACGCCGGTCGTCGCAGCATCCAGCGCATTCCCGCCGCCGCCCATGGCGCTGGGAGCATTCATCCCACCGCCGAATGCTATCAGCCCGCTGGCTGGCGCGGCCACGCACTAGGAGGCGAATATCAGTCAAAGTTGGAAAAGCCGCCCTCAGAACCGAGGGCGGCTTTTCGCATTCCAAGCCTAGGTAAAGACGGCGTACAGGAAGCGCGCGGCCACGAAGAACAAGAAGGTGGCGAAGGCAAGCTCCAACTGGCGCCGGGAAAATGCATGGGCCAGGCGCACGCCAATGGGCGCTGTCAGCAAGCTTGCGGGAATGATCAGCGCCACGGCGAGGAAATTGACATAGCCAAGTGTAAATGGCGGCAGCCCTTGCGCGTCCCATCCGGCCCAAATGAAACCGATCGTACCAGGCACGGCGATGAGCGGACCGAAGCCGGATGACGTCGCGACGGCGGACAAGATCGGACGCCCATACAAAGTCAAGAACGCCGTCATGAACGCGCCGCCACCAATGCTCATCAAAGCCGAAGCGATGCCGATCACCGATGCAATCGCTTCCGTCAGCCACCCGCGTGGAATGTCGTCGGCCAGGCGCCAATCCTCGCGCCCAAATGCCATCTTCAGTGCCAGCAGGCTGCCGCAAACAGCCCAGACAGCCTGCAATGCCGTGCTGCTGGCGTCCCGCGCGATCACCACGCCGATGATCACTCCGGCAACAACCCACGGGCCCATCCGCCGGATGACAGACATGTCCGCTGAGCCGCGCGCGTGATGGCCGGCGAACGAGCGCATCGCCGTCGGCGCAATCACGCCGAGCACGGTGCCAAGCGTCACCTGCATGCGCACGGCTTCATCGACGCCGTATAGCGTGAAAGCTTCGTAGAGAACGGGAACGAGCAAGGCGCCGCCGCCAATGCCCAACAGGCCAGCGAGGAACCCGGTCAGCGCTCCGACAGCGCCCATCGCGACCGCGAGCACAATCAACGCGGCGAAAGACATCTCCTCCATGCCCCGTCTCCTTACGCCGCTGCGTGCGCGGCGTCGTCACGTCGGGCCGGTGTTTCGACAAGCGCAATGGCGTCCAGCAGAACCTCAACGCCGGCGTCAGGCTTGACCGCGTTCTCGCTCAAATGCCGGCGGAACAGCCGTCCGCGCGGCATACCATGATAAATGCCCAGCACATGCCTGGTGATGTTCGATAAGCGGCCGCCACGCGCCAGATGAGCATTGATGTACGGGACGAGCGTCTTCAAAGCGGAAGCCCGCTCCACCCGAGGCGCATCGGAGCCAAAGATCGCGCGGTCCACATCCGCCAACACATACGGCGTCTGATAAGCTGTCCGCCCCATCATCACGCCATCGACGTGCTGCAAATGCGCGAGCGCTTCCTCGATCGTGGTGATGCCGCCGTTGATGATGATCTCCAACTGCGGGTTGTTGTCCTTGAGACGGTAGACACGATCATAATCCAGCGGTGGAATATCCCGGTTCTCTTTGGGCGAAAGCCCCGACAGCCAGGCCTTGCGCGCATGCACGATAAACGTCTTACATCCGGCGCTGGCTACGGTCTCGACAAAGCGCGTCAGGTCTCGCTCGCTGTCCTGGTCATCGATCCCGATCCGGCACTTCACCGTCACTGGCACCGAAACGCGATCAGCCATTGCGCGAACGCTAGCGGCAACAAGCTCCGGCTCCGCCATCAGGCAGGCGCCAAACCGGCCGCTCTGCACCCGGTCGGACGGGCAGCCGATGTTGAGGTTGATCTCCTGGTAGCCGAACGACTCTCCGATGGCCGCGGCCTCCGCCAGCCTCGCCGGATCAGACCCGCCAAGCTGCAGCGCCACCGGCTGCTCGTCTGGATTAAACCCAATGAGCCGTTCGCGTTCACCATGGATCACCGCCTCCGCCGTCACCATCTCGGTATACAGCAGAGCATGCCGCGTCAGCTGCCGGTGAAACGTCCGGCAATGCCGGTCCGTCCAATCCATCATCGGAGCTACGCAGAACTTATGTGCCGGGTATTGCAAGACTTTTCCTGTAGTATCAGGGTGCGCACCGCCCAAAGCGTACACGTATGTTCGCATCTGTTCGCACGGTTTCGCGCCTCTACGCAAGCTCGCGGCACGCATATCGCACACGTATGGCGACGATCACAAAACAGAAATCCAGAAGATGGCGCGTCCAAGTGCCCCGCAAGGGCAGATATACGTTTCGATGCGCTGGGCTAGAGATGTAGAACAGCAGATCGACATGGGACAACGCCTTGATCGTCCCAGAGACTGCAGGCCGGCCACTTTGGCGGACTTGATCGCCCTTCATATTGAAGACCGCTGCTCAGTCGGCAGGGCGCCGACGCCTAGTGGCATCGCTTGAGAAGCTGCGTCGCAGTCTGGGACACATGACGGTTCACCATCGCGCTGCCCGGGCGAACTGGTCGCGACGGTGATTTCTGAAACCTCTGAAACCCTGTCATCCCGGACTTGCGCTGTAGTCCCAGCTGTGATCTTGGATAGTCGGAACAACCAACAGCTGTCAGGGGTGGGACTTGGTCCAGAGGAAGAAGCGATGTGTCGCGGTCATCGGCCTGGGATACGTAGGGCTGCCAGTAGCCGTAGCGTTTGCAAACGCTCAGTTTGACGTGGTTGGATTTGATATCGACAAAGGGCGCATAAAAGAGCTCCAGAGTGGATACGACCGGACTATGGAATGTACCTCTGAGCAATTGGCCTCGGCGTCATTGAGTATGACAGCTTCAGTCGAAGATTTGGCCAACAGTGACTTCTATATCATCACTGTCCCCACGCCGATAGATTCAGCGAACCGACCCGACATGAGCGCGCTAATGAGCGCGTCCAAAACGGTCGGCAGCGTGCTCAAGCGCGGCGATATTGTTGTTTATGAGAGCACAGTTTATCCCGGGGCGACCGAAGACGACTGCGTTCCTGTCTTGGAGAGCACATCAGGGCTCAATTTTGGCAAAGACTTTACCGTCGGATACTCTCCTGAACGCATCAACCCCGGCGATAAGGTACATCGCTTCGAGACGATCAAAAAGGTTGTTTCCGGTTCCGATGAGCCTACCGAGAAAATCATAGCTGAGACATATCGGGCGGTTGTGACCGCAGGAATTCACATAGCTCCATCGATCAAAGTCGCCGAGGCTGCCAAGGTCATCGAAAACACGCAGCGCGATATAAACATCGGTTTCGTAAACGAGCTGTCGCTCATATTTAACAAGCTTGAGATCGATACGAGTGATGTGTTGGACGCCGCCTCGACAAAATGGAACTTTCTAAATTTCCGGCCGGGGCTTGTTGGTGGGCACTGTATTGGCGTCGACCCATACTATCTGACCTACCAATCGGAGCGTTTTGGACACCATGCTGAAGTCATTCTGTCGGGGAGACGTGTTAACGATGGGATGGGTGAGCGTATCGCCCGCGAATGTATACGGCTGATGCTGAAGAGCGGGAAGAGTAACAAGGGCAACTTAACGGCCACAATCCTTGGGTTCACTTTTAAGGAGGATGTGCCGGACGTGCGCAATACACGAGTCATAGATATTGCCCAAGAGCTGGCAAGCTTTGGCATCCAAGTTCAGGTCTACGATCCTATAGCGGAAAAAAATGCGGCAGAGCACGAGTATGGGCTGAAGCTGATGGACCGCAAGGAGCTAAGAGCAGCCGATGCGATAATATTGGCCGTCCAACACCGTGCGTTTGCAAGCGAAGGGTGGAAACTGGTTCACTCACTCCTTTCGGATGGCGGCGGTGTCGTGCTCGATGTCAAATGTGCATTGGATCGATCACAGAAGCCCGAGAACGTCACGCTATGGCGTCCTTGAGGGCGAACCTCAGGGCGGACAGTTGCCGCTCGCGCAACTCGGCATAGCGAAGACTGGAGCTCGACCGAATAATTGTTCGACTGAAATATATGAACTTGATCGGTTCTGCTATAGTCGCTTAGGAAAACTGTCGCTGTCGCGTAAGCAAGGAACAGCCGACCCAACGAAACACATCTTATGTCGGTCACCTGAGGCTCGGCGGGGCAGGCTCAACGAGAGGAATAACCGCTTTGTCATCGACTTCTGACCCGGCTTTAGTTGTCCCGGCAGATCCTTCACTCCCGGAAGTAAAGTTAATACGGCCTCGCAAATTCCAGGATGATCGCGGCTTTTTTGTAGAGACCTACAATCAAGTGTCACTCAAAAAGCATGGGATAGACTGCGAATTCGTCCAGGACAACCACTCCATGTCAGTGTCCAAGGGCACTGTTCGGGGGCTGCATTTTCAAATACCACCATTTGCACAGGCAAAACTGGTCCGATGCTCGCGCGGCCGCATTCTCGATGTGGCAGTTGACATTCGGGAGGGATCGCCGACTTTTGGAAAACATATCTCAATTGAATTGTCAGCCGAGAACGGCTGGCAGCTCTTCATTCCAACGGGCTTTGCTCATGGGTTGGCCACTTTGGAGGCGGAGACGGAAGTTCAATACAAAGTTTCTGGCATTTACAGTCCGATGCATGACAAAGGCATTCTTTGGAACGATCCTGATCTTGGGATCCCGTGGCCGGTTGACGAACAACATGCGACCCTATCCGACAAGGACAGGAAAAATTTGACGTTGCGGGAATTCACATCGCCGTTCCCGTATTCTCCGGCGCCCGCTCACACAAGGCAAGGAACGAGCAAATCGCAATGAGTGGTAGCCGAACGGTCATAGTCACCGGTGGGGCCGGGTTCATCGGTTCTGCGCTAGTGCGGCATCTCGTAGGCGAGTGCGGCTGGAACGTGGCGGTTGTCGACAAGCTTACTTATGCTGCAAATCTGTCGTCTCTCGATCCGATTAGTAAGATGGAGAATTTTAAATTCGTCAAAGCTGACATCTGCGACCGGCAAGCAATTGAAGAATTATTTGACCAGGTGCAACCCAGTGCCATCTTTCACCTTGCAGCAGAGAGCCACGTCGACCGCTCTATCAACGGTTCGGCAGAATTTGTGCATACCAATATCTTGGGAACGCACGTCCTTCTCGAAACCGTTAGAAGGTATTGGTCGGGTCTAGCACCCAGGCAAAAATCTGACTTCAGGTTCTTGCATGTCTCAACCGATGAAGTTTTTGGCACGCTTGCGCCCGGACAGTTCTTCAATGAGGAGAGTGCTTACTGCCCGCGCTCTCCCTATTCTGCCAGCAAGGCTGCATCAGATCATCTCGTGTCGGCTTGGCATGAGACGTATGGCATTCCAGCGATCATCACAAACTGCTCGAATAATTACGGCCCATATCACTTTCCCGAAAAGCTCATACCTTTGATCATTCTTAATGCTTTGGAGTACAAGCCGTTGCCGGTTTACGGCGATGGCCAGCAAGAACGTGATTGGCTGTATGTAGATGATCATGTGCGAGGGCTTGTATTGGCCCTCCAGCAAGGCAAGATAGGCGAAACATACATATTGGGTGGAAAGACCGACGACGACGGCGACAAAGACGACAACACGCATGGCTACGGAACAAGGGCTCAGTAGAAAATCCATACTTGCACCTTCCCCGGT
>JBGTSB010000010.1:8402-67236 GCA_041940525.1 Hyphomicrobium sp.
AAGACACCACGTACCAATCTGGATGTCGTCGTTCAAATATGCGAGCTGTTAGACAAACTGCGGCCAGGGCCCATGGCGCGGCGCAGCCTTGTCGAGTTTGTCGAAGACAGGCCAGGACACGATCGGCGCTACGCTATTGATCCATCGAAAGCCGAGCAGACTCTGGGATGGAAACCACTCGAAACATTCGAAACGGGTCTTGAAAAGACGGTCAACTGGTTCCTAACGTCTGAAGCGTGGTGGCGACCAGTACGCGAGGGTAAGTACCGCGGTGAAAGACTTGGCCTCATAAGAAACGAAGACCTTCCATCCGAAAACGAACAGGTCAGATAATGAGGCCCGCCCGGATCATGGTGATCGGCCGTAACGGTCAGGTCGCGCAGGCCCTTCAATTTCACTTGCCAAATCTCGGAGCGGACGTCGTTACAATCGGCCGGCCGGAAGTAGACTTGTTGAACCCCGAACGTGCAGAGCAGATGATAACCAAGGAGAAGCCGACTCTTGTTGTGCTTGCCGCTGCCTATACTGCCGTTGATCAAGCCGAGGACGACGCCGACACCGCTCACCAAATTAATGCTGTCGCGCCAGGTATCATAGCTCGAGCGGCGGCGAAGGTGGCAGCCCCAGTGCTGCATTTTTCGACGGACTACGTGTTCGATGGAAAAAGCCAAACCCCTTATCCGGAAAGCGCTCAGACAGGGCCTGAAACAGTTTACGGTCGCACAAAACTAGAAGGGGAGGCGCGCTTAGCTGCAGAAAATCCTCACCATATTATTTTGCGGACGTCATGGGTTTGTAGTCCTACGGGAAGAAATTTCGTTAAAACCATTTTGAGGTTGTCAAACGAGCTCAACGTTATCCGAGTTGTTTCAGACCAAGTCGGCACGCCCACATTTGCCAATGATTTGGCGTGGACGGTCGGAAAAATTGCTGCGCGGATTCATGGCGAGCAGCCCCTGGATGCGAACTGTTGGGGACTGTTTCACGTCTCAGGAGCGGGTGAGACCAGCTGGTACGAATTCGCATCAGCAATCGTCCAAGGAGCGGTTCGCCGGGGAGGGAAAAACGTTCAAGTAGAGCCAATTCCAACATGTGAATATCCGACACGTGCAATTAGGCCAGCATTCTCCAAACTAGACACAACCAAAATACGAGTGACTTACGGAATAGACTTGGCCCCATGGCATGTCGGGCTTGAGGCTTGTCTTGATGAACTAGTTGGTCCCATCCTGAACACGGGAATATGAATATGAAGGGAATTGTACTCGCGGGAGGAAGCGGCACCCGCCTTTATCCCCTCACCATTGGGGTTTCGAAGCAGCTGCTTCCTGTCTACGACAAGCCGATGATCTACTACCCTTTGTCGGTTCTTATGCTCGCAGGCATTCGGGAAATTCTAATCATCACGACACCGGCGGATCAGCCCTTGTTCAAGAAGCTGCTTGGCACAGGACACCAATTCGGATTGGAGATTTCCTATGCACAACAGCCGTCACCTGATGGACTAGCCCAAGCCTTTATTATTGGAGCCGATTTTATCGGCGATGATACATGCGCTCTAGTTCTCGGAGACAACATTTTCTATGGACATGGTTTCACAGAAAAACTGCAGCGTGTCGCAGGGTTGACCAGCGGCGCAACAGTTTTTGCTTATGAAGTCGGAGATCCGGAACGTTACGGCGTAATCAGCTTTGACGAAACCGGGCGTGCAATTTCGATCGAAGAGAAGCCAGACACGCCCTCGTCGCGTTGGGCTGTTACTGGTCTGTACTTCTACGACAATCAAGTCATAGAGCTTGCTCGCCGTGTTCAACCGTCTGCGCGTGGTGAATTAGAAATCACCACGCTTAACGAAATGTATCTGCAGGAGGGGGCTCTAACTGTAGAACGTTTAGGCAGAGGCTATGCGTGGCTAGACGCTGGAACATTTGACAGTCTTCTTGATGCAGGCGACTACATTGCGACGCTTGAAAGGCGTCAAGGACACAAGGTCTCATGCCTCGAGGAAATAGCACTTCGAATGGGCTTTGTTACAACTAAGGACCTAGAGCCATGGGTCGCCCGGCTAGGCAAATCAAGTTACGCAGCTTATGTCAGGCATGTTCTGGATGCTCAATCCTAGCCAAAACCGCTCAATTCTTAAAAAATTTCGTCGGCGACTTGATAGACGTCACGACCGCAAGGCTGCCTGCCTAAAGAAATGTGATGTTAGCTGAGTCGCCTTGAACTTGAGCTTGGGCCGGTACAATCACGTGGGGCACTGCTGTGTTGTAAGGATGATGCGCCGAATATTTTGCTTGGATCAAGAACGTGACCGTTCAAGTAGCTCTACATACTGATCCGCTGCCGCAATTTGACGAAAAGCTTCTGGAAGTAATGTTGTCTTTGCCGTTCTTTCGCGAGAAATCGCTGCCGCCCTAATCATCGCAGGAACGAGATCCTCATCGCTATCGAACACAGTGCCTGCTTCGGGTTGCTCAAGTAATTCGGCGTTTCCATCCACCTTCCGCAATACGCAAGGTAACCCTAGGTGAAGAGCTTCAAGTGCTGCGCGTGAAACGCCTTCCGATGAAGATGGAAGTACGAACACGTCGGCGTCGGCAATAAAAGGGTAGGGATCGGCAAGATGGCCGTGCAGCCGCACGTGATTACCTAGCTCCATATCCCTAACGATGCCCTCAAGCTGCATGCGCAGGGGCCCATCACCAATAACATCGAGATGTACGTTTTGGTTGCGAAAGGCGTTCATCGCAGCAACGGCAAGTTCGGGTCTTTTGCGCTTAGTAAGCGAACCAACAAAAACAAAGCGAAGCCTCTCTCTATCCTTAGGAAAGGTTTGACGATAAGCATCAAGCGCAAGTTCGTCTACAAAGTTGCCAATCACGTCCGGATGCAGGCCTGTAACACGATTGATTTGGTCCGCCATGACTTGGGTCATGGCCACAACCCGGTCGAAGGCTCTTAGCGCTTGCAGATGAGCGAATGCCAATGGCAAGCCAGAATACCCGTAGTCATGATAATAATTTCGGAAAAGATTTCCTCTCACGCTAGAGCACGTTGCGGCCTGCTTGGAGCAAAGTGAATTGACTAGATCTGCCGATAGACACATGGAAATTGAACCGGCATTGCTTCGGCCGCCGGCATCAATGAGTAATTTGCGGTAAGCGCGCACCCGGCCAAACCATCCGTCCGCGTGAGCCAACGACACCACTTCTACGCGCTTGTCCAAGATAGCATCGACTCCAGGTCCTGATTTCAAAAAAACTAAAACAACTCGACGCCTAGCAATAATGGCGTTGGCCAAGGCGTACGCGCCTTTGACAGGTCCTGTCGCATGCGGTGACGGGACAAGGATAAAGACCGTTTGCATCAAAGCTGCTTTGCCACCGACATGATTGCTTCTGCCCTGCGTGTCCAAGTGTGCTTTTGCGCATAGTCCTTATGGGCGTTCGTTCCAATACGTTCCGCCAAAGCAGGTTCGCTTCCGATGCGAGACAGAGCATTCGTCCAAGCGGTAGGATCAGAAGGAGGAACAAGGAGGCAATTGTGCTCATTGCTTAGTACCTCCCGCAACACTGGAAGATCCGACGATATTATAGGTACCCCAGCTCCTAGATACTCAAACATCTTCATAGGCGACATCCAACGGCCAGTGTCATGCCTCGAAACTCCAACTGAAACCTTGCTCTGATATGGCATCAACAGCACGTCCATAAGGCTCATTAGTTGGCGTGCTAGCGGGTGCGGCACGTGTCCCTTGAAGATGAGGTTTCTTAGTTTGTTTTTATTCCGGTTTTGGGTCACGTCTGAAGGAGTTCCTCCAAACACAAGAAAAAGGTTTTCTGGAGAGGCGGCGGCCATTGCTTGCACCACGTCTATCCCGCGGCCCTTATAAAGATGACCAAAATACCCGCACACTAGCTTCCAAGGTCCACCGGCGGATTCTTCTAAGGCCTTCAGGCGGGGCCGCCGTTCGTTCGCCGGCACAACGGCGCACCCTTCCGGGGCAGCATCATGCAATACAAGCGTGGAAAGCCGATCCAGCCCGTGATGCTCTCGAAGTAGGGTATCCAAGTGGTTCGAGATCGAGATGGTTTGAACCCATGGACAGTCCAATATGCTTCGCTGCAGATACTTCCGAAAGCCGTACTCCAACTGATGAGTTTCAAATACCAGTGGCAATTTTTGAGCAACCGCCAACATGTATGCGGCATACAGGTTGCGAGACACGATCGCACCAGTTGCTTCACGCGATACCTGCCTGCGAGAGAAGGTAGCGATCTGCAGGTTGCTGCCGAGACTGACTGAATTGTAAAAAGTCCCGTACTCTAGACTGGGATGTTCTACCCCGTAGGATTCGCGGATGCGAAGAGGCAGCTCATCTGCTTTGCGCACAGACCTCTTCGCGTACAACGTAACCTCGGCACCGGCACGACAAAGCCCGTCGCATTGCCAGACCACATGAACAGAGTTCGCGGAACGAGATGGAAGCACTGATGGTGAGATGTAGTGCAGGCGCATCGAAAGTTCCGATTATCTAAGGCTTTGACGCAAAGAATGATGATAGCCGATGCCAGGGTAGTCTATGAAGCCCCAATCCCAAGCGCTATCGGGAAGCAAGGCTGCTTCAATGCGCGCCAGAGCCAAGACGCGAAACCATGTGTCCCAAAGGTTGGACTCATACCAATGTCTAGAATAGCTGCTCCAATGCGTGTGTATTCGATCATTCTTCGGGCGCTGAAGAGCAATTGCATAACGAAGGCGCTCTATCAGCAGGCTCCGGCTGCGGCGGGCGTCGAACATACGTTCGGCAAACATTGACAGGCTTTCCATGCTTCGAGGACGAACATATATGGACTCTGCAAAACCTCCATCGGCTTTCTGTTCGAGAGCAATAGTATTGGCAGTTTTCAAAAGCAGCTTTGATGTGGCCTTATCGATGGCATGACCGTCGGGCGTCAACATGAACACTGCGTCATAGTCATAGCATCCTCCACCCCCTGGATAAGGAGCAAAGTGTCCTTGCTTATCGGCAAGGGCGCAAACCGCCTCCATTGACGCGGCGAGCCGATCTGGTCTGATGCCCAAGAACTCTAGAATTTCGTGCTGATGATAGCCATTCTGGAACTGCAAATGCGTCATACCGTTGCCCGGTCCCCAGAAGCCGAAACGGTTCATTGTTTTGAGGTGCAGGTCCACCCATTCATCAATCAGAGACTGAACATTTAATCCAAGGTAGTCTCGACCGTGTATCAGGAAGATTGCCAAAAACATGGCTTGATTGCCGCCACCCGGTCTTCCTCCCAAGCAGCCGAACTTCGCAAACTCAACTTGCAAATTGGAGGGTATCTGCTCCTCAATCAACTCGGCCAATGGGTCATCTTGCAAAACGTTCAGAACTTTAAGAGCGCTGAGCGAAAACGTTAAAAGCTGGCGAAAAGGCTTTTGATCAATTTGAGCGGTAGATCGATGCTTGCGGACAGCACTGCGCACATCTTCTGCCAATTGCTCTTTGTCGATCGGCAACGGTTGTTTTAAAGTATGACCTAGAAATATCAGAAAGCATCGCGCGTAATCACTTGCATCAGAACCTTGTGTTAATCGCACGGACCTCGGTTGTTGGCTCATGAGACTAAGGTAACGCGAAGCCGCGCTGCGCAACCCGGCTAGATCCGGTAAGGCGTTAGGAATTTGACACATCGATTTAGTCAAGTTCGCTCAAGCAAAAGCTAGACCACGGTATCATACTACACACGGCGCTCTAGACCGAGAGCTTGACGCTTGACCGCCGGGAAATAGGCGCTGAGCATTGAATGACGCCTCCTTTCAAGTGGGGCTTCGACAAACCACGCCAGCACTGCCCCAACTGCGATTGACAGAGCCAATATGCAAGTAAATCCCAGGCTCGTATACGCATAATGGGTCCCGTCGACATAATGCAATCCCCAGGATCGCGGTATGACGAGAACAAACGCAAAAGCGCAACTCCACTGGGTTAGATAAATTGGATAGGACATTTGCCCAAGAAATGTGTCAATCCTTTCCAAAAGAGAACTTCTAGGCCAGAACATGAGTGCCCCCAGAATTGCAACTAAGCTGGGAAGAGCCAAAACGTAAGCCAATGTCACGCTGAAGGGATGAATTGCTATAGTGCAGCCCACCAAACCGGCAATTCCGACGAGAAGTTCCCGCAATCCAAAACTCTTAAAGCGATGTCTATTGAACCACATCAAAGTTCCAATTGAATAGGGAAGCAAGGCAGCAGGTAAAAAACTATACAAAAGCTGGCTACCCAGCGTCGCCTCGCCAATCTTCACTAACTCCCTAGCATGCCACCATAAAAAGGGATAGCCAGCCAGCAACAAAACAAATGCGCCCGTTGCCAACTGACGGCTCCGTGCAAGTATAATGCACGAGCAGAAATACATTAATATCTCCACTTCGACAGCCCAGGAGGAGGGACTCAACAGCGCTGAACTTCGTCCTATCCCAAATGTTGTTTGTCCCATGATCAGTAAATTCGAAATCCATTGGCTCGTCGTTTCTGGTATTTTCAGATCTGTATTTACGAGCAAGGCATCTGAAGGCCGCCCACTAATCAAAATGAGTAAGGCAGATGATAGTATGGCTAGCCAATACATAGGCAAAAGTCGCAGGGCGCGGCTCACGAGAAACGCTGAAACTCCAGACCTGTTGATGCCGTAGCGGCGATTTAGAGCGCCACTCATCAAAAATCCACTTAGCATGAAGAAACCCCACACTGCGGCACCGGCCACGAACGGCACGCCACCAAAGTGCGTGACTAGAACCAACAAAGCTGCAGCGAAGCGAAACGAGCCAAACAAACAACATCCAACTACTTACGAGGTTTCAAGCGCAGCACGCGGCCGATGAGCAACAAGCTTATCGGAGTAAAGATTCCGGACCGCCATGCTACCTCCGAGTATAAGACGTAGTCGAATGCCTGGATACTCCAAACTCCCAGGGCGCCAAGCGCAAGCCACCCGACCTGAACATTGCCTACACGTCTAAAGATGCCCCATGCGATTTGAGCAAACCAAAGCAACATCAAGCCCAAACCGATGACTCCCACCTCGAACAGATGCCGAATTCCGGTCGATCGCGGGCCGCGCAACTCAAGCTGTTCGAACATGAAGTCTTCTGACTTACTATGCAACAGAGGATGCTGTATCAGCCATCCGCCACCCTCCCCTAGCGCACAGGCCTTCACTCCCCGTTCGGGGCACATTTCGATGGCCATCTCCCATAGCATAAGTCGACCGAGCTGAATGTTGCGATTTTCTGATTTGCTAAGGCGAGACGTATTCATTTCGGATTCATAGCCACGAGTGAGATACTCGCGGACATAAGCTGCGACAGTTCCGGTCTTTAGGCTCTTGAATTCTTGGCGATCAGTATTGAGCGAAGGCATAAAATGAATCGAGCCAACGGCAACCGCCAAGGATAAGCCGAGAGCCGTCAGCGCTTGTTTTCCCAATCCAAACCGCCGAACGAACTCGCCCGCGGAGTGCTGAAACCTATCGGAGACAGCCGCAGAACAGCTTAGGAAAATGAGCAGAAACGGCAGCACCAGCATAAAGCTGCGTTTTTCGGAAATAATTCCGACGGCAGAAAATAGAGCTATCAATATGACCGGGCCCCAAACGATCTGCTTTTTGATTGCGTAGGCCCACAACAGAGAAACAGCTATCATAGGCATTAATAGCCCTAATTGCCCGGCGGAGTGGTCGAATGTGCCTATCCAGCGTTTTTCGTCCACGCCAAAATAAACGTATTTCGCAACAGAAACAGGAATCTGCACCGCAAATACTAAAAGAAGCAGGACCACCAACGCTTGTTTTTGCCTTTTAGTTATGGGGGCGGCATAAAAAATCACAAAAAGCATCAGCGGTGAGCTCATCTCGAACAGGAATAACAACAGCTCGGTTACGCTGCGAGTGCTGACCACAGCGTTCACAGCTCCCAATGCTGTTACAAGCGCTGGAATCGCGATCCATTCGAAAGTGCGAGCAAGGCGCTGTCGCGCGGTTGTCAGAAGTGTTCGAAGAAACAAAAAAATTATTATAGAGGTGGTCGCTATTCGCAATGCGGTAACGTTAAAGCCAAAATGGTCCGCAACAGCTAAGTTCAGGCTTATCCCAAAAATGGGAAGTAGCAGCCATCCGTACATTTGGGTAATCCCTGCCGAAAAATAGCATTAGATGAAGCGGGCCAATATCATCGTTCGTCCGTATGGGACGCCAAAACGTGCCGCATACTTCTTAATCGCATAATGAGGACATGAGAACAACAAGGTTGTGATGGCGCAAGGTCGCAGTCCGACGCGCGTCAGAAGAGTATTGAAAGACTGTTCGCAGTAGCCGTGCAAGTGTTCAAAAGGCGAGAGAATATGCATTGTTTCGCCGTTGAACGGAAAGTCATCCCAAAGATTTCGCCTGCTCAGTCCAACATCTGGAACAGCGATCCTCACCACAGTTTCGCTATGGCTAAACTGCCTTATTTCATCGAGGATGGAAGCCGGGTCTGGAACATGTTCCAGTACTTGTTCCAAGTTGATCGCATCGAAACGACGTTCTTGAATGGCAGACAACGAGTCGACTGTTTCCACGACTTCAGTTAGGCCCTGACGGCCACTTGCTGGTTCATAAGCAACAACTTCAAAGCCGGCGCGTTGAGCTGCAGAGGACCACCGACCGGCGCCGCTTCCATAGTCTAAGAGTTTTTTTCCGCGGCAAATTTTAAATAAGCCGCGCATGGTGGAGTTCATTCGAGAGGTCGGATGGGTGCTTGCCGTGCCTCCCTTGAGACGTCGTCCCTGGGCGTACATCCCGAACAAAGTTTGTTGGTCCGGGCGCGTGTGATGCCACAGGTGCCCGCAGCAAGAACACTCTGCAATATCCAGCGAGAGCTGATCCTCCCAGCCATCCATAAAACCAGCGTACTTGCGCTTGCTTAACTGTCGAAACGCATCGATTGCTCGGTCGTTCTTGAAGTTGTGGAGGACAAACTTTTCTCCACCGCAACAAGGACACGCGTTGACTGTTATCACCTGCACTAAATTTTCCTCTTAGCAGGACGGAGAGCTTTAAGAGCTCGACTAATTCTTGTGCGATGATCCCGCTCCAAGACAATATACCAGACTGTCAAAAGCCAAACCACGAATGAGATCGCGAACAAGAATAGCGACCATTGGTGACCAGCAAGCGAACTGGCTTTTGCTCCAATAGCTAGTGGCATCGCGGATGCAAGGGGACGCCACACAGCGGTCCCATATAGTTGAAACACGGAAATATCGAAATAGCGCGCGAGCTGATAAACTATGGTGCCGAAAGCGCGAAAGACGTAGGCCCCTGCTATGCCAATGGCCATGCCAGTTGTGCCCCAATTGAAGTACTCTAACAGCACCCAACCAATGCAAAGTCCAAAGAGCGCACTCGTTAGCTCGCCGCGAGCTGCGGTCCTGTGTCTGCCAACTGAGATAAGCACTGAGCGAGCCAGTAGAGCTGGAATTGTAATGCAGTAAGCCGCAAAAATGATGAGAATATTAGTATATATATCTTGGATGTGTCTTGTCGGAACCAAGTCTCGTCCGAGCCATTCAGGCAATAGCATTGGCATCAAGACATACATTGCTGCAAATATAAGTAGGGCTGCTGCTAACGAATAGCGCGCAGCGATAAAGAATATCGCCATCAAACTCTTTCGATCGCTTTCGGCATCGAGTTGGGAGGCAATAGGTGAGAGAAGCTGACTAGCTATCCCAAGAAATGGACTGACACTGAAAACGATCATAATCGGCAACGCGATTAATGGAACGGCTTCGGCATTGAGTGACAGCCCGGTTAGAACAGGACTACCTTGACGCAATAATACGGCGGCCGCAGTCACAACCATTGCCGCAAGACTAATATCTAGGAGTTCTTTGACAGGGTTGATGCCTATGGAGCTTGCTACAAATAGTTTCTGAGGCGCCAGCTTTGCTGCAATACCGAAAAGAGCCATTGCCCCAAATAAATTGGGCAGGAACACTGCCAGCGCCAACAAAATCAACGAGTGTGGCAACTCTAGCGAGCATACAATGACCACAAGAAATAACCGAATGAACAAAACCAGGCTGTCAATCCTGGCTTGGAGGCTAAACCGATGTTGGCTCGTGAGCACTCCTATTGCGCTGCGAAAGGGTAAAGTTAGGCCGGTGCTGAATACGGCAATGAACAGCATGGCTATCGCATCGGTATACAAAGCAGGCGATAGGTCAAACAGGTGCGGGAAATACTGGCCCAGCGGCAGAGCGACCAGCATCAAGAGCAAACTCGCGCCCAGAAGGATGACGATCGCCGACGTGGCGTGGGCTACGTAGGCAGCGCTATCCCCTGAAGCTTGATCGCGGGAAAGTACCCGGCCAAGACTCGACGCTAAGCCCAGCTCTAGAAGCTGGGCGTGGCTGGCCAGCTGTTGGACAAGTAACCAAACCGCAAGCCCTTCAAAACCAAATCGCCTTGTGATCAAGGGAACGCTGACAAGCGCGAAGAGTATGCTGCCCAGTCGATATAGCCAGACCGAGAAAGCATTCACGAACGAGCGACGTAGCCCCGGCAGCTCAACTTTCATAGATGCGCTCGTCGGGCATCTTCTGCCGATATCCGCGCTTTGCAATAGTTTGCCAATTTTTGGAAATCCTGGGACAGCCGTTGAGCCAATGCAACGTCTTCCCGGCCTTCAAAATGCCGGTCAGGTTTACCAAGAAGCAGGCTATAAAGATCGACTGCGGTCGACCCAGCTATATGAGCCGCCAAAAAGCGTTGAAGCGCCTGCTCGTCTGGGCGGTAGGTGCGCAGAAGGTCCAAGATCGTTTTGCTAAGTTCGTTTTGATCCGAAGCATATCGAACGATCGACTGAGGAAGTTGATTATAAGCCGGAGTACCAAAGACTAGCACTGGCTTCCCAAGAATTGCGGCCTCCAAACCGGAGCTGCCCGATATCACGCCGACTAATGCGGCCTGTCTTATTAGAACATGGGTAGGTAAGTCTGGATCAACTAGCTTAACGTTGGGGATCTGTAGCAACTTCTTGTAATAGCCGTATGGCCGGACACCCACTGAACGTGGATGTTCCTTGACAAGGAGAAGCATTCCGGCCGGAAGGGAACGAGCCAAGTTCCTAACTAGCTCAATCTGGTTCTGGTACGGCCGGCCGAACACTTGAATTGATACCTCTGGTTCAAAGTGCAGCGGAAAGAATGCAAAATCTCGTACAGTGTCTAGCTGGTGAGTGTCGATCCAAGATCGTTGTAAACGACGACGCACAATTGACGCTTTAAGTGGTTGTCCGAAGAAGCTGTACCAAGCATGGACCACAGCTGGATCAACGTGGTTGTCGCGGCGAATTTCAGGGTCCAAGGCACTCAGAAAGTCGCGCCGAATTCCGCGCACGATAGCAACCAGGCCTTTCAGAGGACGAAACTGGGCAGATCGCTTGATCGCCCCCTCATATTTCACGCCGTGTGCACGAATGCGTTCGATCTGAGCATCGGCTTCGAGAATTGCATGTTCTGGTATCGTTGATGGTCTCGCATAAAATGCAGCTATATGTGAAGAGAGCTCTACAGCGTCGTCATTTAAAGACACGAAGTTACCTAGTTTCGTGGATTTTAGCAGCAGGTATGGAATGCCCTTAGCCTTGGCGAGACGGTAAAAAATATAATCTCCGAACGTCGCCGTGCCAAATGAGAGAATAACATCAGGCTTGAATCGGTCGACAAATGCGCTGATTTTCTCAATCGCCTCGAGTACAATTCCGCCCAACTCTTGGTGTGAGAAGCGCGGTTTATAATCCTGCCTATATTTGCACAGTTTCCCAAAGAACAGTCTCCTGTCCGCCAGGAGTACGTTCCATAACACGGGATCGCCATACACTTCTTCCAATTCACGAAGCAGCTGCCAGTCAACTTTGCGCCGCGCTCCGACAGCGGTGATGTCCCACTCGCGCAACAGCGGCATGCTGTCAATCAATGACGGGTCGCGACGCGTCATTGATTTGAAGGTTCGAGAATCGGCAACGTACGCCGCAGTAGCGTTGCCACTGCCGGATGGAGCGAGGAGCTTACCCAGCTGCAGGAAGACCTGCAGGCTGCTCCCCTGCGTTACACCAAGTATCCTCATGCTAAGTCTTTTATTAGCCCGAAGTTGAGTAGATCAGCCTTGTAGTGTTCTGCCAAGACTCGCGCAACGATGAGATCGGCTGGCTCATCGATGTCGATTTCCAATTCGGGGCGGCTCAGCGGCAACCCATAGACGTGCGCTCCGAAAAAAGTTTTCTTCGATAGCGTTTCACTCACACGTAACGCGTAAAAGCTCCCGGAGTTGATGTACCCAGTTTGCCGCAAGTTTCGAGGAGTTGAGAACGGTTCATGTGGTACAAAACGCCAGTTATCCAAGTGACCACTATACGAATTGATTGGTTTTAGGGCTATGACGCTTGTGGCGTCTGAATTTTGCCTCAGCATGACAATCGCGCGGTCAATATCGGATGGTGCTCGGAACGGGTGGGTTGGCTGAAGTAGGACCAGTATATCAGCAGAGAACCCAGAGACACTTTGCATTTGGGTTAGTGCATGCTCGAGCACGGCCTGATTTGGAACTGATTGGGCAGAAAGCTCTGGCGGCCGGAGAATGCTAGTAGCGCCTGCGCGGCTGGCGAGGGTTAGAACATCAGGACATTCGCTACTAACAGCTACGCGGGTGATGAGTTTCGAGCTTAAGGCTGCTCTGACAGAATACAGGAACAATTCTGTCCCCAAAATTTGTTCAACGTTCTTTCGGGGGATCCTAACTGACGTTAATTTTGCTGGCACAACAGCAAGAACATTGGGAAGGTTCTCTGCCATGACTTGAACGTAGACGCCTAAACCCAATTGAAGCCGAAAGCGCGCAAACTCTCCACAATTTTGCGCTTTTCCTGCTCTTCCAGTGTTCGGTATAGTGGGTTGACCCATTCGTCGCAAATACCGCGAAGCGACAGCATGTACTTTTCTTCGGCGGAATGTTCGCCGTTATCGGTCCTCGGAAACGACTTAGACAGCCGGATGAGGCTAAGCTGAATATCTCGCGCCTTATCCAGGTTGCCTGCCTCGAACAGCTTAAATAGCTCTACGAAAATCTCAGGGTAGACTGATGCCTCGCTGGTGGTGTGTGCCTCAGAACCGAGTGACAACATCTGAAACATTTGGCCGCCGCCAGCACCTACGACGTCAAAATCGGGACCGCGATGCATCAGTGTTGCGGTGAGCTCTGATAGGTTATAGCCCCCAATCTTAATACCACCGACGTTGGAATGTTGTTTAACCGCTCGAATTACCGCATCAGTGAATGGCCGCCCGCGCTTTGGATTGTGATAAAGCCAGACCGGCCACGGCACCCTATCCGCCAGGTATTCAATAAGATGAATGAGGCGAGATTCACCCATCTTTAGATCGTAGGGCAGCACGTGCAGACCGTGAAATTCTAGATCTGAAAGTTTATCAGCGTAGTTGAGAATATCCCCAATTGAGGTGAGGCCACTGCCGACTACAATCGGCACGCGACCGCGGTTAGCCTCTGCTGTCGCCCGCGCCACTGTTAAGCGCTGATCGAACGACATGTTGATATCCTCGCTTGCAGAGCCAAGAGCCCACATGCCACCGACGCCTGCACTCGTTAGGAAATCTATGTGACGGTGGATGCCGTCAACGTCTGGTTCGCCACGTTGAGTCATGGGAACGACAACAACCGGAATTACACCCTTAAGCATCATTTCATCACCGCGCTTTGACGATCTTCATTTCGCGACAGTCGAACATTGCAATCGCGCATTCTTACTCAAGACAAAAGGTGCTGCTGTTTGATAAGGCTCTGAAGCTTCTGAGCCATGAACACTTCCGCATTACGCATAGAGTCTCTAGTGGCCCCCCCGACATGTGGCGTGATCAAAAGACGAGCAGAAGTTTGGGCAAAGGAAATTAAGGGGTGACACGCCAATGACGCCTGTGTTTGGCCTGCCTCATCATCTAGCACGTCCAAAGCAGCTCCTGCAATTTGATTGCTTCTCAAAGCGTTCAGCAGCGCCGCTTGATCGACGAGCTCACCACGAGCTGAATTTATGAATACGGCGTCTCGCTTCATCAACGCTAGCTCATTCTTTCCGATCATATGGCGATTCTGCTCAGAGTATGCTGCCAGCAAACAAACGACATCGCTCTCAGCCAACAGAGTCGGGAGGTCAACCTTTGATGGCCCATTGAGGACGCGGTCGCTGACGAAAGGGTCAGCGTAAAGTACTTTCATTCTGAACGCAGTGGCATAGTCAGCGACGATATGACCGAGACGTCCATATCCAACGATGCCCAGTGTTCGCCCAGAGAGCTGCAAGCCAAGATATTGGTCACGATCCCAATGGCCGGCACGTACGGCTTCGCTCGCTGGAACGATATTCCGGATGAGTGCCAGCAGCAGGCCCCACGTGTGCTCGGCAGTTGCAGTAATCGTCTTCAGAAACTCCACCTCACCCTTGAGGCTTAGAACCGCCACTCCACGGCGGGCAGCTTCGTCAAGGTCAATGTGATTGAGCCCAGTGGTCGCAGAAACGATGATTCTTAAAGCTGGCGCGCTTTCAAATACCTCTCGGTCAATTTTATTGGCAAGGCGAACGATGAGCACGTTCGCTTGGGCGGCGGCCCTAAGCAAAGTAGATCGACCGGCTGGCAGCTCTATCACATCACCCAAGGTCGTAAGAATATCTTTGGCTTCTTCAGGATACCCGTCAGGTTCTGCGGTTACGATTATCACGAGACGGTGCTCTGCTTTTGAAACGCAATGAGGAAGGCTTGCCCCATCCGTTCTGAGCAGATCCAGCCATGTCGCCCGGTAAGCGTTCTCCTAGCAGCCAAAACAAATCTGAAAATTCGGGTCAACAGCCACTCCAAGGGCTTAGGCAGGAGCGTAAATGGGAATTCGGGGCTATGGCTGATCATGGGCAGCGGGTACATCCCGAAGACCGTTAAATTAGTGTAGGGCACCCCCGCCATACTGGAAATGTATTCGGGTGAAGCGGAATCGCTCCGAAATATTTCCGGCTTGGTTGCCAAGTTTCTTCGCTTGCCCATGCTCAAGGCCGCAAAGAACTTCAGCACAGCATTTATCCAATTGAAGTACCTTTGCACGTTGTCAGGCCGTTCAGGAACGACGTAGCCAAAAAACCAGCCGCCTGGCCTCAACACGCGAGCTTGCTCGGATATCACCTGCTGAACGTTTTCGAAGTGCTCCAGAAGGCCGATACTGCAAGTTACGTCAAACGAGCCATCGTCGAATGGGAGTTTGTTCGCGTCTCCAGCCACGAAGGTTGCTGAGTGACCGTTTCTTGCGAAAACCGTCTTGGCAGTTTCTAGGACGCTTGGGCTGTAGTCGAGCAGGGTACAATCCCAACCATTGTCGGCAAAGTAGCTAGACAAGCTGCCGCGACCGCACCCTACTTCCAATACTTTTCCCTTGGTGGAAGCCATCGGACCTAGCAGTTCTTCAAACACTTCCCAGTGTGATCGGAACGCGAGTTGAATTTGATTGGCTGGCTGGCCAGCTGTCCAGTGATTATACTGCGCTTCCTTTCGCGTTCGCCAACTACGGTCAAAGTTCTCTGGATCGCCAGACTTACGTTGAGACATCGACAATTCTAGTATCCCATCGTTTTTTGAATTGGTACATCGGTCTCAGCCAACAGCTGTGCGATACGCGATGCACTTTGGCCGTCTCCATATAGATGGCTAGGCGCATAGCGACCATGCGAGACCTGCGCTTCTAGTGCGAGGCGAATTTCCTCAGCGTTGTGCGCGACATCCACTACATTTCCAGACCGCTCACGGCTCTGTTGCCGGGTTCCGATATTTACCGACGGAACTCCCAAGTATGCAGCTTCTCTTATGCCGCTAGACGAATTGCCAACAAGACACGCGCAGTTGTTGATAAGTCTGGCATAGTCTTCAACGGAGAAATTTCTAAAAAAGTGTATGGGAGCATTCCGGTTTCGTTCCCTAAACATACGAAGTCCCTTGGAGACGTCATCGGATCCAGCGTCGACGTTCGGCCAGAGCCATACTGTCTGAAGTCCAGCCCCCCGAACTGCTTCGAGAGTTTCGTTGATTTGGTCCAAGCCTGACCCGTATTCCGTCGTTACCGGATGCTGAAGTACTACAATGTATGGCTCGCGTGGGTCTATCCCACATCCAACACCGCCGTACCGTGCGAAAAGGTCTTCCGGAAGGGAAACGTCCAAACTTGCAATGGCGTCTATAGCCGGACAACCTGTGTTGAAAACGTAGTCCGAATTCTCACCCATCTTCACGACCCGATCGCGGGCCTCTTCGGTGGCTGCAAAATGAAGGTGCGACAGCTTGGTGATCGCGTGCCTTACGCTTTCGTCGATCGACCCGGTCAACTCTCCTCCCTGAGTATGAGCGACCCGAATATTCATGTATGATGCTGCGATCGCAGTTGCCATGGTCTCAAAACGGTCGGCAACCGTGAGAACTATGTCTGGCCGCAAATTCTCAAATTGCGTAGCAAGTTCGATCACCCCCAGTCCGACAGACTTTGCCATCGTCGTCAAATTCTCACCTTCCACAATAGAGTATATTCTGGACGTGACTTCGAAGCCGTCTCGCTCAATGATGTCGACGACCTTTCCGAAACGATATAGCAGCGCCGATGCCCCCACGATTATTTGGAGCTCTAACTCAGGGTGAACCTGGATCGCGGACAAGACGGATTTGATGCGTCCGTAGTTCGCTCGGCTAGCTACAACAACACACACCTTCTTCATTCCAGGTCCTCAAATTTGAGTTGCTGATTTTCCGGACAAGATCGCCTTAGCTTTTTCCCCAACACCGCTTCCATTTGGTCTTGCGTTATCCCGGAGCCTGGCTTCCGGAGTATCAAATCTGACGCCGCAATGACATGTCCTTTCGGAAGCCCTTGGCGCAAGTAGATACTCCTGCCAAACAGTACCTTTAGCTCGGAAAGCTCCTCTGCAATTGCATCCTTATCAACGGGTGCTCCGATAGCAGTCTCGATCATCCGGACCCCCTCTACTAAACGCCCGAGCTCTTTCGTTGTAACTGAAGAAGACACATCCGGACCGAAACACTCCTTTGAGAAAACCGTATGGACCTCAATGAGACTAGCTCCCAAGGTTACCGCTGCTAGGCTCGGATATACTGTTCCCGAATGATCAGACAGTCCGACGGGATGCTCATAGCGATCTTTTATGAGCTTGATGGCATTGAGACCGATTTTTTCAGGCGGGCAGGGATAGGCCGTTGTGCACTGGAAGATTGCTAAGTTGTCGCTGTAAGCTCGTACCGTATCAACGGCATTGTCAATTTCGGACCATCCTGACATGCCTGTCGACAAAAGTACCGGCTTGGTAGTCTCGGCCACGTGCTTGAGAAGAGAGACGTTGGACACTTCACCCGACCCAATCTTCCACGCCGGCACACCTATAGAGTCTAACAAGTTGACTGCCTCGTGCGAAAAAGGCGTTGACAGAAAAACCAAGCTCTTCTCTGCGGCGTGGCGAGCCAAACCCCTCCATTGTTCGGGAGTAAACTCCATCCTGCGCCAATAGTCGTATCGCGTTGAATCCTGGGGAAAGGTGTTGACCCTGAAACTTTCGTCGGGGCTCGACTCAGAAGCGGCCAAGTGTGTCTGAAACTTGATTGCGTCTGCGCCAGTTTGAGCCACTGCGTCTATGTAGGCATGAGCAGTGCCGAGGCTGCCGTCATGGGCTTGAGCAATCTCGGCGATGACAAAGGTCGGATGCCCATCCCCGATTTGAGCATTGCCGATTTTGAAGCTCTTTTTCATGTTTCGTGAGCTGCGCTGCAGCCAATCTCCAATAGTTGTGAAGCTTTCAATAATGCTAAAAGGCAAGGAGACGCAATGCAGGAGTTGGTGGCAGTCTCCGATCGAACTTGGTAGTATAGTCCGCTCACCGCGGCAGAAAGCTTGGGGCCTGTGGTGAGTCGTATCGCGCCCCTAATGATCATGACTGTCATATGAGTTGATGTCGCCTTCTCACCTTAAGTCAGCGTCAATCTGACCTCGCAGAATGGCTCGAGGAGTACGTCACAATTGACATGCTTTGTAGCGTCTATTTAGCTTGCTCGCGAGCTGGCGGAAAGGCGCTGACAGCCATGCAAATGCTGCGCTGGCTGCTAAGCTGACTGGTAGAGGGAACATGGTAAATCCGTACTCGGGTGGTGAAGCTCGCGACTACTTCGATTATTTACAAGAGCGAAGTACTTTAGCCTGGATCTATCGCAAATATTGGCTCTATCCCAAACTCTGTAAGTACGTTCAGGGCAAAACGCTCGACGTAGGTTGCGGCATTGGCGACCTGCTGGCCTTTAGAAAAGGAACTATTGGAACTGACATCAACCCTCGCGCGGTCGATTGGTGTCGCGAGCGAGGACATAACGTTGTTCAAATGGAACCAGATCAGCTGCCATTTGAGGCTAGCGAATTTGAAAGCGCAGTGCTCGACAACGTGCTTGAGCATATTGCAGATCCAGAGCGGCTGCTATCCGAGGTAAACCGCGTGCTTGAACCTGGCGGCCGGGTCATTATCGGAGTTCCTGGGCGGAAAGGTTATGCGAGCGACGACGATCACAAGGTTTTCTACGATGCGGATCGTTTGCGTATTGTGATGGCGAAGGCTGGGTTTAGCGCGCTTCGAATACTCTACATGCCGATAAAGTCCTCATGGCTTGACACGCGAATGCGCCAATATTGCCTTTATGGGGTGTTCCAGCGTGACTGACGAGACGTCTAAGCTTGTTGCAGTGTCGATCGTTAGTCACGGGCAAGGCGCAATGGTCGAAGCGCTATTGGGTGACCTGGAGGCTATTTCGAGCGTCGGGCAGGTGATACTTACTCAAAACCTGCCTGAGCCAGACATCGAGTGTCCCAAGTCGCTTGAGCCAAGACTAACCATTATTCGAAATCCTAGGCCGATCGGCTTCGCGGCCAACCACAATCAAGCGTTTCGTGAGTGTCGCTCGCCTTATTTTGCTGTTGTCAATCCAGATGTGCGGTTGATTGCGGATCCGTTTCCCAAACTGGTCGAAGCTATTGAATTGCCCAGGTGCGGCCTAGCCGCGCCGATCGTCCGAGACCCGAACGGGGCACTCGAAGACAGCGCGCGCGCGTTTCCAACCCCGCTTAGTTTGCTGAGAAAGTTACTGAGAATTGAGGATGGGCGCCACATGGTTCTGGATGGCGATCATCCTGTTCCCGTGGATTGGGCCGCAGGTATGTTTCTTGTTTTCGCTCAGGAGGTGTTTGGCAGGATCCGTGGCTTTGACGAAAAATTCTTCCTATACTACGAGGACGTCGATATTTGCGCACGGCTAGGGCGGGAAGGATTGCAGGTCATGGTGCATCCGGGCACCGTAATTGTGCACGCGGCGCAGCGCGCCAGCCGGAAGCGGCCAAAATACATGGCATGGCACTTAGCCAGCATGGCGCGCTATTTCGTCAAACATTTTGGTAGGTATCCGAACGTCAGAACATCGATTAAATCGTTTTGAGAGATGTCAAAATCCAGCGATCGCATTCCCGCCCAGGCGAACCACGACGCATCAGGCCTCTTTTTGCGAGACTGGCATGCTTGAAGAGCAGACGACTCCAAGGATGGTCGTGACGACAAAATAGGAAACCCACCACATATTGAAGATGCTGGTGTTGGCAAGTCCGGAAATCGCAAACGCTGTCAGGCTCGCAAGTCCAGCCAACGCATAGATATTTTGCCGCGCCTTGGATATGTAATGCAGCGCTATCCAGCCGAGTAACCCGCAATAGAGCAACGTGCCAATAAGGCCAGTCTCAAGGCCCATTTGCAAAAGCCAATTGTGCGGGTGGATGTAGGTTGCATCGGGTAGGTGTCGATAACCGGATAGGCCGATGCCTATTAAGGGGCTGTCACCGAGGTGCGCGATGGCAACGCGCCAGACCTCAAGACGGCCGCTCATGATGCCAATATCACTGGTCAAAAGCAGACGGCTGGTGACGTATTCGGCACCGAACAGGACCCAATAGAGGCCAATTCCACTTAAAGCGACAGCTGCCAGGTTGACCGCGTGGATGGGGCGCAAGCGGATGCCATGCCAGCGTGCCATGCCAGCGACCCATACACCTAACGCGGCCGCGCCGCCTACCCAACCTGCCCGTCCACCGGTTGCCACGAGACCGAGTGCGCAGATCGCTAGAATTGCTTTCGTGCCCCATCCCTCCAACGCATTGCGGGTCGTGTAGAGCCAAGCTGCGACAAATGGCAGAAGCATTGCTGAAGCGCTTGACCATGATCTGAAGCTCTCGTCGGCTGGCTTGTTGTCGCCAGTCATGATGTAAGTGACCGTCGGAGCGTCGAGAGACATACCCAATAGCAGGAGAGCTGTAATAAAAACGGTCGCTGAGGTGAGGGATGCGAGTAGCATGTCGCGATACTTTTCCGGCATTTCGGCAAGGGCAACATAGAGCGCGAGCGCACCTGCAGCGGCGAGCGGAAGCTGGACCCATTTTCGCAGCGAGTATAGCGGTGTATTGCCGAGTGCGGATGAAATAAAGAACGCCGCAAACATGCAGCCAATCAAGATCGCCGTCCTTGACGATGTCACGGCCCGTACGTGCGCAAGTGCGGCCGGCCGGCTTACGGCCAAAAGTCCGCTGATTATGCCGATGGTCACGAGCGTGTACATAATGCTCGGTCGATGCAGGATCACAAATGGTAACGCCGCTCCCAATGTGATCGCGCTCGTGATCCAAAGCTTGGTATGCGTTTGCGCCTGGAGCTCCGTGGGTGTCAAAGGGTATCTCCAAGCCTTAAAGCTGGTCGAGATGGTACCTCTAACCGAGGCGAGCATTGGTAACGCGGTTGCCTACTTTTGTAAAAGTCTTTCTCCGCCTCTACTTCTTACTGTACGGCTGCACGTTTGCATCAGCGATGGCGTAGCCGGAGGAGACGGTGGAGCTGCCGTCGACGAGCGATAGGGATTTGCTCGTCGGTTCGGTTTTCAGCGTGCCGGAGATCCAAACGGGGGCGAAGGCTTCTTCCACTTTCACGGGCTTGCTTGTCGTGATGTAGACGATCTGGTTGGGCGGAGGCGGGGGCACATGGATGCACGCGCCAACGTAAGGCACGAGGAAGAACTCCGTGTTGCCGTCATCGGTGAATTCCAACGGCAGCAGATACCCGGCAATGCGCACGTCCGTACCGTTGAGAGAAGTAACCAGTTTCTTGCCAGCCTCCTCCACGGCCACTTCCCAGGCATCCCACTTACTCAAAAGCTCGATGACGTTAACGCCTTCCTTTTCGAGACGTTGTTTGGCTTCGTCCGATTCCTGTTCGGTCACCGTAAACAGGCCTGAGACGTCAGCACCGGGTGGCGCTTTGCGATAGTTGACGACAGTGTCGAAATCGACGGCCTGATCCGGAGTCAGGTCGTTCATCGGGTTATAGAAGGCCACCGTTTCCGGAATGAGCGCGTCCCACTCCAGCGTCTTAACCGCCATGGCATCCGTCGCCAGCGCCAAAAGCACCGCCAGGCTGGCAAGAAACGCGCGTGTCATGGGTCTCATCTCTCCAACTCCCGCTTAACAGATGCAGGTTATGTACGCACCATCATACCGTCCGCAAGGGACTGCCGGTACGCCCGCCAGGCCGGGAACGCTCCCGCCAGCAAGCCTCCGAAGATGATGATGGCAAGCGCCGCCAATTCGCTTTGACCCGGCGCGCCAATCTCAATATAGAGCCCGTAGACGGAGTCAATCACCGGCCGCAATACCAGGAGTGCACCATAGACGCCGGCCGTCCCAATCGCTGTTCCCAGAACGGTCAACACACCGGCCTCAGCGACCAGCAAGCCAAAAATCACCGATGGCGTCGCTCCGACCGAGCGAAGGATAGCGATTTCCCGCCGCCGTTCATTCAGCGTCGAAATAATCATTGTTACCATGCCGAGCAACGCCGTAACGACAACCATCCCGCTGACGATGCGCAAGGCCGCCTCCGCCGTGCCGACCATCGACCACATCTCATGCAATGCAACGCCGGGTAAAACTGCGGACAGGGCCTCTGCGCGATACTGGTTGACGTAGCGCTGAAAGGCGAACGTGGCGATACGCGACTTAAGCCCGACCATGGCTGCCGTAATCGCACGCGGTTGCAGATTTCGCTTGCGCGCATCCTCCGCCGAGATGCCTTGCCCAGGTAGCCGCACGCCGCCCTGCCAATCGATATGGATCGCTTGAATGGCCTCCAGGCTCACGTGAACCGTGCGGTCAACCGGTGTGCCGGTTTTGGCCAAAATTCCCGTGACGCGAAACGGCTTGTCGGCATGATCACGCGTGCCGATTTCACCGACACCGTGCGCGATGACGATGCGATCGCCAACCTTATAACCGAGGCTCTGGGCGACATCAGCGCCGATCACGGCGTCATAGAGATCGTCGAACACAGCACCGGTCTTCAACGTTAGCCCCTGGTCTCGCCGGTATTTGTAGTGCTTGAAGTAGTCGCGCGTCGTGCCGAGTACGCGGAACCCGCGGTGGCTGTCGCCGAGAGATAGTGGAACTGTCCAGGCAACGTCAGGATGCGATGTGATCTGCTGATAGCTTTTCCAGCTCATGTTGTTCGTGGCGTTGCCGATGCGAAAGACTGAATACAGCAGCAGCTGGATGTCCCCGCTACGCGCTCCCAAAATCAGATCCGTCCCGGAAATCGTATTGGCGAAACTGGCCCGCGCGCCCGTGCGGACTTTTTCGACGCCGACAAGCAACGCAACACTCACCGCGATGGCGAGCACAGTCAGAAGTGCCGTAAGCCAGCGGTTTCTCAATGATTGGATGGCAAGCCGCAGAACAATCATTGCACCGGCTCCTTCGACGTCAACTCGGCCAAATCAATGATGCGGTCAAAGCGGTCGACGAAACTCTTGTCGTGGCTCACCATCAGAAGAGTGGAATGAGCCGCGTCGGCTTGTGCGAATAGCAGGTCGAGAAAGCGGAGTTGATGATCGCGATCGAGCGCTGATGTCGGCTCATCTGCGATGACGATTTCCGGTTCGCCAATCAAGGCGCGCGCCGCGGCCGCCCGCTGTTGTTGCCCGATGCTCAACGTCGCCGCCGGCCCTTCGGCCAAGAGCCCATCCAGGCCAAGCGCTGACAGCAAACGCCGCGCTTCATGTTGCGCGCCACCGTGCGCCTCAGCCCGGCCACGGCGAAGCGGCGCGAAACTCAAGGGTAGAACGACATTGTCGATGACGGCGCCGTAGGGAAGCAGATTGAACATCTGGAAAATGATGCCGAAGTGATCCGCTCGAAACCGGTCACGCTCACGGCCTGACATCTGAAGCAAGTCTTTTCCGAGCACCATAACCTTGCCCTGGCTGGGTGCCACAACGCCCGTTATGAGGCTGAGCAGTGTCGACTTCCCACTGCCTGAAGGCCCAATGAGCAGTGTCCGCTCGCCCTTGCGGAGCGAAAAGTGATCGATCCTCAGAGAAAAGCCTCTGTCATCCGGCCAGGCGAACCGGACGTCGCGCAGTTCTATGATGGTTTGGCCCAGACGCCCTCCCGCGCTACCTGGCTGTTCAAAATCCGGCTGACGGCTTGTCAAACTTTTCCACCTAGTTCGATGGTGGAGTTGTCGCGGTTGACCTCGAACACCGCGGAGCCCTTGTCGCTCAAAACGGTGACATCCAACTCCACAGTGCCCTTGAACACGTCAAAATAACCAAACTTGATGGTGCCGAGCTTCGTCACATCGTCACAAGCATATTCGTACTTGGCATGAAACTCAGAGTGAGCATCCTCGTGGTGCGCGTCATGGGAATGGTGGTCGTCATGGGCTTCGTGGCCTTCATGTCCCTCGTGATGATCCGCGTGCTCTTCGCTGGCCAACTCTACTGACGACGATGCAAGCTTACAGTTCGCGGCGGCCGTGAACTCAAACAGGTCGCCGGCTTTCCCAAGCTTAGCCTTCCCGGACTCAATAGCCGCTTTCTGTTCGTCCGTTTCGGCTTTGTGCTCAAAGCCGACAATGTCCGATCCGGGCGCTTCCAGGCTCATCACAACCTTGGAACCCTCGATCGCGATGTTCAAAACGCCGTGCCCATGTTCGTGCTTGCCCATTTGCCGGCGCTCCTCATCCGCGATGGCAGACGATGCGAGCAGAGAAAGCGCAAGCACGGCAAAAACTCGATAGGGCGTCATCGATGTGTCTCCTGAAAACTGCGGCTCGCGCGACATCGGCAATAATGCTCAGCGCAACCGGCAAATGTCATGTCTGATCTGCTCCCCTGCCTGCAGCACAGATATGTGCCAAGCATGTGTTGGAAGCCGAATAGCCGCAGTTGAGCCACGACTAGCACACAATAGCAATAGTATAATATCCAAATGACGCAGGCGCTACGTTTGGCCGGAGCCGTCAATAGAATGCCGCCGGAAAACGGCGGCATTTCCAGTATCTTGGGAGGTATAGCCTATTTGGCGACGGTGGCAGCGTCGTCCTTCTCGCCCGACGCAACTTGTACCGGTTCGCTCTGCTTGGCCGTTTCGGCACTCGCAGTGCTTTGAGGCTTCTCAACGGGAGCCGTCGTCGACTCCATATTCTTTTTCCCGTAGGGGCACGCCATAACGGCCGATGCCGACAGAGCAAGAGCCGCGGAAATCAAGAGCAAATGTCTCATAGGGACCTCTTCTGCTGACAGGGTAACCCGGCAATCTCAATATAAGCGTAGATGCCGAAAGCGCAAACCCGCGGTAGCGCTTTGGCGTCGTCGTCCCAATTGGCAATTGATTAGGATCAAGTCCCGCTCTTCGTTTCCCGGCTATCCTCTTTTCGTAATGATGGAGGTTGGCATGAGCCTGGCGCACATCGCTTTGTCCCTGGGGAATACGTATCTGAACCGGATGACTCGCTTCGCTGCTTTCGGGTCGCGTCCGTCGAGAGTGTTTGAAGGCAGTATTACCCACCTCTTTTCGATGCCGCACCAGTTGCGTGGAGGCTCAAATGTCGATCACCAATGTTAAAAGCATCCTCGTTGCTCTCACAGAAGAGGGCCGCGAAGATAGCGCGCCCTCGTTGGGTTATGCACTGTCGTTGGCCAGCCAGTCTGACGCCCATCTCTCAGTTCTAGCGGCGTCCATGAAAGTTGAAGTGGTTCAGGCAAACGTCAGCCGGACTATCTCAGATCTGGTCGCGGTAGAGCAGCACCGCCGGTCGTCGAAAGCGCTACAGATATCAGATGACATTGCCAGGGTCGCCAAAGCCGCCAATGTCGAATGCACGGTGGAGCATCCTCTCACAAACTACAATGAGCTCAGACGGTCGTTCGCGGCGAAGGCGCGTGTTCATGATCTCGTCGTACTGGACGCGGAGGCGAGCGCAACGGATCCGGATCGCGGCCTCATCCACGCTGCGATCTATAGCACTGGACGCCCTGTCATCATTGTCCCGGAAGGCCATAACACGTTCCGCTTAAGCAAGTGCGTTCTGGCTTGGGATGGTAGTGCGGCCGCAGCGCGCGCAATCAACGACGCGTTGCCATTGCTGCGCGCGGCGGAGACGGTGGAACTGCTGAGCGTCGGAGAAGAGCCAATCGGAGAGCATTTCCAGGCGCAGCTCAAGCGGCACGGAATTCGTGCAGACGTGAAAACACTGGCTCAGAAAGGGTCGTCGATAGCCGGCACGATCCAGTCAGAAGCCGCGCGCATCGGCGCGGATCTACTGGTCATGGGCGCCTACGGGCATTCCCGGTTCAAGGAATTTCTCTTGGGAGGCGTCTCAAGATCGTTCCTGACGCGCAGCGAAGTTCCGCTCTTCCTGTCTCACTAAGCCGCGTGTCAGGGCTCAGCTAACGGCAGATCAGCACTGGGACGGTGCTAAGCGATACAACTTTGGTTGCCACGCTTCCAAGTATGAACTTGGTCAATCCGCGCCTGCCATGCGAGGCCATGACAATCACGTCGCAGTTATTTTTGTCTGCTGCCGTGACAATACCGTCCGCGGGATCGACATCCGGCAGATGCAAACTCGTAAACGTTACAGCCGCTCTCGAGGCCGCTTCTTCGGCTTTTTCCAGGATCCGCCTGGCATTTGCCGCTGCGCCCTTGGCATAATCTTCGACAGAGAACGTCATCGCCATCTCTGCGGGAACGACTGCTGTCCAAGGCTCGGTCGCGGTCACAAATGTAACGGCAGCGCCCAAGGCCTTTGCTAGCGCCACGCCCTGCTCGACGGCTTTCCAAGAAAGATCAGATCCGTCGGTTGCGATCAGGATATGTTTGTACATGGATTTATCCAGTTGTTGTCGCGATTGTCAGAGGTTCCAGGTCGAAAGCAGATGCGGCCTTAAATTTTCTGCGCAATCTCTGTGGTTGGATTGTAAACGACGGCCCCCGAGATGGGATCGACCCATGAAAGGTGGTTGTTCACCGCCTTCACGCCCGGCACGTTCTCGGCCGCCGTCACCGCAGCTTCATCCTGCTTGAACGCGGTGTAGGATCCCCACAAATCGACGACGCCATCTTTGACAGTCACGTTGATCAGTCGCTCAAAGGCCCAATTGATCTTTGCCAGTTCCGCAAGCACACGTTCACGGATCTGCTGGTCTGTCAGGTTGAGTTCGGGCGTTCCGCGAATAATGCTTGCGAGCGCTTGCACAAGGTTCGCACGGCTGAGAATACCAACGATCTCTCCGTCCTTCATAACCGGAACGCGTCTGATCTGCCGCCTCTCCATGAGCCGGATCGCAACATCCAACTCGTCGTTGCTTTCGACTGTCGCTGGTCGTTCCGTCATCATCTCTGAAACTTTGCGGGCGTGAGACTTCACATACTCGTCCGCTTCTGCTTCCGGGCCAGCCAGCACGCTGCCCAATTTTGACCGTTTGATCTCCGTTCCCAATTCGGCGCGCCGCAAGAAGTCGGTATCGCTAATCATGCCGGCGAGCTTACCTTCGGAATCGACTACCGGAAGACCGCTGATGCGGTGCTGATCCATGAGGCTTGCCGCGTCGACCACAGATGCATCGGGGGAGATCGTAATGGCGAGTGGGGTCATGACCTCCTGAACTTTCATGGCGCTCTCCCTTATTGTTTAGGTGCGCATAACCACGTAAGCGGCCGGCACTGGCTTGGTCGTCAGTGCTGCTACCATTTCAGCAAGACTACCACGCGCGAACGAAGCCCCTTTGACGTGGATCAAGGCAAGCGGCCTCGCGTCTCACTGGCCGTAAACGGACTGCTAAGTTGGGAATTTGTAACTGGCGCACCTATGTGAGGGTTCTTAGCATGCGCATCGTTCAAGCCATCGTGTGCACGATCTGAACTAGGAGGAAATGGCATGACAACCGGCTTGCTGACCCGTCGCAGCCTCCTCGCCTTAGGCGGAGCAATTGCGGCCGCTGGCGCGGTCCCGGCTTTTCGCCTACCCGCTCAAGCTCAGGGCCTCGCCCCAACACGCTCAATGCGCGGCGGGTCCAACAACTACCGCCCAGGAGCGCCGGTCGTCGGCCGCATTGGCGGCGGAGGTTTCTGGATGAGCGGTACGGTACGCCGTGCTGGTGATGGTGCGCCCCTGGCAGGGCAACGGATTCAAATTTGGGCCCACACAACCGAAGGCCACGAGCGCGATCCGCAAAGTCATGGGGCAACGTTGACGGATGAGAATGGTCATTTTCGCCTAGAAATGCCACAGATCGTCCCCGCTTTTGGCCAGCCGCATGGCCACCTGGCCTATGATAGCGGCGAGTTTGAAACCGTATTTCTGCGTCCCGTCATGTCGAGCGCTAAAGACACAAGCCTTGAGGCACACTTTGTTCTCAAGCCGGTCTAACCGGAAGGTGATCCGAGCGAGCTTGGTCTGGGCCGCGGTTGCGGCCGCCGTCACGATTCCCATCGTTGCGGCGGCGTTAAGCCCGCTGCTGGCGTGGCGGGACCCAGTCTATATCGTGGCCGGGCTAGCTGGCGTTGCTGGCCTCGCTCTTATGCTTTTTCAGCCCTTGCTGATCGGCGGATATCTGCCAGGATTTTCACCGTATCAGTCACGGCGAATTCATCGCTGGACCGGCATCTCGTTGGTCGCGGTAATTGTCGTCCATGTTGTGGGGCTTTGGATCACAAGCCCACCGGATGTTATTGATGCTCTCCTGTTCAGATCACCGACACCGTTTTCCGTCTGGGGTGTGATCGCGATGTGGGCCATCTTCGCCGCCGCGCTCATGGTCGCATTACGCCAGCGGATGGGCTTGCGTCCGCGAAAGTGGCGGCTCATTCACACAATCCTTGCTGCTGTCATTGTTGTGGGTACGGTCATTCACAGCATATTGATAGAAGGCACGATGGAGACAATGTCGAAAGTGGCTCTGTGCATGGCGCTCATTGCCGCCACGGCAACTGTTATCGCCGGCAGGCAGGTGTGGCAGAGCAATGCAAAGCGCAGTCGGATGCTTTCAGCGCAACAAACGAACGACGAATGACGCTGTCACGCACACGAGTTTCTCTGGACGCTGAGAGCGTCCTGTTCTCTTGCTTGAGCTCGAGCGAAGCCCCAACTGACTTGTAGGTTCTGGCAACAGAGAGAGGCGATGATGCAGGTCGGACGAAGAGGCTTTCTGCAAGGCGCGGGCGCCGTGGCGGCGTTTGGTATCGCCGGAATTGGACGACCTGCCGTAGCTGCGGCCAACGCTCCGCTTCTTCGCGCCATTCCTTCGACTGGCGAGAAATTGCCCGTTGTCGGCCTCGGCAGCTGGATTACCTTCAATGTCGGGAATGATCCCGTCCTGCTGGATGAAAGCGCGAACGTGGTCGCTGCTTTCTTTGCGAACGGCGGCCGGATGATCGACTCGTCGCCCATGTACGGGTCGTCTCAGAACACGATCGGATATGCGCTCAAGAAGCTGGGCTATCCAGACAACAGTTTCGCCGCCGATAAAATTTGGACCGCTTCGCCCGGTGAAGGCCCAGACCAGTTTTCCCAAACGCGTTCGCTCTGGGGTGTTGAGCGCATGGACCTTATGCAGATTCACAATCTACTGTCCTGGCGCGAGCATTTGGACATGCTGAACGGTCTGAAAGCCGCTGGCAAAATCCGCTACGTCGGCATCACCACGTCACACGGCCGCCGTCATCAAGAGCTGGAGCGGATCATGACCGAGCATCCGCTCGATTTTGTGCAGCTGACTTACAACGTCATGGACCGGGAACCGGAGCAGCGGCTGCTGCCGCTGGCGCGCGAGCGGGGCATCGCTGTGATCGTGAACCGGCCATACCGGCGCGGCGAACTGATTAGCCGCTTCTCGGGTGAACCCTTGCCGCCGTTCGCGCAGGACATCGGAGCCAGGAGCTGGGCTCAGCTGCTTCTGAAATTCATCATCGCGCATCCCGCGGTGACCTGCGCTATTCCCGCCACCACGAAGACAGAGCACGTGAAGGAAAACTTGGACGCGGCCGCCGGACATTTGCCGGACGCGGCCACGCGGCAGAAGATCATCGACTACGTTGATCAGCTTTAGATATGCAGACCTGGTCAGGCTATTCGCTATCCGACTTCCTCTTGTTCTCGCCACGGGTCTACGAGCGCCTATTCGTTTTGCTCAACCAGGATCTCTGGCCTGCTCAAGCCGCCTTTATCGCCACCGGACTCGCGATCTTCCTGCTTGTCCTGCGCAGACATACCTTGGCGCTTCCGCTTGGCCTGCTCGCGCTCAGCTTTGCATGGGCGAACGTTACGATCGTGTTCTTTCTGGGTCGCTATCAGGCGATAAACTGGTTGGGAACGTACCTCGCGCCGTTTGCGATGGTGCAGGCGGCCGGGCTCTTGCTTCTTGCGATTGCCACGTGGCGGCGCGGTGTCCTGCTGCGGCCAATGCCGCATGTGGCGCTCTGGCTGGCACTTATTCCCTTGCTCCTTGGGCTCTTGGCCTACCCTGCAGTCGCCGTCTTGTCGGGACGCGGCATCGAAGCTGGTCAGGTCATAGCCACCGGGGCTGATCCCACAGCCGTAGCCACCCTTGGGCTTCTCGCGTTCGTTCCATCCCGCCTGCGATGGCTGGGGATGATCATCCCTGCCGCTTGGTGTGGCTTCACCGGTCTGACGTTGTGGCTATTGGAGCGCCCTGACGCAATCATCGCGCCCCTCGCCGCTGTGTCAGCCCTCCTCGCCGCCACCCTCTCGGTCCGATCCGCATCACAAGCGAACGCAGACTGAGGATGACAGCCTTCAAGTTGGCAGTCCGTCCTGTCGGCGCCGGTCGGCGACATTTTCGATGTGGGCCTTGATCGCCGGGAAGCGGTCGAGCAGGCGCAGGAAATCGTTGACGTCCATAACTAAGAGATCTGTCGATGTCGTCGCAGTCACCGTCGCCGTTCTTGGGTTGCGCGATAGCAGAGCCATCTCACCGAAAAATTCACCTTCGCCCAGACGTACGTGCAGAGCCGCGTTTGCGACTTCGACCTCTCCGCTTGCCAGGAAATACATCGCGTCACCCGGGTCGCCCTCGCGGACAAGCATGGTCCCCGACGATACCGTGCGGGCCCTCAAGATGTTGACCAGCTCGGCGATTGACGCAGCATCAAGGTGCTCGAATGCAGGTACGCGCGCGACCATCGCGAAAGTCACGACGAAGTCCCGGCGGCGGATCTCCTCGTAGAACCCCCGCCCAATGATCGCCACGGGCAGCGCAAAACAAAAGATGCCGAGCATCACCGTAACCGCGGCAACAATCCGGCCGAGGGCGGTCACGGGCTCTGTTTCCGCGCCACCAATTTTCGCAAGCATCGCGGCTGCCCACCAAACGGTTTTCGACATATCGCCGAGCCGTTCAGGCTGCTTGTCACCCTCAACGGCCAGCATAATAGCGGCGGACGTCAGCAGAACGCCGCTCAGGATAACGATGCAGGCAAGCAACGCCCGCCACTCAGATGCGATCACCCGCGCGATGGTCGCGATGGCCGGCGAATAGCGGGCCAATTTCAAAATCCGGACCAGCCGGAACAGCACGATCAATGAGCTGGCCGGGTACAAGACTTCCAGTAGCCAGGGAAGCAAGGCCAATGCATCGATGAGCATCAGTGGCGAGGCAGCAAAGCGAAGCCGGGCGGCGGCCGGGCCAAGCTTTTGCAGCATCGGGTGTTCTGGCGCGGCCCAGAGCCGCGCAAGGTACTCGATCGCAAAAACCGCCACGCACACGCGATCGAACATTAAAAGCGCATGACCATAGTTCGCCGCCGCCTCCGGTATCGACGCCACGACCACGGTTGCGATGTTTGCGATAATGAGTGTGACAAGCAGCCCATCGATGACGCGCGACGCAAAATCCCTACGGCGGCTGTGCTCGAGAACATCGAAGGCACGCCGGCGGAGCGTCGCGTGTTGGTTCACCGTCAAAGCCTGCAGCCCTTCTCCACGAGATCATGAGGGCAAGCGCCAGTACGGCAATGTTCGCATCAATTCGTGGAGGGCACCACGCTAAAACGACGTCAATTGGCGATGCGCGTTAACCAGCACGCGCTCCAAGTTACGCGCGGGCGCGTTTTGCACGCTTGCGCCGCGGCTTAACCGGAAGTCGAGCCTCGCCGGTGTTGAGCGCCGCGTCAAGCTTGCCGGCGAAGTGGTCGGGCTCGAGCGGCAGCTCAGCTAGGGGCGCTGGCCGGGCGAAGTAGAAACCCTGTACCGCGTCGCAACCTTCGCCCATCAAGTAGCGCACGTCTTCGGCCTTTTCCGCGCCCTCAGCGACGATCTGCATGTTGAAGGTACGGCCCAGCCGGATGATTGTCTGCACGATTGTCGAGGTGCTCTCGCTCGCGCCAAGCATTTGCACAAACGATTTGTCGATCTTGATCTTGTCGAATGGAAAGCGGCTGAGATAGCTCAATGAGGAGTAGCCCGTACCAAAGTCGTCGAGTGCAATGCGCAGGCCAAAGTTCTTCAAGCGCTGAAGCATCGACAGGGAGTGCACGTCGTTGTCTTGGATGATGACACTCTCGGTTACCTCAAGCTCCAGCCACTCCGGCTCCAGACCAGTATCGTCCAAAATGCTGCGCACGGTCTCCACAAAAAGCTTGTCGCGGAACTGCACAGGGCTGACGTTGACGCTGATGCGCATGCCGGACGCTTTCGCCACCTCGCAGCTCTTACGCAGTACCCACTCACCGATGCGAACGATCTTGCCCGTTTCCTCGGCAACCGGAATAAAGTCTTGCGGTCCGATCAGTCCCTTGCCCGGCTCGCGCCAACGCAGCAGCACTTCGTGGCGGCTGACCTGGCCGGATTTCAAATCCACCTGCGGCTGGAACCACAGCTCGAACTCTTCGTTCTCGACTGCACGATCCAGAGCCGCTTCTATCTTGCGGCGGTCCTTGATGGCGACGTCCATGCCGTCCTCGAACACGCAATAGGTGCTCCGGCCGTCCTTCTTGGCGCGGTAAAGCGCCGTGTCCGCTTTGTTGATCAGCTCGTCCGCTTCAGTGCCATGCTGCGGGCACAGGGCAATGCCAACGCTGGCGCCCGTGCGTAGCGTCACGCCATTGCCGATATCGATCGGCTCCGCAAGCGCTGCGATCACCCGGTGAGCCAAATCCTCCGCGTGGGTGCGGAAGTCGAGCCCCGTTTGAATGATGGCGAACTCGTCGCCGCCAAGCCTGGCAACAGTGTCAACGCGCCGAACCATGGCATTCAGCCGGTCAGCCGCGACCTTGATCACCTCGTCGCCAGCTGGATGACCGTAAAGGTCGTTGATGTCCTTGAACCGGTCGAGATCAAGCAGGTACACCGCCGTCATGGTGCCGGTCGTCGTGGCGGTATCGACCGCGCTGATGAGACACGACTGAAAGACCGTGCGATTGGCGGTGCCCGTTAGAGAATCGTGATGGGCGAGAAAACGAATGCGTTCTTCGGCCTTCTTGCGCTCTCTCAAATCCCGAATTGCGAAAACGCGCGTATTGACATTCCGGAAGACGATCTCACGTCCGCGCAGCTCGATCGGGATCTCCTCGCCGTCGCTGTTGACGATGAACGTCTCAAGCAACGGCACCTGAAGATTCGACAAATGCTGCCTCAGCTGAAGATCGCTCTCACGGAACAGACTGAGCAAGGTCCGCTCCTTGAGGTCCGCAAGCTGGATGCCGGTCAAATCTTCCATCACGCTGTTGCAGTCGATGATCCGTCCATCAACGCAAATGACGATTGCTTCAAACGAGCTATCGGTCATGGCTGACAGCCGCTCGGCTTCCTCGGCTGCGCGCTGGGCATCTGCTTTGGAAATTTTCGAGTATTCTTCTGCTTGAATGTTGTCCATCAGGTCGTTGAAGAGCCGTGTCAGCCGTTCGGCCTCGTCACCTGGCGCGACGGACAAGCGCATGTTGAGGTCGGCGGTGCCGGACACCAGTTCCGCCAACGCGTCTTCCACATGGCCAACGCCCATCAGCGTACCGTGCTCGGCCGCGTTCAAACCGCCAGCTTCGAGAATGCCGCCGACTCGGATCGGCAGGAGCCGATCGAGGATCAGGAAGAAAGCCAGGCCGATGCCGAAGCTCCAAATGAAGTTGATAGCCACGCCGGCGGACTGGATGAGTAGCTGATCAAGCCGGCTGTCGGCTTCAAGATTGGCGAGCGGCGCGAGCAGCGCCAGACCAAGCGTACCCACGACGCCTGCAAAGCCGTGCGCGCCGATGGCGCCGATCGGATCGTCAATCTTGAAGCGGTTTTCCAGCCACCAGTTTGCCCACACCGCCACGGCACCACCAACGACGCCGATGATCAATGAACCACCGGGGTTCATGACGGAGCACCCAGCCGTGATGGCAACGAGACCACCGACCATGCCAGCAATTGTTTTTTCGGGAAGAACGCGACCACCGTCGAGACGGACACCGATCAGGTATGCGGATGCGGCGCCGCCGCCAGCAGCCAAAACAGTATTTGCAATAATCTTGGCGATATCCGTGTTGGCCGCCGTGGTAGAGCCGCCATTGAAGCCAATCCATCCAACGAGCAACAGAAGTGCTCCGCAAGATGCGAGCACGAGATTATGCCCTTGTAGCCGAACGGGATTGCCATGCTTGTCGAATTTGCCAACGCGCGGACCGATCACAATGCATGCCGCAAGCGCGATCCATGCACCCGTGGCGTGAACGACTGTCGAGCCCGCGAAGTCAATAAAGCCCCAGTTGGCGAGAAAGGCCGAAGCATTCTCTGTCAGCCCTGAACCCCAAACCCAGTGCGCGAACATAGGATAGATCAGTCCGGCCGTTATTGCCGTGCAGAGCAAGTATGCCGACAGTTTCATTCGTTCGGCCACGGCACCGGAAATGATCGTCGCCGCCGTGCCGCAGAACATGACCTGGAAGACGAAGAACGCATACGCCCATGGCGTCAGATCGGACAAGAAAAACAGCTTCTCATCGAGCCCAAACAAATAGCCAGAGCTCGCGCCAAAAGCGAACATGAAGCCGACGCTAGCGAACGCCAGTATCGAGACGGCGAAGTCGAGGAGGTTCTTCTGCGCGACGCTGATCGCGTTTTTGGACCGGACCAGTCCGGCTTCCTGCAACAAGAAGCCCGCCTGCATGAGCAGCACGAGCGCAGCGGCCACAAGCGTCCAGACGTAGTCCATGTGCGGCGCTGAATTCTCCAGAGCCTGCACGCGCTCCTCTAGGGAAGCTGGCACTGCTGCCCGTGCATCCCCGGCCAGCGCGAACAGCGCGCATACCGAACCGCTCGCAACCCGCCAACATCTCCGTGAGCCACTGAAGAGGGTGTTCATGATCTAATGCGCCGCTAGAGAAAAGTTAGCTAAGCATCTGCGTTGTCGATTAAATTTGAATTAAATGCTTGGCGAAGTTTAACCGTCCTGAAGGCAGGGCGTGCGCGGATGGACGGCAGAGAAACGCCATTTTTAAAAGCATTTGCCTTCTGACGCCGAAACCAACTGCGCCAAAATGTCTTTGCGGCTCGCGCTGCCGGTTTGGATGACCGGCCCACTTGTTCCCAACAGGGATTGCGTTAGACGATCGATCAAGCAAGCCTCGGGCAGCCACGCCAGCGCCTGATAACAGGGGCACAAGCCACCCGTTCGCAATCCTGGTGCAGCCGTGCTAGTGTCTCCTTTTGGGGATGAGTGTCATGATCGAAGTGAAACGCCTTACGGGCGCCGACCCAATGCGTTTCGACGTGACCGTACGCGATGGCGGTAGTCTCTCTCGCCACGAGGTGGCGCTTGCCCAAAAGACATGGGCAAAACTCACAAAAAAGAGCCGGTCGCCGGAGAACTGCGTTGAAGCCGCGTTCGGCTTCTTGCTCGATCGCGAACCGAAGGAGGCGATTCTTTCGCGCTTCGACATCATAGTGATCGGTCACTACTTTCCAGAGTTCGAGCTTCAATTGCCTAAATATCTGGGCCGCGTCGGCTAATAGCGAGACTTAGCGGCGGTCTTCAACGGTGGTGAGCCAGCGGGCCCCGAAGAACGTGACAGCCATCGCCAAATAGCCAACCGCTGCTGTCCATGCCGGTTGACCAAAGGCCCCCACGACATCCTTGGCAGCGAACGTATAACTGTGCATCAGCCCCGTGGCGGACAGCGCCGCCGCGGCCATCGCCCACAGTCCGGCGGACACAAAGCGGCGTTCGATCAAATGCACTGTCAGCGCCGACAAGATCATCGCGGTGAAGATGAAGCCCTGCTCGATGGCGAAGCCGCCAGCGATGTAGTTGCCCGCCTGAGCCATAGCCTCAGAGATTGCCGGCGAAAAGTCCGCGCCGCCTGCCCGCAAGCCATCCTTTGCCATCAGCACGCCCCAAGCGCCAATGCCTGGAAGCAGGCCCAAGACGACAGCCGGCGCGTGCTCGCGCGGTGTAGCCTCGAACGCCTGCGCCGCCATGATGATGCCGATCCAAAGCACAATCGCCATGCCCGCCTCGATCGGCACGAGCCAAGCCAGGATTGCGAGTGAGCCCGAAAGGCACAGAACAGTGAAGAACCCCGCGTTCAAAATCGAGTAGCCGGCGCGGGCACCAAGCACTTTCCAGCCCGGGTGGCCAATGTAAAGAGTCGTTGGAAAGCACGAGCCAAACAGCGCCGCAGCTATCGAGCCGATCCCGTTCACCGCAAGCGCCGGCCCCGTTTCGAACGAATCACCTGCCGCCTCGGCGGACTCGATATTTTGTAGCGAGCCGATGACGCTGAAAATGCCGATCGGGATAATCACGGCAACGTAGGTCAAAACTTCTTGCGAGGTCAGCCCCGCTAGGATCTCGCCAGGAACAGGCACGGGCAAATGCAACCCAAGAGCCTCACCGCTAGGCGGCTCCAACGGGATCAAGCCCGTCGCGAAGGACAAAACGACTCCGATCAAGATGGCGACCAAGCCGCCCGGCAGCCCGCCGCGAAAACGAACCTTCCCGAAATAGACGAGTAAGATCACTCCAAGTGTCGCGAAGCCGACGATCGGGCTGGCGTACGTGCGAAACAGGAAGGCGAAGGAGATAAACCCCAAAGCGATGCCGGCCAACGTCGACAGCAAGGCAGCACGCGGTGTCGCCCGGCGCAGCTTCTCCGCAAAAAGCGCTCCCGCCAATTCGATCACCCCTGACCCAAAACAGGCCACAAGCCCCATGCGCCAAGCCAACAGCGAGGCTTCAGCGTCGGGAACACCCCGCGCCTTGGCGGCCAATAGCGTGGGAAGCATGACCAAGAAGATAAAGGCAAACAAGGAGACGGTATTGATGCCGTACGGCAGGGCGCAAATATCGGTTCGCCCTGTTTTTCGCGACAGCCGCACGGCCTGCCAGCTGTAGAAGGTGTTGCCAACGATGAGCGATACTGCCGCGCCGGGCAGGATGGCGCCAAATATGAGATCGTCGGAGAATCCCAGAACGCCCCGGCAGAGCGCCACAATGACCAGCAGCTGGACCAGGTTATCAATAGCGAGCCCAAAGAAACCATCAATGTCGCCTCGGCAAAACCAAGGCATGCCTTTAGACCCGTTCTCAGACATCGGAATTCCGCACTCGCGACCAGCCACCTAGAAAATCACTTAGCAACGCCCCGCCTAGCTTGGCAAACGGCGATTGAGCTCACCGGCATCGACTTTTTGGATCGTAGCGGTAGTTTGAAAGTGAAATCCAACCCGGACACAGCGCCGTAAACCGAAAGTCTCCAGCTGCGTTAGGTTTACGATGCCCAGCACCCGCAACCTTGTGCTCATCCTCGGTGATCAGCTGTCCGGTAAGATCAGCAGTCTCGAAGGATTTGATGCCAGGCAAGACCGCATCCTCATGTGCGAGGTGCGCGAAGAAGCAACCTACGTCAAGCACCACAAAAAGAAGATCGCGTTCCTGTTCTCCGCCATGCGCCACTTCGCACAGGAGCTGGAGTCTAAGGGATACAGTCTGCGCTACACCAAGCTGGATGACGGCTCCAACGCCGGCTCCTTTTCCGGCGAGGCCAAACGCGCCATCAAGGATTTCAAGCCGGACAAGATCATCGTGACGATGCCGGGCGAGTATCGCGTGCTGAAAGATATGGAGACTTGGGAGAAGCATTTCGGTGTCCCAGTCGAGATCCGCAAAGACACACGCTTCCTCTGCTCGCCTGAAGACTTCGCCGCTTGGGCCGCGGATCGCAAAACTCTACGGATGGAATATTTTTACCGCGAGATGCGTAAGCGATTTGGCATTCTCATGGATGGCGGCGGGCCTACTGGAGGGGAGTGGAACTACGACTCCCAAAATCGCAAACCGCCGAAGGCCGGCCTCAACCCGCCGAAGCCCTACAGTGCGCAGGTCGATAAAATTACCCAGGATTGCATCAAACTTGTCGGCGAAGCGTTCGATGATCATTTCGGCGACCTTGAGCCGTTCCATTTTGCCGTCACGCGCGATCAGGCGCGCTATGCGCTGGATAAGTTCATCAGCGAGCGCCTGGCAAAGTTCGGCGATTATCAGGATGCGATGGTCCAAGACGAGCCGTGGATGTTCCATTCGCACATCAGCTTTTACCTAAACTGCGGCCTGCTTGACCCGTTGGAGGTCGTGGAAAAGGCAGAAAAGGCCTACCGCGATTGCGACGCGCCGCTCAACGCCGTGGAAGGCTTCATACGGCAGATCATAGGCTGGAGGGAATACGTCAGAGGCATCTATTGGCAGCAGATGCCGGACTACGCGGACAAGAACTTCCTGAACGCCAAGCGCGACCTGCCCTGGTTTTTCTGGGACGGCAATACCAGCATGAACTGCCTGCGCCAATGTGTTCTGGAAACGAAGCAGAACGCTTACGCGCATCATATCCAGCGCCTGATGGTGCTCGGAAATTTTGCGCTGATCGCCGGCATCGATCCGGCGCAAGTGAACGAATGGTACTTGATCGTCTACGCAGACGCCTATGAGTGGGTGGAGATGCCGAACGTGACGGGCATGATCTTGTTCGCCGACGGTGGCCTGCTGGCCAGTAAGCCCTACGCCGCAGGCGGCGCCTACATCAACCGCATGTCCGACTATTGCAAGAGCTGCTCTTACAAAGTGTCGAAGAAGAACGGCGCGGAAGCCTGCCCATTCAACTACCTGTATTGGGATTTTCTGACACGCAATAAGCGTCAGCTCAAGGGCAACCCGCGCCTGAACCGGGCCTACGCGACGCTCGCCAAAATGGACGACGAAAAGAAAGCCGCGATCCGCGACGACTCCCGCCGCTTCTCCAAGGAGATCGAGGGCGAGGTCTGACTGCAATCCGGGTCGCTTCTGGGTCGTAATCCGTCACACTCAGCAAACTTCAAGCCCGGACTATGACCGCGATCCGATTTTAGCGAACAGCGCTCCAAGAAAGGCCGGGATCGCGGGAATTGCAATGACGGCTGTGGTCAAGAGCGCTGACAGTACGGTCGCCTTATCAGCATGCGCGGGATTGGCGGATACCGCAGTCACGTGACGAAGCGCGAGCACAATCCATATGAGCGCCGCCGAGAACATCCACACCGCCGCCGGACCCGGCTTTTTGAGGGTCTTTGTCGTTCCGATCAAGCACACAACCAACGCCGCGAAGGATAGGCCGATGTGCCAGAAACCGCTGTTGGCGATCTTCCAGTAAGGGCTGTTGCCGAACTGGCTGAAAGCGCCCACGAACCAGCCGCCGACGGCAAACGACACGATCCCCAATACGCCAAATATCAACGCTGCAATTTTCAAAACAATCACCGCTTAACAACAGTGGCCGCAGTGCTCCGGAGCCGCAGCTTTGAGATAATCACAAGGCGCCAACGTTGTCGATTCGTTCGCTGAGCGATTGGAACCACATCAAATGTGAACATGGTCCGCTTGTCCTGACGCAAACCTGTGCTTGTATGCGGACCAAAAAAGCCGCGTTGCGCGATAGCGAGGAGCGCCCATGAAATCTCCCGTCGACTTTACAAGCCAGGAATATCTGCGTGATCCCGCGAGCGGTTTGCAACGCCTGCGAGAGGCAGGGCCGCTGGTTCAGATCAAATTTCCGATTGTCGGCAAGGTCTGGGTCACCACGACGTACGAGACAACCGCTCAGGTTTTGAAAGACAGCAAGACCTTCACCTTGCGCAAGGACGGAACCGGCGTCGCCGGGGTGCGCTGGTGGATGCCGGGCATCATCCGCACCTTAGCCAACAACATGCTGACGATGGACGAGCCGGATCATACGCGGCTTAGAAAAATCGTCGATGAAGCGTTCCGCCGCCGCGCAGTTCTTGAGATGGAACCTCAGGTCCGGGCCCTGGCGGTACGGTTTGCCGGAAGCCTCTTCGACGACGGGAACCCGGCCGATCTGGTCGAACGCTATTCGCGAGCAGTGCCGCTCTACGTCATCTGCGAACTGCTTGGCATCCCGGAAGACGACCGCGCACAATTCGCTTCTTGGACAAGCAATTTCACACGTGTCGGAGGCGGCTTCGGGTTTTGGCGGATCGTGCCGGCTATTTGGTCTATCCGGAAATACATCACGCGCTACATCGATCACGTCCGCAAGCATGGCGGCGAAGGCTTGATCGGCGATCTCGTCCGCATCGAAAAGGAGGGCGGAGACATCAGCCCGAACGAGATGGTCGCGATGGTGTTCTTGCTGCTCGGCGCGGGCGCGGAAACGACGACGCACGTGATTGGCGGCGCGGCTTATGAGATGCTGAAGGCACCCGAGCTCACCAGCTGGTTGCGCGAAGACTGGAGCAGGGCGGACCTGGCTGTTGAGGAATTCCTGCGTGTGATCTCCGCGGTGCAGTTCTCGAAGCCGAGGCATGTGCGTGCTGATTGTGATCTGGCCGGCACGAAACTGAACAAAGGTGATATGATCATGCCTATGATTGCCGCCGCCAACTACGACCCATCGGCGAACGATTCACCAAACATGCTCGATCCCGCGCGCCGCCCCAACCGGCATTTGGCGTTCGGAACCGGCATCCATTTCTGCCTTGGCCATCAGCTGGCACGGCTGGAAGCGAAGACGGCCCTAGAGATCCTGTTCACTCGCTGGCCCAATTTGGCGCTGGCCGGTGCGCCTGATAGCATCCGCTGGGCTCCCCGCCCCGGCATGCGGGCAATAGCCGCCCTGCCGGTGACGCCTGGCGCGGCAGGCTGACGCAAGCCGTTATCCCCTGCGCTAAACAGCCCGGGCAGTGATTTGTGGAACTGTCACAAATGCCGGTTAGACAGCCCGGCTTATGCCATCTATGAAGCATCACAGCACGCAGCGGCCGTGCTGACTGATTGACGTTAGCCGCCACGTCTTGAGGAACTTTTCATGAAACTATCGGTCATTGGCACAGGGTACGTTGGACTGGTGACCGGCGCCTGTTTCGCGGATGTTGGCAATGATGTCGTCTGTCTCGACCTTAACGAGGAGAAGATCGCGACATTGAAGGCAGGCAAGGTCCCTTTTTATGAACCGGGTCTGGAAGACCTGGTCGCCAGCAACTTTGAAGCTGGACGCCTCAAGTTTGAATCCGATCCCATCGCGGCGACGAAGCACGGTGACATTCAGTTTATCGCCGTTGGCACACCGCCGGCGGAGGACGGTTCGGCCGATCTGCAGTACGTGCTTGCCGCCGCACGAAAGGTCGCCGAGCATATGGACGGCGACAAACTCATCGTCGACAAGAGCACGGTGCCTGTCGGCACCGCCGACAAGGTTAAAGACGCGGTGCAAGAGGTGCTCCAAAAGCGGGGCGTGTCGCACAAGGTATCCGTAGTCTCAAACCCGGAATTCCTGCGCGAAGGATCAGCCGTGGGAGACTTCCTCCGTCCGGCCCGCATCATTGTCGGCACCGACGATGAGGACTCGATCGAAATCCTGCGTCAGCTCTACGCGCCGTTTGAGCGCAACCACTCCAAGATGATGCTGATGGATACGCGGACCGCCGAGCTGACCAAATATGCGGCGAACGCCATGCTGGCCACCCGCATCAGCTTCATGAACGAAATGGCCTTGATAGCCGAAGCAGTTGGCGCCGACATTGATCGGCTGCGCCACGGCATCGGTAGCGACAGCCGAATTGGCAGCGACTTTCTGTACGCTGGCTGCGGCTATGGCGGTTCATGCTTTCCCAAGGACGTCGCCGCGCTTCTTCGCACCGCGAACGAGATCTCCGTGCCCGCCAGCCTTTTGCAGTCGGTTTCGGACGTGAACGATCGCCAGAAGCAGGTTCTTGCCGGCAAGATAGCCAAACGTTTTGGCGACGACCTCTCCGGTAAGACATTCGCGGTCTGGGGGCTGGCCTTCAAACCGGAGACGGACGACGTGCGTGAGGCGCCAAGCTTGGTTTTGATCGCCGGTCTTCTGGCTCGCGGCGCTAAGATCAAGGCCTACGATCCGGTCGCCTCGAAGGAAGCGATGAAGGCGATGAACAATCCCGACGGTGTCGAAATCACGCCAACGGCCTTTGAAGCGCTCACTGGAGCGGACGCTCTCGTGATCGTGACTGAGTGGAAGGAATTTCGCAGCCCAGATCTGGTCGAGATCAAGAAGCGCTTGCGCCACCCCGTCATCTTCGACGGTCGCAATATCCTCGACATTAACGCCGTGAATTCGGCCGGCCTGGAATATTCGGGCATAGGCAGGGGCTGATCAGCCTTAACAAACGGCGTAAAAACTTTGGGCCTCGCCCTCTTAGCTGCCTGGACGGTAACGCGCTTACCCGCCCGGGTAGGACGATTGGCATGGAAATGGCCATTGCCGCTGAAGCCAGACCATTTTACTTTCTCCTCCTAAAGACGAACTCAGCCACGACACTTCGGGGTAGGCTGTACCCTGAGCGCGCCGATGAGCCATGGGTCGACCAAGGGAAACGTACCAATGAAAAACAAAGTTATTTCAGCTGACGAGGCGATCGCCCTGATCAGCGACGGGGACGTCGTAACAACTACGGGCTTCGTCCAGAGCTGCATTCCAGAAGCTCTGCATGCCGCGCTAGAAAAAAGATTTCTTGAAACAAACGGGCCGCGCGATTTGACGCTGATGATGTGCGCCGGCGCCGGGGACAGCAAGGGCCTGGGAACAGGCCGGCTTCACCACGAAGGCCTCCTGAAGCGCGTCATCGCCGCCAATTTCGGCCGTATGCCCAAAGTTGCTGAAGCGGCCCAGAACAATAAGATTCAAGGCTACAACCTACCCCAAGGGGTAATCTCGCAGCTGTATCGTGCCTGCGCGGCCGGTCAGCCCGGGCTGTTTTCCAAGGTCGGCCTGCAAACCTACTGCGATCCGCGCCTCGGCGGCGGCAAGGTCAACGAGCTGACAGAAGAAGACATCGTCAAGCTGGTTGAGGTCGAAGGCGAGGAATGGCTGTTCTATCGCGCCACAAAGATCGACGTCGCCTTCATCCGCGGCACAAGCGCCGATCCTTCCGGCAACATCAGCGTCGAGAAGGAAGCGCTGACGCTCGACAACCTGGCCCAGGCTATGGCGGCCCATAACAATGGCGGCATCGTCATCGCTCAGGTTGAACGCATCGTCGAGCAGGGCTCGCTGAGTCCGAAAGACGTGAAGGTGCCTGGCATTCTGGTGGACTGCGTGGTTGTTGCGGAAACGCAGGAATTGCACCGCATGAACTACGGCACGATCTACAACCCGGCGCTATCCGGCGAAATCCGCGTGCCGGTGGAAGGCATGGCCAAGATGCCTTTGGACGCCCGCAAGATCATCGCCCGCCGCGCTGCGTTTGAACTTCCGCCGAACGGCGTGGTCAATCTCGGCGTCGGCGCGCCAGACGGCGTCGCTGCTGTTGCGAACGAAGAGAAAGTCACGCCCTACATCACGCTCACGACCGAGGCCGGCGCAATCGGCGGCGTGCTCGCAGGCGGATCAAGCTTCGGTTCTTCGGCCAACGCCCACTCGATCATCGACCAGAACCAGATGTTCGACTTCTATGATGGCGGTGGCTTGGATCTCACGTGTTTGGGCATGGCCGAATGTGACCAGCACGGCAACGTGAACACCAGCCGCTTCGGTGGCCGTTTGAATGGCTGCGGCGGGTTCATTAATATTTCGCAGAACTCACGCGCGGTTGTCTTCGCCGGTACGTTCACCGTCGGCGGCCTGAAAGTCGCGATTGAAGATGGCAAGCTCAAAATCGTCGAAGAGGGCCGCTCGCGAAAGTTCGTCGAACAGGTCGGCCAAGTTACGTTCTCCGGCAACTACGCCAAGCAGCGTCATCAGCCGGTGATCTATGTGACTGAGCGCTGCGTCTTCCAGCTGACGCCCGATGGACTGGAGCTGATCGAAGTCGCGCCCGGCATCGATATCGAACGCGATATCCTGCCTCATATGGACTTCAAGCCGCTCATCACCAAGCCAATCGAAATGAACCCGCGGATCTTCGTCGACGAGCCGATGGATCTGCTTGACGACCTGACGAACGTCCAACTGCCAAGCCGCGTCAAGTACGACGAAAAGCGCAACATCCTGTTCCTCAACCTCGAGGGCTGGAGCGTGCGCAAGAAATCGGACATCGAGGATCTGCAGAAGGTCCTGGTCGAGGCCTGCGAGAAAGCCGGCCGCCGCGTCAACTCTGTCGTCAACCATGATGGCTGCCGCATTGCCGAAGACCTCTATGACGATTACGCGGCGATGGTGCACCATATGGTCCAACACCACTACGCGACGACCACGCGCTACACGACGAGTGCCTTCATGCGTCTCAAAATGCAGGAAGCACTCGATAAGCGTGGCCTGGCTCCGCACATCTACGAGCGCGAAGAAGAGGCTCATGCTGTCTTGAACGCGGAGAACCGGACAGCCGCCGAATAAGCTGAAACGTTCGCAAGTCTCACAAGGTTAAGGCCCGGTTGCACCACAGCCGGGCCTATCTCGTCTACCAACCAACACCGGAGCGCTGGAACGGCGTTGGAGCCGCAACCCATGAACTTGGGCTTGCAGGCCTCTGGCTTCAGCCAATAAAATCCGCAAATGTCTCATCCCCCGCCGAAAATCACGGTCGCTCTGGCCCAGCTCAATCCCCTCGTCGGCGATCTGAAGGGCAATGGAGCGCTGCTATTGGAAACCTGCGCTAAGGCGGGCAAGGCCGGCGCTGACCTGGTGCTATTTCCCGAACTCTTCATCACCGGCTATCCGCCGGAGGATTTGGTGCGCAAGCCCGCGTTTCAACAAGAGGCACGCGCGACTGTAGAAGCCCTCGCCGTCGAACTCGGAGAGGGCCCCGCTGCCCTCGTTGGCACGATATGGCCGGAAGGCGGCAAGCTCTTCAACGCGGTCGTGCTGCTCGATCATGGGCGCGTCGCAGCCATTCGTTTCAAAGTCGAATTGCCTAACTACGGGGTGTTCGATGAAAAGCGCGTGTTCGATGCCGGGCCTCTGCCCGGGCCGATCGACTTTCGCGGCATCAGGCTTGGCGTCCCCATCTGCGAAGACATTTGGGACGAACAGGTGTGCGAATGCCTGGCCGAATGCGGCGCGGAAATCCTGCTCTCACCTAACGGCTCGCCCTTCGATTGGCCGAAGGCAGACCGGCGCATGAACGTGGCCGTCGCCCGCGTTGTCGAAACCCAATTGCCGCTGGCCTATCTCAACCAAGTAGGCGGCCAGGACGAACTGGTGTTCGACGGCGCGTCATTCGTCCTCAATGCTGACAGAAAGCTGGCGGCGCAAATGCCGGCCTGGTCGCCGGGATTGTTCCTGACGCACTGGAGGCAAGGTTCTGAGGGATGGGCATGCGATCGCGGAGACATCGCCTCAATCCCAACAGGCGACGCGTCGGCCTATCATGCCTGCGTTCTCGGCTTGCGCGACTACGTCAACAAGAACGGCTTCCCTTCGGTCGTACTCGGCCTGTCCGGCGGCATCGACTCCGCGCTCGTGGCGGCCCTCGCCGTTGACGCCTTGGGGCCGGAGCGCGTGCACTGCTTGATGATGCCCTACCGCTATACCTCGAACGAAAGCCTCAGCGACGCCGCCGGATGCGCGGAAGCGCTGGGCGTGCGCTACGATATCGTGCCGATCGAGAAGCCCGTCGAAGGCTTCATGAGCGCGCTCGAGCCCCTCTTTCAAGAAACATCGCACGACACGACAGAGGAGAATATCCAAAGCCGCACGCGCGGCGCCATCCTGATGGCGGTCTCCAACAAGTTCGGCGGCCTCTTGCTGACAACCGGCAACAAGTCCGAGATGTCGGTCGGATACGCCACGCTGTACGGTGACATGAACGGCGGCTTCAACCCCATCAAGGACCTCTACAAACTGGAGGTCTACCGGCTCGCCGCATGGCGCAACGAACACGTGCCGGCCGGAGCGCTCGGTCCGCCGGGCGAGGTGATCCCAACGAATATCCTGACCAAGGCACCGACGGCAGAACTGCGCGACAACCAAACCGACCAAGACAGCCTCCCGCCATACGAGGTGCTGGACGAGATCCTGTCGATGCTGGTCGAGGACGAACGCCCGCTGGACGATATCGTCAGCCGGGGTCACGATCCCGAAACAGTCAAGAAAGTGGAACGCTTGCTTTACTTGGCTGAATACAAGCGCCGGCAGGCGGCACCGGGTGTAAAAGTGTCCGCTCGCAATTTCGGACGGGACCGGCGTTATCCGATCACCAACAAGTACCGCGAAACACTCTCCTAAAACCGGCCACCAGCGGCCTTGTGTTCTGGCGGCAGGTGGATAGGTTGAGCCGCGAATCTTAAACATGCGGCCTGCCGCGAGGACCAATGACCACCAAAGTACGTTTTGCGCCGAGCCCTACCGGCCGGCTGCACATCGGCAACATTCGCACCGCGGTGCTGAACTATCTGCTCGCGCGCAAGTCCGGCGGAAACTTCCTCCTGCGCCTGGATGACACGGACACCGTGCGCTCGACTGAAGAGTTTGCCGAGTCCATCCGGGAAGACCTGCGCTGGCTCGGCCTAAACTGGGATCGCGAGGAGAAGCAGTCCAATCGTACGGAGCGTTATCTCGAAGTCGCGGAGCAGTTGAAAAAAGCCGGGCGGCTCTATGCCTGCTATGAAACGGCGGACGAGCTTGACCGCAAACGCAAACGCCAGCTCGCGCGCGGGCTGCCGCCCATATACGATCGCACGGGCCTGCGATTAACGGACGAAGAAATATCCAAACTGGAAGCGGAAGGCCGCCAGCCTCATTGGCGCTTCCGGCTCAACAACACCGGCAGTGGCGGTGCCGGCGGTGGAGACCTGGCTCCGCAGCCAACCATCGTGTCGTGGAACGATCTCATCCGCGGCGATCAAATCGTCGACGTCGGGTCTCTGTCCGATCCAGTTATGATCCGCGCTGACGGCTCATTCCTCTACACATTCACCAGCGTCGTCGACGATGCCGATTTCGGCATCACGCACATCATTCGCGGCGACGATCACGTGACGAACTCCGGCGTGCAGTATCAAATCTTCGAAGCGCTGGGGGCCGAGCCGCCAGCCGTTGGGCATCACAGTCTGCTCATTGGTGGCGATGGACAGGCGCTCTCCAAACGGCTTGGTGCTCTATCAATCGCCAGCTTCCGCGAAAGCGGCCTGGAAGCCATGTCGGTCGTCAGCCACGCCGCGTTGGTTGGAACGTCGGACGCGATCGCGCCGCACCGGTCCATGGATGAACTGGCTGAGCTATTTGACCTGTCGAAGATTTCGACCGCGCCCGCGCGCTTCGGTGTCGACGAACTGAAAAATCTCAACGCCAAACTGCTCCACGACCTTCCCTACGAAGACGTCGAAGACCGGCTAGGCGACAGCCGCCAAGGCGGCGAAGGGTTTTGGCTGGCAGTGCGCGGAAACCTCGAACTGCTATCGGACGCAGAAGACTGGTGGCAGATCGCAACCGGTACAATCGAACCGGTCATCGAAAACGAAGCTGTCACTCAAGCCGCTGCCGGGCTGCTGCCGGATGAACCTTGGGATGAAAACACTTGGAGTGCTTTGACCAAGGCGGTGAAGGAGAAGACGGGCGCCAAGGGCCGTGCGCTGTTTCATCCCTTGCGGCTAGCATTGACCGGCAAGGACGCTGGCCCTGAGCTGAAGGTGCTGCTCCCGTTCATCGGCCGCGAACGCGCGCTGGAGCGGCTGACAGGCAGCTAAAGATCAATCATGCGGAGAAGCGATGGCCGCCTACGAAGATATCGTAATCTTGACCGGTGCCGGACTGTCAGCCGAGTCCGGCGTGCCAACCTTCCGCGACAAGGATGGCATCTGGGCCAAGTACGACTATCGCGATGTCGCAACGCCGGAGGGCTTCGCCGCCAACCCAGAGCGCGTGCACGAGTTCTACAACATGCGCCGCCAGGCCCACGCAGGCATCAAGCCGAACGCCGCGCACATCGCGCTCGCAAGACTTGAGAAAGAATACCCCGGCAACGTCACGGTCGTGACGCAGAACGTCGATGCTCTGCACGAGCAGGCAGGCAGCAACAATCTCATCCATATGCACGGTGAGATCTTTCAGGTCCTTTGCAACCATTGCCGCTGGCGCCAGCCCTGGAAAGATGATCTCAGTCTTGAGCTGTCTTGTCCCGCGTGTAGCCAAAAAGGGGGGATGCGCCCGGACGTCGTCTGGTTTGGCGAGATGCCGTATCACATGGAACGCATCGCCGAACTCTTGGAACAGGCCGGCCTGTTCATTTCCATCGGCACGAGCGGCAACGTCTACCCCGCGGCTGGCTTCGTGGCAGAGGCGGCCCGCACCGGCGCGCACACGGTCGAGCTGAACCTTGAGCCCTCCGAGGGGATCTCATTGTTCCGCGAAGCCATCCACGGCCCTGCAACAAAAGTTGTGCCAGCCTACGTTGATAAGCTGCTCCAATCGGCTGGCTAGCCTGCCAAAAAATGCGCAGTTTCCGGGAACGGCTCAAGGTCGTTGGCCGTACAAACTGGAATAGGGTAACGTCCCGCCAAAACCAAAACACGCCTGCTGGGAGATGACTATGCTGACGTTTTTTCAACGCGCCCTGAGCACCGCGATACCGGCCTTAGCCGCGTTGGTGTTTCTGACGGTTTCGAGTGCTTCAGCGCAGTGTGTAAAGGAAGAACAGCAGAAAGACTTCGGTGCAGGCAGCGCGTCCATCGTGTCGCTGCTTTGCAAGCCGGAAGGCGCCGAATCCGCTGCCGTGCGTGTTACCTTCCACCGCTTGAGTGAGCCAGCTGCTGGCGGCCTCCTGCTGGGCTCGCCCTGGCCGGAACTGTCGAAGATCACAGGCGATGTCCGCGTCGTCGACAACGGCGTGACCAAGGAAGCAACCGCACTGTTCAAGAACTTCGGCACGACGGAGGACCGCCAGGACGTCTTCTACATGCAGGCGACATCTGCTGACGCGCTCAAAGAAGCCGATAGCGTCAAAGCGGCGGACGGGCGCCGCAGCCTGACCTACCTGTCGTTTCCTGATCCGGCAGGCTTTCCAGCCCAGGATATGGCGATGCCCGACATCGACAATCAGATCGCCGGATCGAAGACGTGGCCGAAGGGCTTCAACTTTTACTACCACGGAGACGGTTGCGAAAAGGATCCCAGCGACCTTGCCTGCGTGACGCTCTGGCGTTACCTCAGCGCTGAAGACATTGACCTGTTCAAGCCGCGATACCTGAAAAAACAAGAACTGCTGAAACGCGACATCCCGGAAGCCGGAGAAAAGACGCCGCTCATTCCCGGCGAGAAGCCATTAGCGCTGATCAAGCACTTGACCAAGGCGCAGCAGGCTCCCGAAGATTTTGCCCTACTTACGGGCAAGCTGAACGACTGCGGTGACGGCTTTGAATTTGCCTATTTCCCGAGAAAGTTGATGCTGGATGCGGCGATCATCGAAAACGTTTCCGGCGAAGCGATAAACATCGATGGGCTGCTTGGGACCCAAGTCGAAGACAGCGGCTTGCGTCCACCCGCACCGCCGATGCGCGGTGTCGTCGCTGCCGGCGTCGTCCCGATCCCAGGCAAGGTTGGTACGCTGGCACCCGGTGAGAGCGCGCTCATCCCCTTGAAGATGACATTCGTCGCACCGAAAGGGCTGGGGCAGGTGTTTGCCGGCAACCTGCTCAAGGCACGCAAAATCCACAAAGCCATCGAAAAGCTTGAGGCGGGAACACTTCTGAAATCGCCAGACGCCGGGGAGGGCATGGAAGGCAAAGCCAAGGAAAGCTTCGGACCGCCATCGCTGCCGCGAGTGACGCCATACATGTGGGGCCCGGAACTCACGCTCAAAGGTCTGACGCTCGGCGGCAAACGCATCATCCTTGAAGAAGCCGGCGCAAACTTCCTGGAACTCTCCGCTAGCGAAGGCAAAGGCTCATGCCCATTCCTTTACTCCTACGATGAGCGCAAGAGCACCTGGGTCAGCCACGGTAAGGTCATTGACGGCGCGGATACCGCTGAAAAAGAGATGACGCAGGACATTGATCTGGAAGCATTCGCCACGCGCTTCCGTCTGGCGGAAGAAGAACTCGAGATGTCCCAGATTAATCGCGTCACGCTGACGGTAACTTTGGACAGCGGCGAAACAAGCGTTTTGCTGCCTGACGATGTGCGCCTGAAGGAAAAAGACGCGCGCTATGTGCCTGTCATGTCTGGCCGGGAAATTACGATCAACTTCCGCCTGCCGCCCGGCATCCGCCAGGAACAGGTCACGAATTCCGCGTTGTCAATCACGGGCTACTACCGGCGCTACTCATCCATGAACGTAGTGGACATGCGGCGCAACGACGAACAGCCTGCGTCGAAGGAAGAGAAATCCCCATTGCCCGGTCCAGTTGACCCGGTTGAGTAGGGGCGCTGGGCGGCCCCAGCGATATCAATCGCTGGGTGCCTTGGCTGCACGAGGCACACGCCGCATGAAGGCTGGCGTGTTTCCGCCGAAGCCAACGGGTGTGCTGCTGCGGTTCTCGTTGGCGGCCTTGCGTGAGCGCGGAGCACGCTCAGACTTACTCTCGGCCTTCTCAGCCGCCGGTGCCGGAGCGGCTTGTTCAGCAGCAACTGGCGCCGGTTGGTCCGCCTTATCGGATGAGCGACCGCGACCGCGTCCACGGCCGCCGCGCTCGGACCTCGGCTTACCAGCGCCATCATCCGATTGGCGGCGGCTGCCGCCACGACCGCGCCCGCGGCGCTTGCTGGACGCGCTGGCATAGTCTTCATCTGTGGGTGGATCACCGAGCCACACAGGCTCCTCGCCTGTGATCTTCTCGATGTCCTTCAGCGATTTGCCCAGATCCTCGTGCGTGACGAGAGACGCGGAATAGCCTTCCTTGCCGGCACGGCCGGTACGTCCGATACGGTGAACATAGTCATCGCTGTCACGCGGCAGGTCGTAGTTGAAGACGTGGCTCACGTCGGGGATGTCCAAACCCCGTGCTGCTACGTCACTCGCCGCCAGGATCGTGATGTCGCCGGCGCGGAACTTGTCCAGCGTTTCCATGCGGCTCTTCTGATCCATGTCGCCATGAAGAGCGCCAGCGTTGAAGCCATGCTTGCGCAGCGACTTCAATAGGATGGCCACTTCAACCTTCCGGTTGCAGAAGATGATGGCGTTGCGAACGCCATCGGCGCGGATCAACTCCCGCAGCGTCTCGCGCTTGCCCCAATCCGTGCCCTCCGGGCAGAACTTGAAGCGCTGCGTAATCGTTTTCGCCGTCGTCGCCGGACGGGCGACTTCGATACGTTCCGGGTTCCGGAGAAACTGGTCCACGAGCCGGGTAATTTCCGGCGGCATGGTTGCGGAGAAGAATAGCGTCTGGCGCCGGGGAGGCAGCAGTTTGCAAATCTTTTCAATGTCGGGAATGAAGCCCATGTCCAGCATGCGGTCGGCCTCGTCGACCACCAGGATCTCAACGCCCATCAGCATCAGGCGGCCACGTTGAAAGTGGTCTAGCAACCGGCCCGGCGTGGCGATCAGAACGTCGACACCTTTGTCGAGCTTCTTGACTTGATCATCCATCGAGACGCCGCCGATCAGCAGCGCAAGCGTCAGCTTGTGATTGGTGCCGTACTTCTCAAAGCTCTGGGCGACCTGGGCAGCGAGTTCGCGCGTCGGTGCCAAGATTAACGAGCGTGGCATTCGTGCGCGTGCGCGGCCCGTCTCCAGGCGCGTAATCATTGGCAAAACGAACGACGCCGTCTTGCCTGTTCCTGTCTGGGCGATGCCAAGCACGTCTTGCCCAGAAATAGCGGTCGGGATCGCGGCGGCCTGAATAGGGGTGGGCGAATTGTAGCCCGCAGCTTCTACGGCAGCCTGTACTTTGGCGCTGAGCCCTAGCTCAGCGAACGTTTTGTTATCCAAAAGGAAACCTTCTCCATCCTGCATTCTCAAACGACCCGGGCGCGCGCAATGAGGGCGCGCGGCAGCGGCTGTTTTTGACGGAGCGCAGGGGGAATTAAGTGGCAAAGGGCCAAACCGGAAATCGAGGGTCTATGAAAATGGGATAATGAATCAATCCCCTGCGCTCGTTCCACGAGTGTGCTGGCACACATGATCGCAAAAATCAAGCAAAGCCAGAGGTTTCGCCCAGTTTGTCGCAACAACGGTGCGCACTTTGGTAAATCTGATGGCCACACTGTGGCTAACTTGCCGTCTATGCCTATTGGCTGAGCAAGATCGGCGCTACACGTCCAGATCGGTCGCGAACGCCGCGCGGTCCTGAATGAACTTGAACCGCGCTTCCGGCTTGGAGCCCATCAGCGTATTGACGGCCTCAGTGATCACCAGACGGTCATCGCCATTCAGCTCAACGCGCAAAAGCGTGCGGCTCGCCGGGTGCATCGTCGTTTCCTTCAGCTGCTGAGCGTTCATTTCGCCGAGACCCTTAAAGCGGTTGATCTCCACTTTTTGGTTGGCTTTGAACTCGTCCGCGATCAGTTGGTTCTTGTGCGCTTCGTCACGTGCATAGAGAGACTTCGCCCCTTGCGTGATTTTGTAGAGCGGCGGCACAGCGAGAAAGAGGTGCCCGTTCTCAATGAGCCCAGTCATCTGCTGGTAGAAGAAGGTGATCAGCAGCGACGAGATATGCGCGCCGTCAACGTCGGCGTCCGTCATGATGATCACGCGCTCATAGCGCAGGTCATCGTCAACATATTTGCCGCCGATGCCGACGCCGAGAGCCAGAATGAGATCGGACAGCAACTGGTTCTGCGCCAGCTTAGCGGATGATGCGTTCGCGACGTTCAAGATCTTGCCGCGCAACGGCAGCACCGCCTGCGTCTCGCGATTGCGGGCGCTTTTGGCTGAACCGCCGGCGCTGTCGCCCTCGACGATGAAGATCTCGGTCCCCTCTGCCTGCCGGACGGAACAGTCCGCAAGCTTGCCAGGCAAGCGCAAACGGCGCGTGGCAGATTGCCGGCTGACTTCTTTCTCACGCCGCCGCTTGAGACGCTCCTCGGCCTGGTCGATCGTCCATTCCAGCAGCCTGGTCGCCTGCATCGGGCTATCGGCAAGATAATGATCGAAGGCGTCACGTACAGTTAGCTCAACGATGCGGGACGCCTCTTGCGTGGCGAGCTTGTCCTTCGTTTGCCCCTGAAACTCCGGCTCGCGAATGAAGACCGAGAGCATGGAGGCTGCAGTGCCCATCACGTCGTCGGCCGTAATCTGCGCAGCCTTCTTGTTCCCAGTCAGCTCGCCGTAAGCGCGCAAGCCTTTGGTCAGCGCCTGGCGCAAGCCGCTTTCATGCGTACCGCCTTCGGGCGTCGGGATCGTATTACAGTATGACGATGAGAAGCCGTCGTGATCAGCGACCCAGGCAATCGCCCACTCAACTGACCCATGGCCGTTCGGTTTTTCAACCCGGCCGGAAAAAACATCCTTCGCGACAAGCGTCTGCTTCTCGATTGTCGCCAGCAGGTAGTCTTTCAAACCGCCCGGAAAATGGAACGTCGCCTCGGCCGGCGTCTCATCCTTGATCAGCTCCTCAGCGCAACTCCAGCGAATTTCCACGCCGCCGAACAGGTACGCCTTCGAGCGCGCCATCCTGAAAAGCCGGGATGGTTTGAAGGTCGCGTTCTTGCCGAAAATTGCTGCGTCTGGCCGAAAGCGAATGCGCGTGCCGCGGCGGTTCTTGATCGCACCAAGCTTTTCCAGCTTCGTCTGCGGCGTCCCGCGTGAAAACCGCATCTTGTAGAGCTGCTGACCGCGCGCAACCTCCACTTCCATATCGTCCGAGAGTGCGTTCACAACCGATACGCCAACGCCATGCAAACCGCCGGAGGTGTTGTAGGCCTTGCCGTCGAACTTTCCGCCCGAATGCAAAGTGGTCATGATCACTTCGAGAGCGGACTTGCTCTTGAATTTCGGATGCGGATCGATTGGGATGCCGCGGCCGTTGTCGCTCACGGTTAGGAATCCGTCGGCATCGAAGCGCACTTCGATGAAGCTCGCGTGGCCGGCGACAGCCTCGTCCATGGAGTTGTCGATCACTTCGGCGAACAAGTGATGCAACGCCTTTTCATCGGTCCCGCCGATGTACATGCCGGGGCGGCGGCGAACGGGCTCAAGGCCCTCAAGAACTTCAATATCGGCAGCTGTGTAGCTGTCGGAGGCATCCATCACCTTACGGGCGCGCACCGGCTTCTCCGTCATACTCGTCTCTGCGAAAAGGTCTGTTTGGGCCATGGCGCGGTTCCTCGTGCGGGCGGTTGTCAGCCGTCTGCTGCAAGCCGTTCAGCACGAGACGCACAACGGGGAACGCGCTGGCGAATCTCAAACTCAATCGTTAGTCATCAGGTCGCACGAAGGGCTCATCCTTGGCAAGGCGGCTGATTAGCAACAGCCGTTTAGCGGCGGCCCTTCAGCGATCCAAAAACAATATCGCGGATCATCGCCGCAATTTTGCGGCTAACGGTCCGTTTTAGTTCCTTGCCGATCATTTCGCCCATGCCTTGCCCGCGGCCAGTGCTGGGCCCGAAGATCGCGTCTGACCATCCGCCGCCAGACTGTCCGTCGGCTTGCGCGCTGGCCTCTGCTTGTTCCTGATCCATGCGCTTGCTGAGAATTTCAGCGGCGCTCTCCCGGTCAACAGGGTTTTCGTACTTGTTGAACAGCGGGCTGTACTCGATCAGGCTCTGACGCTCTTGCGCCGTAACCGGTCCGATACGGCTCTCCGGCGGACGGATCAGCGTGCGTTGCACGATCGACGGCTCACCCTTGTTCTCAAGCATGGAGACGAGCGCCTCGCCGACCTTCAGCTCCATGATGACGCTTTCGGTATCCAGGTCCGGGTTCTGCCGGAACGTCGTCGCGGCCGCCTTGACGGCCTTTTGCTCGCGTGGCGTGAAAGCGCGCAGGGCATGTTGCACGCGGTTGCCGAGCTGCGCCGATACCGTGTCGGGAACGTCCAGCGGGTTTTGCGTGATGAAGTATACGCCCACGCCCTTGGAACGGATAAGACGGGCAATCTGTTCAACCCGGTCAATCAGTGCCTTCGGAGCCTGATCAAACAGCAAATGCGCTTCGTCGAAGAAGAAGACGAGCTTCGGCTTATCCTGATCGCCAACTTCCGGCATCATCTGCCAAAGCTTGGTCAACATCCAAAGCAGGAACGTAGCGTAGAGCCGTGGCTTTTCCATCAGCTTGTCTGCGGCCAGCATGTTGATCACGCCGCGCCCATCCGGAGCAATCCGAAGGAAATCCTTGATGTCCAGGGCCGGTTCGCCAAAGAAGTGATCGGCGCCTTGCTCCTCCAAAACGAGCAACCGGCGCTGGATCGCGCCAACGGATGATGACGACACGTTGCCGTACTTCGCGCCGATCTCCTTGCTGCGCTCCGCGATGTTCGCGATCAGCGCCCGCAGGTCCTTCATGTCAAGGATCGGCAACTTCTCGTCTGCAGCCACGCGAAAGGCGATGTTGATCACACCCTCTTGGACTTCGTTGAGCTCCAGCAACTGCGACAGCAGCAGGGGCCCCATATCCAGAACCGTGGCACGGATCGGGTGACCCTGCTGGCCGAAGACATCCCACGGGATCGTCGGGTAGGCGCGGTTTTGATACTCGCCATCCAGCCCAATCTGCTGAACGCGGTTTTTGATAAAGTCTTTTTCTTCGCCAACGGCGGCGATGCCGGACAGGTCACCTTTGATGTCGGCTGCGAAAACGGGGACGCCAGCGGCGGAAAATCCTTCCGCGAGGATCTGCAACGTAACCGTCTTGCCAGTACCCGTTGCCCCGGTGATTAACCCATGGCGGTTGCCGAAGCGCAGCTCTAAGTACTCAGGTTTGCCGCTTTTTCCGATAAAAATCTTGCCATCCTGCATTACCGACATGCGCACAACCCCCCGGTCAAAACCCGCTCTGTCTACCACTAATTTGACCGACTCACGTAAGCGCGGCCGGACGCCCTATTTGCATGCATTTCCGAGGTTTGCAAACGCCAGTTGCATCAACGACTTGGGGATAAGCCCCAAACCGGGTGTCCGTGACAGTTCGATGTCTGTCTGCTGGCGTGACATGAGGCATCCGGGACAGCGGCGCAAAGCAGTGCTATGCGAAGATGATACCCTTCGGGAACGGGCTCTGGAATTGTGATGAACGACCAAGAAACCATTGAACAATTAGCTGCTGACTTCGATCCTGCCACGCGGGAAGACTGGCTCAAGCTGGTGGAGAAGGCCCTGAAAGGAGCCGACTTCGAAAAGCGCCTCGTCTCGAAGACGGCCGACGGCATTCGCATCGAACCAATTTATACGCGCGCTGAGGAATTGGCCGGCGCGGCCGACGCCCGGCCGGGTGCCGAGCCGCTGACGCGCGGCACGCAAGCCCTGGTCAAAGGGCTGGGTTGGCAAATTCATCAGGTAAACGCAGAGCGCGACCCTTCGGCGGCAAACGCGCAGATTCTTGAGGATCTCGAAGGCGGCGTTCACGGCGCCGTCCTGCAGGTGGAAACGCCAGGTGAATTCGGCATTCGCATCCAGGATGCGAATGATTTCGCCACGGCACTCACCGGTATGTACCTGAACCTGGCGCCGGTGCAGCTGAAGACTGGCCTGGCCTCGGCCCCCGTTGCGCGCGCCTTCCTCGAAGCCTTGCCGCTGCTGAAGGTTGAAAAAGGCAAGGCGCAAGCATTCTTGAACCTCGATCCGCTCGGCAAATTCGCGCGCTTCGGCGTGCTGGGCCGGGGACTGGACGATGCCCTCAAGGAAACGTTGTCTGTCGCCGCGGATGTAGAAGCGGAGCCGGGTATCCGCGCTGTTGTGGCGGATGCCACGATCTATCACGAAGCCGGTGCGACTGAAGCCCAAGAACTCGCGGCGCTAGCGTCAACGCTTGTGGCATACCTGCGCGCCTTCGAAGAGGCGGGAACGCCTCCGGCGCAGGCGTTTTCGCAGATCGCGTTTGCCGTCGCGGCAGACACCGATCAGTTCCTGACCATGGCCAAGTTGCGCGCAGCACGCCGCTTGATCTGGCGCATCGCCGATGCTTGTGGCGCGGGTGACGCCGCCGATAGTGCACACATCACGGCCATCACGTCCTACCGGATGATGGCCAAACGTGATCCGTGGACGAACCTGCTGCGCACGTCGATCGCCTGCACGGCCGCTGCGCTGGGCGGCGCCCATGCGATTACCGTGTTGCCTTACACCTGGCCGCTCGGCAAGCCGGATAAGTTTGCCCGGCGTATCGCACGCAACATCCAAATCGTGCTGCAGGAAGAAAGCTCGCTCGGCCGCATCATCGATCCGGCAGGCGGGTCTTGGTATCTGGAGAATCTGACCGAGGAACTCGCCAAGGTCGCCTGGCAGCAATTTCAGGTGATTGAAGGCAAGGGCGGTATCATCGCTTCCCTGAAGGCCGGCTCCATACAAGAGACGATCGGTGAGGCCGCTGCCAAACGTGCGAAGGCCGTTGCGACAGGGCGCGCTCAGCTCACGGGTGTCTCCGCGTTTCCGCTGCTTGGCGATGACGGCGTCTCTGTCGAGCCCCATCCGCAAGCGCCGGAAGTCAACGGCAAGCCCGACATCACGCCGTTGACGCCTCACCGCATGGCTGAACCCTTCGAAGCATTGCGTGACGCCGCCGACGCGGCCGCTCACAAACCCGAAGTGTTTTTGGCGAGCATGGGACCGATCGCCAGCCACACGATCCGCACCACGTGGGTCAAAAACTACCTGGCCGCCGGAGGTATCGCCACGCTGATCAGCGATGGCTACAAGTCCGCTGAAGAGGCCGCCGAGGCGTATAAGAAGAGCGGGGCCGGTGCAGCCTGCATTTGCTCGTCCGATGCACTGTATGAGGAGCACGCCGCGGCCACAGCTAAGGCGCTGAAAGCGGCCGGGGCATCAATGGTGCTGCTGGCCGGGCGTCCAGGCGACAACGAACAAGCCTGGCGAGACGCCGGGGTCGATCGGTTCTTGGCCGCCGGAAATGATCACGTCGCCACGCTGAAGGAACTGCAAGGCACGTTGAAATGAACCAGATGGCGCCATGTGTGCTCGAATTAAGCATGGCGCGCCCGCAATTTAAGCCTGCGAAGACCGCGACAAACCCGGGCCAGGTGGTACTATACTGATAATGATGGCTAGCGTTCGCTGACGGGGCTGCGGCTCCTCAACGAAGGCCCGCCCAACTAACTTGGATAGACGAGCGATGAGTGCGATCCCAAATTTCACCGGAATTGACCTAGGCGGCGCGGGTAAGGCCCCGGCAGACCAGCAGGCCAAGGGCGAGGAATGGGTCACGCCTGAAGGCATTTCCTTGAAGCCAGTCTACACGGGCGCCGACACGGCGAAGCTGGACTTCCTCGATACCTGGCCTGGCATCGCGCCCTACCTGCGCGGGCCCTATCCCGCCATGTACGTCACCCAGCCGTGGACGGTTCGCCAATACGCCGGCTTCTCCACCGCTGAAGACTCAAACGCCTTCTATCGCCGTAACATCGCAGCCGGCCAGAAAGGCCTGTCGGTCGCGTTCGACCTGGCAACGCACCGCGGCTACGACAGCGACCACCCACGCGTACGCGGCGACGTTGGCATGGCAGGCGTCGCAATCGACTCCATCTACGACATGCGCACCCTGTTCTCAGGCATCCCGCTTGAGCAGATGACCGTGTCGATGACCATGAACGGCGCCGTTCTGCCGGTGCTCGCGCTGTTCATCGTGGCGGGTGAAGAGCAGGGCGTGCCGCCGGAGAAGCTGGCCGGCACGATCGCCGTCGCCGATGTCGATGTCGGCAAGGGCAAGCTGCTGGTGATGGGGCCGGAAGTGGCGCAGCGCGCTCAATCCTATGGCACGTTCAAATTCCTGTTCAACGCGCTGCTCTATGGCGCGGCCGATCGGAAATAAGGCCGGAAATAAG
>JBGTSB010000011.1:0-58291 GCA_041940525.1 Hyphomicrobium sp.
AAGATTACCAATGAAGCCGGCAGCGCGGCAGGTGTTCGCCGTATCGAGGCGCTGACCGCTGACGGCGCGCGCTCATATCTCGATGCGCAAGATCACGAGCTGCGCCAAACCGCGGCTGTCCTGAAGGTACGGCCAGAGGATGTGTCCGAGCGCGTGAAGGCGCTGATGGATGAAAAGAAACAGCTGGAGCGGCAGCTATCGGACGCGAAGAAGCAGGTGGCCCTTGGCGGCGGCGGTTCAGCGGAGGCAGCGGGCGACGCAATCAAGACGATTGGTGACATCAAGTTGCTGGCGCGCACGGTGCAAGGCTTGAACCCGAAAGATCTGCGCGGCCTAATCGATGACGGCAAGAAGCAGATTGGCTCGGGTGTCGTCGCGATCGTGGGCGTCACCGACGAGGGCAAGGCTGGGCTCGCCGTGGGCGTGACCAACGATCTCGTAAAGAGCTGGAGCGCAGTCGATCTGGTGAAGGCCGGCGCCGAAGCGTTGGGCGGCAAGGGCGGCGGCGGGCGGCCGGATATGGCGCAGGCCGGCGGGCCGGATGGCGCGCGGGCCGCTGAAGCGCTGACGGCGATCGAAGCGCGGCTTGGTGCCAGCGCTTAAATTTCCAGCTCAATTGCCGGTCGATTTGCCGTTGCGCTGAGCGCTGCGACCTCAAAACGCGCTTTCGCGGACACGCCGTGTACGATTGTTTGCTATAGCTGATCAAATCAGGTTTCAGCTGGTGAAGGCCATGTAGAATGGCCGCTGGCACTTGACCTTGCGGGATTTGGATTTGGCGGCGGCAGGACACGACTTATCAGCCTATCGCGACGTGATGGTGGTCTTGACGACCGCTGCCGTCATCGTGCCGCTCGTGCAGCGTCTGAAAGTCAGCCCCATCCTCGGATTTTTGATGGCCGGCGTGATCTTGGGGCCGAAAGGGCTCGGCTCTGTTGAGGCGCTTGAGTGGGTCACGGTTAGCAGCGAGAAAAGTTTGGCGGCGTTAGCGGAGCTTGGCGTCGTCTTCCTGCTCTTCCTGATCGGGCTAGAGTTGTCGCCAAAACGCTTGGTCACGATGCGCCGTCAGGTATTCGCGCTTGGCGGACTGCAAATTGCCGTTTCCGGTGCCGTGATCGGTACCGTGGCCTGGGCGCTCTTGGACCGCAGCCCCGCGGCGGCGACGATTATGGGGTTCAGTCTCGCGCTGTCCTCCACGGCGATCGTGATTGAGCTCCTGTCGCGGCAAGATCGCTTCCGGACCGCCACGGGCCGTTCCAGTTTTTCCATCCTGCTCGCGCAAGACCTCGCTGTCGTTCCTCTGATCTTGCTCGTGACCATCTTAGGCACGGGTGAGGACACCTCGCTGTTGAACGGCCTACTGCTGGCCTTTGGGCAAGCCGCGCTGGCAATTATCTTCATCGTCGTCGTGGGTGGGCTCGTGTTGCGGCCGCTATTCCGGCTCGTTGCTTCAAGCGCCAACAGCGAACTTTTCGTAGCGGCTACGTTGTTCGTGGCAGTCGGCAGCGGGTTGCTGACAGCTGTCGCAGGTTTGTCCATGGCCCTTGGCGCATTCGTGGCCGGGTTGCTTCTGGCCGAAACGGAATTCCGGCGGGCGATTGAGGCTACGATTGATCCGTTCAAAGGGCTGCTGCTGGGTGTGTTCTTCTTCACGGTCGGAATGACACTCGACGTGCAGGCGATCTATGCCGATCCGTTGCCGATCATCAGCGCGACGGCGGCGCTGATCGGATTGAAAGTCGCTATCGCCTGGGGACTGCTTCGCCTGTTCGGCTCGCCAAACTACGTGGCGGTGCAAAGCGCCATGCTGCTTGGCCCGGGCGGCGAGTTTGCTTTTATCGTGATCGGGCTCGCGGTGACGTATGGCGTGGTGACGGCCGATGGCGGAAGCTTCGTGCAAGCCGTGGCCTCGCTGTCGATGGCGCTTATACCGCTGCTTGACTGGATTGCCCGGCGCGCGACGACACCCTCCATGCCGCAACAGCTACTGTCGAACCCAGCGCTGGCCGACATGCCGGAAGACACACACATTCAAGCAATCGTGGTCGGCTACGGGCGTGTCGGGCAACTGGTGTCTGAGATGCTGGATCGCCACAAGGTTCGCCACCTCGTCATCGAACGGGCACCGAACATCGTCAAGACGGCGCGTGAAGACAAAAAGCCGGTTTACTTTGGCGACGCGAAGAACGTCGGCTTTCTCAATCGTTGCGGTTTCCAGGAAGCGTCAGCGATCATCATCACCATCAACGTCGATGCTGAGATCGACGAAATCGTCCATTCCGTGCGGAGCGCCCGGCAGAACATTGTGATCGTCTCCCGCGCCCGCGATGCCATTCACGCGAAGCACTTGTACGAGCTCGGCGTGACGGATGCCGTTCCGGAAACGATCGAAGCCAGCTTGCAGCTCAGCGAGGCGTCGCTTGTCGGGCTAGGTGTTCCGACAGGTCTGGTGATCGCGTCTGTGCACGAGCGTCGTGACGAATTCCGCGACGAGCTTCAGGAGGCCGCTCAGGCCGCCGGCCAGGAAGAGTCGCGCGGACTACGGTCCAAGACGACTACCTGACCAGCGGCCTTCTCAGGCCTCTTCCCGCCTATGCCAACCGGGGGCCGCGCATGCTTGCAGGCAAGCGCTGGCGCGACCTCGTATAATGCCCCGGCCCATTGTAGCCTCTTTGCGCCGCGATGCGTGGCGGTCCGTCATAGCCGGGAATCCTGCGGACTTTCCTCCGTCGTTGCCGTCTAATTGTTGGGTCTGGACGCACGACAAGTGCGAGTGTGAAGAGGCCGCGCGCAACGGCGCGGCGGATGTGATTTCCGAGGAAGGTTTCCATGCGATCTGTCACGACTTTCCATGAACACACGACCAGCGCGGAGTAGAGGAAGTCTTCCCAACTGAGATGCGGAAACCAGAGCACGAGATCGACCAGGCTTGGGTCGAACACGAAATGCTCAATGAGTTCTTTCAGCCCTGCAAACATCTCCGATGCCCCTCGTCCGGCTGGTCCCGGCCTGATTGCCGGATGAGGGCATTGGTTGCTGAAACGTTAGATGCGGATGTTTGGATGGTATGGATTGTTCTGGATTTGCCGACATTTGCATCGCGATACTCATTCGCGATCGTATCGAGCGAGACGCATCAGCGTTAATAATGTCTAAACAAATTCGACGAAATCTCTATTCTTATTTTCTTCGTTTTTTCAATGCTCTCCGCCCTCTTCTTCATATCGAATATTCTGAAATGAATCGTATCGAACGCATCGTACGTTGCCGAAACGTACGGCTGGTGTCAGAATGTATCGCATCAAATAGAACGCAGGGCATGTCTGCGGATCAGGCTGCTGACGGATGCGTTGAGGTTTTCCAACATGGGATCAGGTGGAGGCGACGAGGACTTGGAACAGATTGCCCGTATTTTTCGCGATGATGTTCTCAAGCCAATGATGGCTCGCGCCGAGGCCTCACCTGCCGAGATCAAGTCTCTCGTCGATAAGCTTCAAACGCGACTCGATGCGTTTAAGACGCTGATGGACGATGACGACGGTCTCGCCGCCGGACTGTCCTCGCAGGCACGGCCCGCCAGCGCGATTGAGCCGGCCAGCATGCCGCCTCAGGCGTCAGCGGAGATGCCGGTTGGCGAGGATCTCGGACGCAATCAACGCTCGCGCTTGCGGGAGATCGTGCTGCTGTCCGCGCTGGAGCAGGAGAAGAGGGCTTACCCCCTACAGCAGCTCATGGCCGTTTTGCGCACCCGCGGGTTTGACGATTCCAAGGGTGCCGTTGTCTCACACTTGCACCGGTTGAAGGCGCTCGAGCTTGTGGACCTGCCGAGCGGTGGCAGCGGCATGTACAGCATCACGACACAGGGACTGGCGCACCTTCAGCGCTTGCGGACCGACTTCGGCCACCTGTTGCGCTGATCAGCGGCCTAACTGCTCTTTCACCTTGGCGGCGAGTTGCGGCATAGAGAACGGCTTCGGCAGGAAGCCGAACTTGGCATCCTCCGGAAGGTTCTTCGAAAACGCCTCCTCGGCATAGCCGGAGACAAAGACAAACTTCACGTCCGGCTCGATCTTGCGCAGTTCACCGAGCAGCGTCGGGCCGTCCATCTCCGGCATGACGACGTCGGAGACGACGATATCGACCTGGTTGCCGTTGGCTTCCATGACCTCCAGAGCTTCGACGCCAGTCGAGGCTTCCAGAACTTCATAGCCAAGTCTGGTCAAGGCGCGCACGGCGAAGGAACGGACAAAGTCTTCGTCTTCAACCAGCAGAACCTTGCCGTGGCCGGTGAGATCATCCGGCGCGTCCGGTTTGGCTGCCTTGGAGGTGGCGATCTCGTCGTCGTGTTCGGGCACGAAGCGCGGCAGGTAAACCCGGAACGTCGTGCCAACACCCTCTTCGCTGTCCACGAAGATAAATCCGCCGGATTGCTTGACGATACCGTAGACGGTCGCCAATCCGAGACCCGTGCCTTTGCCGACACCTTTGGTGGTGAAGAACGGCTCGAAAATCTTGGCGCGGACCTCGGGGCTCATGCCGCTGCCGGTGTCCTGCACTTCGATTACAACGTACTCGCCGACGGTGAGGCTTTCCTGGCCCGGCTTCTGGCCTTCCCGCTGGCTATCGCGCTCGGTCATGTTGCGGGTGCGGATCGTGACGGAACCGCCGTCGGGCATCGCGTCCTTGGCATTGACGGAGAGGTTGATCAGAACCTGATCGACCTGCGTCTTGTCTGCCTTGACGTACCAGAGGTCACGAACCGGCGGCATGCTCAGGTCCACCTTCTCGCCAAGCGTGCGGCGCAGCAGGTTGGAGATGTCGGATAGCACCTCGCCCATGTGCAGCGGTTCACTCTGGAAGGTCTGGCGGCGCGAGAATGCGAGCAGCTTAGACACGAGCCCGGCGGCGCGATTTGCGCTGGAACGGATGTTGTTGATGTCTTTGTAGGCTGCGTCCGTTGGACGATGCGTCTGCAGCAGAAGATCGGAGAAACCGATAATCGCGGTCAGCACGTTGTTGAAGTCGTGCGCGATGCCGCCCGCCAGATTGCCAACGGCTTCCATCTTCGAGCTTTGAGCGAACTTGGCTTCAAGAGCCTTCTGCTCCGTTGCGTCGACCGTGTAGAGCACTGCGGCTTCGCGTGCGCCGCTGCGAACGCTGAGCGGGCTGGCGAAAACGCGGATGGTCGTCTTCTTGTCTTCGCCGACGGTGAGTTCGACCGGCTGGCTGGTGCGTCCTGCAATAGCGCTTTGCACCGTAGCGTCAAACTCGGCACGCGTTTCGGGCTGCGCGGTGCGGCAAAGCACATCCGTCGCGAGACCAGAAAGGCCGTTACCCGTATCGCTGACGATCCGTGCGAAGGCGGCATTTGCGTTCGCGATGCGGCCATCGGCCGTAAGCGTCGCGATACCAAATGGCGCCGACTGGAAGAACGGTGCGGCCCGTTGGTCGGCCAGGGCGCCGCCGCTGCCAGCCTCGGCATCAGCATCGCGGCTGGACGCGGCAATCAATAGGCCATCGCGGGACTTGCGGGCAACGAAGCGCATCGGCAGGACGCGGCCATCGTCGCAGGTGACGTCCAGGTCGATGCTGGCCGCGGCACCGCCTGTACGGCGCAGCGCGCCATTGAGGAGTGTGTTGCCTCCGATCGAGATGATGTCGACGAGGTTCATTTCCGCGTTGCGCTGGCTGCCACGTGGAATGCCAAGCCAGTTCGCGAACGTGGCGTTCAAGTAGCGCAAGCTGCCATCGGGATGAGTGGCGATGAGACCGACGGGAGCAGTGTCGGAATACGACAGAGCGTTCTCAAGTGCCTGCATGCGGTCTTCGTTGATCGCGCGCTCTTCGGTGATGTCGGTTAGCGTCCACAGCACCAGCTGGCCAGACTGTTCGTCATTAGCAAGGGCGGGCGTGCCGTGCATTGGACGGCAGGAGACGCGTATCGTGCGCTTTTCTCCGGGACGGCCGGGCGGGATGTGGTCCAGCTCTTCGCGGGCGGTCTCGCCACGCGAGAGTGCCCTGTGGAGACGGAAGAGTGCCTCGCCAGCCTTGGCATCGCCCGCGAAGACCGCTTCGAAATCCGCCATGCGACCGGCTTGGATACCGGGGCCCATGCTGCCTGCTTGCGGATTAGCGAAGGCCACGGTGCCATCCTGCGTGGTGACAACGAGACCGGTCTGCAACCCGGCGCAAACGTCTTGGATGATGCCCTGCTGAGCGTCCTTGCCGGTGAAGCGCACGAAGCCCAAGGCGAGCGCTGCGGCAAAGAACACGCCGAGCATCGCAAAAGCGGCCAGAATGATGAGAAGGAATGGCTCAGCGGCGCCGCTGGCGAACAGAGAAATCACAGCCAAGCCTGCCGCGCCAATGATGGCGACGATGGGCCAGAGGTTGATGTTTTCCGTTGTTGCCACGAACCGTTGTCTCTCGGCTGCCGGGCCCGAACCTGGGCCGCCCGCTTGACCCTCCGTCATGAATTGAAATGCTATCTGATTCTGAGGGCGGACAACTTTAGACAATGGCATATTTGATACTCTTGAGAACGCGAACGCAACACCTGGCCCTGACTGGGACCAACACGCGACAGCAGGTGCCTAGCGTTAACGTGCAACGCGAATTGGCACACAGCTGCGCGTCCACAAGAGATGGTCGATCAAAGTTAAATTGGAATGAATTTAGGAGTATAGCAGCTGAAATCACGGGCTTGAGAGCCTGCGATCGCTTTGGCAAGGAGCGCGGAGGTTACTCTGCGATTAGCGAGTATGTTTGAGTCGGTTTACTATTTGGCGCTCGTCGTGGTGCTGATGCTCGCCTTTTTCGGCTCACTGTTTGTTGCGCGAAATCAACTCGATGGTGGTGGGGGCTCAACTGGTTTATCGCTCTTCAAGACGCCATCCGGCAAGCGATTATCGGTTGTCGAAGCGACACGTATCGACGCCAAGCGGCGGCTCGTTCTGATCCGGCGCGACGATGTGGAACACCTGATTCTTACAGGAGGGCCGGTTGATCTCTTGATCGAAACCGGCATCGTGCCGCAATCACCTTCTACATCGGCTTCCGGCTCGGAGGGACGAACCGGCCTTGAGTCGGGTAAGCCGCCCGAGGAGGAAGGCTGACGTCCCGCCTAATTCAATATGCTCATGAAATTCTTCAAGGACTGAGATGACGCCTTCTCGCGCTCTTCTTTCAACTTTTCTGGGATTGCTCGCGCTGGCCTTGTCCATGTCCGAGCTTGCCGCACAAACGCAGACCGCGCCTGTTCCGGACCAGCAGCAAGGGGCAGCGCCATCAGCGGCAGCGCCAACAACGGCTGCTCCACCGGCACCAGCCACCGCGCCGGCCGCGGCACCTGCACCGACGGCAGTACCTGCGCCGGCGGCCACCGGCGAGCAGGCCCCAGCAGCGGCAGCGGGCGGTCAGAGCGGGCAAACGGCTGTTCAACCTCCGCCGGCAGCAGCGCCGGCGCCACCTGCACCGCCACCGGCTGAATTACCTGATGATCTGAAGAAACCGATTGCGGATGTTCTGAAGACAATGGACCGGCTCGAAAAGAGCGTGGCCGAAGAGACCATCAGCGAAGAACAGCTGTCGCGCTATCGCAAGACCGTCGACGAGACAACGTCGGCGGCCGCGAAGATTGCCGATAGCCTCAAGCCAAAACTGGCCGAGATCGAAACGCAGATCGAGGCGCTCGGAAAGCCGCCGGAAGCTGGACAGCCAGCGGAAGCAAAGGAAGTTGCTGGCGAGCGGGCACGATTAGACGCGCTGAAAACAAGCTTTGGCGGCGGCATCAAGACGATGGAAGTTGTCGGCGTGCGCGCGGAAAGCGTTAAGCAGCGCATTCAGGAAGTCCGCCAAGACCTTTTCACGTCGCAGTTGCTGCGGCGGTCGCCGTCGCCGTTGCTGCCAACGATCTGGCTACAAGTCGCGCGAGAAATCCCATCAACAGCTGCAAATGTTACTCGCATTGTCGAGACGTGGTGGGGATTAGCCAAACAGCAGCCGATCATGGTGTTGTCGCTGTTCGGCGCAGTCCTCGCCGTCTTTCTGATACTCAAGAGTTTCGTCTACTTCCTGATCCGTACCATGCTGCCGCCCGATGGGCCCCAGCCGAGCTATTTTGAGCGCGCTGGAGCGGCGGGTTGGGTCGCACCCGCACTGGCGCTGCCCGCTGGCGCGGCGTCACTGCTGCTCGTGTTTGGGCTCGATAGTCTCAATCTGCTGACCTACCAGGTCGGCAGAGTTGCCGACACTGCGCTGCCCGCGGTTTTGATCTTCATCGCGGTATCGGCGCTTGCACGCGCGGTTCTGGCGCCGAAGCGCTCGCGCTGGCGGTTGCTCAATCTGGCGGACAAATCGGCGCGGAAGATCGCGACGACAGCGAGCTGGCTCGCGGGCGTGTATGCCATCGATCAAGTTCTGAAAGAGCTGATCAACATCCTTTACTTGCCGCTGTCGGTTTCCGTTGCGGTCGCTGCGGTCTCGAGCATTGCGATGGCGTTCTTGCTGATCCGGCTCGTGCACATCAACTTCCTGCCGCCTAAGACGCGGCCTCAAGCCGATGCCAGAGGCGAAGGATCGGCGCCGCCTGTCACGCCTGGCCCTGGGCCGGAGGCAACGACGCCGGCGCGAAATGATCTCACCGGCCCGCAGCCCCTCGTCTCGCGACAGGATCGTATTGTGCGCTATCTGCGCCCGATGATCCTGAAGGTGCCTCTACTCGCCGTGGCCGTCGCGATCATAATAGCCTCACTGTCCGGTTACGTTGCATTCGGCCGGTTCTTGGCCGGGCAGATGGTCGTGACGGTCAGTGTGATCGTGCTGGTATTGCTGCTCCACCTTGCGATCAAGGCGGTGATTGGCGAGCCGGGACAGGAAGGCGACCGCTTCAAGTCCGTACTGGATGAGCGCTTTGGGTTGGGCGACACCCAGCGCCATATGCTGGGCCGCGGCGCCACGATCCTTCTCAATGCGCTCCTGGCAATCTTTGCCGTGCCCCTCATCCTGCTGTCCTGGGGCTTTTCCCAGGAAGATGCGTTTGAGTGGGTTCGCAACGTTATCTTCGGCTTCCGCGTTGGTAGCTTTCAGATTTCGCTAGCGCAGATTCTCATCGCAATTGGCTTGTTCGTTGCGCTGCTGGTTGGAACGCGATTGGTCCAGCGCTGGCTTTCAGCGCGTATGTCGAAGCCACCACGGGTAGTCGATCAGGGCATCCAGGACTCAATCCACACGTTCGTCGGCTATGTCGGAATCGGCATCGCGGTCCTTGCGGCGATGTCCTACGCGGGGCTTGATTTCACCAACTTCGCGATCGTAGCCGGTGCGCTGTCAGTTGGTGTTGGTCTCGGTCTGCAAGCGATCGTGAACAACTTCGTGTCCGGCCTTATCATTCTTCTGGAGCGGCCGATCAAGGTTGGCGACCGGGTCGTCGTTCGCGGACAGGAGGGACACGTCCGCCGCATTTCCGTACGCTCGACCGAGATCGAAACGTTTGATAGGGCGAGCCTGATCGTTCCGAACTCCGAACTCGTCACGCACGAGGTGATCAACAAGACGCATCGCAATACGTTGGGCCGCGCGCTTGTTAAAGTTGGCGCGTCTTACGATGCCGATCCGGAACAGGTTCTGGCGATCCTGCACAAGGTTGCAGCGGAAAGCCCGTTGGTGATGAAGTTCCCCGAGCCGTTTATCTTCTTCGACGACTTTGGACCCTCATCGCTCGACTTCGTTATGGCGTGCGCCGTTCCCGATGTTGCCGATCACATCCACGCACAGACGGACTTACGCATTCGCATCATGAAGGAGTTCCGTGCGGCGGGCATCGAGATCCCATACTCCAAGCACGACGTCTATCTGCGCGATCTAGATGGCGTGAAGTCTACTGTGATGGCGTTGATGCGCGAGCGGGCCCGCAGGCAACAGGAAGGCGGCGGCGGCACTGGCGGAAGCGGCGGTGGCGGCGACAAGCCTGGAAGTGACGGGACGCCTCCTCCTTCCGTGCCATTCCCGCCGCGGCGCGGATAACTGCAGCTTTTCTAGCCGCCGTTCTTGGCCGTGGCGGATATTCGCGCGAAGTCCAATGGCAGAGCCGTGGTGTACTTCATCTGCTCCATCGCGAACGACGACGATACCTTCGTAATTTCGATGCGGGTGATCAGCTTTTTGTAGAACTCGTCAAAGGCAGCGATGTCGGGCACCACGACGCGCAGGAGATAGTCGACCTCACCGGCCATGCGATAAAACTCAACGACCTCGGGAAAGTCGGAGACGGCTTTGTGGAATTTTTCAAGCCAAGCCAGGTTGTGCTGGTCAGTCTTGATGGCAACGAAAACGGCGACGCCCGCGTTCACCTTCGCCGGATCGAGAACCGCGACGCGGCGCTTGATAACTCCCGCTTCCTCCAGCTTTTGGATGCGGCGCCAGCAGGGCGTTGTCGACAGGCCGACTTCCTTGCCGATGTCGGCTACGGGGCGCGTACAGTCCTCTTGCAGGATCCGGAGGATTTTCACGTCCATCTCGTCCAGCATGATGACCTCTTGCGATTGTGAGCCGGTTTCCGAAAAACCTATCAGTATTTTAGGCGGCGCGCCGCCACAAGGGCGTTTGGCCGCTAACGTTTTGCTTTCAGCAGTTCGCGCACCCGCGTTCGCAGTGTGGGCAAGACGTCCCGCTCAAACCACGCGTTCGTCTTCAGCCACGCGTTGTTGCGCCAGGATGGATGCGGCAACGGCAGATATCGTGGTGTTTCAGGCCGCTCCAGGATAGCGCGCCAATCAGCAACCGTTTCCGTCAGGCTGCTACGATCGTGCAGGTGCCAGCGCTGTGCGTAAGACCCCACTAAGATCACAAGTTCCAGGTTCGGCATGTTGTCGAACAACCGCTTCCGCCACAGGGGCGCGCATTCGCGCCTTGGCGGTAGGTCGCCGCCAGACTTGTCGAGTCCCGGGAAGCAAAAGCCCATCGGGATGATGGCGATCCTGCGCGTGTCGTAGAATTCTTCATCTGTCACGCCGAGCCAGGCGCGCAGACGGTCTCCCGATGGATCGGTGAAGGGTTTTCCGGAAGCGTGGACGCGCGTTCCCGGTGCTTGGCCGCAGATGGCAATGCGCGCTGATCTACTGACCCGGAGTACCGGCCGAGGTTCATGCGGCAGTGGTTTGCCGCGCGGATCATCGATACAGACCCGGCAGTTGCGGATTTCGCGAACCAACTGCTGCAAGTCGTGAGCGGGCACTGCTTTGCCCCTTAAATGTTCAGCGTCATCCCGTCCCAAGCCGCCAGAATACGCTCGTTATCGATTTTCTCTACATTCTCAAGCATCGCCGCACCCATGTGCGTCAGCATAATCTTCTTGGCGGTGATCCGGCCCAGGTTCTTCTCGATCGTGTGCCAGTCCAAGTGAGCCTTGGCTTGCTGATCGTAGCCATAGCATTCGGTGATAAACAGGTCTGCTTTGTCTGACGCAGGTATCAGGCTGTCCACCCACTCCGTGTCGCCGGAGAACGTCACCGTCTTGCCTTCGACTTCGAAGCGCAGCGCATAGGGTGGCGCGCCGGACGGATGGAGCACCTCAAACGGTGTGACACGAACGCCCGAGACCGTGAGCGCTTGCTCAGGCGTGAACTCCACAAAGTTGAGTTCGAAGTTGCGCGTTGTTTTCGTGCAGCCGGGATAGAGCGCTTCGGCTGCCTGTTCAAAGCGCTGTTGAAGTCCAACCGGGCCGGCGATGGTCATGGGCTGCGTTCTTTTCGAGATGTGATTGGCGTGGATCAACCACCAGATCAGCCCGCCGAAATGGTCGCCGTGTAAGTGCGTGATAAAAATTGCTGAGATGTCGTTTGGGTCCACTCCCAAGCGTTCCAGACCGATGAGAGCCGTCGCGCCGCAGTCGATGAGGAAGCGCGTGCCCCAGGCCTCTACATGAAAACAGGTTTGCAGCCGGCCGCCTGTCCCAAAAGCGTCGCTGCATCCAACAACGGTAAGCTTCATCCTCGTCCCTTTATAGTCTTTATACGTTTGTTTTGGCAGGAAATCCTGTCAGTTCCCATAGTAACAGGGCTTTGGCGCGGCTCTGTTCCGTTGGGAACAACCCATTTGGGCACTAGTGCCGCATGTGTTGGCGCCGCCATTCCCGCGGCTGCGTGAACTGGGACGCCCACAGACCACGCTTGGCCGCGCGAGCCTCCGCCTCTTGGCGCCTGTAGCGCCGGCCGAACGTGACTGCGAACCCGCTTTTGATCATCTCCTCGTTCAATTCCTTGCCATTTGCCTTGCAGATAGCGAGCAGCCGACCGTGCTGATCGCGCTCAAGGCTGTCACAGGAGATGCTGGCCCGGCCGATCAGCCTCGCCAGGTGGTCTCGCGATGCCTCGCCGCATTTCCACGGCCGACCGTCCCTCTGGCAAATTTGCCGGCCTTCCGGGGCATCAATTCCCACGAGGCGAACCTCGTCGTTGTTCAAATGAAAGCTGTCACCGTCGACTAGGCGTGGATGGCCATGAACTGCCTCGGCAGGCACCGATCGCCCGGATTTACTGGGCTCCTCGCCCATGAAGCGGGAGGCGACAACCGCCAAGACGACGAGGGCGATGACCCACCAACGGCGCTTTTGGGGCGATGGTTTCCGAATTCTTAAGGTCACCGGCACTTAATCCTTCATCAGCCTTTTTCGTTCTAAAATCGGTCATTACACGAATTCGCTCATTATCCGCTGGAGCAGGCAAACGCCACCATGACGGCTAAAGGCCATACACGACCGGATACGCGGTCACGCGACGCTCTTAATGCGCGCCTTCGGGCGTCGCAAGACATGAAGGCTGCCCGCTTGAAGCTTACCCGCGGAACCGCAACGCCCGAGATCGACTACGAAATGCTGTCGATGTTCGTGCGTAACGAGCGCAGCGCAGCCCCGACACTTTGGGCGCTCGCCGTCATTTTCTCACTGGCATCGATGTTCTGGGCGCCGAAGGTCGAGGCGACGGTTTGGCTCTTGATGGTCATCACCTCCAAGATCGGTCTGCTAGAAATTTGCCGCCGCTTCAACAACACACCACAAGCCGATGTCGACGTTCGCGTGTGGCGCCGCCGGTTCACGGTGGCTGAGCTGATCAGCGGATTGGCCTGGGCCGGCTTTGCGATGGTCGGCATGTTCCATCCTGAACCGCTCGCAGACGCTTATGCTTCACACATCTTCCTATTCGCTGCGTTGATGGTGGTTCTCGCAATCCGCATCACGTTTGCCAGCCCCGTTATGAGCGTCCTCTATGTGGGCACGATCCCGATGACGATCGCCGTTGTCGTGCGGCTCATTATGCAAGGCGATCCCTTCTCGCTCGCGCTCGCGGCCATGGCCACCGGTGTTCATGCCTACTTCTTGTCCTTGGCCAAGGGGCTGAACTCAACCGCGCTGGCTATGATTGAGTACCGGGTGCAGAAGGACGTTTTGATTTCAGAGCTCGAAGAAGAAAAGCTCATGTCAGACGAGGCGCGCCGGCGGGCTGAAGCCGCCAACAAAGCCAAGTCACGATTTCTTGCAACCATGAGCCACGAGTTGCGGACGCCGTTGAACGCGATCCTCGGATTTTCCGAAGTGATGCGTGATGAGGTTCTCGGGCCCTTGGAAAACGCGAACTACCGCGATTACTCGAAGAGTATTCACGACAGCGGTCAGCACCTTTTGAACGTCATCAACGAGATTCTCGACCTATCCCGAATTGAGGCGGGCCGATATGATCTTTCTGAAAGCCCGGTACTGCTGTCAGATGTCGCGGATGATTGCTACAGGCTGCTCAAGCTGCGCGTTCAAGCCAAAAGCCTCGACGTCGTGGAGAAGTACGACAGCCAGTTGCCGCAGGTTTGGGCTGATCAAAAGGCGATGCGGCAGATCTGTTTGAACCTGATGTCCAACGCCGTGAAATTCACTCCGCGCGGCGGGCGTCTCACCATCTCGATTGAGCGCACGGAAGACGGTGGCCAATCATTCAGCGTTCGCGACACCGGACCAGGCATCCCCGCCGAAGAAATCCCGAAGGTCATGCAGACGTTCGGACAGGGCTCACTCGCGCATGAGACCGCGGAAGGCGGCACCGGGCTTGGCCTTCCGATCGTGAAAAACCTGATCGAGCTTCATGGCGGTACGCTTACGCTGACTTCGGAGCTGCGCAAAGGCACGGAAGCGGCCGTGTATCTGCCCAAGACGCGCGTACTTGCCGCCGTACCACCATTGCAGCCGTTGGGACAGGAACGTCACCGCTCTTCCAATGGCGAGCCAGACAATTCGCGCCATCGCAACAAGACACAGAAACAACGTCTTCCGGCTTGATCATCCCTTAGACCGGCCCGACCGGGCTTGGTGATCGCGACGGCCTCATGTAGTTGTTGGCCGTAGTTTCTACTGGGAGCGCAAGATGCTTGGATGGCTGGCGGCCGCACTGATTATCCTCGTCGCCGTATTTGTCTACTTGAGCAGCGGTTCGGAGCTGGAAGGTGGCCGTGTCGCAGCGGCGATTGGTTTTGGCGCGCTAGCCTTGTTGTATCTGTTCGCGCTGGCCGGTGATTACCGCAACCGCAGCATACAGGCGCTCAAGCACGTGGCAGCGTGGGGGCTGATCTTCGTTGGCTTCATTGTCGCCTACAGCTTCCGTGGCGAGCTCAAGACGGTTTTTTACCGCGTGGCTGGCGAAGTGATGCCGCCGGGGCACGTTTTGACCGTGGAGACGGGAACGGAAGGCAACAAGGCGGTCAAAATCCGCAGCTCCGGCAATGGGCACTTCGCGGCGATGAGCCAGGTTAACGGCACGAGCATGCGCATGCTAGTGGACACCGGAGCGTCGACGGTGGTGCTGAAGGCGACAGATGCGCGCCGGGCTGGCATCGACGTTGGTAAGCTTTCGTTTTCCATACCCGTCAGCACCGCCAACGGTCTGGCCTATGCGGCGCCGGTTCGCCTGCGCAGTGTTGGGGTTGGAGACATTGTTTATAATGACATTGAGGCGCTGGTGGCGAAACCAGGCAGCCTCAACGAGAACCTTCTTGGTATGACTTTCTTAAAACGTCTGCGCTCTTATGACGTCACTGGAAATTTTATGACGCTGCGAGGCTGATTGTTGCCCGCGGCAAGCGCGCGTTCTTGCGAAAGCCGGCTCATGGAACTTAGTTCTGGCATCAAGTCCCTTTTGGCGCAGCTCATGTCTTGGTCCGCCGTGGCCGGCCTGGCCGTGATGATCTTCCTGAACTATGAGTCTTTGCGCTCGTTAGCCGGCGTACCTGCCGTCGTCCCTTCCACTTTTTCCCAGGTTTCACCCCCGCCGGCGGCTCCGCCCGTCGTTCGGTCTGGCAGCACTGTCGAGCTTCGCGCCGACCAGTCGGGCCATTACCGTACCCGCGCAAGCATCAATGGACGGCACGTGCCGGTCATGGTGGATACCGGGGCCACCGTGGTCGTGCTCACGCATGACGATGCGCGCCGGGCCGGGATTTTTCTGAAGCCGTCCGACTACAAGATCCCCGTTTCGACGGCGAATGGTACGACCCATGTCGCACCCGTCGACCTGGATTCGATCAGCATAGGGGACATCACCGTGCGCAACGTCCGGGCCGCTGTGGCCCAGCATGGCCAGCTTGCGGTAACGCTGCTTGGCATGACCTTTTTGAGCCGCCTGGAACGGGTGGATATGCGATCAGGCATGATGCTCTTGAAGCATTGAGGCGGGTTGTTGCATCCTTAGCGTATCGGAACTGTCATTGCATTGACACGTTCGCTGCCATAAAGGCGGTAGTGCGGCTGCCGCCCATCTCACATATGTTTCTCTGAACGCATCACTGATGCGCCATCCGGACAAAGGACTTTGACATGTTGCCCAAGCCCCGCGCGGACTTGAAACCAAACACGGCCGACTTCGAACGCTTTCCGCTGGTCAAGCCGACAGGCTTTCGCGAGTACGACGCGCGCTGGCTGTTTCCCGAAGAAATCAACCTCATGGGGCTAAACGCCGTGGGCTTAGGTATGGCCCAGGTGTTTGAAGATCGCGGGGTGAAGAAGCGCATCGTGGTGGGGCATGACTATCGCTGGTATTCGGCGTCGGTGAAACAGGCGCTGATCACCGGGCTGCTCGCCGGCGGCATGGAAGTGTTTGACATCGGATTGGCCCTTTCGCCCATGGCCTATTTCGCTCAGTTCGACCTCGATGTGGAGGGCGTGGCGATGGTGACGGCCAGCCACAATGATAACGGCTGGACAGGGATCAAGATGGGCCTAGCCCGGCCTCTGACATTTGGCCCGGATGAAATGTCCGCCCTGAAGGAAATTGTTTTGGAGGGCAAAGCCAAGCTGTCTTCCGGTGGCACCTATCATTTCGTTCCAGACATGGCCGAGCGCTACATTGCCTCCCTGACGGACCGGCCGAAGCTGAAGCGCAAGCTTAAAGTAGTGGCAGCATGCGGCAACGGCACGGCAGGGGCATTCGCACCGCAAGTTCTCGAAGCGATCGGCTGCGAGGTTGTACCGTTAGACGCCGAGCTTGATCATTCGTTCCCGCGTTATAATCCGAATCCCGAAGACATGAAGATGCTTCATGCTATTGCGGAAGCCGTTCTTGAGCATGGCGCGGATGTTGGCCTCGGCTTTGATGGGGACGGCGACCGTTGCGGTGTCGTCGACAACGAGGGGCATGAAATTTTCGCCGATACTGTTGGCGTGATGCTCGCTCGCGATTTGTCCAACCTGCATAAGGATGCGGTGTTCGTGGCGGACGTGAAGTCCACAGGACTGTTCATGACGGATCCGGTGCTGCAAGAGAACGGCGCCAAGGCGCTCTACTGGAAGACCGGCCACTCGTATATGAAGCGCTACACATTTGAGCAAAAGGCGCTGGTCGGTTTTGAGAAGAGCGGGCACTACTTCTTCCAGCCGCCGCTGGGACGCGGCTATGACGATGGATTGGTCGCAGCCCTGGCGGTTTGTGACATGCTCGATCGCGCTAGTGACAAGAGCATGGCCGATCTCAAGCGCGCGCTGCCGAAGACCTATCAATCTCCAACAATGTCTCCGCATTGCGATGATGAGGCCAAGTACGGCATCGTGGATCAGGTCGTCGCTCAGTATGAGGCTGCTGACAAGGCGGGAGAAAAGATCGCCGGACAAAGCATCCGGGATCTTGTTACCGTCAACGGCGTGCGTGTGACTTTGGAAGATGGGACGTGGGGTTTGGTGCGCGCTTCGTCAAACAAGCCGGAGCTGGTGATCGTGGTTGAAAGCCCGGTATCGGAAGAAAACAAGATCGCCATGTTCAGAGACATCGAAGCGCGTCTCGGCAAGTTTTCCGAAGTTGGAGAGTACAACCAAAAAATTTGAGCTTTCGCGTCAGGCCGGTTTTGGCGCATTGCAGCATGTGAACAGGCTTGTGTTTTGAGGTGCGCCCGTCCTAGACAGGACGATAAATTTATCAGCACCGGTCTGTTTGGCATGTGCGCCCGGCAGCCCTGTTTCTCGAGGTCTGATGCCGCGGTTCTGCGCCAACCTGTCGATGTTGTTCACCGAGCTACCGTTCCTTGACCGGTTCGAGGTTGCAGCGGCTGCGCGTTTTCAGGGCGTCGAGTATCTTTTTCCGTACAATTTCGAAAAGGCCGCTATTCGTGAGCGGCTCGACCGCTTCAGCTTGAAGCAGGTGCTGTTCAACATGCCACCTGGCGATTGGAATGGCGGAGAACGCGGGCTAGCTATTTTGCCGGACCGGATTGATGAATTCCGCGACGGAGTGGAAAGTGCGATTGATTGGGCCCGCGCGCTGGACTGCGATCAGGTTCATTGCATGGCTGGGATTAAACCGTCCGGAGCAGACGCCAAGCTCTTACGCAAGACATACTTGGAAAACCTCTGCTTTGCGGCCGATGCGTTTGACAAGGCTGGGCTTCAACTCCTGATCGAGCCCATCAACACGCGGGACATGCCGGGATATTTCCTAACCGGCTCGGAGCAAGCGCTTGATCTGATCGCGGCGACGGGCAGAACGAACATTTGCCTACAGTACGACTGCTATCACATGCAAATTATGGAAGGCGATCTGTGCCCTACGATCGACCGGCTCTTGGGTCAGATCGGCCACGTGCAAGTTGCCGACACGCCCGGCAGGCATGAGCCTGGGACCGGTGAGATAAATTATCCCTTTGTATTTCAGCATTTAGACCAGATTGGCTACCAGGGATGGGTGGGTTGCGAATATCGCCCATCTGGGACAACAGCCGATGGATTAGGCTGGCTCAAGCCATACATTGTTTCTTAAGCGCCTCAAGGCACCTCAAAGGAAGCGTCCATGCAAGAAGAACGCAGCGATCGCGCGATCGAAGAGGAGGAATGGAATGACGCGATTTCGTCCGTCATCGCCTTCGAAGGGACAGATGCCGCCGACCGGATTTTGACGCAGGTCGTGGAGACGGCGCGGCGCAATGGTGCGAAAGTGCCGTTTGCCGCGCATTCGGCATACATCAATTCCATCCCACCCGATGAGCAGGCCCCCCACCCTGGCGACAGGGCCATCGAACATAAACTGCGCTCAGCCGTACGCTGGAACGCGCTGGCGATTGTTCTTCGTGCCAACAAGCATTCGTCGGAACTGGGTGGGCATCTGGCCAGCTTTCAATCCGCGGCAACGCTCTACGATACCGGCTTCATGCATTTTTGGCATGCGCCGAACGAAGATCACGGCGGCGATCTCGTGCTGATCCAAGGTCACTCTTCGCCGGGTATCTACGGGCGTGCCTTCTTGGAAGGGCGGCTCACCGAAGAGCAACTCGATAATTTCCGCCAGGAAGTTGGCGGCAACGGCATTTCCTCTTATCCGCATCCCTGGCTGATGCCGGACTTCTGGCAGTTCCCGACCGTTTCGATGGGCTTGGGCCCGTTGATGGCGATCTATCAGGCGCGATTTCTCAAGTATCTGCATGCACGCGGACTGGCCGACACCGAAAAACGGAAAGTCTGGGTGTTCTGTGGCGACGGCGAGATGGACGAGCCGGAGAGCCTGGGCGCGATCTCTCTGGCGGGCCGGGAAAAGCTCGACAATCTCATCTTTGTCGTGAACTGCAATCTGCAACGTCTCGACGGGCCGGTGCGCGGCAACGGCAAGATCATCCAAGAGTTGGAAGGTGACTTTCGCGGTTCTGGCTGGAACGTGCTTAAGGTGATTTGGGGCTCGCAATGGGACGAGCTGCTCGCGCGCGACACCTCAGGCCGGCTGCGCCAACTCATGGAAGAATGCGTTGACGGTGAATACCAGGACTTTAAGGCGAAGGACGGCACGTATATTCGCGAGAAGTTCTTCGGCCGCTACCCGGAGACAGCGGCATTGGTGGACGGCTGGAGCGACGAGAAGATCTGGCGGCTGACGCGCGGCGGACATGATCCACAAAAGGTATTCGCCGCCTACAAGAGCGCGACCGATCACAAGGGACAGCCGACGGTGATCCTGGCGAAGACCATCAAGGGCTACGGCATGGGGTCGGCCGGTGAAGGCCAGATGATCTCGCACCAGGCCAAAAAGATGGGGCCGGAGCCACTGAAGCAGTTCCGCGACCGCTTCCAGGTTCCGATTTCCGATGAGCAGCTTGAGGACGGACTGCCTTACCTCTCCTTCCCCGAAGACAGCGAGGAGATGCAATATCTGCGGGCGCGCCGCAAGTCGCTCGGCGGCTACTTGCCGGTGCGGCGGCAACGTTCTAGCGAAACGCTGCCTGTGCCTCCACTCCAAGCGTTCGATGCGCAGCTGCAATCGACTGGGGACCGGGAAATTTCCACGACGATGGCATTCGTCCGGATTCTAACAACACTGCTGCGCGACAAGAACTTGGGCAAGCGCATCGTTCCGATTGTGCCAGATGAAAGCCGCACCTTCGGCATGGAAGGCATGTTCCGCCAGTTCGGTATCTTCAGTCAGGTCGGCCAGCTTTATCGACCGGAAGATGCCGACAAACTGATGTTCTACAAAGAGGACCGGAACGGTCAGATCCTTCAGGAAGGCATCAACGAACCTGGCGCCATGGCGTCATGGATTGCCGCCGCGACGAGCTATTCCTCGTCCGACTGCCCGATGATCCCGTTTTACATCTACTATTCGATGTTCGGATTTCAGCGCGTCGGCGATCTTGCCTGGGCGGCCGGAGACATGCGCGCGCGTGGTTTCCTTCTCGGCGGCACGTCTGGGCGTACGACACTGAATGGCGAAGGGTTGCAGCACGAAGATGGGCATAGCCACATCATGTCGGCGACCATTCCGAATTGCGTCAGCTACGACCCAACGTATTCGTATGAGCTTGCCGTTATCATTCGTAACGGCTTGAAGCGGATGTTCAGCGATCAGGAAGACGTATTTTATTATCTAACGTTGCTGAATGAGAACTATCAGCATCCGGCCATGCCGGAAGGCTGTGAAGACGGCATCATAAAGGGCATGTATTTGCTGCGTCCCGCAAAGCCCGAAGCGCAAGGGCACAGGGTGCAGCTGATGGGCTGCGGCGCAATTTTGCGCGAGGTGATCGCCGGCGCGGATTTGCTTGAGAAAGATTTCGGCGTGCATGCTGATATCTGGAGCGTGACCAGCTTCACCGAGCTGCGGCGCGACGCCATGGATTGCGAACGCTGGAACATGCTGCATCCGCTCGAAGATGCGCGCGTGCCGTATCTCACGCGCGTTTTGGCAGAGCGCGGCGACGGGCCGGTTATCGCGTCGACCGACTACATGAAGCTGTTTGCCGACCAGGTTCGTCCATACGTGCCCGCAAACTACAAAGTCTTAGGCACCGACGGTTTTGGCCGATCGGATTACCGAACAGCACTTCGTTCATTTTTTGAAGTTGACCGGCATTTTGTTGCTGTTGCCGCGCTGAAGGCGCTGGCGGACGAGAACAAGGTGCCATCGGCAAAGGTTGCTGAAGCGATTGAAAAGTATGGAATTGATCCCGAGAAGAATAATCCGGCACGCACGTAGCCACCCAAATCTGGTGGCTGATTTTTGGAGGCCCTATGCCGCTCGTTGACGTGAAAGTTCCAGACATCGGTGACTTTCAAGATGTTCCCGTGATTGAAATTCAGGTGAAGCCCGGCGACGACGTGAAGCCGGACGATCCTTTGATTACGCTTGAGAGCGATAAGGCCACGCTGGATGTGCCGTCTCCGGCCGCGGGGCGCATCAAGGAAATACTCGTCAAGCCTGGAGACAAGGTCTCGATGGGATCGGCCATCGTTAAGCTGGAAAGCGCCGATGGTGATGCTCCGGCCGCGGGTGCCGCAAAGCAGGCCGAGACCAAAAGCGAAGAGGCCGAGACTTCCGCTGCGCCGAAACAGCTATCGCCGCAGCCCTCCTCCAAGCCGGTGGGGCGGAGTGGTCTTCCACCGCCGGTGGATTTCGGAGACGCGCATGCGAGCCCGTCGGTCCGGCGCATCGCGAGGAAGCTTGGCGTCGATCTTTCGAAGATACACGGGTCCGGCGACAAGGGGCGGATCACCAAGGATGATGTGAAGCGCGCTCTTGGCGGTGGGCAAACGGGCTCCGGCATTCCGGAGATCCCCGCGCAGGACTTCGCTAAGTTTGGCGCAATCGAAGAGAAGCCACTCTCGCGCTTGAAGAAACTTTCCGGGCCGCATCTCCACCGGTCTTGGTTGAACGTGCCGCATGTCACGCATTCCGATGAGGCGGACATCACGGAGCTGGAGACCTATCGCAAACAGCTCGATGATAAGGCGAAGAAGGAAGGGTTCCGCGTGACGATGCTGGCCTTCCTGTTGAAGGCGAGCGTTTCGGCACTGAAGGACATGCCCGCGTTCAACGCCTCTCTGTCACCATCGAAGGACGCGTTGATCTACAAATATTACTACAACATCGGTGTGGCGGTGGACACGCCCGACGGGCTGGTCGTCCCGGTGATCAAGGATGTTGATCGCAAAGGGATCACAGAGCTGAGCAAAGAACTGGGCAGCGTTTCGACGCGCATGCGCGAAGGCAAAATCCAGCCGAATGACATCAGCGGCGGTACGTTTTCAATTTCCAGTCTCGGGGGCATTGGCGGCACGAATTTCACGCCAATCGTCAATGCGCCGGAAGTTGCCATTCTCGGTGTCGTGCGTTCCACCATCAAGCCGGTCTGGGACGGCGAAGCTTTCCAGCCGAAGCTTATGCTGCCGTTGTGCTTATCCTACGATCACCGCGTGATCGATGGTGCGTCCGCGGCGCGGTTTACGAAGCGGTTATGCGAAATACTCGCCGACGTCCGCCAGCTCGTGTTGTAGCGGAGGCCGGTTATGAGCAATCAAATCCGAATTCCCGACATCGGAGACTTCAACGACGTTCCTGTCATTGAGGTTCATGTCTCGCCCGGTTCCAAGGTCAACGCCGAAGATCCGCTGATCACGCTGGAAAGCGACAAGGCCACTCTGGACGTTCCAGCGCCGAGAGCAGGGACGATCAAGTCAGTGAGTGTGGCGTCCGGGGACAAAGTGAGCCAGGGCTCCGTCATTGCTGAGTTTGAAGACAGCGGCGAAGAGCGTTCCGCTACCGATGGCAGCAGTGGCGAGCCTCAGCCGTCAACGCCGGTGGCTGCACCTGCCACCAAAGCCTCCGAAGATGCCGACATCAGTTGCGATTTGCTCGTGCTGGGCGCCGGTCCGGGCGGATATTCCGCTGCCTTTCGCGCGGCTGATCTCGGTTTGAAGACGGTTTTGGTTGAGCGCTGGCCGGTGCTCGGTGGCGTCTGTCTCAACGTTGGTTGCATTCCATCGAAGGCATTGCTGCATACCGCTGCCGTGATCGATGAAGCTGCGGCACTGGGTGAGCATGGGATTTCATTTGATAAGCCGTCGATCGACCTGAAAACGCTCGCTGCACACAAAGACGGCGTGGTTGGCAAGTTGACCAACGGTCTGGCTGGCATGGCCAAGGCGCGTAAGGTGAGCGTCGTTCATGGAAGTGGCGCGTTTCTCGATGCGCACCATGCCGCCGTAAGTCACGATGGTTCCCGGCAAGTCGTCCATTTTGAAAAGGCGATCATCGCGGCTGGATCAGAAGCCGTATCCCTGCCGTTCATGCCCAGCGATCCCCGCGTCGTCGATTCCACTGGCGCATTGGCGCTGTCCGGCATCCCCAAGCATATGCTCGTCGTTGGGGGTGGCATCATCGGGTTGGAGATGGCGACCGTTTATTCGACGCTTGGGGCCCGCGTTACTGTCGTCGAGATGATGGACCGCTTGATGCCCGGAGCCGATCGCGATTTGGTGAAGGTCTGGGAGAAGCATAACGCGCATCGCTTCGATTCCATTATGCTGAATACCAAGACTGTCGCGGCGGAGGCGAAGGACGACGGCATACATGTCCGCTTCGAACGCGATAACGCACCGGGCGTGGCGCAGAGCTACGATATGGTCTTGGTAGCGGTTGGGCGTTCACCGAATGGTGCGCGCATCGACGCTGACAAGGCCGGCGTTGCCGTATCGGAACGCGGGTTTATCGAGACTGACAAACAGATGCGCACGAACGTGAGCCACATCTTCGCGATTGGCGACGTCGCTGGCGCACCGATGCTCGCGCACAAGGCTGTCCATGAGGGGCATGTCGCCGCCGAGGCAGCCGCTGGCAAGCCGGCATACTTTGACGCCAAGCAAATTCCGTCCGTCGCTTATACCGATCCGGAGATCGCCTGGGCTGGTGTTACCGAGGACGAGGCCAAGGCAAGTGGCCGTCCGTTCCGCAAAGCTGTGTTTCCGTGGGCGGCGTCTGGCCGGGCGATCGCTAATGGACGCGATGAAGGCTTTACCAAGCTCCTGTTTGACGAAGAGAGCGGCCGGATCATTGGCGGCGGCATCGTTGGCACGCATGCTGGCGACTTGATCGGAGAAGTTTGTCTCGCCATCGAGATGGGCGCAGATGCCGTAGACATCGGTAAGACGATCCACCCCCATCCAACGCTGGGCGAGTCAATCGGGATGGCCGCGGAGGTCGCCGAAGGCGTTTGCACCGATTTGCCGCCGTCCCGACCTAGGCGCTAAGCGATCAAGTTCCGGCTCTTGGCGGCTGCAAGCAGCTCAGTCAGAACGCCGAACGCGAATGTGACTTTGCTTTTGGCGTTTGGGATTGAACCGACCGGAGCGCTGAGCCGGGCCAGTTGATCGTCAGGTACACCCAACTCCCGCAAAGCGGCGAGACGCGTTCGGTGGACAGCATGGTTGCCAAGAATGCCGATGTAGAACGCCTGCGTCTTGAGCAGTTGCTCGATAATTCGCGGTTCGGCTTCATGGTCGTGAAAGACGACAATCGCGGCTCCTGTTGCGCCAAGTCCTGAAATGATGGCCTCTAAAGCATCTTCGCCCTCTCCTGCCGACAGACCATCGGAAACGAGTTGGCGGCGGGTTGCGTCATCGCGCGTCCAGACGCTCAATCCGAGGCCCGCAACATCGGCGAGGCGCGCCAGGCCACTAACGGCCGGGCCGTCGCCTATGATCGCGATGTTAATGGGCGCAGGGTAGACCCGCGTAAAGGCTTCTTCATCTCGTGCGCTGCAGGGTATGTTCGTTGTGGTGATAGGCGAGACTGATGACGTTCCCGTTGGCAGATGGGTCTTCAACGCGAACGATCGGCGCTCTTGGCGAAGGCGGTTCATTTGCTCGCACGTTGCGCTGTCTAAGGCTTGGTCGAAATAGAGATCCAAGCCGCTCCCGCACGGTAGCTTGATATCGAAGTAAGGCGAGTCCTTGCCGAAGCGGACTGTTTTGTTCTGCCCTGCTGCAACGACGGCTTGCGCCTCGAGCGCGACAGCCTGCTCCAAACAGCCGCCAGACAAATAACCAGCGTAGCGGCCATCTTCCGCGACGGCCATCTGGGCTCCAGGCTGGCGGGGTGCGCCGCCATCAACGCCAACAAGAGTGACTAGCGCGGTTCGTAAGCCTTGACGGCGCCAATTAAACAGCGCCGGAAGTACGTCATCGTCATCCAGAAGCGCGCGTGCGCCAGGAATGGGCTGGGCTTTGATGGTCATCGCCTTTTGGCTCCTGGCTGCTGGCGGTCTTACTCAATGTGGTCAGCCTTTGCTTGCAGTGCAATATACAAACGAACGCGAACATTCTCGCGCGCCCGTTCATTGACAGTTGTCAAAAGACTTTGATAGCCATCTTCAGTGGGGAGATGGACCGTGCGTTATGTGGTCCACAATACAACAATAACGGGGTGGCGCTATGTGGTCTCAGGTCTACGATCCCTTTGGCAACATGGTGCTCTCCACGGCCTTGGCCGCGGTGCCGATTGTCGTGCTGTTGGGCGCCATCGGCCTGTTTGAGGTTCGCGCGCACATCGCTGCCGCGCTCGGTCTTGCCGCAGCACTCATTGTTTCGATCTTCGCGTTTGGCATGCCTGCCGATAAAGCCGCTCTCGCCGCCGGCTACGGAGCGGCGTTCGGTTTGCTGCCCATTGGCTGGATCATCCTGAACGTCATCTTCCTTTACCAATTGACGACTGAGAAAGGCGTCTTTGAAGTTCTTCAGCGCAGCATCAGCACCATCAGCGACGATGCACGCCTGCAGCTGCTGTTTATCGCGTTTTGTCTCGGTGCTTTTTTCGAAGGGGCGGCTGGGTTCGGCACGCCCGTGGCCGTTACGGCCGCTATTCTTATCGGCTTGGGCTTCAAGCCGCTTCAGGCTTCGGGTCTGTCGCTGATCGCGAATACCGCTCCGGTTGCCTATGGCGCACTTGGCACGCCGGTCATAGCGCTGGCCGCGGTGACGGGCCTTGATCTCTACGAGTTATCCGGAATGATCGGCCGTCAGCTGCCGTTCTTTTCACTGATCGTGCCGTTCTGGCTGATTTGGGCCTACGTGGGCTTCCGGCGCATGCTCGAAATTTGGCCGCCAATACTCGTTGCCGGTGCTTCTTTTGCTCTGCCTCAGTATCTCGTGTCCAATTTTCATGGACCGTGGCTGGTTGACATCATCGCCGCGCTCACATCCATGGCGTGCCTCGCCACCTTCTTGCGTTTTTGGAAACCGAAACAGAAAGTTGCTGTCTCACCGGATGGCGCGGCAAGCGATGCGATACAGGACACGCCCGCGTCCGTGCGCCGGGCCTGGATGCCATGGGTCATTCTCAGCCTGTTTGTCTTTGCATGGGGCACGCCACAGCTGCGCGCCGCGCTGGACGGTATCTGGGTTGAGAAGTTCCCAGTAACAGGGCTTCACGAGCTTGTTCAGAAAGTTCCGCCAGTTGTGCCCGAGCCGGTGGTCAGCAAGGCAATCTATTCTTTGAACCTGCTATCAGCCACGGGCACCAGCATATTCTTGGCCGCCATTGTAGCCGGGTTCTTGCTTGGTTTCACGCCTGCCGGCCTGATTAGGACGTATGCGAGAACGGTATACCTTGTAAGATACTCATTGCTTACCATCTCATGCATGATGGCTATCGGCTTCGTCACCAAGTTTGCGGGAACGGACGCGACGATGGGACTTGCGATGGCGAATACGGGGTGGAGTTATCCATTGTTTGGGACGATGATTGGCTGGTTGGGCGTCGCGCTCACGGGCTCAGACACCGCATCCAACGTCTTGTTTGGCGGATTGCAAAAGGTCACCGCCGAGCAATTGGGTATCGACCCAGTTCTTATGGCTTCGGCCAACAGCTCAGGTGGCGTTATGGGCAAGATGATTGATGCGCAGTCCATAGTCGTCGCGTCGACGGCCACCAAGTGGTACGGCTACGAAGGATCTATCCTTAGGTTTGTCTTCTTCCATAGCGTTGCGCTGGCGTTGCTCGTCGGATTGCTCGTCATGGGACAGGCGTACCTATGGCCACTCACGTTGTTAGCGCCTTGAGCGCTGACGAAGTAGCACTATGAAGAGTTTGCGGTTGGTCCGGCGGCCTTCCGCACAAGCCGGGAGAGTCACAATCATGGTTGAAATCACCGTCAACGGCGAAAAGCAGCAGTTCGACGGCGATGGCGATATGCCGTTGCTTTGGTATCTGCGCGACACGCTAGGTCTCACTGGATCGAAATACGGCTGCGGCGCAGGCGTTTGCGGCGCCTGCACGGCCCACATCGATGGCGAGGCCGTACGGTCTTGCATCACTCCGGTTTCATCAGCTGCAGGCAAGTCCGTGACAACCATCGAAGGCTTGGACGCGGATGGCGACCACCCGGTACAGAAGGCTTGGCGCGAGTTGAGCGTGCCGCAGTGCGGGTTCTGTCAATGCGGTCAGATCATGCAGGCCGCGGCTCTGCTTTCAAAGAACCAGGCGCCAAGTGATGAAGAGATTACGTCGGAAATGTCCGGCAACATCTGCCGTTGCGGTTGCTATGAGCGAATTCATGCGGCGGTCCGTCTGGCCGCGGGAGGTGTCTAATGTTGCGTTATCTTGAACAGCACCTGGACCAAGATTCGTTTCAAAGCCCGGTCGTGAAAAATGTTAGCCGCCGTGGTTTCCTAGGCGGCGCTTTGACCGTATCCGGCTTTGTTCTGGCCGTGAACGTTTCGCCAGCCGCGGCGCGCGAAGCGTTCAAACCATACCCCCATGGCGGCCTCGACATGCCAGATGGCGTGGTTTCGGACCCTCATATCTTCATCGCAATTGCCGAGAACGGTGACGTGACGATCGTCACACACCGCTCGGAAATGGGTACCGGCATCCGCACCAGTCTACCCATGGTCGTGGCTGACGAGATGGAGGCGGATTGGTCTCGCGTCACCTTGGAGCAGGCGCCTGGCGATGAGCCGAAGTACGGCAACCAGGACACTGATGGCTCCCGCTCCATGCGCCACTTCATTCAGCCGATGCGGCTGTGCGGCGCTTCCATGCGCCAGATGCTCGAGGCTGCTGCAGCCCAGCAATGGAAGTGCGACCCGGGCCAGTGCCAGGCGAAGAACCATGAGGTTGTGAACACTGAGAGCGGCGAGAAGCTCGGCTTCGGCGAGCTTGCCAAAACCGCGATGGCATTGCCTGTGCCGGCGCCAGAGACGGTCAAAATCAAGAGCCCCGATGAATTCCGTTACATGCGCAAGGGCGAAACGAAGATCTACGATCTTCGCGATATTACGACCGGCAAAGCCGTGTACGGCGCGGACATTCGTCTTCCCGGAATGAAGTATGCCGTTATGGCGCGCCCACCCGTTGTTGGTGGCAAGCTCAAATCCGTAAATTCGGATGCCGCGAAGAAGGTTGCCGGTGTCGAAGAGGTCTACGAGTTCCCTGGGCCAGAAAAGCCGCCCTACAAGTTTGCACCGATGGGGGGCGTCGCGGTCGTGGCAGACTCGACCTACGCGGCTATTAAGGGCCGTGAGGCGCTCGAGATCGAGTGGGACCATGGCGCCAATGCCTCGTACAATACCGAGGCCTATACCAAGGCGATGTATGAGACCGCGCGTAAGCCCGGCAAGGTGATCCGCGACCAGGGTGACGTCGATAGCGCGTTCTCCAACGCCAAGGACGTTTTTTCGGCAGAGTACCACCAAGCTCACATGGCTCAGGCTCCGATGGAGCCGCTGGTAGCCACGGCCCGGATTGCCGATGGCAAGGTGGAGGTTTGGGCGCCAGTGCAAAGCCCGTACGGCGCGCGCAAAGACATCGCCGAAGCGTTGAAGGTGCCGGTCGAAGACGTGACGGTGCACGTGACGCTTCTTGGTGGCGGGTTCGGCCGGAAATCCAAATGGGACTTCATGGTTGAAGCAGCGCTGATTAGCCAGAAACTTGGCGGTGCCCCAGTCAAGTTGCAGTGGACGCGCGAAGACGACACGCGGCATAGCTTCTACCACACCACCTCAGTTGAACGCATCGAGATCGCGCTGGATGAGAACAATAAGGTCACGGGCTGGAAGCACCGAACCGTTGCTCCGTCGATCGTCTCAACCTTCGCACCCGACAGCGGGCATCAGTTCAACATCGAATATGGCATGGGCTTCGTCGACATGCCGTTCGACATCCCGAACATCCGCTGTGAAAACGGACAAGCCATGGCGCATACGCGCATCGGCTGGTTCCGCTCTGTTTCGAACATTCCTCGCGCGTTCGCCGTCCAATCAGCCGTATGCGAGCTGGCAGACAAGCTTGGGCGCGACCACAAAGAGCTACTACTGGAGTTAATCGGTCCCGATAGGATTATTGATCCCAAAGCCTCCGGCTTCCCGGAAGATTTCTGGAACTATGGCGATCCATATGAGCAGTTCCCGATCGATACCGCGCGGCTGAAAGGCGTGCTTACTCTCGCCGCCGACAAAGCTGGCTGGGGCAAAGAGCTGCCCAAGGGGCAAGGGCTCGGGCTGGCTGTTCACCGGGCCTTCGCCACATACGTAGCCAGCGCTGTTCGTGTCGCGATTGACGAGGATGGGACGATTACCGTTCCTGAAGTTACCTCGGCAGTGGACTGCGGGTTCTACGTTAACCCGGAACGCATTCGCTCTCAGATGGAAGGTGCGGCTGTTATGGGCATGTCGGCTGCAGCCTACAGCGGTATCACGTTCACCGACGGCGTCGTTGACCAGTCGAACTACATCGACTTCCGCGTCGCCACCATGGCCAACTTCCCCAAGAAGGTGAACGTGCATATCGTGGAACCGGTCGACGGCCGTCACGCTGGTGGCATTGGCGAGCCTGGCGTCCCGCCGTTCGCGCCGGCCTTCGCGAATGCCGTGTTCGCGGCTTCCGGCAAGCGCCTGCGTAGCCTGCCCACTGGCGATACTATCGAGACTTAGGCGCTCTGACGCGCTCAGATGACAAAACCCCGCGGGCTTGCGTCCGCGGGGTTTTTTGTTTGCTGTTATACAGCTGCGCTTAGAACGTGAGTCGGCCCCAGCCACCAGCCAGATCCTGCTGAATTACACCGCGAAATCCGATAGGTAGCGCTCGCACAGGGGAACCGTTGCGCGGGTGTAGGCGATGCCCATGGATTGGGCGAGGTCGGTTTCGCTGTGGGAGCCGATCCAGGCGACCAGCAGCAGGCGGCGGAGCATGACGAAGGTGCCGATTTCGGCTTCTTCTTCCGCTGAGAGTTCGCCCTCGCTGCGGTAGCCGCGCACCCAGGCGGCCAACAGCTCCGGCACGTCGGCTGAGTCTTCGAAGAACGAGACCGTGGTCGCGCAATCGTAGAGGAACCAGGAAAAGCCGCTGTCGTCGAAATCGATCACTTTGACCTGGCCGCCGTCGACGAGCAGGTTGGCTAGGCGCATGTCGCCGTGGACGAGGCCGAAGCGGTCCTCGCCTTTGCCGAACCGGCGCAAGCGCTTTTCGATCAGATCCACCGTGCGCGCGAAGACGGCTTCGATCTGTGGCGTCATGCCCATGCCGTCGCGCCAAGCGCCCCAATGCGGTTTGCCGCCAAGCATGGTTTCGAAATCCCAGGTGAAGCGTTCGAAGCCTTGCGGTTTGGTCCACTGGCGGACATGCGCATGCATGCGCGCGGCGACGGCGCCGAGCTGTTCGAAGCCTTGGGTATCGGTGGCGGAGGGTTCAACGCCGGCTTCCCACTCGAACATCACGACGTGGCGCGCGGGCATGGTGTTCGTCTGGATCGTTTGGATCCATTCGCCATCGCGGCCGGCGACAGGTGTCGGCGTGTACGCGGCGCCGTTTTCCTTCAGCGCGACGAGCCATGCCAGTTCGCTGCGGATCGCGGCCAGCGAGTGATAGCCTTGGCGATGGACGCGCAAGGCCCAGCGCTTGTCTGTTCCGGGCGCCTCGACGCAGTAGGTTGCGTTTTCCGAGACGTTGATGAGCCGGGCGGTCGCGCCAGCGGGCAGCGCGTAGTGCGTGAGAGCCTGATCGGCCAGAACTTGCGTGAGGTCTCGCGCGTTATCGTTCGATGGCCCGTGCTCTATGATCGTCAAAGCTCTTTTCCCTCACGCGTAGTGTTCTGAGAGAGGTCTTGCCATCACGGACGCTGGTCGGGCAACGCCTTTGGCGGTTAACAGGCTGATATGATGTCGCGCTTGGCGCTTTTTCGCTCCTGTGAGGGTTCCATAGCGGCTCCAGCCCGGGTTATGGCTCGTAGTAGATATTGCTAAGTGTACGTTCCTTGCACGGCGCAGTTTGACCGCGCGCAAGCTCGAAACTTCTTGGATGGATTGACAGTGTCAAAGACCGGCGACGAGACCGTGTTCGATATCGCGATTATCGGCGGAGGCATCAACGGCTGCGGTATCGCGCGCGATGCCGCGGGGCGGGGCTTGTCTGTCTATCTGTGCGAGAAGAGCGATTTGGCGAGCGGCACGTCGTCGTCATCGACGAAGCTGATCCACGGCGGCCTGCGCTATCTCGAGTATTTCGAATTCCGGCTCGTGCGCGAGTCTCTGCAAGAGCGCGAGGTCTTGTGGAAGATCGCGCCGCATATCGTACGCCCGATGCGGTTTGTGCTGCCTCATCATTCCAAGTTGCGGCCGGCCTGGCTGTTGCGGCTTGGCCTGTTTCTCTACGACAATCTGGGTGGCCGCGTGTTGTTGCCGCCAGCGGAGACGCTTGACCTTCAAACGAACGCGGCCGGAGGGCCGCTGAAGGGCGGACTGTTCAAGAAGGGCTTTGCCTATTCGGATTGCTGGGTGGACGACGCGCGTCTCGTCGTGCTGAACGCGATGGACGCGGCCCGGCACGGCGCCGTGGTGGAAACGCGCACGGCCTTGGTCGCGGCGGAACGCGCGGATGGCGTCTGGAGCGCGACGGTTGAGGATCAGCGCAGCAAGCAGCGCAAGACGATCAAGTCGCGGTTGTTGATCAACGCGTCCGGGCCGTGGGCGGGTGATCTGCTCGGATCGAAGATTGCGTCGCATACAGTCGCGCGGACGCGGCTTGTGCAAGGCTCGCACATCGTGGTGCCGAAGCTCTTCGATCACGACTACAGCTACATTTTCCAGAACGCGGACAAGCGCATCATGTTCGCGATCCCCTATGAGAACGACTACACGCTGATCGGCACGACGGATCAGGACTATCAGCGCAATCCGGCGGAGGTGGCGATCACGCCGGCGGAAGTGAGCTACCTATGCTCAGGCGCATCCGAATACTTTGAGAAGCCGATCACGCCCGACATGATCGTTTGGACGTACTCCGGCGTGCGAGCCTTGTTCGAAGACGGGGCGAGCGATGCGCAAGCGGCGACGCGCGACTATGTGCTCGACCTGGATGCGCCGGAGGGAGAACCCGTGCTGCTTTCGATCTTCGGCGGAAAGATTACGACTTACCGCCGTTTGGCGGAGCATGTGATGGAGCAGCTTCGCCCGCATCTGCCGGAGCGTTCGGGCAAGTCCAGCGGCTGGACAGGGCGGGAGGCGCTGCCGGGCGGTGGTTTCGAGTGCACGGCATTCGCCAAGACGCTTGCCGATCTCAAGCGTGCGTATCCGTTCTTGGAGGACAGCACGGCTATACGGATGCTGCGCTGCTACGGCCTGAAGACGTATGACATTCTCGGCGACGCCAAGCAGGCATCAGATCTTGGCCGTGATTTTGGTAGCGGATTGTCGGAAGCCGAAGTGACCTACCTGCGCGACAACGAGTGGGCCGAGAGCGGCGAGGACGTTCTCTGGCGGCGTGGCAAGGCCGGATTACGCATGACGGTGGAAGAGCGGCGCGCCGTGGCCGATTACATTGAAGGAGTCGGAGCCGCGCCTGAGTCATGGCCGCCGGTAGCGACCGTCCAAACCGTTTCCGATTAGTCTTTGTCTTTTTCGGCCAGGCCATACGTTTTGAACTGGCTGACGGCGCGTTCAATCTCATCATCGGGCAGAATGTAGGGCTCTCCAGCTTGGAGGGCATGCCAATACTGAGACGCCAGCGTCTCGACTTCGACGGCCAGCCAGGCTGCCTTGCGCAGGTCCGATCCGATGCACACCATGCCATGGTTTGCGAGCAGGCACGCCTGACGATCGCCTAAGGCGGCAACGATGGCGTCGGCAAGTTCCTGTGTGCCCCAGGTGAAATAGTCGACACAGGGGATCGTCGGGCCGCCGGCGGCTGCGATCATGTAATGAACCGCCGGGATCGGCTTACGCAGCATCGACAGCGACGTGCAGAACAGCGAATGGAGGTGGATGACGGCTCCGGCTTCCGGCCGCTTCATGATGATGTCGTGATGGAAGCGCCACTCGCTGGAGGGTTTGCGGCGGCCCTTGGTTTTGCCGTCCGGCGTCATCAAGACAACATCTTCGGGTTGCATCTCACCGTAAGGAATGGCGGACGGCGTGATGAGCATGCCCTCTTTCACGCGCACGCCGATATTTCCGGACGTGCCCTGGTTCAGCCCGCGCTGATCCATGTCGAGGCAGGTCGCGATCATTTCCCTGCGCAGGTCTTCGTACTTCACGCGATCCCCATCATTCGTATTGCCCCGGCGGCGGCGTTAAGCGTTGGTCAACCATAACCGAAAGTCTCCGCGACATGGAAAACGGAGGTTAAGCGTTTCCAGGTTAAACAGGTCGTCAATTATAACGATAAGATAAGAACTAAATTATTTTTGTACGTCTTTTTTGATTGGTTTTGCCATGACATGCAGTTTTCTCCGCATGTTCAGGCGCAGTAATGAAGGTACGGCCGCGATTGAGTTCGCGCTCGTCATGCCAGTTTTTTTGGTTCTGCTCCTGGGCATTCTCGCATACGGCATCTACTTCGCCGCCGCGCACAGTACCGCTCAGCTCGCCGCAGAAGCGGCACGGGCATCCGTCGCTGGTCTCACCGACAGCGAACGGGAAACTATCGCCAAAGCGAGCGTCGCCAACAATGTTGCCAACTATGGCGTCTTGCTCGATCCCGCAAAAGTAACGGTAGAGGCCGCTGCGCTGCCGGACGATGTGACTGAGTTTCGCGTCGCCGTCCGCTATGACGCCTCGCTGTTGCCGATCTGGAGCTTCACGCCCTTCCTGCCATTGCCATCCGATATCATCGAACAGGCTGCAATCATCAAACGTGGGGGCTACTGATGCTTAGTCTTCGTATGCGCCGCGCGCTTCGCCGCTTTTTCGGCGATGATCATGGCGGCATCGCCATCATGTCCAGCGCGCTGTTCATGGTTGCCATCACCGCGTCCGCTTTGGCGATCGATGTCGGCTCTTTGTACCTAGAGCGGCGCCAGTCTCAGGGGATCGTCGATCTGGCCGCGATGGCGGCTGCCGGTGACCTTGAGAATGCCGATGCGGCGGCTCGTGCAACGCTGACAGCCAACGGCGTTGACCTTTCAGAGGCTCAGCTGCAAGTCGACCTTGGGCATTACCGCCCGGACCTGAATACTGCGGTTGGCGCACGCTTTCAAATTGGCGCACTCCCCTACAACGCCGCGCGCGTAACACTGACCAAGCAAGGGCAAATCTTTTTCGCCAAAACCTTCGTCGAAGATTGCTGCACCATGGAATTGTCGGCTATGGCCGCCAACGCGCAAATCGCGACTTACTCCATGGGGAGCCGCCTTGCGTCTCTTCGCGAAGGCGCGATTAACGGACTTATCGGTGGTTTGCTTGGGGGCAACGTCACTCTGTCTGTGATGGACTACAATGCGCTGATCTCTGCCGACGTGGGGCTGTTTGAGTTCAGCAACGCCTTGGCGACCGAACTTGGTGTGACGGGCATCAGCTATGAGGACTTGCTTAAGACAGATGCATCGGTCGCTGACGTCCTTGATGCCCTGGCCACGGTCACCGCACTCAATGGCAACTCGACTGCCAGTGATGCGCTCAAGACAATCATCTCTCAAACCAACGCGAGTGGCGTCAGTATTTCTCTTGAATCGCTTCTGACCTATGGCCCAATTGGAAAGCGCATTGTTGGACAGCCAATTCCCGGCAGCGACCCTCAGATGGCCGTCATGGACATGGTGTCTGCCACGGCCACGCTTGCCAACTCAGGCAACATGATATCCGTGAACCTTGGATTATCTATTCCAGGTTTGTCGAGCCTGACACTCGACGTCGCCGTTGGTGAACCGGTTCAGTCCTCATCCTGGTCGGCAGTCGGGCAGCCCGAGGCAGTGGTTCACACGGCACAGACTCGCCTTCGCCTGGTTGCGCAGGTTGGTGGAAGCGGCATTCTCTCAGCGGTTGGTATCCGGGTGCCACTCTACGTCAGCGCGGCTTACGCGGAAGGGCAGTTAACAAGCATCGCATGCGCGGCCGACGGTTCGGGTAGCGTCACCGTCGCGGCCAAGCCAGGCATTGCATCGGCGTCGATTGGTGAAGTTTCAGATTCGGCTCTTCAGAATTTTTCATCCGCGCCGCTGCCTGCAAAGGCGACGATGGTCAACCTGCCGCTGCTCAAGGTGAACGGTCAGGCACACGTCGCGGTGACCAACACGAGTGCCCAATCACTGTCCTTCTCTCAAGCGGAGATCGATGCCGGCACCATTAAGCGCGTGTCGACGCAGAATATCGTTGAGACGCTCGTGTCGTCCTTGCTGTCGACTTTGAGCCTGGAGATCTCACAGTTTGGTCCATTCTCTTTCGGACCGGTCATCACAGGGCTCTTGTCGGGTGTCGCGGCACCGCTTGATGAGGTCATCTATTCTCTCTTGACGACGCTTGGACTGCGGCTTGGAGAAGTCGATGTTCGCGTCAATGGGGTATACTGCGGTGGCAGCGTCTTAGCCGGGTAAGCTTCGACTTGAACCGTTTGGAAGTTGGCACGTTTCCTCCTTACCTGCTTTTTTTTTGGAAAGGGAGAAGGATCATGGGAGGTCAACCCAAGCCGGATCCGCACAATCCAAACCCGACCGAGCCGCCGGATGAACCGCGGCCCGCGCCGGACTCACCCAACGTACCGGAGCCGCCCGTTCCGCCAGTTATCGACGAATGATGTGCACTTAGGAGACGGGCTCAACAACGAGCACCGTGTCGTTGACGCCGGTGATACGCACTTCCGTGCCTTCCGGCAGATCCGGCCCTTCGGCCACCCAGTGCGAGTCGCCGAGGCGAACCTTGCCGCGCCCGCCAGCGAGTGGCGTTACGACGACAGCCGTGCGGCCAATCATCTGAGCGCCTCTAACGTTTAGGTTCGGCAAATCGCTTTTCTGATCCGGGCGCGCATAAGTGCGCACCGCATAGACCGAGATGAAGGATACGACCGCAAACATCACGAGCTGAAGCGGCCAGCTGACCTCGAAGCCGAGTTCCTGGCCGGCCATGGTCGCGCCGCCGACAACGAGGGCGGACAGGCCGAACCACAGAAAATGCACGCCGGGAATTAGGGCTTCCAAGGCACCCAGCAGCAATCCAAGAAACACCCAATTCCACGGACCAAGGCTTGCGAGGAAATCAATCAGTCCCATCACCGTTCTCCAAGAGCCTTATTACCGGTCTACCTTGGGAACGCCGCTGGACGAGGAGCGCTTAGGCGCCGGCACGTTCGGTCCCGGGATATCAGTGGTTCCGAACGTTTCACTCGTCAATTGTGCAATACCCGCAATTGAGCCGATGATTGATGAGGCTTCCACCGGCATCATCAGCACTTTTTGGTTTGGAGCCTTGGCGAGCGACTCCAGCGCTTTGACATAGTTGTTGGCGACGAAGTAATTGATGGCCTGCACGTCGCCTTTGGCGATGGCGTCAGACACAAGCTGCGTTGCCTTTGCTTCGGCTTCCGCCGCACGTTCGCGGGCTTCAGCGTCCTTAAACGCGGCCTCGCGCCGGCCTTCGGCTTCGAGAACCACGGCCTGCTTTTCACCTTCGGCCTGTAGGATCGCTGCCTGGCGCAAGCCTTCCGACTCCAAGATCTGCGCGCGCTTTTCTCGTTCCGCCTTCATCTGACGGGCCATGCTGTCGATCAGATCGCGCGGCGGGTTGATGTCCTTAATCTCAATACGCGAGACTTTTACGCCCCAGGCTTCCGTGGCGGCATCCACGACGACGAGGAGCTGCGCGTTGATCTTGTCACGATTGGACAGCAACTCGTCCAGGTCCATCGAGCCCATGACCGTTCTGATGTTGGTCATGGTTAGGTTGACGATCGCATGTTCCAGCTGCTCGACCTCGTAGGCCGACTTGGCTGCGTTGAGCACTTGGAAGAACGCAACACCGTCGACGCCGACCATGGCGTTATCGCGTGTGATGACATCCTGGCTGGGAATATCGATCACCTGCTCTTTGACGTTGATGCGATGACCAACCCGCTCAATCACGGGAACGAGGATGTGCAGGCCTGGGCTCAGGGTTCGGACGTACTTGCCGAAGCTCTCAACGGTGTACTGGAAGCCCTGGGGGACAATCTTCACAGTGTTCCATAGGATGGAAATCACCAGGAATATGAGGAGCAGGCCGAAAACTTCGAAGCCGCCAAACATGATCGCTCTCCTTACTGATCCGTAAGCGCTGCAATTCCAATTCATTCACTGCCGAGCAGACAATACGAAATTTCTTGCCTGACTGTGTATCGAATTCGAATTTTTGTGCGTTGCAGCTGCGACCTGCTTGAAGGGTTTAGGTTTTCTTACATCCAACCCATCAATTCATTGCGCACCACCGCCTCGATTACGTCCATGCCTTCCTCGCTGTCGTTCAGCGCCGGCAGGTATGCGAACTTTTGACCGCCATGCTCCATGAAGATTTCGCGGTTTTCGCCATCGAGTTCTTCCAGCGTTTCCAGGCAGTCCGCCGAAAAGCCGGGCGCCACGATGGCCAGAGACTTCACGCCTTCCTTGCCCAACCGTTCAACCGTCTTGTCGGTGTAGGGCTGCAACCACGGATCATTGCCAAACCTTGATTGGAAGGTCGTAAGCCAACGGTCTTGCGGCCAGCCCAACGCTTCGCGCAGCAATCGAGACGTCTTCTGGCAGGTACAGTGATAGGGATCGCCCTTGTCAAAATATTCCTGCGGCATGCCGTGGAACGAAGCGATCAATCGCTCCGGCTCGAAGTCCAGCTTGGCCAGGCTGGCACGCATCGATTTAGCAAGTGCTTCGATGTAGGCCGGGTGATCATGATAGGCCGGCGCGCAACGGACCGCAGGCTGCCAGCGCATTTTCATGAGTGCGCGAAACGCTTGGTCGTTCGCGGTCGCCGTTGTTGCCGCGGCATACTGCGGATAGAGCGGGAAAAGCAGGATGCGATCGCAGCCTTCGTCCATCAGCGCCTTGATGCGGCTTTCCGTTGTCGGGTTCTGGTAGCGCATGGCCCAATCGACCACGATGTTCGGGTGCCCGCTCAGGCGTTCCGTAAGCCGCGCGGCCTGCGATCGCGTGATCGTCTTGAGCGGGCCTTCGTCGAGCTCCTTGTTCCAGATCGTGTCGTAGTCCTTGCCTTTGCGGCTGGGGCGGACAGACAAAATGATCAAGTTGAGGATCGGCCACCACTTCCATTTCGGCACTTCGATCACGCGCTCGTCGGACAAGAACTCCTTCAAGTAGCGGCGCATGGGCCAATAGCTCGTGGCGTCGGGCGTGCCCAAATTGAGCAGCAGCACGCCGACGCGGCCGTGCTTCACAGGTGGATGACCTTGCGGAAGGGCCTCGGGGGCCTTGGTAGACGATTGCATGATTGACGACGTTCCGTTCCCGATGCGGATCGCTTGTGCGAGCCAGATTTTTGATCAACCTAACGGATACGCGTGAGGGCGCCAATGGACGAGGCTAAGTGCTTTGGGATGGTTGCGTGCTATTGCCGCGCCGTTTCGCTTTTTTCGGCTTTTTCTGTTTGGGCTTAGCTGCCGCCGACTTGGCGTTCTCCATCTTGTCGACCTGTTCGGCGGAGCCCCAAATGATTGCGATCCGCTTGGCGAACGTTCCAGCCCGGTCTGCGAAAAGCTGATTGCACAGAGGCCGGGCGTTCTGGCGCGCCGTCTTTTGCCGATCGCGGCAGAACTTCTCGATGGCGCGGCGCTCGGCGGCGGCCAGCTTCTTGCGCGGAAGCGTTTTCAAGTGGGCCACAAAGACCGATAGATCGTGGTCGTCGCCTAGGATCTGGGAAACGCGCTTGGCGGCGGCGACCCGAGCTGCAAACAAGTCAGGCCAAGCGTTCTGTAGCACCTGCATGTGCCGCCAGTGCTGTTGGACGGACTTGCGCAGGTCATGAAATGCCTCGTCTTCGGGCTTGTCGTAAGCCGCGCGCAGTTGTTTGCGGCCTTCACGGTAAGACTTTTCCAGCCCTGCCTGGATGGTTTCGAAACTGTCTGGCCGGACGCGCCGTGAGGCCGTCTCGGTTCGCGCCGCTTTCAGCATGGCGGCGGCCTCTCGCGATTTGTCGTTGCCGTGATCGGCCGCGCCGTTGGCGGTCTTTGGTGTGAGCGACGCCTTTATGACTTTGAACGCCTCGCTGTGACGCGGGTCCATGGCATCCTGAAGAGCGTCGGCTATGCCGTAGAGCACGTACCGGTCCCGATCGGCGGAAAACAGCCCGGCGATCTCGCGGAAACGCGCATTTTCCGCCTTGTAAACACTCTCGCCGATGCCGGGCCGCATCAGGCGCAAGAGAGCTCGAATGCGCTTGAGCGATTTGCGTCCCTCGTGGATGGCGGTGGCGCGATTGGGTGTGTCTTTCAGCTCAGACAACACGCGGTCGATCTGCTCGGTGACGATCCTAGAATAGCCAGCAGCAGTTTTTTCTCTTAGCTCAAAGCGATAGGACATTGAAAAACCGTCATGTTGGCTGCGCGAATGTGCACGGATCATAACCGGCAAATGCCCGTCAGAGCAATGGGCTGTCCTTTAGGGTAAGGTAAGTCTGGCGATGCAACCAAGTGTTTTGTGCGTACGAGGCACCGATGGCTTGCTGGATTGACGGCCAAACAGCATCAATCCAACAGCCTGACGCTGGCATTCAGCGGCTTGTTCGGGTGGCGCCGACACAAGCCCGCCGGCGAGCACCTTTTCACCGTTTGATTCGTGTTGCCGCTGCCATTCCTCCAATTTTTCGATCGCAAGGCACGCAGCCTTCTCTTTCAGACAGGCTTGCGGCACTGCAACCGATGCCAGCCGATAGGTCTTACCGGCTTCCATGATGCGCGCCGCTACACCCGACACCTCTGGCTGTCCCGGCTGATTGACGGCATGTCCGAGATCTTGAGCGCGCCGGATGATGCGCATCCCCTTGCGGTAACGCACGGCAATGCCTTCAATCTCGACATCGGACAAGGGCCGGGTGAAGACGGAGCCGCGCGGCAGCTTTCGCAAAGCGCGCCGTGAGTAGATCACGCGCCAGCGACGGGCTGGAAACAACCGTCGCAACGCGCGAGGGTTGGTGACCCCTTGCATAAGAACAATATCGGCATCGAGCGTCGCCGTTTGCGGCGGCTCTGGCGCGTCGATCGTCCTGCGCTCTGACCCGAAGGTCGTGCGCCAGGACGGTTTCGACATCTTGATCTTGCGCATGGCGATGACATACGGCGTGGTCGAAACGTCCCAGCTAAGCACACGCAGGGGCTTTGGTTTCAGCTCACCCGGGGGCGAAGCCGTTCCTGCCCCAGTCCGGCCAGCATCGCCCGTGTCGTCCGGCATTTGCTGCGGGCGCAACATAGCGTTGCTGCCAGCGGATTCCTGTTGGCCAGCAACCACGCCCGGGATCAAGGCCATGCCGCAGGCGATCGCGCACCCGGCGACCATGCTTTTTGCAAGGTTCGGGTAGACAGTTCCTGCACCACGAAATAGGCGTGTGACCGGCATCGGCGTCCTGTAGACATTCAGTCGGTGCGAATCGCTGTCTATGATCGCTCAGCTTCCTTGCGGGAAAAAGCCTCGTGGGAGCTCTCGAACCGAATACTTGGAGCCGACACGCATGCAGCCGCTTGAACCGGAAGCCTCGTTCCTCAGCCGGTGGACAAGCCGCCTCGCCCTATTCTCGCTGCTGCTGGTCGTTGCAGCGTTCTTCCTGCATCGCTTATTCGGCATGCCAACTTTTGTGGCTGCGAACATTGTCGCGACAGCTTTGATGGGGGCCATCGTTGTTTTGCTGCTGGCCGCGGCAGCCGCCATCAACATTTGGGCCACGGGTGGCGAAGGCACAGCGCGGATTTTGACTGGCGTCTTTATTGCGCTGCTTATGTTGGCCGCCCCAGTCGCCGCTGCCGTCATGGCTCAGCGCTATCCTGAGATCTACGACGTGACAACCGATCCAAGATCTCCACCTCCTTTTCAAGCGCTGGTGAAGCTGCGAACGCCCGCCGACAACCCCACGCGCTATCCCGGCAAAGCTTTTGCAGCGAAGCAGGCACGCGCCTATCCAGACTTGAAACCTTTATTGATCGAGCGCACCCAATCAGAAGTGTTCGATCTCGTTACTGAGGCTTTGAAGCGGCTGAACTTGACGATCGTGCGCGAACAAGACCCAAACTTGGAGACCGGCGCACCCGGTTATATTGAAGCCGTCGACCGGTCCTTAATCTTAGGACTGTATGGGGATATTGCCGTTCGCATCACTGGCGGGGAGGATGCCACGCGCGTCGATTTGCGATCGGCCTCCCGCTACGGCAGCCATGACTTAGGCGAGAACGCGGACCGGCTGCGCACCATCATGCGCGAGATCGTTGCCCGCCTGGAAGAAACGGTTCCAACTGCGGCAGGTGATAAGCCAAGGCGAACGAAGAAAAACAAGTAAGCGACTTAAGCGATCGTCAGAGGGTGGTCCCAGATTCCAGCCGGACCGCTCACGAGCACACCGCGATCCATCAGAAACTCGATGTGGGCCTGCACGGATAGCGAGGCCGCTACACTCAATGGGCCAGCAATTTCCGGGTAAACTTTCGGCACGATTGTGTTGACGGTATCGGCGCCGTTGCGGATCGCCGCGACGATCGCCTGCTCACGCCAGCGCCTGTGCAGCAGATAGGCTTTGACGACGCGTTGTGGTTCTTCGATCCGCCCGCCGTGCCCTGGCAGATAGACCGTGTCGTTACGGTCCAGCATGCGCTGCAACGATGTCATGTAGTCGGCCATGTTGCCTTCGGGCGGCGCAATGACGGACGTATTCCACGCCATGATGTGATCGCCAGAGAATAACGCGCCACGGCCGGAAAGCCCGAAGCAGAGATGGTCGGGCGCATGGCCAGGCGTGTGTACGCATTCCAACGCCCAATCATGTCCTTCTACGACATCGCCGTGGTCGAGCTTCAGGTCCGGTTCGAAATCGTAGTTCACGAAAGCCTTGCCGGATGGGCTTGTTGCTTCCGCAGGCGCCGTTCCGGTGCGGCCGAACCCACAGGTGATGGCGCCGGTCGCGGCGGCCAGTCTGGCGCAACCGTCTACATGGTCGCGGTGGGCGTGCGTGATAAAGATATGGGTGATTGGCCGGCCTGCGGCGCATTCTTGGATGCCTTCTATATGCTTGGCGTCGTCTGGACCAGGATCGATCACGGCGAGGGATGTCATGCCGACGAGATAGGTGTTGGTGCCCTTGAACGTAAACGCGCTGGCGTTGTCCGCCACGAGGCGCACGATGCCAGGGCCCATCGGCCCCGGTTCGCCGTAGGCAAACTCCATCGTCCTTTTGAAGTCGATATCGGAATCCATAGAAACCTAAGCAACGCCTGCGAGCAGCAAATCGTGAACGTGCACGATGCCAATTGGCTTTTTGTCTTCCACGACGAAAAGCGTCGTGATGCGCGACTCGTTGATTAGCTCGAGCGCGGCGGATGCCAGCATGTTTGGCGCGATCGTTTTTGGGTTCGGCGTCATAATATCCCCGGCCTTCGCCGACAGCAGCGCATCGCCCATGTGACGCCGCAAGTCACCATCGGTGACGATACCGGCGAGGCGGCCACCGTCGTCAACGATACCCAGACAGCCCAAAGCCTTTGCCGTCATCGTGACGATGGCATCGCTCATCTGTGTGCCCTCCTCAACGAGCGGCAATCGATCGCCCTTATGCATAACGTCGGCGACGTACTTCAGGTTCGCGCCGAGTGATCCGCCAGGGTGGAAGGTCTTGAAGTCGTGCGCGGTGAAACCTTTCGCCTCGAGCAACGCGATGGCGAGACAATCGCCCAACGCCAGCGACATCGTTGTCGACGTTGTCGGTGCCAGGCCGTGCGGGCAAGCTTCCTTTGCAGCGGGCAGAATGATCGCGACGTCGGATTGTTGACCGAGCGCGGAGCTCTCACGAGACGTCAGCGAGATCAGCGGCACGGAGAAACGGCGTGAATAGGTGATGATGTTTTTCAGCTCAACGGTTTCGCCGGACCAAGACAGCGCCAGGATGACGTCATCGCGGGTGATCATTCCGAGATCACCGTGCGAGGCCTCGCTGGGGTGGACGAAAAATGATGGCGTTCCTGTTGAAGCAAAGGTTGCCGCAATTTTTTGGCCGACGTGCCCACTCTTGCCAATGCCACTGACGATGACCCGGCCACGCGCGCCTTGCAGCAGCTTCACCGCCTTCTCGAATGGTTCGGCCAAATGCCCGGACAATGCCTCGCGTAAAGCCTCCAGGCCCGCCGCTTCCAATTCAAGCGTGCGCGAGGCCGCCAAACTGGCTGGCGGCGCACCCTTGCCGCCGTCGATTGGTTTCAGCCTTGCCCCGCTGCCTTCGGCCATGGGCGCGCCTTTCATTGCTTCGGTCATCGATTTCACATGGTGCCTGCTGTGGCGGCGTTAAACAAGCGAACTCATTGGCGAGTTCTAGCTATTGCGCTGATTTCCGTTCAAAACCCCTGGCTCGTCGAAAACATCGTTAAGCTGACTTTAACATTGGCGGCCATATCGTCCGCTCTCTGACTGTGTGCGTAAGTCGCTTGGAGCGTTGACGACGTGGAGAGTGGACAACGTGCTTGGCGCGCGGGGCGTGACCCCTATCCTGATTTCAGCAATGGCATCTGCCGGTTCGGCCGTTTCTTACGCCCAAACTGCGTCCGATGGCCAGCCGGACGGCCGTGCGCTGAGACCCGCTATCTCTTACAGCCCTGAAACCGACGATCCAAGTTCTTTGGACCGCGCGTCCGTTGACGGCTGGGAAGCAGCTGCCGAAGGCGAACCACCGGCTCTGGATCCCCTAGTCCAGCCAGACTCAAATCTTGCCGCCTATCCAAATGCAGGCACTGAAGCTTTCACTGCAGAAACGAACGACGCTGCTGGGCCGCCTGCGGAAGCGCTGACTGGAGACTACGATAGCCGGCCCGCTGCCGAACGGGCCTTATTCGCCCTGCCGCCAGTGGATCGCGATCCATTGCTTTATCAGGTTGAGCGGATCGATCCTGTCACCACCGACCGCCGCCCTCAACGTCTCGCGCGGATTGAGCCGTATGATCCGGTAGGGCTGCGGCTCGGCTCGTTTGTGTTCTTCCCGGAAACAGAGGTAGGCGGGCTCATGACGTCGAATGCCGCGACGTCGCCCCTTGGCGGAAACGATAAGGCTTTCGAGGCGCGCTCGTCGGCGCGGCTCGTCTCCGACTGGAGTCGGCATGCGGTGGAGCTGCGGGGCAGCCGGACGCTGTCTTACTTCGACAATGCGACAAGCGAGAACGATCGGGCGCACTTGATCGAGGCGCGGGGCCGGCTCGACATCACGCGCCGTGCGAACGTTCAGGGTCTGTTTTCGAACGAAACCGTCCAGGAAAGCCGTTCGGCGATTGACGCGCGTTCGCGCGGCGAGCGGGCGGACATCACCAGCAACCGCGCCGCGCTGGCCTACAATCAACGCTTCAACCGGCTGCGCACGCAGCTGCGGGGCTCAATCACGCAAACGGATTACGACGACGTGCGCGACGGGACCGTGCTGATCCGTAACGATGATCGCGACAGCGGCGTCCATCAAGGCGCGTTCCGGGCCAGCTGGGAATTCAAGCCTGCACTCACTGCTTTCGCGGAAGTTGAGCGCAACCGGCGGTCTTTCGACGCTCCCGGCGCGGACGGGCTACGCCGCAATTCTTCGGGAATGCGATATCGCGCCGGCATCGATTTCGGTTCGGCAAGTGAGGTGTTGCGCGGCGAAATCAGCATAGGCTGGGGTGAACAGGACGCGGATGCCGCCTCACTTGGTTCGGCCAGCGCATGGCTGCTCGATGCCAACCTCGTCTGGCGTCCAAGCGCGTTGACGTCGCTGGCGTTTACGGCCCAGTCTGAAATCGACAACACCACATCTGGCGGTTCTGCCTTTGCGGTTAGCCGGTCGGCCGGAGTGGAACTGCGGCATGCGTTCAAGCGTCATGTCATTGGGTCCGCCGGGCTCACATATTTGGACCGGTCGTACGAAGGGTCTGGTGTGAGCGAGGAAGAATGGCAAACTGCTATTGGTTTGGAGTACTTTCTTAGTCGTGAACTCATCGTGTTTAGCCGCTACCAACATACGGCGTTCGACTCAAGCTCACCCGGCGCCGGCTGGCACGCGGACGATGTCCGCCTAGGAATAAGAATAAGGCGCTGACCGCCAATACCGGGACACGACATGGATTTTTTGAATCTGATCTTTTCGCCGCGTCTGGTAATCTACACGCTTTCGCTGTTGGTCACAGCCGTACTCGCCTTTTTGGCTTGGTATACGGCGCCGCCAAGCGACATCTTGATCGGGATGCTGGTTGCGGCGGCGGCACTTGCGGGGTTGGGCACGCGCGACATCCTGCAGAGCAAGCACTCCGTTCTGCGCAACTATCCCATCATCGCGCACATGCGCTACCTGCTGGAAGATATCCGGCCGGAGATGCGCCAGTATTTCTTCGAGGGCGAAAAGGACGGTTCGCCCTTTAGCCGCGACCGGCGGTCTGTTGTGTATCAACGTGCAAAGCTTGCGCTGGATACGCGGCCGTTCGGCACGCAGTTTGACGTCTATGCGGAAGGCTATGAGTGGCTGCGCCACTCCATAGCGACGCGGCCAAAGGCGGAAAATCCATTCCGCGTGCACGTCGGTGGGGCAGATTGCAAGCAGCCCTACTCCGCGTCGATCTACAATATCTCTGCGATGAGCTTCGGCGCGCTCAGTGCCAACGCCATTCTCGCGCTCAACAAGGGAGCAGCGGCCGGCGGCTTCGCGCACGACACAGGGGAAGGCGGCATTAGCCGCTACCACCGCAAATACGGCGGCGATCTGATTTGGGAAGTTGGGTCGGGATATTTCGCTTGCCGGGATTCGTCAGGGCGGTTCGATCCAGAGCGCTTCAAAGAGACGGCGAGCCTCGATCAAGTCCGCATGATTGAATTGAAGTTGAGCCAAGGCGCAAAGCCGGGACACGGTGGAATTCTGCCCGCAGCGAAGGTGACGGCGGAAATCGCAGAGGCACGTGGCATTCCCATAGGTGAAGATTGCATCTCGCCGGCCAGCCATTCGGCGTTTTCCACGCCACGCGGCCTCATGGAGTTTATCCAGAAGCTGAGGGATCTGTCCGGCGGCAAGCCTGTGGGGTTCAAGCTCTGCGTCGGCCACCCTTGGGAGTTTCTGGCGATCTGCAAGGCCATGCTTGAGACGCAGGTTACGCCCGACTTCATCGTGGTGGATGGCAAGGAAGGCGGCACTGGGGCGGCGCCTTTGGAGTTCGCCGATCACTTAGGAATGCCGTTGCGCGAAGGCCTGAGCTTCGTACACAACGCGCTGCGTGGCACCGGCTTGCGCGACCGCATCAGCGTCGGTGCCAGCGGCAAGATCGTGACCGCTTTTGATATGGCGCGCTCAATGGCGCTTGGCGCGGACTGGTGCAACTCCGGCCGGGCGTTCATGTTCGCTGTTGGGTGCATTCAATCGCAGAGCTGTCATACGGATCGCTGCCCGGTGGGCGTCGCCACACAGGATAAAAGCCGCCAGCGCGCTCTCGTCGTGCCCGACAAGGGAGAGCGCGTCTACAATTTCCACCGGTCCACAATCGACTCCTTGGCGGAGCTTGTGGCCGCGGCCGGCCTTGATCACCCGTTACAGTTCAAGCTCGAGCACTTCTCGCGACGCATCTCCGCACGCGAAGTCGTCTCATTTGCTGAGCTTTATCCGCCGCTGGATGAAGGTGTCCTGCTCACCGGCACGGCAGATCACCGCTTCCGCGATCCTTGGGCCCGGGCACAAGCGGACTCATTCGCGCCGCTCGGCTAGCGAACGAACGCTTCAAGATTTGCGGATTGTCATGCGGCCTTCGGAGACGCGCACGGCGTTACCGCCGATGCGAACCGTGCCAAGCTTGCCTTGCCGGATCTCCATCGTCAGCGTGATCTGGCTTGGGCGCTCCATCTCATAGCCCTGCTCGATCGTACGGCGGTGTGAACCATCCGGCAGCGCGTCGTAAGCCTTGATGACGCCAGCAAAGCAAACAGCGGCCGATCCCGTCGCTGGGTCTTCATAAACGCCGCTGGCCGGCGCAAACATACGCGTGTGGAACGACGAGGTCGTGTGCACACACTTGCGTGTATAGAGATACGCGCCAACGAGGCCCTGCTCTTCGAAAGCCTTTTGCCAATGAGGATAGTGCGGCCTGGCACGGGCGATCGCATCCAAGGAGGTGACAGGCACGAACGCGAAGGCGTTTCCCGCAGCATAGCAGCTGGGTTTGTGATTTTCGAAACCGATCTCGTTGGGCAGCAGGCCAAGCCCGGAGGCGAGACGTTCCACCGGCGGCAGCTCTCCAGCTTCCGCCGGCACCTTCGGCGCATCGAACTCGGCGAAGGCAGAACCATTGCGCAAGCGCACGCCAACGCGAACGGTGCCGATCTGCTGCTCCAATACGATCAGCATTTCTTCCGTGGGACCGTCAGCGCGAAGTTGCGCCAGAAGGACGGCGGTTCCGATTGTTGGGTGTCCGGCGAACGGTAATTCCCGCGCGGGTGTAAAGATGCGCACCCGGGCTGAATGCGCGGGCTTCGTAGAAGGCAGGACGAAGACTGTCTCAGACAGATTAAACTCCCGCGCGACGGCCTGCATGGTGGCGTCGTCGAGATCTTCTGCGCCGGCCGTGACGACAGCGAGAGGGTTTCCCGTCAGGTGATCCTGCGTGAAGACGTCCAGAGTGTAATAGGAGAGTTGCATAGGTGTTTCTTTTCCCGGCCCGAAGCGCGCGCACTCTGCCGCAAATGCACCTCACGTGAAAGCGCCATCATGCGGTTTACGGTGCATTTGTCTCAATTCGGCTCCAGAAGGCCGGTCAAAAGCAGCCTGGCGAACCCTGGCATTTCGGCGCCGGCGCAATCCTTCAAACCGGCTACTGCAATCACGTCCTCCAGCTCCGGATCGTCTTCCTGCGCGATGTGGGCGCGGACTTTTTCCAGCAGAGTGCCTGCGGGGAGCGCTGACTGCAGCTCGATGCCAATCGAGACAAGCTGCCCATCGAAGGTAATGTAAGCCCCCGGCAGGCAACCTAGCTCTTGTGGAGATACACCCAACTCCTCGGCTGCTTCCCGCTGCACGGATTGAGCAACTGCGACTTTGCCATCATCGCCAACGTCGCGCTCATCAATGAAGCCGCCAGGGAAATAAGTCAGACCTGAGTTGATGTGGCCAGCGGATTGGCGGCCGAGCAGCACCTTTCCGTCGCTGGAACGGACAATCGCGGATCCGAAGCAGTCACGCACGGTTTTGTCGGCGTAACCGTTCTCTTTCCAATAGAGAAAACTGGCGAAGTTGGTTTTCAGCAACGTACCCGAGAAACGGGCATCAGACAGGGTGAAGTCTCCCAGAACGAAAATCGTGCCGTTGAAGAAGCCGGGGTTCTGCTCAAGGCGTCTATTCCAGTGCCGTTCAATCTCATCTTTCTTGGCATCCGCGAAGGCCCAAGTCTTTGAAGACGTTGCCAGTGTGTGAGCTTTGACACGAACGACCCGAGAACTTGAATGTGACATTTGTTTTTTCTTGTTCCTCGCCGATTTGCGCGTTTCATAAATGCGGACATACCCGGACACAAAACATAGGGACCCTGTGTTTTGGCCTATTTCTCACAGGACTCATATCACTCATCCGTATGGCAATCTGTGCGGTATTGTCCGCCGCGACATTGTGAATGTCACAATATGGCCTCACCAAATCCTTGTTTCGTACCAACTCCAACGGCCCAATGCATTCATCCGGTCCGAGGGGAATGCGGCCGGGGGGAGCTTCTTTTTCACAGCAATACGGCGGCGCCGTTATTAGGCGCCGCCGGGTTACGACGCCTTCAAGTTCAGCAAAGACGTACGGCAGCAGCCGCACGTCAAAGGAACGGGTGCGGCCGTTCACGCTGGTCCGCCCTTGACGAGTATCGGAGCCCCCCGCTTCTCCGCTACTCGTTCTGGCTTCGCCTTCGGTTCTTCGATTTTGAAGGGCGGTTGGCGGAGCCATCCCGCCGGGGGATCTGCTCGGCCGCCTCCGCCACGCCCTCCCCGAGCGGTAGCGTAGGTCTCCCGGCACAATAACGGGCAAACGCGAAAAAGCGGCCGGAGACCGGCCGCCGTTTCAAAAAATCTCAAGTTCTAAAACCTTACGAGCAGGTCTGGCGTAGCGTCCAGCCAACGACCTTGCAGCGCTCGCGGCCGCTGGAGGTCAGCGTGCACTTACGCTTGGGCAAGCGGACGTAGTCACAGTAGAACTCTCCAGCGCGGCCGGAATAGCCATGCATTGGCTTGTCGAAGTGATAGTCCTGCGTGAAGTGCGGCTTAGCACCACCACGGGCTTCGGCATTGGTAGCGGCACCAATCACAGCGGCGCCAACGAGGCCGGATAGGACAAAGGAAAGAACCGTTTTATAAAGCATTTTAGATCTCCACAGGCTTTGCGATTTTGCGTGCATTCTGAATAGCCTTTTGGGGTGGGGCTCACAGTTCCAGCCGGAACAGGGCGAATTTTTCTTTCGATGGGGAAATTTAGGGGGGGATGGCATGGATCTTTCACAGCTCCGACCAGGCATGGAGGGCTTGGCTCAGGCCAAGGTTGGTCCCGAGCACACGGCCCGCGCGATGGGCAGCGGTAGCGAACTGGTGTTCGCCACGCCTGCCATGGTGGCGTTGATGGAAGCGGCGGCGGTGAACTGTGTTGAAACGTTCCTGCCGGAAGGGCACATCAGCCTCGGCACTCAGATCACTGTCAATCACTTAGGCGCGTCCGCGGAAGGCGCCACCGTTTCCGCGCGGGCTGAGTTGGTGAGCCTGGAAGGACGGCTACTGCATTTCAAAGTCACCGCGCTTGACGACGGAAATGTCGTTGGTGAAGGGACGCACACCCGCACGGTTGTCGAGCGCGAACGGTTTTTGGCCAAGTTTGCGCCGTCTCAATGAGAGAAGTGTGTACCGTTTCCGGCCTGGAGTGTTGGCACCTTGCGGCCGGGGCGCGAGTCCTATCAAATCGAACGTACTGAAAAAGACCCGGCTACGGGCAAAACATTGGAATGCAGGAGGACACTGTGCGCGGTTTAACTTCAGTTTGCATCGGCCTCGTCTTCGCCGCTTCAGCTTTACCGTTGGCGGCACAATCACCAGACACAGCACCACAACAGGGCACGGAACAGTCGCAGGCGCGCGCTCCCGCACCGGCTTCGCCCGCATGTGACAACCCGGACGCGATCGGACTAGCAAAAACGCTTGAGATTGATACGACCGGCGGTCCCGGTTTCGGTCTGGCGCAATATAAGGTTCATGACTTTCTTCAGCCAAAGGAAGTCGTTCTGACGTTCGATGATGGGCCGCAGATAACCACGACAAAAAAGATCCTAGACACGCTGGACGAGCACTGCACCAAGGCAATCTTCTTCTCCATCGGCAAGATGGCTTTGGGCATGCCAAACATTTTGAGAGATGTGGAGGCGCGCGGCCATACGGTTGGGACGCACACTTGGTCTCATGCGGACCTGCGCAAGAAAAAAGAGAAGGATGGAATCGACGAGATCGAAAGGGGCATCAGCGGAGTACACCGCGCGCTTGGCAAGCCAGCCGCGCCGTTCTTCCGGTTCCCTTACTTGCGTGACTCCAAGGCTATGGCGGCGCACTTGGAAAAGCGGAACATCGCGATGTTTTCGATGGACGTGGACTCGTTTGATTTCAAGTATCGCAGCGCCAAGTCGATGGTGAAGTCAGTCGTCAAGAAGCTAAACGACAAGGGCAAGGGCATTCTGCTGATGCATGACATCCAGCGCACGACCGCTGCGGCCTTGCCAGACTTGCTCGCTGAGTTGAAGGCGAACGGCTTTAAGATCGTCCATCTGAAGGCGAAGTCTCCAGGCACCAGCCTGCCTGAATATGACGCCAAGATCGAAAAGAACGTGAAGGGCCTGCCCACGGCAGGAAACGAGAAGCCGACTTCCAGCATCGTCAAAGTCGTTCCGAATGCGCCATAGTATGGTCTTAAGTTTTGGGGCATAACCGGCTGGAGGACATAACGAATCTATAATGGGTTCAGGCAGCCCAGGGGACACCAATGACCATGCCTTCTGCTAAGGCGCGCGCGGCTATTGCCCCGCTGCTTATTTCGGTTCTTCTCGCCGCCGCGGGCGCTATCAACCCTGCGGCGGCGCAGAGCTGCTCAAAAGATGACTTTGCCAATGCCGTGGATGGCGCCGGCGCCGTGCTTCGCAAGTTCAACCTGGAACACCAGCCTAAGCTAAACGCCAAGCTGGAAACGCTGCGTTCGAAGAAGGGCTGGAAGAAAACCGAGAGCGGCGACAAGGCGCTCGATTATCTGCAAGATGGGCGGATCGCTGAACTCGACGCGAAATCCAACCAGCTTTTGACCAAGATCGACAACCTTGGGCGAGCCGAGGGCGTCACTCCGAGCAATTGCACTGCGAAACTGTCTGAGTTGAAAGCCGCTGGCGATGAATTGCTGGCGGTGATGAAGGAAAAATCCAAATACACGCTCGACAAGATCGATCTGGAGCTGAGCGGTTCTGGCCAGACTGAGGCTGCCGCCAGGGCGCCTGAGAAAGCGGCTGCTCCGAAGCCGAAGCCAAACCCCAGCCAACAGGCCACAGCCGTTGAGAAAAGAGAGCTGCCACCGCCGCAACCGAAGGTCCAGCCTTTAACGCCGGAGGAAGCTGCTGAAGCCCGCGCCGACGCACGCGCGCCGGTGCCCGCGCAGCCTGCCGGAGAGTGGGAGACGTCTAGCGAGCAAGCCATGCTGGATCGGCCGGGCGGCGAGGTCTACGGGCCCTACCCGGGTGACCAAGCCATGCAGGGCTACACGATTGATGAGATCCGGGAAGCGACGCGCGGATTTTTCGGAACCATCTCCACGAACCTGGCGTCAGTGATCGAGTATGCGTTTTCCAAGTCCGGCCGCCCGACGGCTTATGTGCTGGGCCAAGAAGGCGGCGGCGCGTTCCTCGCTGGCCTGCGTTACGGCAACGGCACGCTTTATTGGCGTTCAGGTGGACCACACACGCAGAAGGTGTATTGGCATGGGCCGTCCGTCGGCTACGACATCGGCGCCGAAGGATCTCGAACGCTGTTCCTGATCTACAAGATGGAGAACCCCAGCCAACTCTATCGCGCCTTTACCGGCGTCGATGGATCGGCCTACGTCGTCGGCGGCGTTGGACTGACGTTGCTGAAGGGCGGAAAGGTCATCATGGCGCCGATCCGTTCCGGCATCGGCTTAAGGCTTGGCGCCAATCTTGGCTACGTTCGCTTCACACCCGAGCCGACCTGGAACCCGTTCTGAGGCCGCCCACCTAAAGGGATCAGTCCGCTTTTCGGCAGCTTCATCACGCGCTACGTGCAGCGATGGATCGCAGCGAGTGTAGCTAAGCTAGAGCGTGGTGGTATCGAGCGTGTTTCTCACGACCAGGAATTTGAGAACTTACCCATGCCCGGAAAGACATCACTAAGTTTCATCGGGCTTGCGTGCACTGCCGCCGTCATTGCGGGTGCGCCTCCAGCGAGCGCATGGGGCCCGACTGGGCATCGCGTCACAGCAACGATCGCGGAAAAATATCTGAACTGGCGGGCCAAGGCGGCAATCGTTGACATTCTCAAGCACGGGGAAAGCCTCGCCGAGGCGGCCACTTGGCCGGACGATATGCGCTCCAGCGATGACCGCTATTGGCGTGAAACGGCGCAGGCTTTTCATTTCGTGACGGTGCCCCACGGGAAGACCTACAAGGAGGTTGGCGCGCCGCCTCAGGGCGATGCCGTCACCGCGCTTGAAACCTTCAAAGCAACACTGCTGGATGCTTCAGCGTCGCGCGAAGACAAACAGCGGGCCCTGCGCTTTACCGTGCATATCATTGCCGACCTTCACCAGCCGCTCCACGCGGGAAACGGCAAGGACAAGGGCGGTAACGACACCAAAGTCACGTTTTTTGACAAGCAAACGAACCTGCATTGGGTTTGGGATATTGGGCTGATCGAACGCGAAAAGCTGTCTTACACGGAATGGTCGAACTGGTTATCTGCGAAGATCACTGACGAAATGGTAGCCAAATGGTCAAGCGCGGACCCGCATGTCTGGATCGCGGAAAGCGTTGCCCTGCGTGACAAGGTCTACCCTCCCACTAATGTAGTCTTCTGGAAGTACCGCTTCACCCACATTGAAAGTCTCCGCCGGCGCCTCCAGATGAGCGGTGTGCGCATAGCGCATTACTTGAATACGCTTTTTGCAAAGCCTTGATGGCAGCAGGAATGCTTGGCGTGGAATGGAATTGGATTGGCCCAGCCACATTGGGTTGAGGGAGGTGCGGCATGGGACTTTTGATCGACGGCTTCTGGCAGGACAAATGGTACGACACGAAAGAAAGTGGCGGACGTTTTCAGCGCGAAGAAGCCAAATTCCGCAATTGGATTACACCTGACGGATCAGCCGGGCCCACCGGCGAGAGCGGTTTTGCTGCGGAAGCAGGCCGGTATCATCTCTACATCTCTCATGCTTGCCCCTGGGCCAATCGCACGGCGATCTTCCGAAAGATCAAAAATCTGGAAGAGATGATTTCAATTTCGGCCGTGCATTGGCACATGGGCTCCGTTGGCTGGACCTTCGAGCAGGACGAGCACACAATTCCCGATACAGTCTATGGCAGCCGCTATTTGCACGAGTTCTACACGCGCGCCAGCCCTGATGTGACGACGCGCGTTACAACGCCGCTTTTGTGGGACAAGAAACGCGAAGCAATCGTTTCGAATGAGTCCGCCGACATCATCCGGATGATGAACTCCGCTTTCGACGCTGCGGGTGCTGCGCCAGGAGACTATTATCCCGCCGATCTTCGAGACGAAATCAACGCGGTCAACAAACGTGTCTATGACACCGTCAACAACGGCGTCTACAAGTGCGGCTTCGCCACTAGCCAGAAGGCCTACGACGAGGCGGTCATGCCGTTGTTCGAGACGTTGGATTGGCTGGAGGAACGGCTTGCCAATCAGCGATACTTGTGCGGCGACAGGATTACCGAGGCGGATTGGCGGCTGTTCACGACGTTGATCCGCTTTGACGCCGTCTACGCGGTTCACTTCAAGTGTACCAAGAAGCGCATTGCCGATTACCCCAATTTGTTCGGCTATACGCGCGAATTGTACCAATGGCCTGGCGTTAAGGAGACGATCGTATTCGATCACATCCGCAAGCACTATTACGGCAGCCATGCGACCGTGAACCCAAACTTGATCGTGCCGTTGATGCAGGAGATCGACTTCGATGCGCCGCATGGACGCGGCTGAGTAAGACGCTGCTTACGCCTAGAAGAAAGTCAGCGCGATCGTCACCATGATGGCCGAGACGATAAATGTCGCCGTGATGGCGCGAGCAGTCGCATAGGCGCCGATATAGAAATCTGACGTAGCGTCACCTGTTTCGGAATGGCGGACAACATGGGTGACCGTATCGCCGTGAACTTCTGTGTCGTCCTCGACAAGCTTGGATAAACCAGCCGCGAAGATCGAGCAGAGAACGAAGAACACGATGTTGTAGACGAGCGCCGCCGCGCCGAAGGCGGCAATCCCCCATATCCAGTCAAGTCCTGGGCCTTGCGGGGAAGCGAGCCACAGTAAGCTCAAACCGAAAGCTGCTACAGCCGATACCAACGATATGATCCATAACAGCCGCAGCCGCGCGATTGTTCTTGCTTCCATCGTCTCCCCCTGACGAACCTGATAAGACACACGCGATCCATCAATATCGCTGGCTGCAGTATAGGCCGGTCAGACGGGAAGCGGCTATGCCTTGACTACCATCCAAATAGCCATAGCGATCATCATCAGGTTTTCGGTGAGTGAAATGAAGCCCAGCGGGACGTTGCTGTCTCCACCCGTACAAGCACAGCGCAAATCCCGCTTATCGATGTAGACGGCTTTGAAGACGGAAACGGCGCCAACGGTGCCGATAAATAAAGCTACCGGTACAGACAGCCACATCAGCGCGCCAGCAACCATCAACACACCGGCAAACGCTTCGGCGAACGGATAAACGTATGCGTACGGCACGACGCGCTGCGCCAGCAGGTCGTAGCCCAAGAACATGTTGGAAAAGGACTCCAGATCCCGCAACTTCAAGATCGCCAGGATGCACATGCTGATGGCTATGAACCATTCCGCTGCGCGTACTGTCAGCACGGTGCCGAAAGCCGCCCAGCTAACCGCTAGCGCCATCAATGCCGCCATGGCGAACACTGCGATCACCGGCGTATAGGATTTCGCTTTCGGATCGGGAACGGACAGTCCCAAATGTTCGCGCAGCGCATCGTAACCGCCGATGCGCCTGCCATCGATAAACACCTGAGGCGTGGTCTTCACATCGTGCTCGGCCTTGAAAGCATCGGTTTCGGCGCGCGTGCGCAACCAATTGTCATCCACCTTAAAGCCAGATCGCTTGAGCAGGTCGAGCGCTTTCAACCCAAACGGACAAACGTGATTGTCCATGACCATTCTAAAAAGTGTTGCTTGTCGCGTTTGGTTGCGGCCAGCTGATTCAGCGGCCCTACTGTCCTGTTGCATGAATTCACCTGTGTTTGATGCTAGTAGGCATCTAAGTGACAAGCTTGGCAGTTCAACTGGCGCGGCTCGCACGCTTGCGTGATTACCTTGGACGGCGTGTCATTGGCTTGCGGGTATGGCCATTACCTCGCCGTTGGACAAGGTTAGCGCCAATTCTCCGCGCTTCAGCCGTAAGGCATCCTCGCCAAACAGTTGCCGCCGCCAGCCTTTCATGGCCGCGACATCTGGTTCGCTGGATGTAGCAATCGCTTCCAAGTCGCTGGAATCGGCGATCAGTCTGGGCGCGACCCGATTGCGAGCAGCCGCGGCCTTCAGCAAGACCTTCAAGAGCTCAAGTGTTGCCGTGGCTTCGGCCGAAAGCGGTTGATGCTGCGGAATGCGTGGTAGCTGTTTGAAGTCCTGATCCAATCCGCGTTTGACTGCCTCGACGATCTCCTTGGCGCGGGCGGAGCGGGCAAAGCCATCGCTAAGCGTGCGCAATTCGCCGAGACGGTCAGTCGTGACGGGGGCTTGATTGGCAATGTCATACAGAGCGTCATCGCGAAGAATGCGTCCGCGGGGAACGTCTTGCGCCTGTGCCAGCCGTTCCCGCCATGCCGCCAGCTCGATCAACACGGCCAACGACTTGCGGTTCTTTACCCGCAGCTTGAGCCGGCGCCAAGCATCTTCGGGCTCTGTCTTGTAAGTCTTCGGATTGGTCAGCGACGCCATTTCCTCGGTCAGCCAAGACGAGCGGTCTGTCGCTTCCAGTTCAGCCTTCAAATGCAGATAGATGTCGCGCAGGTAGGTTACGTCGCCCAGGGCATAGGTAAGCTGCTTGTCCGATAGCGGGCGCCGGCTCCAGTCCGTAAAGCGGGACGACTTATCCAGGTCGCCGCCCGTGACTTTCTTCACCAGATTGACGTAGCTGATGCTTTCGCCAAATCCGCAGACCATCGCCGCCACTTGCGTATCGAACACCGGAGCCGGGATCGTCTCGGCCTCCCGGTAAACAATCTCGATGTCCTGCCGGGCCGCATGAAACACTTTCACCACCGCCTCATTGGCCATGAGGTCGTAGAAGGGTTTCATGTCCAGACCCTGGGCCAGCGGGTCAACAATCAGCTCGATGCCCGGCCCGGCCAGCTGCACGAGACAGAGTTTCGGCCAAAAGGTCTGCTCCCGCAGAAACTCGGTGTCCACCGTCACGAAAGGATGGACTGAGAGTTCGCTTACGGCTTCAGATAGCTGTTGGGTCGAGGTAATCACGCGCATTATTGGGCCATATAGCCGAGTCATGGCCTCTTGTCGCGCCCTTCGATAGGCGAGCTGCCCACAACGCAGCCTCAGGTGGGCTTGACACCCGGCGGCGGCCATGTGCTTGTCCGGCGCACCGCACCGAATAACCTTTCGCCGTGAAAGAGATATGGCCCAACAGAACGCTCAAAAGTCACCGAAAAATCAGCAGCCTAAAGCGAGCCTGGGTGCCCCCGGCCACCGCTATCGGTCCCACACGTGCGGCGCACTGCGCGATACGGATATTGGCGAAACGGTTCGCCTGTCCGGCTGGGTCCACCGCGTGCGTGACCACGGCGGGGTTTTGTTCATTGACCTGCGCGACCACTACGGTGTGACCCAGGTCGTTGCCGATCCCGACAGTCCCGCGTTCAAGACGGCCGAGACGGTTCGATCCGAATGGGTCATTCGCATTGACGGCCGTGTGCGCGAGCGGCCCGACGGAACGATCAACGAAGAGTTGCCGACGGGCAAGATCGAACTGTTCGCGACCGAGATTGAAGTGCTGTCGGCAGCCAAGGAACTGCCGGTTCCTGTCTTCGGCGAACCGGACTATCCGGAAGATCTGCGACTGCAGTATCGCTTCTTGGACCTGCGCCGCGAGACGCTGCACGCCAACATCATGCAGCGCTTGGCCATCACCAGCTCGATCCGCCGCCGTATGTCGGACGCGGGGTTCTTTGAGTTCGCGACCCCGATCCTCACCGCGTCGTCGCCGGAAGGCGCGCGCGACTTCCTTGTTCCTTCGCGCATCCATGAGGGGAAATTCTACGCGCTGCCTCAGGCACCCCAGCAGTACAAGCAGCTGCTGATGGTCTCCGGCTTCGATCGCTATTTCCAGATCGCGCCATGTTTTCGCGACGAAGACCCGCGCGCCGACAGGCTGCCGGGCGAATTCTACCAGCTCGACGTCGAGATGAGCTTCGTCGAACAGGAAGACATCTTCCAGACCATGGAACCGGTCATCACCGAGGTGTTTGAGGAATTCGCCAACGGCAAGAGTGTGACCAAAGGCTGGCCGCGCATTCCGTACGACGAAGCGATCCGAAAGTACGGAACGGACAAGCCCGATCTGCGCAACCCAATCGAAATGCAGGACGTGACGGAGCATTTCCGCGGGTCCGGCTTTAAGATCTTCGCGGGCATGATCGAGAAAGACCCGAAGGTTCGCGTCTGGGCTATTCCTGCGCCAGGCGGCGGATCGCGCGCATTCTGTGATCGTATGAACTCGTGGGCGCAAAGCGAAGGCCAGCCTGGCCTTGCTTACATATTTTTCCGTGAAGGCGAGGGTGCCGGTCCGGTCGGCAAGAACATCGGCCCGGAA
>JBGTSB010000012.1:0-57401 GCA_041940525.1 Hyphomicrobium sp.
GCCGATTGGCATCCATGGACGGGTTGCCGGCCCAGGCTTCCGGGATGAGCATCATCGCTGCGTGAGACAGCGAGTAGCCACCGCGTACGAGAAACTCGAGCGCATTATCAAAGCATGCGGTGTCAGATTGGCCTTCGTACGAAATCGGCCAAAGCTTCGAGATTTCGTCTCCGTAAAGCGGAGATGAAACGGATGCTTGGCGTGCCGCCATCCAGTTGACGTTGCCGCGCAGGGTGTTGATTTCGCCGTTGTGCGCGACCATCCGGTAGGGATGCGCGAGTTTCCAGGATGGGAAGGTGTTGGTGGAGAAGCGCTGATGCACGAGCGCCATCGCGGAGATCAGCCGTTCGTCGGACAGGTCCTTGTAGTAGGCCTTCACCTGGTACGACAGGAACATACCCTTGTAGACGAGCGTGCGGCTTGACAGGCTGACCATGTAGTGGCCGATGTCGCGGCCTTTGTACGTTTTGTAGATCGCGTTCGAAACAGACTTGCGGCACAGATAGAGTTTGCGCTCGAAGTCATCCTGGCTCATGCCGCTCGGGCGTGCCACGAACAGCTGGCGATGGACAGGCTCGGTCGCGATGACCAGTTCGGACATGGACGACCGATCAACGGGCACGAGGCGCCAGCCGAGGCTCTCCAAACCTTGCTCTTCCAGGATACGCGCCCATACGGTTTCGCAATGGGTACGCAGGCGGTCATCCTGAGGCATGAAGCAGTGGCCGACGGCATACTGTCCAGGCTCCGGCAGCTTGAAGCCAAGCTTATCGCATTCAGCCGCCAAGAATTCGTGCGGGATTTGCAGCAGGATGCCGGCGCCGTCGCCGGACAGCGGATCTGCGCCGACCGCTCCGCGGTGCTCCAGGTTCTCCAGAATGTGGAGGGCGTCCTCGACGATTCTGTGGGACTTGCGCCCCTTCATATCGGCTATGAAACCGACACCGCACGCGTCCCGTTCGAGAGCCGGATCAAACAGGCCTTCTGCCTGTGGGCGCTCGTAAACCTTCGTGCTGTGCAGCTTGTCGCTCATTCTTGACCCCGGATGCCTTGTAAATCAGCGAGGATGCGACACCTTGTGCCTTGATGCGGCTGCAGTTTTGCAAATGCATTGCGCCGCAACGGTCCCGCTCCGTCGCGCATAAAGGACAGGATTGCTGACCTTTCAGCTGAATTTCGCAGATTTTTTCTGCAGACACAAGACGTTTTCCGGCAAGATCGGCATGTGGGACCAGCAGCGCCGAGAGCAACGTGTTTGGGTGCCCTTGTTTATTGGGATCGGCACTCGTGCGCGCTTTGCGGAAAACGAAAAGGGCGGCCCAAGGCCGCCCTTTTGCTAGATCGGAACGATCAATTTGCGATTTGCTTATTTTCGTTCGCTGAGGTGATAGCGATGGTGCGCGGCTTCATCCGCTCAGGCAAATTGCGCTGAAGTTCAACGTTGAGCAGGCCGTCTTTCAGGCTGGCGCCGGTCACTTCGACATAGTCGGCGAGCTGGAAGCGGCGCTCGAATGAGCGGGCTGCAATGCCACGGTGGAGATACTCGGCCTCTTTGCCGTCGGCCTTCTTCTCGCCGGTGACGAGCAGAGCGGTATCTTTGACTTCAATATTGATTTCTTCTTCCGAAAAGCCGGCTACTGCCATGGTAATCCGGTAATCGTTCTCGGCCACGCGTTCGATGTTGTAGGGCGGGTAGCCGCCTTCCGCCTCGAAGCCGGATGCGTCGAATAGGTTGACCAGACGGTCAAAGCCAATGGTGGAACGGTAAAGGGGTGCAAAGTCGACGTGTCGCATAGGTACATATCCTCCGTGTTGAAGCGACATGGTAAGAGCCCGCCCGATGTGGGGCGCGGGCTGATGCAAGAAACGGACACCCAATTTGGCGTGTCCATTCAGGCATTTAGGGCGCTAGTTCCCGATTTCAAGATTGGTGATCGAAAAATTTTTGGCGAATTGAGCGTTACCGTCGCGCCATGGCTTTTGTTCAATTCAAGCAAAGGCCTTCATGTGCCGTTCAGGTTGTGATGACCACGATCTCGACACTCGCTCATGATCTCTGGCCGGGACAGGGCGAAGACATCTGAAGGAGGAGCTTTTCATGTCAGCGCGTTGGGTGGTGGCAACTGGTGTTGCCGTGATGACTATGATGGGCGCGTCTACGGTCGCGGCCGCTGATCTCGATTATCCAGGGGACTACAGTGATGGCGGCAAGTACTGGGATGGTGATCGCCGTCATGTCCGCAGCTTCGCCGATTGCGTGCCGCGTTTTGTCATTCGCCGCAATCTGCGAGATGAAGGCTGGCGCCACATTGAGCGCGTAGATGCGCGCGGGTCGAAGCTTTATTTCCAGGCCGAGCGTCCGAACGGTAAGGTCTTTGACATCAAGGTCGACCGCTGCGACGGCCATATCCTCGATACACGCCGGGCACGTGGCGACGTCTATGGCGAGTATCGCGGGCATAAGCACCGCCGTTACCGCTACGATTGATCGCCTCTGACAGGCTGTTTTGAGCGGCCGCGCGCCATGGTACCTTGGCTTTAGGGAATCATGGATGTGCGGCCGTTTTCGTGCGGCTTTTGAGAGATGGCCAGGGGGCGATGAACCTAACGTCATTGGCGAAGAACCCAGTGCCCGGCGGCGCCGTCGTTGGGGAATTGCGGGGTTACGATGGCCGCCCTTTGCGGTTTGCCAGGTGGGCCGCTACGCGTGGTCCGCGCCGCGGCACTGTTTGCCTGTTTCAGGGGCGCGGTGAATACATCGAAAAATACTTCGAGGTCATTTCCGATTTGCGACGCCGGGGCTTTGCCGTTGCCGCGCTGGACTGGCGCGGACAGGGACGCTCGGCGCGGCTATTGTCGAACAGGAACAAGGGCCACATCTGGGACTTCTCCGAGTACGACAAAGACCTCACGCGCTTCATGAAAGATGTCGTGCTGCCAGATTGTCCTCCGCCATTCGTGGCGCTGGCGCATTCAATGGGCGGTACCATTATGCTGCGCAACGCTGGTCAGCGGGGGTCGTGGTTTGAGCGAATGGTCTTGTCGGCGCCTATGATCGCGATCGACAAGCGTAAGTCCGGATATCCGGACTGGCTGGTTCGATCCTACTCGGAGGCGGTTTCGGCTTGCGGCGTCGGCACGGCTTATGTGCCTGGAGGCAGTGACCAGCCTGCCGAACTTCTCCCGTTTGAAGGCAACGACCTGACGTCCGACCGGGAGCGCTATCAGCGCAACAAGTCGGTTTTGGAGGTTGCGCCAGATCTTGGTTTGGGGTCTGCGACCGTTGCTTGGTTACGTGCCGCATTCCGGGCGACAGCTGCGCTGCAGAAGCCCGGGTACGCCGAGCGTGTCGAGGTTCCGGTGCTGCTGTTGGCGGCTGGCAACGACACGATTGTTTCAACGCGTGCGATCGAGGCGTTTGGTGTCCGGCTGAAGATTGGCACGCACATTTTGCTGCCAGGTGCCAAGCACGAAATTCTGCAAGAGACCGACGCGATCCGCCAGCGCTTTTGGGCTGCGTTCGACGCCTATCTAGGGATCAACGAGGCTGCCGCTTAAGCGTTTTCCGCGCCAGAATATCTATCCGCTAGTTTGCCAAGAGCTTGAGGACGCGTGCATGGACCTTGCGGTCGCCGCAGGCCACGACGGCGCCGCCGCTGGTGGCTGGCTTGCCGTCCCAGGTCGTAACAATGCCGCCGGCGTTTTCGATGATCGGGATCAGCGGCGCGATGTCGTAGGTTTTCAGGCCTGCCTCGATGACTACGTCGACGAAGCCGGAGGCGAGCAAGCAGTAATTGTAGCAGTCGCCGCCAAATCGGGTGAGGCGTGCTTGTGCGCTGACACGTTCAAATGCGTCTTCCCGGCCGTCGAGCAGGTCCGGCGCCGTGGTTGCCAGGATCGCGTGAGAAAGATCGACGCCGGTTCGCGTCCTTAAACGCCGAGCGGGCCCGGTGCCTTGCCGCCAGAATGCGCCGGCCGGGCTGCCCCAAAAACGTTCCTTGGTAAATGGTTGGGACATCATTCCGGCCAATGGCTTGCCGTCCTGAACGACACCAATGAGGGTGCCCCAGAGCGGCTGTCCCATGATAAACGCCCGGGTGCCGTCGATCGGGTCGATGACCCACCGGGTCGCGGCGCCTTCGTTGCGGTTGCCGTATTCCTCGCCGACGATCCCGTGATTGGGGAATTTGCGGTTGATCATGCCCACAATGGCCTTTTCGGCCTTTCGGTCGGCCACCGTCACCGGGTCGAAGTCGCCCTTTGGCGCCTTGTTATCCACAGCGAGGGCCTTGCGGAAGTGGGGCAGGGTGACCGTCTCAGCCTTGTCAGCCAGCTCATGTGCGAAACTTATGAGCGCTTTTGGGCTCGGTTGTTTGTCTTTTACTTCAGGCATTTTGTGCTTCTTTACCAGAAGAACGTGGTGAACGGGCTTGATTATTCGATTCTTTCGTCAGATCCACTAAAGCAATTGTGACATTGATCTGGTGGTATTGTTGCGTGGCGGCATCATATCCACTTCTATTTGCTCCAGAGTCACTTGTGTTAATTGCCCATAGACGCGAACGGGCGCATACAGTTTATGCAGCTTTGATGACATATCGTCTTTGCTGTAGCCCATTCGGGCGTTTCCTCCCTAGACTTGGGCCGTTCGTTCGCGAGCGGCCTCTTTTATTCGATTACGCCAGCCCCTATCTGACGCTGTCCAGCGCGGATGTTACGGAAATCCCTGCTCTTGCGCTTTAGAATAGCTGCATTGCAAAAATTGCAGTTGAGATTTGTGCATCGCACGCTTTATTGTTGCGATGCGTCATCAGCGCGGAGCGCGCTGATTGCGTAGCCCTCCTTGGGCGTTTCCTCCCTAGACTTGGGCCGTCCAGCACACCTGGATGGCCCCTTTTCTTTTTGGATCTCTGAAATCTTGGATCGTGCGCGCTGTTACTCCGCGGCGGCTCGGTGTTCGAGGATAGCCGGCATTTCCGTGAAGAGCCGGGCTGCCAGGCGCGTCATGTCGGCTTGCAAGGCGTGGAAGCCATCGACCGGCTTGATGTTTGCCTCGTCGAGATAGAGCCCGCGATTGATCTCCAGCTGGACTGCGTAAACACCGCGGGCAGGGCGCCCGTAGTGTTCGGTGATGAAGCCTCCGGCGTAGGGACGGTTGGCTTGGCTGTGATAACCCAACTCCGCCAAGGCGTCGCGCAGGCAGCGCATAAGCCGTGGATCGCAGGCCGCCCCATAGCGGTCGCCAAGAACGAAGTCCGGCCGGCTGGTTTCCGGTTGGGCGTTTAGCGACGATGGCATCGAATGGCAGTCGATGAGAATGGCGTAGCCGAAGCGCCTGCGCGTGTTCTCGATCATCGATGAAAGCATGGCGTGGAATGGTTTATAGAGCCGGTCCACGCGGTCCAAGGCTTCGTGCAGACTGATGCGGTGAGCATAGATCTCTTCGCCGTCGGCCACGATGCGCGGAACCGTGCCTAAACCGCCAACGACGCGGGCCGACTTGGCATTGGCATAATCAGGCAGCGACTGGTTGATCAAAAGCGGGTCGAGTTCGTAAGGCTCGCGGTTGGCGTCGATGAATGCACGCGGAAATCGGGCGCTGATTAACGGAGCGCCCATGCTTGGAATGGCTTGGAACAGTTCGTCGACCAGGCTGTCTTCGCTTTTGCGTAGGGTCAGCGCGTCCAGTTGCGACTGTTGAAGGAACGTCTTTGGGTAGATGCGTCCGGAATGCGGAGAGCAGAACACGAACGGGACCGTTTGCTCCTTCGGCGCAATCACGTCGAACGGGGGCAGCAGATCAGCAATCGGGTCGGTTGGGGCCATGGTGATCCGTGGATTCCAGGAAACAGCTCGTAATCGTAGCAGGTTGTTCAATCGCCACAACAAATTCCAGGCTATCCACGGTCCGTTCGGCCACGCTTTCCTGTGGCAAAGTTTGCGATCGTTCAGCGCTCCCGCCTTGGCGCGTGTGATCTCGGCCTCATATTGTGCGATTTCATCTTCCATTTACCAAAATCGGCACAGAATTCTGTGGCAGATACAGATTGCTTCATCCATGTTAGGTCCCGTACCGTTATGACCGCTAAACCCTCACGAGCCCCTATGTTCCGCATTCTTCTCGCCGAGGATGATGATTCCATGCGCGGCTTTCTTGAGCGCGCGCTGGCCAAGGCCGGGTTCGAAGTGATCGCCTTCGACAATGGCGTTGACGCTTACGAACGCCTCAAGGAAGAGCCGTTCACACTCCTCTTGACCGATATCGTCATGCCGGAAATGGACGGCATTGAGCTTGCGCGCCGCGCCAGCGAACTTGATCCCGATTTGAAGATCATGTTCATCACCGGTTTCGCGGCCGTCGTGCTGAACAGCGACGTATCGGCTCCACAGGACGCGCGCGTTCTGTCTAAACCGTTCCATCTCAAGGACCTGGTTCAGGAAGTTGAGAGGCTTCTGGCGGCCTAATCGGATCTGTCGTGATTGCCGCGCTTGAGGTGCTTGCACCTGGGCGGCGATACCAGTATACGAGGCTCTCTTTTCCGGCCGATCAGCCGGAACAGGGCACTTAGCTCAGTGGTAGAGCACTACCTTGACATGGTAGGGGTCACTGGTTCAATCCCAGTAGTGCCCACCATTTTCCCTTCTAAATTCGATGATTACGTTGTTCGGTATCGTCTTGCCGATGGGTTGGTCGTGTCAGTGGGGTCCTCCTTGGCTGGATAACTCCGCTTTTTTGCACGATTGAATTGACTGCAAGTGACTGCGACCGCTATCCGAACCTAGTCGAGGCGGGTGCGGGAAAAGTTTTGTTGGAATGGCAGCAGATACTCTGAAGAGACCGGAAAACCGGTATGTGAGTGATCTACGGCGGCTGGGAACCAGCCAGACTGTGGTTGTTCACAGGCTAAAGGGGCTGCTGCCCGCGAGTTTGGCTGGTGGCTTTCTCGTTATTGTCGCGCTGTTTGCCGCCAACACATTCCAAATCGCGAATGAAGGCTCACTGATCATTATCTGCGCTGCGATCTGCGGCGGGTACATGGCGTTGAACATCGGTGCCAACGATGTTGCCAACAACATGGGCCCGGCTGTCGGCGGCAGAGTTCTCACCATCACAGCGGCGATTGCCATAGCGGCGGTGTTCGAGACCGCTGGGGCGTTGTTAGCCGGCGGAGACGTCGTCGATACTGTCGCCAAGGGTATCATCGCGCCTGGCGGGTCCGTATCGGTGGGCGACTTCCAATACTTGATGCTGAGCGCCGTCTTTGCCGCGGCGCTATGGATCAACGTTGCAACGATCCTGGGTGCGCCGGTTTCGACGACGCACTCTATCGTTGGCGGTGTTCTAGGTGGTGGTATCGCCGCGGCCGGACTGACGGTCGTGAACTGGCCGACGATTTGGCAAATCGCTGCGAGCTGGGTCATTTCGCCGGTCGTGGGTGGGGCAATCGCAGCGGGCCTGCTCGCAATCATCAAAGCCAAGATCTTGTATGCCTCTCAGCGGATAGAGGCGGCCAAGACGGGGGTGCCTTTGCTGATGGCGGCCATGGCCGCTTCGTTTACGGCCTACTTGGCGATCAAAGGCCTAAAACACATTTGGAAGCCGAATATGGCTGAAGTCTTCGGTGTGTCGGCCGGCGTCTTTGTTTTGACCTGGGCCGTTGCTCGTCCCTACGTGGCGCGCAAGGCTGCGGATCTGATTGACCGGCGATCGCACATCAACAAGCTTTTTGACTTTCCTTTGATCATTGGCGCGGCTCTGCTTTCGTTTGCCCATGGCGCTAACGATGTTGCCAATGCGGTTGGTCCGCTTGCAGCGATTGTGTCGACCTCCAGCTCGCACGGTAATGTCGCCGCCGAAGTTGCAATTCCCATGTGGGTGATGGTCGTGGGTGCGCTCGGTATTGCTATTGGACTGGCAACGTTTGGGCCTAAGCTTATTAGGGTTGTTGGGGAGCAAATTACCCGGCTTAATTCGCCACGCGCTTGCTGTGTCGCTTTGTCGGCGGCCATCACCGTTTTGATTGCGACATCTCTCGGTTTGCCAGTTAGCTCCACGCATATCGCTGTTGGCGCTGTGTTTGGGGTTGGTTTTTTACGGGAGCATCTTGAGAATCCGAACCGGCGCAAGCTGAGGCCCGGTCACAAGCTTAACGCCACCGCTGAAGATGCTTTCAAGAGCCGGAAACAGCGTCGTGTGCGCCGTCTGGTTCGCAGAAGGTTTATGTGGTCGATTGCGGCGGCATGGGTTGTCACTGTGCCAGCGACGGCTGGGATTGCCGCTGCTCTTTATGTGCTCTTGCAGCGTCTGTGATCCATTTTCGCAAGCTTTGGAACTGCTGGATCAGAACGAGATAGTCCTCGCGATACGCAACTTTATGAGCGTCTTCGATTAGGGCCCAATGCCTGTCACGCCGGTCGCGTTCCGGCCAATCATCTTCCTGTGTATCGACGAGCAGTGGATAGTAGGTGACCGGCCTGTCCTGAACTCCCATCGCGGTGCTCTTGCCGATTTTCACAGTGATCGGGAAATCTTCCAGGACGATCCCGCGCACGCCTGCCTCCTCGAAGCCCTCTCTGTGACAGGTCTCGGCATGGCTTTCGCCGCGCTTCTGGCGACCCTTGGGCAGGATCCACCGGCCACGCGTTTGCGAGGTCACGAATAGAAGCGCGACTGCATCGTCCTTGATGTCGAACGGAATGATGCCTACGCGATGCATCGATTGGTCCTTCCAGCCTTCAGTGGGTCTTATAGTTCAATAAGGTCGAATCCTGTCCGCCGGAAGGCGATATGCTGCCGCCACCGATAGGCCGTTCACACCAACCGCGTGGTCCAGGCGAACCAGAGGGCTATGGCGGCCAGGAGCAGCGAAAGGGCGCGGCGGACCAGCGTGCTGCGCTGCGGGTCTTCCAAAATTTTTCGTGCGGTTCCGGCCAACGTGACGATCGTGGTGTGGATCGCGGTGGCGATCAAAACGTAAACGATGGAGAGCAGCACGGTTTGGCCGGTGATGTGCCCGGCCGGGTTCACGAAGGTTGGCAGGACGGCTATGTAAAACAAGCCGGCCTTTGGGTTGAGCAGGTTGGTGATCAGGCCGCGTTTGAAGAACTTGGTATCGTCGTCATTGCCGCTGGCCTTTGCTGGTGATGTCTCCGCGCTCTCTTTCCAGCCGTCCCAGGCGAGCCAGAGCAGAAACGCGACGCCCGCCCAACGCAGAACTTGATACAGCATTGGCGAATTGGAGATGACTGCGGCGAGGCCGAAGGCGGCGGCAAGGCCGACGATCAGCAGGCCCAACGCGACACCGGCCGTTGCCGCGAATCCGGCACGGCGGCCGTCTGTCGCGCTGAGAATGGCGAGGTAGGCCATGTTTGGGCCGGGCGTCAGTTCGATGATGATGCACGTCATCGCGAACGTGATCAGGTTGAGCGGGATCAGGTCAGTCATTGCAATCCGTATCAGCGCTGCGTTTGTGCCGTGTAAGGCTTTGGCCCTCTCTCTGCAAGTTCGCGGGACTGAGAGCTTTCAAACAACGGAATGGATTTTGTGATGGAATTGGCCTCCGAGAGGGGACCGCTTTACGCGCGTGCGATTTGCGCTTCTCGTGGCGGCGGCGGGCGGGTAGGGTCCGGCCATGACGATTACGCGCGAGATATTGAACTTCGGAATTGCCGCGGCGCTGGCGCCGGTGGCGCTGCCATTAACAGCTTTGGCGGCGCTGGCGGTGAAGCTTGAGACGCCAGGTCCGGCGATCTTCGCGCAGAGGCGGGTCGGGCGGTATGGCAAGGTTTTCACGTGCTACAAAATCCGCACGATGTACCGGGATACGCCACAGGCGGCTTCGCATGACATCGGCAAAAGCCGGGTGACGCGTGTTGGCGCCGTCTTGCGCAAAACGCGGCTCGATGAGCTGCCTCAGCTTTGGAACGTTTTGCGCAATGACATGCGGCTCGTTGGCCCGCGGCCTTGCCTTGAAAGCCAAGGGGAGCTGATCGAGGCGCGCAAGGCGCTGGGGGTTGATAAGCTCTATCCGGGCATAACGGGGGTTGCCCAGGCGCTGCATATTGATATGTCGCAGCCTGAGAAACTGGCGAGCGTTGATGCAACCTATATTGGCCGGGTTTCCGCGCGCACAGACCTGAGCATCTTGGCGCAGACGGCGGGAAGTTTGTTTCTATTGCCGGATTTCACACGGAAATCAGAAGTGTAGATGACTGTCGCACTATTCTGGTTGTAAGGGGTGTTGTTTTCTACTTTTCAGATTATAATCTCTATAAATATTATGGGAGTAGAAGCGGCATGGAAACCTCAGTTCAAGTCCCTCCGATGGATACAGTGTCCATATTGTTGGGCGTTGCCATCGTCTTGGTTATTGCGCTCAGTCTAGGTCATCGCATCTACAAGGGAATGGGGATCGGCTGGCAATTTATTCGTTACACGGTCATTACTCTGGGCATCTTGGTTGCAGGCTTATTGGCGTTCAACGAGGTTCTTACCTCACCGGCCGCAGCCATCATTGCGGGGGCAATGGGGTACGTATTCGGCAAAATTCGCGAAGAGTAGTCCTGAGAAGTGTATCAGTGAGGAATGCATTTGCGCTTATCGTTGGGGGCTTGCGGGGCTGATTTTGGCGCTGTATATCAAGTGTCGAATTTTGGTTGGACGGGCCTCGGCTGGAAACGGCTTTGAGGCGCCGCCTTTTGTTTGCAAATGGCATCGACATGAAAGTCAAAAACTCTCTTAAGTCCCTGCGTTCGCGCCACCGCGACAACCGCGTTGTCCGCCGTAAGGGCCGTCTTTACGTCATCAACAAGACGCATCGCCGTTTCAAGGCGCGCCAGGGCTAATCAGCTTGGTTGCGTTTGCCTTTGACGGTGCGCTGGTGCGTGCCTATCTTTGGCGGATGATGAAAGCTCTCAGATTGCTATCTTGTGCGGTGGGCATGGTCATGTCCGCCGCGTTTGCACATGCGCAAATGCCTGGCAAGGGGTTGACGGGGCCTCCTGGGCCGAACGCCGCGCCGGCGACGGCCGAGCAGATCGAGAAGATGCTGTCGGACATGCACAAGAAGCTGGTGGAAGCGCCAGATGCCCGTAGCGCGGCGAAGGTCGCGGCTGGGATCGAACGCCTCTGGGGGCATGCCGGCTCCGACACGTCGATGGTTCTGATGCAGCGTGCTTCGACGGCATTGGCGAAAGGCAAGAAGGAATTGGCGGTCAAGTTTTTGACGGTGGCCGTTGAACTTCAGCCGGATTATGCCGAGGCATGGAACCGGCGGGCGGCGCTGTTCTACGACATGGATCAGGTTGATCGCGCCGTTGGTGATTTGCGCCGCGCGCTTGCGCTGAACCCGAAGCATTTTCGCGCGCTGGAAGGACTGGCCAATATCTTCCGCGAGCAGGGGCAGGACAAGGCGGCCTTGGCCGCGATCAACAGCTTGATCGAAGTCTATCCGCTGGCTCCCGGCGTGAAGCAGCTGCACGAGGAGCTCGTGCGTGATGTTGAAGGCCAGGAGATTTAGCGGCTCGCTACCCGGCTCGGTTCGGTCCGTTCAGCTGAAAACTAGACTTCTTGAACTTGCTGCGCGCGGCGGCCCGGAGCTCTGCGGATCGGGCCTTTGATTGTGTGACCGTCCGGCAGACCTTCTTCAGTCAGATACGCGATACGGATCATGTTTGTCGCGCCAGGTGAGCCGAGGGGAACGCCTGCGGTGATGACGAGACCCTGTCCGGCTTTGACGAAGCCTTCATCAAAAGGAATGCGGCAGGCCTTGCGCACCATGTCTGCAAGGTCTTTCGGGTCACTCGTCAGGATTGTCTGGATGCCCCAGACAAGAGAGAGGCGCTGAGCCGTCTGTTCAATGGGTGTGAGGCCGATGACGTTGACGCCCGGGCGTTCGCGCGCCACGCGCAATGCCGTTGACCCTGTCGCCGTGTAGCAAACGATTGCGCCCAGTTCCAAGGTGTCAGCGATGGCATGGGCTGCCGCAGCGATCGCGTCAGCGCCCGTTGGTAGCGGCGCAAGTTCGACGGCGTGGACGACAGTATCGTAGCTGGGATCGGTCTCGACCTCGGCGGCGATACGGTTCATCACTTTGATCGCTTCCACGGGATACTGGCCAACGGCGGATTCGGCCGAAAGCATCACGGCATCGGCTCCATCAAACACCGCGGTTGCAACGTCGGACACCTCAGCGCGCGTCGGCACGGGCGAAGAGATCATGCTCTCCAGCATTTGGGTCGCGACGATCACGGGCTTGCCGGCCGTACGGGCTTGCCGCACGATCGTTTTTTGCAGGCTGGGGACGCGTTCGACGGGCAGTTCAACGCCGAGATCACCACGAGCGACCATGAACCCGTCACCAGTTTCGATAATGGCTTCCAGGTCGTCGATCGCGGCGGGCTTTTCGATCTTGACCATTACAGCGGCGCGGCCGTTGACGATCTTCTTCACTTCGGCCACGTCTTCATGGCGCTGCACGAATGAGAGGGCGATCCAGTCTGCCTTCATCTTGAGCGCGCATTCCAGATCTGCCAGATCTTTCTTGGTGAGCGGGCCGACGGGAAGAATTGTTTCCGGCAGTGCTATGCCCTTGCGGCTGGCCAATGCGCCGCCCGTCAGGACCTGTGCCGTAATGCGGTTGTTGGCATTCTCTGTCACGCGCATGCGGATCTTGCCATCGTCGAGCAGGAGATGGTGGCCCGGCTTGACGGCCTCGAAGATTTGCGGATGAGGCAGGAACACGCGTTTGGTGTCTCCAGCCTTCTCGTCGCAATCGAAGTGGAAGTTGTCGCCTTGATTCACGAAGACGCGTCCAGCGTGAAATTCGCCAACGCGGAATTTGGGGCCCTGAAGGTCACAAAGTACGCCGATCGAGTGACGGTGCTTGCTGGCCAGCTTGCGAACGGTTGCGCACAACTCGTTTGCCAGTTCGTGGGAGGCGTGGCTCATGTTGATCCGGAAGACGTCGACGCCGGCTACGAACAGCTGCTCCATAACCTCCGGAGACTGCGAGGCTGGGCCAAGCGTGGCCACGATCTTTATGCGTCTATTGCGTTTCATCCGCCTTGCGGCTCCCCTCTCCCGGATCGGTCAGGCGGATGGTCCACTCGTTCGCCTCGCCCGTATCGACTTGAAAAAATCCGGTGCGCTTATAACCCCGTTTGGGACAGTCCTGCACCCCCCTGATGGCAAACGATTTGTCGGTGGTGCACATAAAGCTTTCGCCTGCCCATTCGCCGCCGCGGTCGTAGTCAACCGCATGGACGTACAGGTATCGGCTAGGCACTGAGCCCTTCAACAGTGTTTCGCACGTGTGAGAGGCGATATTCCACCAGCCTTCCGTCGCCCATCCGTTGACATCTTGGTAGCCGATGGACACGCCAATGCGGCTGGATGTGGAATTGCACAAGCGCAAATCAGCATGCGCCGCTGTCGCACTGACCATAAGGATAAATGATGACAGGTATGCTGCACGCATTGCCGCACGCTGCCGCGCAAATGTCCGTCCTTGCTTACGCATCGCACCCAATTCGCTGTGAACGGTCCCCCTGCCGCGCACGGCGCGATGTGTCGGCCACCTTCCCCAAGGTAGCTACACCGCTTCTGGTTCGTGCCTCTAGGGGTCGACCAGAATGACGCGGAAGTCGTTGACGTTGGTTTGTGTTGGTCCACACTCGAGCAAGTCGCCGAGCTGACGGAAGAACGCCGTCGAGTCGTTGTTGGCCAACAAAGCGGCGGGATTGAGATTGTTGCTGTGAGCGCGTGAAATCGTGTCGGGCATTACAATTGCGCCGGCCGGATCATCGGGATTTCCACCGCCGCCATCGATGCCGTCTGTGTCGCCAGCCAAGGCTGCGATGCCCTCGGCTCCGTCCAGAGTAATGGCAAGCCCGAGAGCATATTCCTGATTTGGGCCGCCTGAGCCGTTGCCCCGTACAGTGACCGTGAACTCGCCGCCTGAGAGAATGGCGACGCGTTGTCCCCGGCTTTTGGCTTCGAGGGCCAGTTTGGCGTGTGCTTCGCCGACTTCGCGGGCTTCACCTTCAAGGCTGTCGCCTAACACCGTGACGGCATAGCCCTCTTGCTTGGCGAGCTCAGCTGCCGCATCGATTGACATGCGCGGTGTGGCGGTCATCACGTAGGTGCTGGCTGACAAGGCTTCCGCGCCCGGCTTCAGCGTTTCGTTGTTGGGGTTGTTGAGCGCCGACACGACGGACGGTGGCGGCGTAATATTGTATTTGCGCAAGACTGCCAGCGCATCTGCCAGCGTGGTTGGGTCGCCGACTGTCGGGCCGGATCCGATTGCATCCGGGTCGTCGCCCGGAACGTCCGATATGGCCAGTGTCAGCATCTTGGCCGGATAGGCGGCTGCGGTGAGCCCGCCGCCCTTTATGTTCGACAGGTGCTTACGCACGCAGTTCATGTCCGCGATTGGCGCGCCTGATCGGAGCAATTGTTTCGTAAGCGCTGCCTTGTCTGAGAACGATACGCCAGCGACCGGAGCAGACCATAGGGCGGAGGCACCGCCTGACAGGAGGCACAAGACTAGGTCGTTCGGTCCGGCGGTTTTGGCCAACGTGACTGCGAGTTTCGCCGAAGCGATGGAGTTGGAATCCGGAACCGGGTGTCCGGCTTCGATGATGGGCAGCAGATCGGTGGGAAGGCCATAGCCGTGGCGGGTCGTTACAGCGCCGGTGACGCGTGCCATGTCGCCGTTGGCTGTGTAGAACTTCTCGGCTGCCTGAGCCATGGCCGCCGTGGCCTTGCCTGCGCCGACGATGATGATGCGGCCATTGACTGGCACTGCGGGCAAGTGCGGGGGGACGCAGGTGGCAGGGTGGGCTGCCGAGACAGCCTTGTCGTACATGGCGCGCATGAGTGTGCGCTGGCGGGTTGGATCGATCGTTGCCATGTCGGCGTTGCTCCCTGGACGTCTTGTTCTTTGGTACTGGTTTGCGGGATGGGGGCTGGGCGGTCAAGCACCACCTTGCCGCGTCATGGCGCAGCTGGTGGAGCAGGGTGGGACTGGCTATATTGTGATTGATGCACAAACAATTTGCTGAAACCGCCGGTTATGGGTCCGATGCGGTCATTTCTGGGACGCAGGACGAGGCGTTTACCGTTTTGCCGGGGCGTATTGCACCGGGCCTTTTTCTATTGTGCGACCACGCCTCGAATGCGTTTCCTCCGGGATATGACACGCTTGGTCTGCCGGCGGGTGAGCTTGAACGGCACATCGCGTACGATATCGGCGCGCTTGGGGTCGTCCGGCACTTGAGTTCGGCCATGGGGGTGCCTGCGGTTCATTCGCATTTTTCGCGGCTCTTGATAGATCCGAACCGGGGTACGGATGATCCGACGCTCATCATGCGTCTGTCGGATGGCGCAATCATTCCTGGTAACCGGTTATTGGATGAGGCTGAGCGCGAACGCCGTTTGGCGCGCTTCTACCGGCCGTATCACGCTGCGATTGATGGAGTGATCAACACGTTCTTGGCGGCAGGTGTGCCGCCCGTGCTCGTGTCGATACATTCCTTTACGGACAACTGGAAAGGCTCGCTGCGGCCATGGCACGTGAGCATCTTGTGGGGGCGGGATCCTCGCTTCGCCGTGCCGCTGATGGAGGCTCTATCGGCGGAAGGGAACTTGATTGTCGGCGATAACGAACCCTATCTGGGAGAGATGCAGGGCGACTGCATGTGGCAGCATGGCGTTGTTCGCGGGCTGGCTCACGCCATCATCGAACTGAGGCAAGACCTGATTAGAGATGGAAGAGGTCAGGCGGCCTGGGGTGAGCGGTTAGCCCGCATTCTTTCGGGTTTGATCGCGCGGGAAGACCTGCAGGCGGACCTGCGCAAAATTCAACACTTTCATAAACAGGGCGAGAGCCATGAAACTTGAAGCGCAAACCAAACTCGAGCTGGAAGCGGCCGCGTTCCGCCGGCTGGTGGAGCATCTGCGCCAGCGTACAGATGTTCAAAACATCGACATGATGAACCTGGCCGGCTTTTGCCGGAACTGTCTATCCCGCTGGTATCAGGAGGCTGCGCAAGAGAAGGGGCTTGCTTTATCCAAGGATGAGGCCCGGGAAATCATCTACGGCATGCCGTATGATGCGTGGCGTGAGCAATATCAGACAGAGGCGACGCCTGAGCAAACGTCGCAATTCGAAAAGGCTAAGCCGGATCACTGATTGGGCTGGAGAGTTCATCGAGCGTTGCAGAAATACCTTTGGATGGCCGCTTTGTGCCCCTTGATGGGGGATGGGGCGGCCGTTAGCGTTTTAGGTAACGCGCTGGGATGGCCGGACAGAGAGATGCTGGTCACGTTATGGCGCAATCTAATGCGGGGTTTAGATATGACGACGCTTCAGGCTTCGGCGCAGAACCAACTACGGCAGTTCATTGAGCAAATTGAACGGCTAGAGGAAGAGAAGAAGGCGCTCGCGGGAGACATTCGCGAGAAATTTCTCGAAGCCAAGGCTGTCGGCTTTGACGTGAAAGCGATCCGGCAGATCGTGCGATTGCGTAAGAAGAGCCAGACGGAGCGTGAGGAAGAAGAGGGCATCCTCGAAGTCTACATGCATGCGCTGGGCATGCTGAACGACAATCCGTCACCGGGTTCTGAAGAGGGCGCGCCCAGCCACATCATCGCGGCTGAATAAGCCGGCGCTTACGTTTTCCCAGTTCCAGCACATCCTAGAATAAACAACACCCCGGACCTGTTCGGCGGCAGGCCCGGGGTGCAGACAACGCGGGTTTTGGCCGAAGCCTATTCCGCTGCTGTTTGTTGCGCGTCCTGAGGGACGCTGACGCCCATGCGCTTGGCGACGCCTGCGCCGTAGGCCGGATCGGCCTTGGCGAAGTGGACGACCTGACGTTCAACGATTTCCTTAGGCACGCCCTGCATTGCCGAGGCGATGTTGTCCATCAACCGTTCCTTGGCATCGGCTGGCATCAACCGGAACAGATTGCCTGCCTGCGTGTAGTCGTCATTGCCTTCGCGGTGGTTGAAGCGGCCTGCATCACCTTCCAAAGCCAATGGCGGCTCGGCGAATTTTTCGTCTTGTGCCGGACCATCGAACGAGTTGGGTTCGTAGTACGCGTTCGCGTTACCCGTATCGTTCTGGAAGAAACGCATCGCGCCGTCCTTGTGATAGTGGTGCATCGGACACTGCGGGGCGTTCACTGGGAGCGCTTCGTAGTGAGTGCCGAGACGATAGCGATGAGCGTCCGCGTAGGAGAAGATGCGCGCCTGAAGCATCTTGTCGGGCGAGAAGCCAATGCCTGGCACGATGTTCTTCGGAGCCAATGCCAGCTGTTCGATTTCGGCAAAGTAGTTTTCCGCGTTGCGGTTTAGCTCCAAAATGCCGACTTCGATGAGCGGGAACTCGCCGTGTGGCCACACTTTCGTGAGGTCGAACGGATTGTAAGATGTCTTCTTCGCTTCGTCCTCGGTCATCACCTGGATGTGCATCTTCCAGCGTGGGAAGTTTCCAGCTTCGATCGAATTGAACAGGTCTTCCTGCGTGGATTCGCGGGTGCGGCCTACAACTTCAGCGGCTTCCGAGTTGGTCCAATGCTTGTGCCCTTGCTCGGTCTTAAAGTGGAACTTCACCCAGTGGCGCACGCCCTCGGCATTGATGAGCGAGAAGGTGTGCGAGCCGTAGCCGTTCATGTGCCGTATGTCGGTGGGAAGACCGCGGTCCGACATGAGGATTGTGACTTGATGCAGACTCTCCGGAGAGAGCGACCAGAAATCCCACATCGCCGTCGGTGAGCGCATATTTGTTTTCGGATGGCGCTTCTGCGTGTGGATGAAGTCAGGGAACTTCAGCGGGTCACGCACAAAGAAGACCGGCGTGTTGTTGCCAACGAGATCCCAGTTGCCTTCCTCAGTATAAAATTTCAAAGCGAAGCCGCGGACGTCACGCTCTGCGTCGGCGGCGCCCATTTCGCCAGCCACGGTTGAAAAGCGCGCGATCATGTCGGTCTTCTTACCGACCTTGGAGAAAATGGCGGCTTTCGAATACTTCGTGATGTCGTTGGTAATGGTCAGAGTGCCGTGTGCACCCCAGCCCTTGGCATGCACCGTCCGCTCTGGAATTCGCTCGCGGTTCTGGTGAGCCAACTTTTCCAACAGCTGATAGTCTTGCAGCAGCAATGGGCCGCGCGGACCAGCCGATTCAGAGTTCTGATTGTCTGCGACCGGTGCACCCGCACTAGTCGTCATGGTCTTCGATGTCATCGATCACTCCCGATTGATCAGTTGAGCTATGTATAGCGCTCGCGTTCGATTAGGAAAAATTATTAATCCTTGTCGACTCGATAAGGTGATCTATCCACAAGTCGAACGCCCTGAATTGCTTCGGCGCGCAATCCAGGGCGTCAGCAACGGGTATGGGATATAAACCCTCACCGCCACTTTCTTAGGCTTTTTTGGCCGGCCGGTGAACACAAAGCGATGACGAACCCGTGATGTGCGAAAAATAGAAGCAGGGTGTAGTAAGGACAAATCGAAAATATTTGCTAGTTAGATCAGATTGTCTAATGACCCACGTCACTTTCAAACAGCTCCGCTATTTTGACGCACTGTCGCGGGAGCTGCACTTTGGCAGAGCGGCAGATGCCTGCGCCGTAACCCAACCGGCTCTGTCGATGCAAATTCACGAACTGGAACAGAGCCTCGGAATTATGCTGGTTGAACGCACGCGATCTGGTGTTCAGCTGACGACCAAGGGTCAAGAGATCGCCCAGCGGGGGGCGCGAATCTTAGGCGACGTGCGCGATCTGATCGCGTTTGCCCAACACGCAAACAGTGTTCTGACCGGTGTTTTGCGGCTTGGTGTCATACCGACTGTCGCACCTTATGTACTGCCGCCCTTGTTGGCGCTGTTGCGTAAGGACTACCCCGAACTAGAACTGTACGTGCGCGAGACGCAAACGCAGATTCTCATGGAGGAGCTGACCGAGGGCAAACTCGATGTTCTGTTCCTGGCGTTGCCGGTGAAGCATCCCGACATCGAGAGCGCACCACTGTTCGATGACCGCTTCCTGTTAGCGTTGCCGAAGGAGCGCAAGCTTTCGGGCAGAGTTCGTGCGACGAACGAGTTCATCGAGAACGAGCGTCTTTTGCTGCTGGAAGAAGGGCATTGCCTACGTGACCAGGCGCTGACGTATTGCAGCCTTCAGCAGGTCGACACGGTGAACACGTTTGGTGCGTCTAGTTTGTCTACGATCATCGAAATGGTTGCGGCCGGTTTTGGTATCACGTTGTTGCCAGAGGTTTGCCTAGGCGTGGAATGCCGAGGCCGTGATTTGAGCTTGGTGCGCTTTGTTGAGCCTGAGCCATTCCGCACGCTTGGTCTCGTTTGGCGTTCCACCTCGCCGCGCAAATCAGACTTTATGGAGCTGGGGCAATTGATCACGAAAGTCTGGGATGATGGTCTCTTGCACACGGTGAAGGTGCCTGGGGGCAAGGGAAAGAAGCATGCGGTCAGCGAACCGTCGTCTTGACGGCTCGCTCGTTCATGCCACTGGGCAACTGCTTTTCATGCGTCCCGCGATTGACGAGTGAGCCGCGGAACTGCTGCGTCCACATCGCTTGGGCTAGTTTTTCCGCGGGCCGCAGTCGCATTGGCTCGACGACTCCGCCATCATCCATGAGTTCTAACGTGCGGCCGACGTCGAGTGGCTGGAGTTCGGCGAGCTGCGGATCGTCCGGCCGGTCCGACATCATCGGTTCAAGCGGGAACGGCCGGTAGGCGAGTTCGTCGGGGTGGTCGGCATCGAACTCAGGTGCTGAGACAAAGCTAGAGCCCCAGCCAAACCGGCCTGTCGCTTCTTCGACTTCAGCACTTGTGCGCGCTTCGGCTAGACGTGCCAGGGCTGCCCGATCGGCTGCCTGGGTGGCCGCCCGTTCCGCCATCTCTTCAGCGCTGGGCGGGCGGGTTTCCTCTTCCGGGCGCAGGCGCGAGGCTGGCTGAGGCGGCGCAATAGGCTTGGGAACGCCGGGTTCAAAGCGTTGCAGTGACGCCAGTGTTACGAGGCGTTCCATCTGCTCTCGATTGCGCAGGTCGTCCGTGTCTGGCTGGAATTCGGCGGGCCTCTCGGCAATCCGTGGCCGGGTGACCAGGCGTGGTCCTGGGCGGACGGGATCAGGATAGGCGAGAGGAGGAGTGGGAGTGAGTGCGGCGACCGCCGTTTCCGGCAGTGCTGGCCGCTTGACTGGTGTTGGTTTGGGAACGCCGCCGGCTAGGGCTAGCCGTGTTGCAGCCTTATCCTTGCTGGCGCGAATTTTGTAAAAGGCGGCGACCTTCTGGACCAGATCTGCGCGTTTCGCCCGTGCCGCGCGGACGTCGGCGCGGGTGATGGGGCCACCGCTGGATGGCCGGTGTTTAGTGTAACCACCGGGGAACAGCAATGCGAGTTCCTGGCGGCCCATGCGCGGCCAGTGGCGTACGCGTGCGGTATCGACATGGACAAACGGGATTGCCGACGTGGGGTAATAGCCAACGCCGCCGCGCTCGCGAATGAGGGCGGAGTAGCGCAACTGACGCGTCGGAATGTCGGGGAAGTGGACGTCGATGGCGCGGCCGGTCATGTGTTGGCTTCTTTTGGCCTGTCCGCCGCGGGATTTGCGCAGCATGTTGTTGGTCTTGGGTGACCGGTAGCCACTGATAATGTGGATTGGCTCGCTCGAGCCGAGTTCGGTGTGCATTTCCCAGAGGAGATCGATGGTGTTCGGGTCCATCGTGGTTTCTTCGCCCTGGCGCCAGTCGCGCATGATGTGGTTGATCTTCTTCATGGCCGCACGTTGGAAATATCCGTCCTTCTTGAAGGTGACCGTGAGATTTTCCTTGGTGTGGATGTTGTAGAAGGAGATCGAGCGCGTGTCGCCCGGCCGAGCAGCCAAGTGCGATGCACTGAGCCAGGCCAGGATCAACGCGATGCCGGCGGCAATCTGTCTAGCCGTATGAGCCAAATGCCGTTCCTGCTTGAGCCAAGTGCGGTGACGCGTAGGACATGGGGACGGACAGACACCGCTCCCCGGGAGTCCACCCTTTAGATTCGTTTTATTAGAACGGGGTGGAAAGGCCAAATCACGGCGTCAATTTATGGCGTATTCCAAGTGTTTGGCTGCAGATCGGCGCGAGATACGGCAAATTATGGGCAAATGGCGGTCCCGCTTTACGCGGCACCGCCATTCTTGCAATCGCTCAGGATCTAGCTGCTTAGTCTCGGCCCCAAAGCTCTACGGTCGCCTGGCCTTTGAAGCTTGGACGGCTCTTATAGACGAACTCGACCCGGCGGATGAACCGCTTGTTGCCCTTCAGGTCTATGGCTCGGGTCTGGCCGCCTGCAGGAATACGCCGCCGGATGCGGATGTCGTCTGTCTTGCCGTTGCCGTAAACTACGTTCACATCGATAAATTCCACGTCGTTGTTCTTGACCCGGATGCGGATTTTTGAAAAGTCGCCATCTTTTCTGCCGACGTGGATGACGTCTCGATCTTTGAGAAAGCCGACTTTTTGCTTTCCGAGAAGTTCCCAGTCGCGTTTGCCGCCTGGGCGGGCGTCGGCTGCGGTGGTTGCGGCCGTGAGCATAACAACTGCGGACAGCGCCGCAATCAGACCGTTTTTGAACATGTTAGTTCCTCCGAAAATCCCTCGCGGGATAGGTCTCCTTCAGACCTGGCGAGCGGGATAACGCAGCAACTATGCTTTCCCCGTCGTTTGGTTCCATGGGCAGAAGTGTTTTGCTCAGTTGCGGTGGCTTTCGGCTTGCGCTAACAGCTTGGCCGACAGGAGATTTTCGATGCAAGACACAGTGCAAGCGGCGGCTAAGAAAAACCTCATCTCTGGTGCCACGGGCGATTGGGAGGTGATCATCGGGCTGGAGGTTCATGCCCAGGTCGCTTCCAAGTCGAAGCTGTTTTCCGGCTCGTCGACGGCCTTTGGCGCGGAGCCAAATGCGCACGTGTCACTGGTGGACGCGGCCATGCCCGGGATGCTGCCGGTGATCAACGAAGAGTGTGTCGCGCAGGCCATCCGCACCGGGTTGGGTTTGAAGGCCGGCATCAACCTGAAGAGCGTTTTTGATCGGAAGAACTACTTCTATCCCGACCTGCCGCAGGGCTATCAGATCAGCCAGTACAAGCAGCCAATCGTCGGCGAAGGCGAAGTCGAAATTGACGTTGATGGGGAAGCCATCACTGTGGGCATCGAGCGGCTGCATTTGGAGCAGGATGCGGGTAAATCGATCCACGACCAGCATCCGGAATATTCGTACGTCGATCTCAATCGCTCCGGCGTGGCGTTGATGGAGATTGTCTCCAAGCCAGACTTGCGCTCAGCGAAGCAGGCGCAGGCTTACGTGACCAAGTTGCGCACAATCTTGCGCTACCTCGGCACGTGTGACGGCGATATGGACAAGGGCAACATGCGCGCTGACGTCAACGTTTCCGTGCGCCGTCCGGGTGAACCGTTCGGGACGCGTTGCGAGATCAAGAACGTCAACTCAATCCGATTTATTGGTCAGGCCGTCGACACAGAGGCCCGCCGTCAGATCGATATTATTGAAGAGGGTGGCAGCATCGATCAGGAGACGCGCTTGTTCGATCCGGGCCGCGGTGAAACGCGGTCGATGCGCTCGAAGGAAGAGGCGCACGACTACCGCTATTTTCCCGATCCGGACTTGCTTCCGCTTGAGTTTACGCAGTCGTACGTCGATGACCTCGCCGAAGATTTGCCGGAGCTTCCTGACGAAAAGCGTGCGCGCTTCATGGAGGAGTATGGTCTGTCGCCCTACGACGCGAGTGTTCTGGTGGCTGAGCGCGAGAATGCGGCCTACTTCGAGGATGTTGCCAAGGGCCGTGATGGCAAACTGGCGGCCAACTGGGTGATCAACGAACTGTTCGGCCGGCTCAACAAAGAGACAAAGGATATCTCTGAGTCTCCGGTTTCCGCTGAGCAGCTTGGCTCGGTTATCGATCTCATTGCTAGCAAGACAATCTCTGGCAAGATCGCCAAGGATCTATTCGAGATCGTTTGGACGGAGGGTGGTGATCCGGCCAAGATTGTCGAAGAGCGCGGTATGAAGCAGGTGACCGACACCGGCGCCATCGAAAAAGCCGTCGACGAGATTATCGCCGCCAACCCCGATAAGGTCGAAAAGGTAAAGACCAAGCCGAACTTGCTGGGCTGGTTTGTCGGCCAGGTGATGAAGGCCTCGAAGGGCAAGGCCAACCCCGAAGCGGTCAACGAGATCCTGCGCAAGAAGCTTGGTGTTGAGTAGCGCTTTGGCGCTACTCAATTCTTGACCATTTCTACTTCGTCAGCAGCACGTACGCGGCGTACATGAGTACGAGCGCGAGGACGATACGCAGTGCCCAGTCCGGTATGATGCCGGTCATGCGCGTCCCGATGGCGATGCCGGGGATCGAGCCGGCGAGCAGGGCGGCGAGGATCGTTAGGTCGACATTGCCGAGCCCGGCGTGCCCCATGCCTGCGACAAACGTTAGCGGGATCGCGTGGACGATGTCCGTGCCGACGATCCGGCGTGCGGGCAGGGCGGCGTAGAGGGCTGTCAGGATAACGACACCGATAGCGCCTGCACCAACTGAGGTGAGCGCGACGAGCGAGCCGAGTACCAATCCCAGAAGAAATGTCGGCCCTTTACGCGGCGGGACTTGTTCGTCGCTGGCAGCAAGTTTGCGGCGGTTTAGCAGCGGATGCAGGCCGATGGCGATCGCGCTGATGATGAGTGCTAGGGCGAGGGCTTCGCGCACATACTTGGCTAGTTTTTCTGTGTCAGGTTCGCCGAAGTACAACCACGCAACGACGGCAAGCGCGCCGGGAATGCTGCCGGCGGCAAGCCAGCGCAAAATCGGCCAATCGACGTTTCCGAGCCTGTGATGACGCCAGGCTGCACTGGCCTTGGTGATTGCAGCGAACAACAAGTCCGTGCCGACTGCGAGTGCGGGGGCTACGCCAACGCCGCTGATCAACAATGGCGTTGTGAGTGAACCTGCGCCAACGCCCGTGATGCCGATAAGAAAGCCGATTAGGAAGCCACCACCAACGATGAGCGGCCAAGGTGTCGATGTTAGAATTTCCATCATAGGCGTTTGGTCGTGTTTCTTCTCTAGGCCACCATAAAACCGGCACTTGATCCAAGAGCAAGCGCCGGCGTTTAGTGAATGTATTTAAGGTTAGATTCCTGGATCGTCGATTTCGAATTCCACGGCAACGCCGGCGGCTCGCAGCAGCAGGGCTGCCTCGTTCGCCCGGCGGTTGAATTCCGTCTGCGATTGGGAGTCGTTGCCCAGGTCCGCGCACAGGCCACGTTCCAGGATCTGGCGTGTCAAGATGAAGACGTCGTGACGCTCCTTCGTGACGATTGCCGTGCTGCTTGCCGCCGTGACGATGCCGCCGGCGACGGACGCTCCAGTGACGGCATCGACAACCATGAAGCTGCCGGTTTCGTGCGCGTCGCTGAATGCATCGAGGGCGGTGGCTCGCCCGAGTGCCAAGTGTGCAATGGCGATGTCGTTGACAGCGCACGTCGTTGACGGATGGGCCGCGAGCGTTTCCAGATCCAGCAGCGAGCGGATGTCGAGCGCGGAAATTGGCGTCAGGTCCGTCGCGGTCCGCAACAAGTAATTCTTGCGCGGATCGAAAGCGTCTTCGCTGAGCCAAACCAGTCTGGCGTCGAGCGTTCTGGCTGTAACCGGCAAGTGGTCAGGTTTCGCCAGGATTGCGCCACGAGTAATGTCGAGATCTGTGTCTAGCTGGATGGCGACGGCCTGGCCTTGTTCGGCCTCATCGAGATCCTTGTCGAAGGTGGCGATACGTTGAACCTTCGCGGTGCGGCCACTGACCGTGTCCGTTACCGTGTCGCCAACGGCAACTTTGCCGCTGGTCACTGTTCCGGCCAGCCCACGGAAATCGGTTGCCGCGTCGCGCAATGCCGTTTGCACGGGGAAACGGAACTGTCCGGTCGTGGCGATGCCCCGGCTCGGGATGTCATTCAGATGTTCCACCAGCGTTGGGCCGTCGAACCACGCCATCTTGTCGCTCTTGGACGCAACGTTATCGCCGGTGACGGCGGCGACTGGAATGGCGATCGCTTCCCAGAACTGGAAACGCCACATGAGCGAGCGGAAGTCCTGTTCGATCTGGCGGAATTTCTGTTCCGACCAATCGACAAGGTCCATCTTGTTGACGGCGAGGATGACCCGCCGCACGCCCATGAGGTCAAGAATTGCGGCGTGGCGGCGCGTCTGACGTTTGATGCCGTGGCGTGCGTCGATGAGCATGATCGCGACATCGGCATGCGAGGCGCCGGAGGCCATGTTTCGCGTGTACTGCTCGTGGCCTGGGCTGTCGATAATGACGATGCGGCGGCTGGCCGTATCGAAATAGCGCCAGGCGATGTCGATCGTGATGCCTTGTTCGCGTTCGGCGACGAGGCCGTCGAGCAGCAAAGAATAGTCGGGAAAACCGGAACTGGTTTGCGACTTTTCGATCGTGGCGCGTGTGTCTTCGGGCAAGTCCGCGACGTCCCAGAGGACGCGGCCGATCAATGTTGATTTGCCGTCGTCCACGGACCCGCAGGTGAGCACGCGCAGCATACCGTTGAGTTCCTGCTGCAGGCCTGCCAGTTCGCTGGCGCCCTGCTGGCCGGTGGGCTCCTTGATGGCTGTCATGGCCGTCATCAGAAGTATCCCTCTTGTTTCTTCTTCTCCATGGCGCCGGTCTGATCGTGGTCGATCAAGCGGCCCTGACGTTCGGACGTTGTCGACGACAGGGTTTCGGCGACAGCTTTTTCAAGCGTATCGGCGTCGGACTCGATTGCGGCGGTGAGCGGGTAGCAGCCGAGCGTGCGGAAGCGGATCTTGCGCATTTCCGGTTTCTCGCCCGGCTTCAGCGGGAAGCGGTCATCGTCCAACATAAGGATTTGACCGTTGCGAACCACAGTCGGCCGCTCCTTGGCGATGTAGAGCGGCACGACGTCGAGCTTCTCGCGCAGGATATAGCGCCAGACATCTATCTCGGACCAGTTGGACAGCGGGAAGACGCGGACGGTTTCGCCGGAGCCGAGGCGGCCGTTCAGCAGGTGCCACATTTCGGGGCGCTGCTTGCGCGGATCCCAGCGATGACCTTCGGCGCGGAAAGAAAAGACGCGCTCCTTGGCGCGGGAGGCTTCTTCATCTCGGCGCGCACCGCCGAAGCCCGCATCAAACTGGTATTTGTCGAGACCTTGCTTGAGCGCGACGGTCTTCATAACGTCGGTGTAGATGGATGGCGCATATTCAATTGGGTTGATGCCCTGCTGGCGCCCATCCTCGTTCGTGTGAACGATGAGGTCCAAGCCGAAGTCCTTCGCGGTCTTGTCGCGGAAGGCGATCATCTCGCGGAACTTCCACGTCGTATCAATGTGCAGCAGCGGGAAGGGCAGCTTGGCCGGATAGAAGGCCTTGCGCGCTAGGTGCAGCAGGACCGTGGAGTCCTTGCCGATCGAGTACAACAAGACGGGCCGCCGGAACTGAGCGGCGGCCTCGCGGAAGATGTGGATGCTTTCTGCTTCCAGCAGATCAAGATGAGAGATGTGTGATGTCATTCCTACTGTCTCTGTACGAGGGACGATGCCGCTGGAGGGGCGGCTGTGTCGGCGTTCTGCGGCCGCATGGGGCCATGCAGACCGCACTCTTGTCCGTTGTCTTTTGCTTCCCACCACCAGCGGCCTGCGCGAATGTCTTCACCGGGGCGGATGGCACGCGTGCACGGCTGGCACCCGATGGACGGAAAGCCTTGTGCATGCAGGGCGTTGATCGGTACGGCGTTGTCTTCGATGAATGCGTTCAGCTGGTCCAGCGTCCAGTCTGCGATTGGGTTTAGTTTAACGAGCTTGTGCTCGTCATCCCATTCGGCAAAGGGAACCTCAGCGCGTCCTGCCGATTGCTCCCTGCGAAGGCCGGTGATCCAACCGTGTGAGCCGGCGATCGCACGGTTCAATGGGCGGACCTTGCGCACGAAGCAGCAGGCCTTGCGGTTTTTCACGGAGTTGCGAAAGCCGAAGATGCCGTCGCGCGCGACAAGCTCTTCCACATCCTTTGCGTCAGGAAAGATGACGCGGATGTTCAGTCCATAGACGTTCACGCTGTCTTCAAGCGTTTGCAGCGTTTCGGGGAAGTGCCGGCCCGTATCGAGCGTGAAGACATCGAAGTGCGGGGTGGCTTTGGCGATGCCGTGCAGGACGGCTTGGTCTTCAATGCCAAGGCTCGTGGAGAATGACACGCGGCCAGGGATCGCCTCGGCGATCCCGCGCAGGCGATCGCTCAGCTCAGGCAATGTCGCGAGCTGCTCGTTCAGGGCGCGTGCCGTCTCTGGCGAGACGGCCGCCGGTGCGGGCTGCGCCGGCGGCTTCTGGTGCTGCGGTGAAGGCAGCGTCATGTCAGGAACTCCTTGTTCGGCAGGAACCTAAGGAAAAGACATTCCAAAAAGAAGGGGTTTAGACAAATAAAAATAGGATATCGTTTCTCGGCGGGCTCTCAGTGGGAATTTTATGCCATGCGCCGCAACAGCGAAAGATTTTGTTCCGGATTGCCCCTGTGCGTCTGAGGCCTATCCCTGCTGGCCTTCCTGATTGAGGAATTTTAGCATTCCCGAAGCAGCTGCAACTCCAGTCGAGAAGCAGGCTTGGAGCAGATATCCCCCTGTCGGCGCATCCCAATCCAGCATCTCTCCGGCGGCGAAAACGCCAGGCAGCTGCTGAAGCATGAAGTCATCGTCTAGACCGTCGAAGGGAAGGCCGCCAGCGCTGGAAATGGCCCGCTCCATTCCTGCTAGGCCGGAAACCTGGAGCGGGAAGGTTTTGATGAGTTCAGCCAGATGGGCCGGTTCGGTTGGGAGCTTGCCGCGGCAGGCTTCGTTGAGGAGGGCGATGGCGGCGGCATCCAGATTCAGCGTTTTGCGCAGAAAGGTGCTGGCCGATTGCTTGCCGCGCGGCCGCGCCAGCCTGTTTTGCAACTTGTCGTGCGTTTCATCGGGACGCAGATCGATCGTGATGCCGGCGGGAGATGTGCGGGCCAAGGCTTCGCGGATATGCGGTGCCAGCGCATAGATCACACCACCCTCAAGGCCTCTCTGGGTGATCACAGCTTCGCCCCTTTTTGTTGTGCTTCCGAGATTGACTGCGATGCGCTTGAGAGGCTGGCCTTCGTGCTTTGCCATGTGTGGGGACCAAGAAACGGTGACGCCGCAATTGGATGGGGTCAGTGGCGTGACGCCTATGCCGTGTTTGTGAAGGATCCCGGTCCAGCTGCCATCTGCGCCTAGACGAGGCCAGCTTGCTCCGCCGAGAGCCAGCAACGTTGCGTTCGCGCTGACTTCAATCAGCCCGTCAGGCGTGGCGAACGATAAGGCGCCCGCCGGTGTAAAGCCCTGCCACGTATGACGCGTCTTAAGAAAAACACCGAGGCCGCTCAATCTTTGCAGCCATGCGCGCATGAGTGGAGACGCCTTTAGGGCGCCCGGGAAGATGCGATTGCTACTGCCGCAGAACGTGTCTTGGCCGAGCCCGTCGGCCCAGGCGCGCAGGGCACTTGGCGGGAATGCTCGGATGGCTTGCTCCAGTTTCGGCTGGCGCGGTGTGTATCGGGTCAGAAATGTTTCGAGATCTTCGCCGTGGGTGAGATTGAGCCCGCCTCGTCCTGCCATTAGAAGCCTGCGTCCCGCGGATGCCATGCGCTCATATACCGAGATGGAACAGCCTGCTTCGGCCAATCGCTCCGCTGCGATCAGCCCAGCGGGACCTGCACCGATGACGGCGACGTGCGGTCGAGTCGCTTCAGGAGATGTCTTGGTCACCAGCTGCCTGTGTTTTCCATTGAGACCCACGGGTCTTGCTTGGGTAGCGACGGGCCCTTTTGCAGGAGTTCTATGGAAATGCCGTCGGGCGAGCGAATGAACGCCATGCGCCCATCGCGTGGCGGCCGATTGATGGTGATGCCGGCGTCAGCCAAGCGTTTGCAAAGCGCGTAGATGTCGTCCGTCTCGAAGGCGAGATGTCCGAAATTGCGCCCGCCCTCATAGTCCTCCGGATCCCAATTGTAGGTGAGTTCCAACAGCGGGGCTTTGTGCTCGCGCGCGTTGTCTTTGTCGGTGGGCGCGGCGAGGAAAATGAGAGTGAAACGGCCGATCGGATTGTCGATCCGGCGCATCTCCGTGAGCCCGAGTTTGGTGCAGTAAAAATCGAGGCTGGCATCGATGTTGCTGATGCGCACCATAGTGTGGAGATATCTCATGTCGGTTTTAGCTCCAGCTCGCCGTTCAGTTGTGATCAGATCCGAGGATTAAGCGCATGGATCGGTTGGAAAATTTGGTTGCCGACGCAGTCGTGCGCCGGTCTTTCACCCACAGCCGTTCAGGTGACTGGGGATAAACCGCAGCTAGGGGCTCTGCAACACACTGATGACGTGGTTATCCTCCATCCGTGTTTGCGGGCCAAGGCGAGGCGAATCGCTGCCGCAAGCATCTGTCTACCCAGGCGGAGTATTGATGTGGAAATCCGTATGAAGGCGCGAGATTTCCAGAGGCGGATCCATTAAGAAATCCAGCCCAGATAGGAGAGGAACTATTCAATCAATTCAGACGTTAACCGAATTAGACTCACGCAAGTAGCGTGTTCTTTCGCGTCTGACAGTATTGGCCCGGATAAAAATGGGCTAGCGAGCAGAGTAACTGATGGTATTCTCTAAGCGTTGCTGAAACGGGAATCGGGTGTGAGGGCATCTTTCGATTTTCGAGGAGGCATCGAGTGGCGAAAGTCATCGCAAAAAGAACAGTATAGCGGGGTGTATACGATGGGGGACTCCAAGTTAACGCCGGAGTATCCAGGTCATGATCTGCCAATTGAGACAGATCTCAAAAAGCTGCAGGAAGCGGGTCTTGAAGTCGAAGAGGTCGCGGGCTTCATAAAGTGGTTCGACGTGTCCAAGGGATACGGTTTTATCGTTCCAGATAACGGTCTTCCTGATGTCTTGCTTCACGTTACGTGCTTGCGCGCCGGTGGTTATCAGACGGCTTACGAAGGTGCGCGGGTTCACTGCCAGGCGTTGAAGCGGCCGAAGGGCATGCAGGCCTTCCGGATCATCTCTATGGATGAATCCACCGCCATCCACCCAGCGTTGTTGCCACAGCGCACGCATGTTCAGGTCACGCCTGAAAGCCAGTGGGAACGCGCGGTCTGCAAGTGGTTTAACCGCGTTCGCGGATTTGGTTTCTTGACGCGCGGCGAGAATACGCCAGATGTATTCGTGCACATGGAAACATTGCGGCGTTTCGGTTTTACCGAATTGCGGCCGGGTCAAATCGTTGAGGTTCGCTGGGGCTATGGCTCCAAAGGCTGTATGGCCGCTGAACTTCGCCCCGATGGAAACTCAGGGCCCACACCGCCGCACTAGAGACGGTCGGTGGACGTATGGACTTTATGCAAGGTAAGAAGGGGGCTGCCATCGTGGCGGCCCTATTCATTTTCGCGGGCGCTGGTGTTTGGTGGTGGTCGCAAAATCAAGCGGCACCTTCGAGTGACCAGCAGGCTGGCCCGGCAGTTACGGAAGAGCCATTGGATCTTGTCACTGAGAACGGGGTAAAACGGATTACAGTCGAGGTTGCGCGCTCTCCAGCGGCGCAAGCCAAGGGACTTATGTTTCGGACCTCGCTTCCGGATGACCGGGGCATGCTGTTTCCGCATGATGCACCACGCGAAGTTTCGATGTGGATGCGCGACACCTACATCCCGCTGGACATGATCTTCATCAGACAAGACGGCACAGTGCATCGCATCGAGGCCAACACTGAACCGTTTTCGGAAACGGTGATCAGCTCCAACGGTAAGGTCTCGGCCGTTCTAGAGGTTGCGGGCGGCGCGGCCAAGCGGCTGGGGTTGAAGCCCGGCGACCTTGTTCGCCATCCGCACTTTGCCGGGAAGGCTGAAGATCCAAAGCCTTAGACGTTCGCGTCGCCCTTGGGCAGAGAGCTGTCGGCACGTTTATTCGGGTGATACCCGGGCTGTCAAATTCTTGGCAGGAATGTGCCTTAGAGACAGCTTCGTTTCCGGGGGATATTTTGCGAGGCTAAGTGATGAGTTCCAAATTTTTGTCAGCGGCTCTGGCTGTGGTGCTGATGGCGGCTTTCAGTGCTGCGCCGGCGTTCGCCGCTAAGAAGGGCTTTGGCTGTTATCTCGTGACGGTCGATAGCTTGAATGTCCGCGAACGGCCGTATTCCAACGCGGACGTGGTCGGCGTCGTTTACAAGGGTGATATTCTTATCAAGCGGAAACTGTTCTGCACGTTGCGCGGTTTTTGGTGCGCGGTGCGCGCTGGTTCAATGAAGGGCTACGTCGATAAATCGTACATCCAAAAGATCACCTGTCCTTGATGACGCGCATCTTCGTGCTTGATCGCTGACGGCTGGACTCGATGTTCTATTACGCATCGAAAGTGTTGACGCTGGTGTTCCAGCCGTCGACGTTTCTTGTTTTGATGGTCATCGCCGGGCTGTTGTTGCAGGCCTTTTCGAGCCGCCGCAAGCTTGCTGTTTGGCTGATGAGTTTGGGTGCGGTGAGCCTGCTTGTGGTGGGCATTTCGCCGATCGGCAACATCATGATCCTGCCGCTGGAAGAGCGCTTTGCGCAAGCGGCTTACAGTTCCGATGACGGTCCTGTCGATGGCATCATTATGCTGGGTGGCTTTGAGGATGGATGGGTCAGCCGTGGCCGCCGCGGTGTGGCGCTGAATGAAGCGGCGGAGCGCTTAACGGAAGGTGTTCGGCTCGCCGTTCAGTTTCCCAATGCAAAGCTGATTTTCACCGGTGGCGTCGGGGGACTGTTGGGCTTCGGAACGGATGCCGCCGCGCCTATCGGCAAGCTTCTGATCGATTATGGTATCTCGCCGGACCGCATCGTCTTGGAGAAGAAATCCCGCAATACCTTTCAGAACGCGCTTTTTACCAAAGCGCTTTTGAAACCGAAGCCAGGCCAACGCTACGTGCTGGTGACGTCTGCTTTTCATATGCCGCGTTCAATGGGCGTGTTTCGCCAGGCTGGTTTTGATGTGGTGCCGTTTCCGGTGGACTATCGGACCCACGGCGCCATCGATGCCACGCGTATGTTCGAACGCGTTGGCTCTGGCTTGGAGCGTGCTGACACCGCGTTCAAGGAATGGGTTGGTTTGGCTGCCTATTGGTTGAGCGGGCGTTCCAACGCTTTATTTCCCGGGCCGTAAGACAGCGACCCCAGTTATATCAGCTTAGAGATTTTGATAGCCGGGCGGCGTTGCCGCTCGCAACGTCTGCAGGTCTGGCGGCAACTCGACCGTAGGGCAATTCTTCGCCGCCAGCTGGCGGTTATAGGCATGCACTTGTCCCCAATCGTGGAGCACTTGTTGCTCTGCGTTCGCGACGCCATGAGAGGTCCCCCCGAATAGCGGGGTTACGGCTGATTGGATCGATCTGGCAAGTGTGCTGCCATGACTATCAGGGTCGGCGGCGCGCAGCTCAAGCAGACGGATCTTGATTGAGCCGGTGAGCTGCGAGCAGGTAAGCGCCTGTTCGGCTGCCGTCAGCTGGTAAGCTGGCGGTGGTGGACCGGTGTAGGTTGTGGCCGTGCTAGTCACCGCGGCTGGCGACGGTTTGATCGCGGCCGTGGATGCGGTCTGTAGTTCGGGTGTGGATCCGCACGCGCCGAGCGCCCCGGCAAGAAGAAGCAGACCGGAGAGCCGTATCGCACTGTTATTCAAAGGTTTGCGAATCATGCCCTGAACTCAATTCTGAGTGGCAATGATAGCGCTGCAGCGCAAAAGCTGTCGACAAAAAGCGCGGCATGGTCGCCTTACGCGGCGCGATGCGTCAGGGTGTTGTGGTGTTTCTGCATCAAAATTGACCGGACATGGCTCTGCATCTCGTCAAATTGTGCGTCGGCGCGGCTTCGATTGATGACTTGGGCACCTGGCAAGCTGGGCGCTTGGCCGAGCGGCGCAAGGTTAACCGTAAGGCGACACTGTTCCACAGGACCTACCAGACGCCGAAACGCCAGGCTGAGTTGCTTGACGGCGGCTCGCTTTATTGGGTGATCAAGGGTGTGATCCAAGCCCGGCAACGGCTGATTGGTTTTTCGGACGGCCAAAAGGAAGACGGCTCGCCGTGCTGCCTGATGCTGCTGGATCACGAACTGGTGCGCGTCCGCCCGGTGCCGCGACGCGCGTTTCAAGGGTGGCGCTATCTGACTGATGACGATGCTCCGAACGATATCAGCGCGGAGGAGGACGACGAGCTGCACTTGATGCCTGCGAAGATGCGCCGCGAGCTTGCTGATCTTTGCTTGATTTGAGCTATCGGCTGTATTGATGGTGCCTTGCGCCGTCAGCCGTGGGCGTTTCATTCTGGAGCCGATCGTGACCCGCCGTCTTATCCGCGAACCGTTTGCTAGCTTGCCGAAGGTCGTCCCATTTGTTGGGCCGGAAGCAATGGAGCGGGCGCGTGGTGAGCCATTCAAGGCGCGGCTGGGTGCGAACGAAAGTCCTTTTGGGCCAAGCCCGGCGGCGTTGTCCGCCATGTCCAATGCGGTCTCAGGCAACTGGATGTATGCCGATCCGGAAAGTTTCGAACTGCGCGCGGCGATAGCCGATCTGCATGGGGTCGGCATCAACAATGTCGTGATTGGTGAAGGCATAGATGGTCTGTTGGGCTGTGCCGTCCGGCTTTTTTCTTCAGCCGGTGATCGCATTGTCATGGCCGATGGCGCTTATCCGACGTTTGGGTTTCATGTCGCCGGACAAGGCGGTGTGTTGACCAAGGTCCCGTTCGTCGACGATCGTGAAGACTTGGCCGGGATGCTCGAGACCGTACGGCAGAAGTCTGCTTCGATCTTATATGTTTCCAATCCGAACAACCCGATGGGCTCGTGGTGGAGTCGTGAAGCGTTGACCGAACTGATCGCTGCGCTTCCCGAGACTACTGTGATGTTGCTGGACGAGGCCTACTGTGAGACCGCTCCGGCTGGTGCGGTGCCAGCCATAGATGTTTCCAATCCGCAGGTCGTGCGGTTCCGGACATTCTCGAAAGCCTATGGGATGGCGGGTGCGCGTATAGGTTATTGTCTTGGTGAGCGTGAGGTGATCCAGGCGTTTGAGAAGGTTCGCAACCACTACGGTATCAATCGCGTCGGGCAGGTCGGCGCCTTGGCTGCCGTCAAGGACCAGTCCTACTTGGCTGACGTGGTTGAGCGCATTGGAGCATCGCGTGCGCGGATAGCGAATATTGCGACAGATTGTGGACTGACGCCGCTTGCGGCGGGCGCGAACTTTGTCGCGATCGATTGCGGTGGCGATGGCACCGTGTCTCAGCGCGTTATGGATTGTTTGCTGGCGCGGGATGTGTTCGTGCGCCGTCCTAGTGTCGCGCCGCTTGACCGGTGCATTCGCATCAGCTGCGGTACGGACAATGATCTGGATATTCTAGAAGAAGCCTTGCCGCAGGCGTTGCAGGATGCCGGATTGCGGTGATGCTATTCGGCGGCTTGCGGGAGTGCCTGCGCTGGCGCGTGGTTTTGTGGCAGGAGGCCACGCTCTGCTAGCTGCTTTTCGATCTTGCCCAGTAAGCGGTTCAAGCGGCGGTGTTTATGCCGCCGGTTGAGAAAGCGGCTCATGCTGTTGAAGGGGATGAGCGTCTTGCAGCCGATGCCGTCGATCAGAACGAAGTGGTTGCCGCGTTCGGGGCTCCAAGCGTAGACGAGATTGTCGCCATGCACGTCCGCCAGAACAACGGGCAATTCCTTCAACTCGTCCAAGCAGGCTTTTAGTTCTGCGTGGGTGCGCGCGTCGTACCGGCCGGCCTCGATCAGTTCGGGCAATGTTGGGGCCAAGGTTCCTTCGCGATCGCGTTCAGCTTCCACTACGAGACCGAAGCCGAGGTCGGTATCGGCGAAGCCCACGACCTTCTGCAAGCTATCGGGGTGCTGCGCCAGCTGCGCGCGCAGGGCGATTTCCTCGCGGATTTCGCGCAGGTAGCTGATGAAATGGCGATAACGGCGGGTTGTCTTGTACCAAGGGCGGCCCCGGCCATAGCGCTTTTCGATGGCGTCGGCGCGGATGACCTTGACCAGCAATGTCTCATCGTCCGGATGACGGTAGACGTCCCGGGTTTTGCCAGATGCTGCCGGCGAGAGGTGAGACAGGGTAATAGGGCGGGTCAATTCAGTTCGCCTTTTGCCACGGATCGAACGCTGCCGTTGAATCAATAATGACAGACGGGTGACATCATGACGCTCTGTCACGCAAGCGTCAAGAAAGGCGATTGTGGATTTTGTTCAAAAGCTTAGCGGACTTCGTAGCAGTTCGTGACCACGCGTTGTTCGCGCGTGACGTCGTAAAGCACAGAGCACTGCGAAAGATACTTTTTGTCCTTGTGCTTGAACAGGATGAGGGCCCTGCCTTCGAAGTTGCTGGCGTATCCAGCGATTTCCCAGCCTTCTTCCAGGAGGGATTGGACTGACGGCTGCTCGTTGCCTTGGGCGAGGGCGGTGCCCGACAGCCCAAAGGTCATCAGGGCGGTTAGGGCGGCAAGTGAGAGTGAGGGGCGCGCACGCATGAGTGTCTCCTGGTGTGATTGCCCGGCGGCCAGCGCTAAACGCGCTGTGCGGTTGTCAGTCTGGCCAGCGCTTGAGGCTGCCTTTCGGGAAGGTCCACTCCGGCGTCTGGAATGGCCAGGTGAGGTTTGCTGAGTACCAAGCCTCGCCTGTTGAACCTTGCGGGTTTTTCAGGACGTGAATGTCTTGTGCGGGCATGTAGCTTTGTAGAAGCAGGAACTTCTTTTCGCCAGTCGATGCGTTTTCTGCCATGTCGGCGACGAGCACGGCATGGCCGGGGAAGCCGCCTTTAATGAAAACGTCGCCGATCTGGATGTTTTCGTCGCGGACTGTTTTCAGTTCCTTGTCGAGCGAATAGGTGCCGGCGAAGGCGAAAATTTGCGTCATGTAGCGGCGGAAGCTTGCATAGCTGCCATCAGCCTTGCTGCGCCTGCGCCAGGACTTTCCGCTTTGTGATGGGCGATCGCCGCGGGCCCACCGCGAGAAGGGAACGCGCCCGCCGCCTGTATAGTTGAATGCGATGTCCCCTGTCCGGCCCGAGGCGAATAGCCATTCGGCGCGCAACCGCATGATGGCGTCGGCGCATTGCTGGAGATCGCGGTCGCCCACGTCTATGTCGATGATGGCCGCGTGAACGTCCTGGCGCCATTTCTTGTCGCCTTTGAAGGTCAAGACCGGGGAGCCTTCCGGCTTGAGTTTTAGACCGCGCAGCCATTCGCCCCAGCTGCCAGGCGTGACGGGACTGCGTTGAAAGCCATCTGGCGGCGCAAAGCGCTGCTGCAATGTGTCCGCTCCGCTTTGGGCCGGTTTCCAGGCGTATTGCGGCGCGGCCAGAGCGAGGGACGGGACTGCCAGAAAATATGCGCCAAGAATTAGCTGTCGCAGCAAGGTTTTGATCATTACGGGGCATCTCCTTGGTTGCCAGTTACCCGGCAATGGCGGCGTGATGATGGTGTCTGAGATGCCCGCTAGATCTTGGCGATGCCGAAGACGAAACCGGCGAGGAGGTACATCGCGCCAAGGATGACCAGGACTGCAATCGTATTCAGCCAGATGCCGGCGCGCACCATGTCGGCGATGCGTAAGTCATCGTGGGCGAAGACAACGGCGTTGGGCGGTGTCGCGACCGGCATCATGAAGGCCATTGAAGCGCCGACCGTAATCGGGATCATAAGTAGCTGCGGGTCATATCCCAATCCGACGGCCACCGCGCCAAACACTGGCAAGAAGGCTGCTGCTGATGCCGTGTTTGACGTCACTTCCGTAAGCGCGACGATCAGGATTGTGCCGAGTAAGATGTAAACCCAGATGCCGTGGTGGCTGAAGGTTTCCATACCCGCGCCGATGTTTTCGGCGAGTCCGCTGGAGGTGAACGCTCCGGCGATGGCAAGGCCGCCGCCGAAAATCAGAAGCACGCCCCAGGGGAGAGACTTTGCATCGTCCCAGCTCAACAGAAGCTGTGGTGGACGCAGGGAGTAGGGGATTGCGAAGAGTAAAAGCGCTGCTGTAATGGCGACACCCGTGTCGCTCACGGCGGTACCGGTCGTGCTGGAAATTAGATCACCGAATACCCAACCGATGGCTGCTCCGACGAATATGACCAGAACCAGTTTTTCGCTGGCGCGCATTGGGCCGGTTGTGTCTTCGCTTTTGAGCGCATCAGCGGCGGCTTGAGCGCCATCCGTGGCCGTCGATGGATAGAGCTTGGTAAGCAGCAGCCAGGTGACAGGAAGCATTACCAGAACGATTGGAATGCCGAAGAGCATCCAGCGGGCGAAATCGATTTCGACCTTGTAAGTCTCCTGCAGTATTGATGCGAGGAGTGCATTCGGTGGCGTGCCTATCAAGGTGCCGACGCCGCCGATCGAGGCTGCGTAGGCAATGCCAAGCAGGAGGGCGATCGCAAAGTTGCGGACGTCTGGGTCATCGGCCTTTGCGGCTTGAGCGCGCTCCTTGTGCAAGGCGATAATGGAGACCGCGACCGAATACATCATCACTGTGGTGGCGGTGTTGGAAATCCACATGGATAGGAATGCCGTCGCGGCCATGAAGCCAGCGATCAAGCGCGCTGGGCTTGTTCCAATCGCAGAGATAATGCCGAGCGCGATACGGCGGTGCAATCCGCTGCGTTGCATCGCGGCAGCGATGATGAAACCGCCGAGGAAGAGGAAGATAAGCGGGTGGCCATACTTGGCCGTTGTGTCGCCAAGTTTGGCGATGCCAAGCGCTGGGAATAGCGGGATGGGCAGCAGGGCGGTAGCGGGGATCGGGATCGCTTCGCTTAACCACCAAATGACCATCCAGGCGGTGATCGCGACGACTTTCCATGCTTCTGGGGAGAGGCCGACTGGCGCTGGGAGGAAAAGTAAGATCGCGGCGATGGCCGGGCCAAGAATAAGCGGCAGCAAGCGCATTTAGGTCCCCGTCAGACAATTGCCGCAGAAGCTTGTTTGAACCACGGCTGTGACCTAACCAATCTCAACACACGGCCGTTCGCAAGGGTGAACTGTTTTTGCAGCGCGATATGGTAAGCCAGGAAACTTTTCGGCAGCGCTGGTGTTTTCAAACGTATCTACCAAAAGACTAAAATCAGATAGGGAGGCAACTCAGCCATGATGAGAATTTTTATCGCCGTTATATTCGCGGCTTTCACCGCCGTGGGCTTGGCACAGGCCAACCACCACATGAAGGCGGACTTCGTCGGCACCTGGAAGGTCGCCGACACATCGGGTGAATCGTTTGAGATCGTTCTGGGCGAGGATGGCACGGCCACTGCCGACCGCGCCGGCGAAGGCATGACCGGAACTTGGAAAGAAGACGGCGGCGCTGCTGTCATCAGCTGGAAGAGCGGCTGGACGACCAAGATTATGAAGGACGGTGAAAGCTACAAGAAGGTCGCTTTCGAGAAGGGTGGCGCCGAGGGTGACCCGACGAACTCGTCGGCAGCAGAGAAAGTTAAGTAACTCCGACCTTTAGGAAGTTTTCTGAGCGGCCGTCCTATGGGCGGCCGTTTTCTTTTTCGCTTATGGTTGGCGAAAGGGAAGACAGCCGCGCGCTGCCGATGTATTCACGGGGCGTCACGGCCAGGATCGCTTGGCCGCTCGACTGAACCGAGCACTTACCGCACAGGGATTGAGACGACATGGAGCACTGGGACATTTATCTGTCAGGTGAAATTCACACGGATTGGCGCGAGCAAATTGAAACGCAATGCAAGGCGGCCAATCTGCCTGTGAGCTTTTCGGCGCCTGTGACCAACCATGGCTATTCCGACGATTGCGGTGTCGAGATCCTCGGTGCGGAGCCCAACAAGTTCTGGCATGACCACAAGGGCGCGAAGATGAACGCGATCCGGACCCGCACACTGATTGAGCGCGCGGATATCGTGATTGTCCGTTTTGGTGAGCAATACAAGCAGTGGAACGCCGCGTTCGATGCGGGCTATGCCGCGGCTTTGAACACGCCGCTCATCATCATGCATGGGCCGGGGCATGCCCACGCGCTGAAAGAGGTTGATGCCGCGGCGCTTGCCGTGACAGAGACGGTGGAAGAAGTCGTCAACACGCTGCGCTATGTCATCCGCGGCGAACTCGACGTGAAGGCCGCCGCCGCGGAGTAGTTTTTCGTTTTGCTGCGCGCGTGTGTTGAGGATGGATGCACGCGTTCGGCTGAGTTATTGATTGACCGGATATGGTGACGGCGCGGGCAGCGTGGCCGTCCGGGAGGGAGGCCGTCATGACCGAGACAAATCACAAGCCTGATACGATTGCTTTGCACGGCGGCTGGCGTGCCGATCCGGCCACCGGTGCCGTCGCCGTGCCAATCTACCAGACGACCTCCTATCAGTTTGAGAACACGCAACACGCCGAAGACCTGTTCGGGCTGAAGGTGCTCGGCAACATTTACACGCGCATCATGAACCCGACGAATGACGTGCTGGAAAAGCGCGTCGCCGCGCTTGAGGGGGGCGTCGCGGCGCTGGCACTGGCGTCCGGCCAAGCCGCGTCTGCCTTTGCGATCCAGAACTTGGCGCGCTCGGGGGACAACATCGTTAGTTCAACCGATCTTTACGGTGGGACTTGGAACTTGTTTGCCAATACCTTGAAGGATCAGGGTATCGAGGTTCGCTTTGTCGATCCGGCCGACCCGGACAACTTCAAGCGCGCCACCGATGATCGCACGCGCGCCTATTATGCCGAGACCCTTCCCAATCCCAAGCTGCAGGTTTTTCCGATTGCCGAAGTCGCGGATATCGGACGGCCCTTGGGCATTCCTCTGATTGTCGACAACACGGCGGCACCGCTTCTGGCGCGGCCGCTGGAGCATGGTGCCGCGGTCGTGGTTTATTCGACGACGAAGTATCTTGGTGGCCACGGCACGTCGATTGGCGGTCTGCTTGTCGATGGCGGAAACTTTGATTGGGAAGCCCATCCTGAGCGCCAGCCGGCATTGAATACGCCTGATCCCAGTTATCACGGCGCGGTTTGGGTTGAGGCCGTGAAGCCGCTCGGGCCCATCGCCTATATCCTTAAAGCGCGTACGACGCTTTTGCGGGACCTTGGCTCAGCCATGTCTCCATTCAATGCGTTTCTGACATTGCAAGGCATTGAAACCGTGGCCTTGCGCATGCCGCGCCATTGCGAGAACGCTAGCTCCGTTGCTGAATTTCTCTCCAAGCGGGCCGAGGTGACCCGTGTCATCTATCCTTCGCTGCAGGAGGGCGCCGCGCGGGTGCGGGCCGATAAGTATTTGAGCGGTGGGTACGGTGGTCTGCTTGGCTTCGAACTGTCTGGCGGGCGTGAGGCCGGGCGCCGTTTCATCGACAGCCTCAAGCTGTTCTACCACGTGGCCAACATTGGGGACGCGCGCAGCCTTGCCATTCATCCGGCGACGACGACGCATTCGCAGTTGACGCCGGAAGAACAGATGTCGACGGGTGTGTCTGACGGCTACGTGCGTTTGTCGCTCGGCCTTGAGCATATCGACGACATCCTCGCCGACCTTGAACAGGCGCTTGCAGCGGCTTCCGGCTGAACACTTATAACCGCAAGTCTGGTCTCAATTTATCGGCGATTTGGTAATTTCATTAGTCTGTTGACGGGTTTTTTGCGCGCCACAGGCCCGCAATCAAACGGCTATTGTCTGTGCGGATATTGGTTGAGAACCTGTGAATAACTGCCTTAAGAAAAGTCTGAGGATGACTTGTTTTGGTCACTTTTCAGGTTGTCAGGGCGGTCTGGCCAGGGGGCAAAGTTACCAACTTAGACATCCAGCGCGCCAAGTATTGCGGTTGGCGTGGAGCGCGATGCAAGTCGCGAATTTTGAAGTCACGTTCCAAATGCGGGGGCATTTCGGAATCTGGGCTCTTCTTTCTTCCTTATTCCGAAAAACGACTTAGGCGGTCTTTCGAGACCGTTGCGCAAGCGCATAAGGGCCGGCCGCTCTAGTGCGTAAAAAGTTCGGATTGGGAATGGGGGTTTTCAATTCAGAACGATAAACGGCCGATTTCTCAGCGGGTCACTTTTTAAACGACGGTCCTTTTGGGCCAGCGAACGTGCGCGTGTGTGGCGTGGACGAACGGGTTGTTGCGTCTTTTTGAGTGGTGATTGTTATGCGTTTCGGCCGTGTATTGGGTCGTGGATTTAGAGTGCTCGGTGGGGCGCTGACCCAAAGTCATCTGTCGCAAGTTTTCCGCGCCGGACTTTTGGTGTTCGGTTCCGCGGTATTTGGAGTTGTTAGCGCAGCGCAGTCCTACGCGCAGAATCCGGTTTGTGCCTCGGGAATTATTTGCCAGGGTTCGGGGTGTTCGCAAGACGAAAACAATCCAACAGACAAGGTCAATCTTTCGCTCGCCGCCAACGAGGTTGCGTCGATTGAGGTAACGCGGCTGGACAATAATCCCGTTGATGCTTCCGCTTGTGCGCTGAGTTTTAGCCGGCCCGGAAGTTCGGATGGACAGTTTACGGCAGGTCTATTGCCATCAGTTCCGACGAGCTCAGGGCAAACGGCTGTGTTGACTGGCGGGCAGTCGACGACCGTCGAATATACTGCCAACAGCGTGAATGGTCATACGATCGATATCGGTCCGCCCACTGCCTCGGGCCAGCAAAATTGTCAGAACCCTGCGATCCGGAAAGCCTTTCAGTACACCGTGACGGCGCCTAGCTGCAATGCGCAGGGGCCGACGTTGCGTTTGGAGAAGGCGGTCGATCCAGCGTTTGATACAGGGCAGTTTAATCTGTTCATCAAGTCGAACGACACAACGACAACGCTGGCCAGTGCTACCAACGTCATGAATGGCGGCGATACAGGTAACGTCGATGTCGTCGATAACACTTTTTATCGGATCTCAGAGTCGGCAGGTGCAGGAACCTCGCTCACTGACTACACGACGACGGTGACGTGCGGAAATGGTGCCAGTGTTCAGGCGCAAGGTGGTGACGATGTTCGGGACCCTGCGACTGGCATCCGTATTAGGATCGCCAATAACTTCACTGGCAACGCGGTTTGTACGATTACGAATACGCGCATCAATCCGCCTGCTAAGTTGACGATTATCAAGGAGACCGATCCTGACGGTGATCCGCAGGTGTTCGATTTCACTGGAACCGGCCCGGGCGGAGCAATTGCATTCGATTTACAGGATAACGATCCAGGCGAAGAGTTCACTGCTACCGGCGCTTATTCGATCACCGAAACTGGTGAGGCCGGCTACACGTTAACGGATGTGGCTTGCCTTGGAGACTTTGATCAAGGTGGAGGAGACTCTGCGTCTACAGCTACCGGAGTTCAGGTCACATTGGATCCAGGTGAGGAGATTGTTTGTACCTTCTCAAACCGCAAACAGCGTGGGTCGCTCACGATTATCAAGGAGACCGATCCTGACGGCGATCCAACTGTGTTTACGTTCACTGGGACAGACCCCAATGGCGCCGTCAATTTCAACCTGAAAGACAATGACCCTGGTCAAGTTTACTCGGACATTGGTTCGTACTCGATTACTGAAGGTGCCGTCGCTGGCTACGATTTGACTGACGTCTCCTGTACCGGTGATTTTGGTCAAGGTGCCGGTGGTGATTCCGCGACAGTAGGCGGCGGTGTCCAAGTGACGCTTGAGGATAACGAGACCATTGTTTGTACGTTCACCAACGAGAAGCAAGGTGCGTCTATCCAATTCATCAAAGAGACCGATCCTGACGGTGACCCTACCGTGTTTACTTTCAATGGTACCGACCCGAACGGGGCAATCACCTTCGATCTGAAAGACAATGATCCTGCTCAAGAGTACACGGACCTTGGATCTTACTCGGTGACTGAAGCCGCCGTTGCTGGCTACGGTTTGACTGACGTTTCCTGTACGGGTGATTTTGGTCAAGGTGCAGGCGGTGACTCAGCGACAGTTGGCGGCGGGGTTCAAGTTACCCTGGAGGCTGGCGAGAATGTCGTCTGTACGTTCACGAATAGAAAGTTGCGCGGGTCTCTCCAGATCATCAAAGAGACCGATCCTGATGGTGATCCAAAGGTATTTACTTTCACCGGTACGGATCCGAATGGAGCCATAAACTTCAATCTGAAGGACAATGATCCTGCGCAAGAGTACACGGACATCGGCTCTTATTCGATCACCGAAGGCGCCGAAGCCGATTACGATTTGACCGACGTTTCTTGTACGGGTGACTTCGGTCAAGGTGCAGGCGGTGACTCCGCGACAGTTGGTGGTGGGGTCCAAGTGACGCTTGAGGACAATGAGACCATTGTTTGTACGTTCTTTAATGCGCGTCAGACTGCTGATCTCAGAGTCGAGAAGCAAACGATTGGCGGCAATGGTTCGTTCAACTTCACAGTGACTGGGCAGGCGCCATTCGCATTGCAGGGTGGTCAAGGCCAGACGTTCACCAACTTGCCGACCGGTCAGTATGTGATTGAGGAAACCAATCTGCCAGCTGGTTGGACACTGCAGAGCATCTCGAATTGCGGCACGGTGAACCTACAAAATCGGACCGTGACCGTTGATCTTACGACGAATGGGGCGACGTGTACCTTCACGAACTTCAAAGACGGTGACGATCCTATGGAGGAAGAGACCAATCGCTTCATCCATCGCCGTGTCGATAATCTTCTGACCTATGGTCCGGATCGTGCGCGCATGCTGCGCCGCCTACGGGAGCAGCCGCGTGAGCCAGGCAGCCTGAAGGATGGCCCGCTCAAAGTCACTGGTGGCACGTCCGGCGGAATGGGTCTTGGCGCTGCGGGTGATGCTGCTGCCCCAATGGGTTCAGCCGCGCGCCGCATGTCGGCCTTCGGTTCGGTTCTCGGCGACAATCCGTTCAAGAAGACGCCGTTGCCGGGTGATGAAACGGATGAAGAGGCTGTCGGCTACGGGCAAAGAGCAGGGCCATCGGTATTCTCGGAGATTGCCTCGCAATTCGCTCCGCTTGCCAATGGCCGGTCTGCCTACAACTTCTCAACCAGCCTCAGTGCCATGCGTCAGGCCGCGACCGAAGCGGAACTGCGCTCGCAACAGAAGAAGGTTGAGGGCTTGGGCCTCGAGTCAGCGGCTTACCTCAATCCGTACGTTACGGACCGGAACCAAGGGCTCGATGTCTGGGTGGAAGGGCACATCGCCAAGTACGATGACAACATCGGTGGCATCAATCGTGAAGGTAACTTCCGCTTGCTCTACATCGGTGCCGATTACTTGCTCGCCCCAGGCGTTCTGGTTGGTGCGCTCGTTCAGATTGATGACACGAACGAAGACATCAAAGATCCGGCTCGCTTCGGCAAGATCGATGGCACCGGCTGGATGGCAGGTCCGTACGTAGGCGTTAAATTGCGCGACAACCTGTTCTTCGATGCTCGTGCAGCTTGGGGCCGCTCGGACAATGACATCCTGCTAACGGATGCCGCAGCTGGAACGAGAAGCGGTAACTTCGATACGGATCGCTGGCTGGCGTCTGCGTCGTTGACGGGTAGCGAGCGGTTTGGTGCATGGCGGATTTCTCCGCAACTGACGCTCGCTTACGGTAGTGAATCGTCGGATGCCTATACCAACAGCCTCGGTCAATCGATCGCCAGCACGGATGCGAAGATCGGCCGCCTGACCGGTACGACGGAAATTGGCTATCGCATTCAGCGGCACGACGGCACCATCATCGAACCGCATGTTGCGATATCGGGTATCTGGAACTTCGACACTGATGATCTGGTCATCAATGGTGTCGTTCACGATACCAAGGAAAGCCGCGCGAAGGTTGATGGCGGCATCCTGATCACTACGCCGAGCGGTTGGGGTGTTCGCGGTTCAGCATCGTACGATGGCATCGGAGCCGATGACTACGAGGCTGTGTCAGGTTCGCTCTGGCTCAATATTCCGCTGAACTAGTCGGATCGAATACGCGAACAGGGCGGGAAGGCCGAGATGCCTCCCCGCCCTGTGGATTGTGTGGATATCCTGGGGACTACGTTCAAACTCAGGCGCCGCTGACAGCTCTAAGGCTCTACATCGTTAGTCCTTGATGACAATGGACATGATGATGTGGATTAGAGCACCACGAGCAGGTGTCTGGGAGACGCTGGGCGGAACCATCGCTTTTGTCGCGCTGTTGTTCGTGCTGCTGCCCTCGGCATGGGCTGGCGCGGAGGAGACGTTTCCGGGCCGCCAGGAAGCCACCGCGCTCGTTCGCCAAACGCTTGTGAGACTGAACGACGCCAATCTGCGTGGCGACTATTCGGTACTTCGCAGCAAGAGTGCTCCCGCTTTTCAAGATCGCTTCAGTCTTCTTGAGCTGGAGGAATTATTTCGGGGAATGCGGGAAAAGCGGGTGGATTTGACAGAGGCCCTTGCCGATGAACCCGAACTGACGCGCGCACGGTTCCACACCGGGCAAGCCGTATTGCAGTATGTTGGAATCGTTCATAGCCGTCCGATCGAAGTGCGCTTCGAATTCAGCTATCAAAACATTGGCGGGACTTGGCGGCTCTATGGGCTCGATCTCAATTTTGAGCCTGCTACCAATAAAAAGGTCGCTGAACCGCGTGCGATCTGAGGGCCTTTGAGGCAATCAAATGCGGTGTTGAGGCTGTTCTTTGCTATCAATGTCTCTGGTCTCGTTAGTCGGGGTATGAACTTGGCGCATTCTGGGCGGTCATCTGGCGCGTCGCGGTTGAAGGGGTTGCTTGGGTCGCCCGTCTGGCCCGGAACGGTCACGTGGATTGGATTGCGTCCGGTGCGGCGCGTGCCGCTTACTGAAGTCTCATCCGCGGTGTTGATAGCTGGGCGGGGGATCGAAGGGGACCACTTCAAATCCCGGAACAATGGCGCCCGGCAAGTGACGTTGATAGCGGCGGAGGACTTGGCCGCGGTTGCATCGTTTCTGGGATTGGAAAAAGTCGATCCGCAATCGACACGGCGCAATGTGGTGACATCCGGCATCAATCTGGTCGCGCTCAAGGGGAAGCGCTTTTCTATCGGCGATACTGTTCTCGCCACGTCCGGGGAATGCGCGCCATGCGGGTTTATGCAAGAAACGCTTGGGCCCGGCGGGTTCAATGCCATGCGCGGGCGGGGCGGAATCACGGCTCGCATTATTATGGGCGGTACGATCCGCATCGGCGATGCCGTGATGGTGCTCGCCGGCGAGGCGCAAGATGCATCTTAGAGAGCCTGTCCAGCTGCCCATCCGCTCGACCAGGCCCATTGGAAATTGTAGCCGCCAAGCCAACCCGTGACGTCAACAGCCTCGCCGATCACGAACAGCCCTTTGACGTTGCGTGCTTCCATCGTTTTGGATGAAAGGTCGCGCGTATCGACGCCGCCGCAGGTGACTTCGGCCTTGGCGTAACCTTCCGTGTCGTAGGGCTTGATGGTCCAGCGCTTCAGTTCGCCGGCGAACGCGTTCAAAACGCGATCGGGAATGTTGGCCATGTCCGCGTGCGGGAGCCTGGGCGCAAAGGCTTGAGCAAGGCGCTTCGGCAGAACTTCAGCCAATACGGTTTGTGGTTCGGATTTCCCGCGTGAGCGTTTGCGATCCGTCAGGAAGGCGTGCGCGTCGAGGTCGGGTAGCAGATCAATGGCGATGCTGTCACCCGGGTGCCAGTAGGACGAGATTTGCAGGATAGCGGGGCCGGATAGGCCGCGATGCGTGAAGAGGATGTTTTCGCGGAAGGCGCGCTTGCCGAGTGACGTGATGGCGTCGAGTGAGACGCCGGCCAAGGATGCGTCGAGACTGTCTTCCTCGAATGATGTTTTGAACGGGACTAGGCCGGGATAGGGGTTGACGAGGCGCAGACCGAATTTTTGTGCGATGTCATGGCTAAAGGATGTCGCGCCCATTTTCGGGATCGACAGACCGCCGGTCGCCAAGACGAGCGCTGGCGCTGTGAATGAACCTGTTGGCGTTTCGACTGTGAAGTGTTCGCCTCGCGAGATGTTGGTGACGGCTGCTTGTAAGCGCAGGTCGACATTTCCGCGTGAACATTCGGTTTGCAGCATGGCGAGGATTTCGCGCGCCGAACCGTCGCAGAAGAGCTGGCCGAGCGTTTTTTCGTGAAAGGCGATGTCGTGTTGTTCCACCAGCGCGATGAAGTCCGCTTGGGTGTATCGGGCAAGCGCTGATTTGCAAAAATGCGGGCTGGCCGACAAGAAGCGTTCTGGCACGCAGTGGAGATTGGTGAAATTGCAGCGTCCGCCGCCGGAGATTAGGATTTTGGCGCCAGGCTTGTTTGTGTGCTCTAGCAAGAGCACCTTGCGTCCCCGTTGACCAGCCGTGGCCGCACACATGAGGCCGGCGGCACCGGCGCCTATAACGATCGCATCGTACGATGCAGTTCGGTTTGTCATGATTGATGAGCCGGGCGGCTTCGCTTTTTTCCGCCCGATATGGTGACCGGCGCGCGTTTCAATTCTTCACCGTGGTGGTGATGAATTTTTCAACCGGTTCGCCGGCGAGGATGCGGCAGCTGGGATGGGTCGCGTCGCCGGTTTGACATTTTTCGCGGAGTTTGGGGCATGTGTCGTGGGCTGGATTGCGAACGCAAGTGCGGGCGACAACGATGTCCATATAGGAGTTGAAGGCGTGCGGGCCGTTGGGCTGTGAGTGAGTATAGCCGATGGCACCGCCATAGGTGATGGTGCCGAAAAGCCAGATCCCGATTGTCGAGAGGACAACGTACCGGCGCTTGTTAGAGCGCACCCAAGCCGGCCGGATAAGGCCAAGCAGTAGGAAAGCAAGGCCACCAAACAGACAAAGTGCGAATATGATTTGCGCGCCTTCTTGTAGGCGCGTGAGATTTTCGTAGCTCATGGCGCCAGATTAGTCGGGTGAAGGCGCGCGGCTCAACAGAATTTGCTGGGGTTGGATGCCCGTATAGAAAAGGCGTGGCTGGCAAGCAAAGAGCCCAGACCTGAAACGCATTACGCTTGGTCTGAGCTCCGTGTTGGCTTTGCGGCACCTTTTGATTTGCGATCCTTGGTCCGCTTGTCTTGGCCGGTGGGAGGGCTTCCTCATTGGCCGTAAGCGTTAGCGATCCGCGCGGTGCCTTACCCAATCACACTAGGTTTTTCGTGATCTGGCTTTCTTCTGACGCTGTCTACTCGAATACTTTGGGATCTTGCCAAAGTTGAGGAGAAAAGCCCCTTTCCAAGTGCCGTCAAGAAGATGAGACACAGAAGAAAGCTAGGTTCACGTCTTTATGTCAAATTGTCTGATCTGCCGCAGTGACCAGCAGAGCTGGCGCAAGCTCATACTTTACTGCGGCTGACTTCTACCAGGTGGCCACATTTTCTTAGACCTCCTATCCGAGACTAGGTGGAAGTCTGCGCCTCGTTTTTCGATCTGTCAAATCACAAGCGCAACTTTTTCTTTGGCACCGTCGGTCTCCTGCCCCTCTGGCATGTTGCAGACATTGTTATGCTGTATCGGTGAACGCACCTCACCAAACAAATCACAAGAGGCAGGAATGGAAACGCTCTACTTCGACGAACACATCGCGCTGCAGGAAGAGTTCGGGACGCGCAAGCTTGCGGAGATGCTCGATGAAAAATGGGCCCATCGTGCGCTGACGCCGGATGAGAAGGCGTTTGTTGAGAGCCGCGACATGTTCTTCCTGGCGACTGTCGACAAGGAAGGCAGGCCGACGGTGTCTTACAAGGGCGGGCCAGTTGGGCTTGTGAAGGTTGTCGACGATACGACGCTGGCGTTTCCAGGCTTTGATGGAAACGGCATGTTCTATTCAATGGGCAACATTGTTGGGCAGAGCCACGTTGGGCTGTTGTTCATAGATTTTGAAACGCCGCATCGATTTCGCGTGCAGGGGCGGGCGACGTTTGAGCGCGAAGGTCCGCTGATGGATGCCTGGCATGAGGCCAAGTACGTGGTGCGTGTGGAATGCGATCGCGTGTGGGTGAATTGTCCGCGGTACATTCACAAGTATCAGCGGGTCGGTGCTTCAAAGTATGTGCCTGAGCCGGGCAAGGAAACGCCGCTGGCGATGTGGAAGCGGACCGACATGGTTCAAGATGTCATTAGCGATGATGATCGCGCGCGTGCCGAGAAGGAGGGCATCTTGGATTTGGAGACCTATACCGGCCACGTGCTTCGCGGTGACGCGTAAAGTTTGCTGCTGGGTGCCAACAATACAAAAAAGCCCGGGACATGCGTCCCGGGCTTTTTCTTTGTCTTGGAGATCCGCTTAGACGGAGTAGTACAGGTCGAACTCAACCGGGTGCGGCGTTAGTTCGTACTGCATGTTCGCTTCCATGCGCAGTTCGATGTAAGCGTCGATCATGTCGTCGGTCATAACGCCGCCGGCCTTCAAGAACTCGCGGTCCTTGTCGAGGCTGTCGAGGGCTTCGCGCAACGAACCAGAGACCGTCGGGATCTCAGCCAGCTCGGCTGGCGGCAGATCGTAGAGGTTCTTGTCCATCGGCTCGCCCGGATGGATCTTGTTGTTGATGCCGTCGAGGCCGGCCATGAGCATGGCAGTGAATGCCAAGTATGGGTTTGCGGATGGATCCGGGAAACGGATCTCGATGCGCTTGGCTTTCGGGCTGGTGACGTGCGGAATGCGGCACGAGGCGGAGCGGTTGCGGGCCGAGTAGGCCAGCAGAACCGGAGCTTCGTAGCCCGGAACCAGACGCTTGTAAGAGTTTGTCGTCGGGTTCGTGAAGGCGTTGATCGCCTTCGCGTGCTTCAGAATACCGCCGATGTAGAACAGGCAGTTCTCCGAAAGGTCGGCGTACTTGTTGCCCGCGAACATGGGCTGGCCGTCTTTCCAGATGGACTGGTGAACGTGCATGCCGGAGCCGTTGTCGCCGAAGACGGGCTTGGGCATGAACGTTGCCGTCTTACCGTAAGCCTGTGCGACGGAGTGCACGACATACTTATAAATCTGCAGATGGTCGGCCATCCGGATCATCGGGCCGAACTTGATGCCGAGTTCGTGCTGAGCGGCCGCCACTTCGTGGTGGTGCTTTTCAACCGTAACGCCCATCTCGGTGAGGACCGAAAGCATTTCAGAACGGATATCCTGGCAGCTGTCGATCGGCGGAACTGGGAAGTAGCCGCCTTTGGTGCGCGGACGGTGGCCCAGGTTACCCATTTCGTAGTCGGTCGATGAGTTGCTTGGCAGCTCGGTCGAGTCGACTTTAAAGCCGGTGTTGTAAGGATCGCAGGAGAACTTCACGTCGTCGAAGATGAAGAACTCAGCTTCCGGGCCAAAGACGACGCTGTCGCCAATGCCGAGTGAGAGCATGTAGGCTTCTGCCTTCTTGGCGATGCCGCGCGGATCACGCTCGTAGAGCTGACCGGTTGAAGGCTCGCGCACGTCGCAGAAAACAGCGAGCGTGGTTTGCGCGAAGAATGGATCGATATGCGCGGATTCGGGATCCGGCATCAAAAGCATGTCAGAGGCTTCAATCGACTTCCAGCCGGCGATAGACGAGCCGTCGAATGCATAGCCGTCGCTGAATACTTCTTCGTCCACCGTCGAAACATCGGCGGTGACGTGTTGCATTTTGCCTTTGGAGTCCGTGAAACGGTAGTCCACGAACTTCACGTCCTTGTCCTTGATCAGTTGCAGGACGTCACTGACACTCTTCATTTGCTCTCCCCTATTGCGAGCGGCACTTTGTTAAAGTCTTTTCCGATGGTGGTGCGCGCCGTTAGACAGCAGCCGCTCCGGTCTCGCCTGTGCGGATACGGATGGCTTCTTCAACTGATGATATGAAAATCTTTCCGTCGCCGATGCGCCCCGTTTTCGCAGCGTTTTGTATCGCTTCAACAGCCTTGCTGACAAGGTTGTCGTCGATGACGACCTCAAGTTTTACCTTGGGCAGGAAGTCCACAACGTACTCTGCACCGCGGTACAGTTCGGTGTGTCCTTTCTGACGGCCGAAGCCCTTGGCCTCGATAACCGTAATGCCCTGCAGGCCAATCTCCTGCAAAGCTTCTTTTACCTCGTCGAGCTTGAACGGCTTTATGATTGCCTCGATTTTCTTCATGCTCGTAATTCCCCTCCCGGCGCAAAATAATCGACCGCACTGAAACGGCGCAGACTCGCCATACGGTTAGCACGGCTCATGCCATCTGAGTGACCAAAATTTAAGAGTTGCGGGATCAATAAGTTAGTGGCTGTTTGCCTAAAACATCAGCGCTAAACGCCCAAAACTTTGCCTAGGTGTTCATCGTTCTGTTCAAAATTTAAGCAGAAGCAAAATCGCGTTCATGTTTTCTAGCAGGTGTGGTCTGGTCGCGGTTGGAATCGAACTGGGAGGCCAAGCGTGGCTGAGCTGGAGCTGCTTACAAATGTGGAGATGGCGCAGGCAGACCGCATGGCGGCCGGCAGGGGGACGCCGAGCGAAGTTTTGATGGAGAACGCCGGCCGGGCCGTCGCTGACGCGGCGGATGCCATGCTGTCGACACGAGGCAAGATCGGCGTTCTGTGCGGGCCAGGTAATAACGGAGGCGATGGGTTTGTCGCCGCACGCTTTCTTTCCGAACGAGGTTTTAGTGTTCGCGTGTTCTTGCTGGGGCCGCGCGCGCAGTTGCGCGGGGACGCCAGAAACGCGGCGGAACGGTGGACAGGTGCCGTCGAGCCGATGGCGTTGGCGCAATCGGGTTTTAGTGAGTTTGATCTCATCATCGATGCGATTTTCGGCGCCGGGCTGGGCCGCGCGCCCGATGGAACAGCAGCGCTCGTTATCGACGAAGTGAACGCCAGCGGTGTCCCGGTGCTGAGTGTGGATGTGCCAAGCGGACTGGACGGCACGGCGGGGACTGCGCCTGGCCCTGTGATCGATGCGGATCGCACCATCACCTTCTTCCGTTGCAAGCCGGGCCACATCTTACAGCCGGGCCGGAAACTGTGCGGCGACGTTTATGTGGCGGACATCGGCATCAAACGCGATATCCTCGATGATCTTGGAATAAAGACCTACAGCAATTTGCCTGCGCTTTGGCGCGAGCATCTCCCCGCGCTTACGCCACAGGGCCACAAATACACGCGCGGGCATGCGGTGGTTGTTTCGGGGCCGGTGGAAAGTACTGGCGCGGCGCGGCTGGCGGCGCGGGCCGCGTTGCGCATTGGCGCGGGGCTTGTGACATTGGCGACGCCGCCGGACGCGCTGGCGATCAACGCAACGCAAGTGACAGCGATCATGCTGAAGCCGTTTACCGGTCCACTTGGTTTGGCAGAGGTGTTGTCGGATCAGCGCAAGAACGCGGTGTTGATCGGGCCGGGACGGGGTGTGTCGGCGCAAACTCAAACTGAGGCGGCCACGGTGCTGGCGACGGGTGCCGCGACGGTTCTGGATGCCGATGCGCTATCTGCTTTTGCGGAGGCGAACGAACTTCTTTCAGAATTTGTGTCGGCCAAGAAGGATCGGGACGTTGTCTTGACGCCGCACGAGGGGGAGTTCGCTCGGTTGTTTCCCGAGATCGAGGGCTCAAAGTTGGAGCGTGCTCGGGAGGCGGCACATCAGACGTCCGCCGTGGTCGTCCTGAAAGGGCCCGATACCGTCATTGCAGCGCCGGACGGCCGGGCGGCGATCAACGCGAACGCGCCGCCAACGCTGGCGACCGCGGGATCCGGCGATGTTCTGGCTGGGATTGTGACGGGGCTGCTCGCGCAGCGCATGCCGGCATTTGAGGCCGCTGCCGCTGCGGTTTGGCTGCATGGAGCCGCGGCCAATTTGTTCGGGGTGGGATTAATCGCGGAAGACCTGCCGGATTTGTTGCCTCAGGTGTTGAAGCGGCTGGCGGGGCAACCCAGCTAGTCGGAATGGGCCGGCCGCCGCCTCTCTTGCCTGGACGGCCGATTTTTGTCACATTATAAGGCTTCAACGCAGTATCTTTCGCGGGAGATTTTTGTGCGCCACCCGGCGGCCAGATTTGATTGTCTTGGCACTCACGGTGATTTCCGTGGGCCGGTGCGCCTGCCTGTCCTTTTGAGCGCCCGACTGCTCCTTAGCAGCCCCTGAGCTGATATGGTCCGGCATGGCCGGGCGCGCTCAGGGGAATGTCTGGACATCTCAAAACACAGTCATTTGCTGGCCGCTGATAGACGGCCCTAAGCCGAGGATCACACCATGACCGCGAAACCCCAAGAGGGCGCGCCGCACCAAAAGCCGAACACCGACCGCGTCTTTATTTTCGATACAACCTTGCGTGATGGGGAGCAGTGCCCCGGTGCGACCATGACGTTTGAAGAAAAGCTGGAAGTCGCCGACTGTCTCGACGAGATGGGCGTTGACATCATTGAAGCGGGTTTTCCCATCGCCTCCGACGGCGATTTCGAAGCCGTTGCTGAGATTTCCAGGCGGACCAAGAACGCGACGATCGCCGGTTTGGCTCGCGCAATAAACAAGGACATCGACCGTGCCGGGGAGGCCGTGAAGGGCGCCCGGCGTGGCCGCATCCACACCTTCGTTTCGACTTCGCCCATTCATCTGGCTCATCAGATGAAGAAGTCTGAAGAGGAAGTTTTGGAGATCATCACCGCGACGGTAACGCGGGCACGCAATCTGGTTGAAGACGTGGAATGGTCGGCAATGGACGCGACGCGCACGCCGATCGACTACCTGTGCCGCTGTGTCGACGCGGCCATCAGGGCGGGCGCGACGACGATCAATCTGCCAGACACGGTCGGCTATGCCACGCCCGACGAATACCGGAACATGTTCGTGCAGGTTCGCGAGCGCGTGGCCAACTCTGATAAGGCCATCTTCTCTGTTCACTGCCATGACGACCTGGGTATGGCGGTTGCCAACTCGCTGGCGGGCGTGGCCGGTGGGGCGCGTCAGGTGGAGTGCACGCTGAACGGTATTGGCGAACGGGCAGGCAATGCCGCGCTTGAAGAAATCGTAATGGCGATCCAGACACGCGGCGATGCGATGCCATACCAGACCGGTGTGGAGAGTACTTCGTTGACCCGGGCCTCGAAGCTGGTGTCGGCCGTGACGAATTTCCCGGTGCAGTACAACAAGGCGATCGTCGGCCGGAATGCCTTTGCGCACGAGAGCGGCATTCATCAGGACGGCATGCTCAAGCACCAGCAGACTTATGAGATTATGACGCCGGAGTCGGTCGGTGTCGGTAAGACATCGCTGGTCATGGGTAAGCACTCTGGGCGCAATGCCTTCCGTTCCAAGTTGAAGGAACTGGGGTATGAGCTGGGCGACAACGCGTTTGAGGATGCCTTCAACCGCTTCAAGGCGCTGGCCGATCGCAAGAAGCATATCTACGACGAAGACATCGAAGCTCTGGCCGATGATAACGTCGCGCACGCGCATGACCGGATGAAAGTCGTTGCATTGCAGATCGTGGCTGGAACGAACGGCCCGCAGTCGGCGACGCTCACGTTGGATATCGAAGGCAATGAGCAGACGGTTCACGCGACCGGCAACGGTCCGGTTGATGCGACGTTCAATGCCATTCGTATGCTGGTGCCTCACGAGGCGCGGCTGGGGCTGTACCAGGTTCACGCCGTCACTGAAGGCACGGACGCGCAGGCCGAGGTTTCCGTGCGTCTTGAGGAAGACGGGCGGATGGTAACGGGTCGCGGCGCCGATACCGACACGCTGGTTGCTTCAGCCCGCGCTTACGTAGCAGCGCTCAGCAAGTTGGTCGTTCGCCGGCAGAAGACGGCTTCGGCACACGACGCAGTTTAAGACGAGTTAGCAGTCCGCCAGACAGGCGGACTGCCTTACCTGCCGAATTTCTTACTTTTGAAGTCTGGGTCGCGAGCGTAGGCGGCCCAGTCATCGTTGTTGCGGAATTGACCGAGGCCGGCCGCGTCGTACTCGTCAAAGTGATTTTCGCGGTGAACGCCGAGTTTGCGAAGCGCCTTGCTGATCGGGCCGATGGTATCCGAGCATCGTTCGAAGGTGCATTTGCCTGATTGGTAAAGGGCGGCACCTTGCACGCCGGGGCCGGCCGCATAGTGCGTCTCGATGTAGAGGATGGGTTTGGTTTCTGACCACTCCGCCAGGCGCGTTCTAAGCTTGTCCGTAAGGTGAATAAGAGAGACAGTCTCCTCCGGGTCGTCGTGGCCGGGGCCAAGTAGGCCGTCTGGATCTTTCTCGTCTTGGCGCAATGGCAGGAAGCCCAGGCCATTCGCTTTCAGCGGCGCGGGCTGGCCGAGACCGCATGAGACGCCAATTTGGCTGAGATGATCAAAATCAGCGATTAGCCCGCAAATATTGTGCGCCAAGGGCGGTGCTCCCTACTGTTCTCGATGGCTGCGGCCAAGCTCGCGCAAGCCCTGACTTTGGGCGATTCCGGTGATTTTAGACCATAGGTCAATAGACGCTGATTGAGGGCTTGCTTAGATACGCGAGGGAGCGGTACGTTTCCGCCACACAATTCTCAGAAAATGCAGCTGAACTGCTTCGTGTGTCACATCAGGAGGACGCCTCATGATCCAACAAGCATTAAACGAACTTTCTCAACAAATTCGTATTCGTCCTAAGTACGACAACTTCATCGGCGGCAATTGGGTTGCTCCGGTCAAAGGTCAGTACTTCACCAACATCACGCCCGTCACTGGTAAGCCGATTTGCGAAATTGCCCGTTCGACGGCTGAAGACATTGAGCTGGCTCTCGACGCCGCCCATAAGGTTCGCGAGCAGTGGGGCCGCACCGCTCCGGCTGAGCGTGCCGCGGTTCTTCTGAAGATCGCCGACAAGATGGAAGCGCTCGACGACATCGCCGTCTGCCGGCTGGAAGCCAAGGACATTGTCCGCCACCCCCTGGTGGCCGAGATGCTGGGGGTGCTCTAGCCCCTCGCCGATCGCCCGGGCGAGGGCCGCGGCCAGTGCCTCGACCGTCGGCCAGCGGCGGACGAAGGTCTCGAAATAGGGTTTTACCGCCGCAACCGTCGTCTGCTGCAGCATGATCTCGGACACCCAGACCCGGTAGGGATCCGGGCGTTCCCCCGCCGCCATTGTCCGTGGCGGTATGCGCCAGGGCAGATGCCGGTGATGGCGGTCATACCAGGCCAGCAGCCGCGCCGCGAAATCGCCGCGCGGCGAGGGAGCGCGAGCGGGGGATGTCATCGGCGTCCGGCTCGGATATTCTGTGGGCGGCGAGGAAGGCATTGGCGCATGGCGGTCGGTACATGACAGGGAAGCGCAGAGGGAGCAATCCCGTCGCGGTCAGCGACCTTGCCACCGGCATCCTCGATCCGGTGCTGAAAAAGCGTGCCGGCATGTCGGTCAGTCTGGTGCAGTCGTGGCAGGAACTTGTCGGAACGCGCCTGGCCCGTTCGACACGGCCGGAGCGCATCGCCTGGCCGAGGCGGCGGCATGAGGACGATCCCTTCGAGCCGGCAACGCTGGTGGTCGCGTGCGAGGGCGCCATGGCGCTGCACCTGCAGCACGAGACCGGCGAAATCATCGACCGCGTCAACAGCTTCTTCGGTTTTGCCGCGATCGGGCGCATCCGTATCGTGCAGAAGCCGGTGGCACCGGACACCGGCGAACGACGCAAGCCCTTGCGTCCGCTCAGCGAGGCGGAAAAGCAGCGCGTCGGCGGCTACGTGAAGGATGTTGGAGACGAGGGGCTGCGCGCGGCGCTGGAACGGCTTGGCCAAAGCGTGGTGGCGTCGCGCAAATGACCGGGTGACGGGCGTGCTGTCGATTTCGTGAAGCGGCCGCGGCACTTTTGCGCTGTGATCGGTGCAAACGATGCCTTAATAAGCGCCAACTCTCGCTTTTTGATATCCGAACATAGCAAAATCCAGACATCGACAGGTGATTCGCATGGCCCGCTTCGTATCGCGTCGGAACGTAGTCGCATCGCTGGCAGCGCTGCCGGCGGCAGCCGTGCTGGCTGCGTGCAGCGATTCAGGAGAATCGAACACGCCCAAGACACCGGAAACGCCCGAGGCGCCGAAGGTTTCGGCTCCGGACGCGCAAGGCACGGTCGACGTCGCCAAGCTGATGGAACCCGGCCCGCTTCCCGAGAAGTCGGTCGGCTCGGAGGACGCACCGATCACCATCGTCGAATATGCCTCAACGACCTGCGGCCATTGCGGCAATTTCCACCGCAACACCTATCCGGCGCTGAAGGAGAAATATATCGACACCGGCAAGGCCAGGCTGGTGCTGCGCGAATTCCCGTTCGATCCGCGCGCCGAGGCCGGCTTCATGCTCGCCCGCTGCGCCGACGACAAGTATTTCGCCATGGCCGATGTGCTGTTCAAGCAGCAGGACGCCTGGGTGGGCGTGGAGAATGCTCGCGAGGCGCTGTTGAAGATCG
>JBGTSB010000013.1:0-57156 GCA_041940525.1 Hyphomicrobium sp.
AACGGATCGTGCCGGAGGCCAGTGCGGGCTTCAGGAGGTTGGACGCATCCATCGCGCCGCCGGAAGTTGCTCCCGCGCCGATCACGGTGTGAATTTCGTCGATGAACACGATTGCGTTGGGATGCGCTTCGAGTTCCTTGATGACCTGCTTGAGACGCTCTTCGAAGTCGCCGCGGTAGCGCGTGCCTGCAAGCAGCGAGCCCATGTCGAGCGAAAACACGGTCGCGCCGCGAAGCACTTCGGGCACGTCTTCATTCACGATGCGGAGCGCGAGGCCTTCCGCGATCGCGGTCTTGCCGACGCCGGGATCTCCGACATAAAGCGGGTTGTTCTTCTGGCGGCGGCATAGCACCTGGATGGTGCGCGCGATTTCGCTCGCACGGCCGATCAACGGATCGATCTTGCCGTCTTTCGCCTTCTTGTTGAGGTTCACGCAGTACGAGTTCAGCGCGTCCTGTCCGGGCTTCTTCTCACCCGTCTCGTCAGCAGCATCCTCATCGGCACCACGCACAGTGCGCGGCTCGGACATGCCCGGCCGCTTGGCGATGCCGTGGCTGATGTACTGAACCGCATCGAAGCGGGTCATTTCCTGCTCTTGCAGGAAGAACGCGGCATGGCTTTCGCGCTCGGCAAAAATCGCGACGAGCACGTTGGCTCCGGTCACTTCTTCACGTCCGGAAGACTGGACATGCACAACGGCGCGATGAATGACGCGCTGGAAACCGGTCGTCGGTTGCGCCTCCGTCGCGTGTTTGACCACAAGCGGGCCAAGCTCTGTGTCCAGGTAATCGGTAACGCGCGTTCGCAGCTGGTCGATATCGACGTTGCACGCGCGCATGACTGCGGCGGCGTCGCGGTCGTCCAGCAACGCGCCGAGCAAGTGCTCGAGCGTCGCGTATTCGTGGTTACGCTCGTTGGCGAGTTCCAACGCGCGATGAAGGGCAGTCTCTAAGCTCTTCGAGAAGGATGGCACGATCAGACCTACTCTTTCTCCATGGTGCATTGCAAAGGATGGTCATGCTGACGCGAAAAGTCCATAACCTGCGTGACCTTTGTTTCCGCGATCTCGTAAGTGAACACGCCGCAGATCCCCACGCCCTTGTGGTGGACATGCAGCATGATGCGCGTTGCCTCTTCCTGACTCTTGCCGAAGTAGCGTTTCAAAACCTGAACAACGAACTCCATTGGCGTGTAGTCGTCATTCAAGAGAAGCACTTTGTAGAGTGAAGGCTTTTTAGTTTTTGGGCGCGTCTTAGTAACGAGACCGGTCTTGCCGCCGTCGTCGTTGCCATTGTCTTCGCCGTCGGAATTGTCATCGCTCATGACTGGTCGCAGTCCGGCCCACCGAAGGTCCGCGATTTCAAACCGGGCTGTGTCCATCTCACCGTCTTTTGTCATCGTCTCGAAGTTTGATCTCAGGAAATCATGTTCTGGCGGCAAGCCCCGCGACTCCAACTGATATTGTAGCCCATCATATGGCGGCGTCATCTTACCGATCGGTCATCGGCCCACAGTTTATTGTGCACGTCAGCATCCAGCGCTCAAGGCACTGATCGCCTAAAATGGTGTGCCATGAGCAAACAAAAAAGGGCCCGGATCGCTCCGGGCCCTTCCGTTGGGTCTCTACCGCACGAAATCGTGGCTTAGCGCCCGAAAGCCTTTTCCATTGGCTTGTAGGCTTCCTTGGCCATGGACGAGTACATGCTGCCGATCTTGCTCATCTGATGCATATAGTCGTCGTAAGCGCGCTTGGCGTAGCTCTGCTGAATTTCGAAAGCCTGCTCAACGGACTTGGCCGAAGCAAGCTGCTGGAACGTGGCCGTGCCATCTTCGAAAGCGCGCTTGGAGTAATCGGTCATCTCGGCGGCGATCGCCTGCCAGCCCTTGTTCCAGTCACCCATGGCCTTCATCATGCCTTCGGTGTTGAACTGCGGGAACTTGGTAAAATCAGGATACTCGGTCATTGTGGACACCTATTGGGTTTGTGTCGAAAGATTCGCTCGAAATCGGTGACGCCTTGACCACTCAGACGTGGGCTTCAATCAGCGCCTAGACAAGAGTATGGGTGCAGCGCACAAAATTATCAACCGGGTTTTTGCGTCGCACCATAGTGCCTTGTTATTAACCTTTTTAAAGTCTGTGTCGCATTAGCTTCAGGCAGGCTCGAGATTGGGTGCGGTTCACAAAGCCGCCCAAAATCAATGGTCCGCTACGGGAGAGGTTACCCCGTTATCGTCTTTGAGGAGGACGCTACGCTGTGCGGCGAGCGTCCGCTAGGACGAATGCGGGCCAAATTATTCAAAGATATCAATGTAAAGGGGCGAGAAGAAATGCCGCCGCTAAGGATCAACCGCATCGCATTATACGTGATGGCGCGTGCTGCGGCAGCAATTCTGATTCTGACATCCGGCGCGATTGCCGCAAACGCCCGCGACAAACAGGCCTCAATCGTGATCGACGGGAACACCGGGCGGGTGCTCCACGCTGAAAAGGCCGACGAATTGCGCTACCCCGCCTCGCTCACCAAGATGATGACCCTTTACATGGCGTTCGATCAGATCGAATCCGGCCGGATGTCGAAGTCCACCAAATTGACGGTGAGCAAGCGCTGTTCTGGCAAGCCACCGTCCAAAATCGGTCTAAAGCCTGGCAGCAAGATCGCCCTGGATGACGCGATGAAGGCGTTGGTCACGAAGTCAGCCAACGATATCGCCTGTGTTGTCGCGGAAGCGATCTCGGGGAGCGAATGGAAATTCGCCAGTGATATGACCCGTCGCGCCCGCCAAATCGGCATGTCGTCGACAACGTTCCGCAACGCGTCCGGCCTACCCCACAAAAAGCAGCTGTCGACCGCCCGCGACATGGCTTTGCTCGGTTTGCGCCTGCGCGACGAGTTTCCCACCCACTTCAGCCTGTTTAAGCTGCGCTCGTTTCGTTACGCCGGAAAGACCTATAAGAGCCACAACTCACTTCTGAAAAACTTCACCGGCATGGACGGCATTAAGACCGGCTACACCCGGGCCTCCGGCTTTAACCTCGTGAGCTCCGTCAAGCGTGACGGCAAGTATGTGGTCGGCGCAGTCTTCGGCGGCGTGTCGTCCAGTGTGCGCAATGCTCATATGCGGGTCATTCTCTTCCACGCGCTCGGTAAAGCATCGACCGAGAAGACGCGGAAAGTGCCGCAAATGATCGCGCGCCGCTCGTCGAATGTGAAGTCGACTGCCGCTGCCGTCTATCCGAAACCAGTTAGGAAGCCTGTTCCGCACGCTGCCGTTCGCCCTGCGCCGTCTGCCGTGGAGCCTCCGCCGGCCCAGCAGCCACCCGCCATTCAGATTGCTAAGGTTCGCGCCGTCAAAATCACCGGCGATAACTCCGCCGAATCCAACAAGCCCGCTCCGGCTCCAGTTCAAGTAGCCCCGCGCCGTCAGCCGCAGTTCGCCACCGCCGCCGTCACCGGTGCACCGGCCCACAAGCCCCGGGCGCAAACCGGGACGCGCCAGCCCGGAACCTTCGAAGATCAGATTGCCGCGCTCACCGCCCGTTCGACCAACACCGCACCATCAAGCTTAGGTATGCGACCGGCCCAGCAAGACAGCGGCGCTGACCGGGGTGGTCTGGAACGTGCGCGCTCGATTATGGGCTATGTCCCAGCCCGGCCGACGCCCCCGGCTGTCCAGGAGCCAACACCGCAATACGGCGGTGGATCATACCAGGTTGCGGCCGCCAAGGCCGCCGCAAGAGCAGCACCTTCGCCACGCCGGGCAGAGCCCCCACCGGCAGCCCAGCCCGTTGCCGTTCCGCCACCCGTGGCTGGAACGCATCTCATCCAGGTTGGCGCCTTTGCCAGCATGGATGACTGCAAGCGCCATTTGAACATGGTGCAGGATCGGGCAGGCGAACTCCTCAGGGACCGCCATCCACGCGCCGAACATGCGCAAGTTGGTAGCCGCGAGGTTTACCGTGCCCGCTTTGCCGGGTTCGACAATGCCGCTGCCAAGGAAGCATGTACTTCACTTCGCCAGAAAAAAGTGGACTGCATGGTCCTGCGCCAGCGTTAGACGCGGTCAGGCCGCCTCTCCAACCTCAACGCGAGTTGACCCAAACGTCACGTGTCCTAAGCGGGCGTTCGGTGAGCGAAATGTTATTGCGCAGCATTATTGATATTGAGATTTTCTAAACGCGACCGTAGTGTGTCCACAAATGGCAAGTAAAAAGTCGTACTCATGCACAGGAAGCGGGGGCCTGTGGATTAGTTGGGGATAAGACTCCAGTGTGTGAGTTGAGTGTGTGGGGAGCGTATCATGTCAAAGCGTCGATCTGGCCCGAGCGAGGAATCGCTGGCCGAAGCTCTGTCGCGCGTCGTCGTAACGGCCCATCGGTCTGATCACCACCGGGACGAAGCCCACAACTGGGCAACGCAAGAAGGCCGTGGCGATCGCATGCCCCGCTTTTTGGAACGCGCGATCGAAGATGTTCCACACGCAAGCTCAGCTAGCTCCCGCAACAATCAAAGCCGCACCGTTTATCAAGGCAGAAACCGCAAGCCGTACGCTCGCATAACGTTCTTGATGTCCACCATCATGATCGGTGTCGGTGTCGGTGTTGGCGTCAGCTTTGCCAGTCCCTCGACGGTCGCGCCTCTACTCCAGCAAGCCCGTCACTACATGAAGACGGCCGCCACCTGGAATATTAACTTCGCGCCAAAAGCCAACGCCGCGACGCCGCGCTTAAAATTCGGCGAAGCGCTACGCAACTACACAGAGCGGGCCAAGGCCGAAGCGGCGCGCGCCAACATCATCGTCAGCAACTTGACGCCAGGCACGATGCTTTCCGCGGGCGAACCGGTGACGGAAACATCTTGGACGCTTCCACAGTCCGGCCTCGACCATGTTGTGATCACGTTCCCGGAAGGCACGCCGAAGGACGCCATGCGTGCCACGGTTGAGATCCCGGGAAACACCACGGCGTCATCTGGCAAGTTCTCGGTCGAACTGAGACAAGCCGATTCAATGGTAGAAGACGCTGATAAAGAAAAGGCTGCCGCTGCTGAACAAGACCAGCAAGACCAAGCAGAGCCGCCAAAGACTGTCGCGAAGCAGGCGGCTCCTGCGACTGAGGAAACGGCTCAGCCAAAGGTGACCGAACAGACCAAGCCGAAAACGCGCCGGATTGCCCGCACCAGAACGCCCGAGGCTCTGAGCTCCGCGCCGATCACATCCACTTCGTCTAATGCGAGCCAAGCATCCGCCGGCGCGGCTGCGGGCTTTCTAAGCGCCTTCTCGCTCAACGGCGGCGGTGACACCAGCGCAAGCCCCAATGCTCTGATGATGTACAGCCTTGGGGGCCCGCAATAAGAAGGCGGCCTGCTCGAAAGCAAACCGCCATTCAATTCGAGTTTCGCGCCTGCCTAGATGAGGGATCAGCGCGCCGCCGCAAACTTAAGCGGCTTCTTCAAGCTTCTGTTCCCACTTGCCCATGGCAGCCAAGCCATTCATGCGCGCGCGATGCGCGAAAGCCCGCTGGCCAGCGGCAACGTTCTCCGGCTTTCCGCCCCAGGCCTGGATCGCCGCTGCCTGTAGCGCGCGGCCATAAGAGAACGTCAAACCCCAAGGCAGATCACCCATTGCGTTCATAAGCGACAGATGCTGCGTCGCTAGCTCATCCGATTGACCGCCCGACAGGAATGCAATGCCAGGAACCGCGCTCGGCACGGTCGCTTTCAAGCACTTGATGGTCTTCTCGGCGACTTCATCGGGTGACGCCTGCTTCGCCGCCTTCTGGCCAGCGATCACCATGTTCGGCTTCAAGATTGTGCCTTCAAGGTCGACGCGCGCATCAAACAGCTCGCGGAACAGAATGCGCAGCGTCCACTCCGTCACTTCGTAACAGCGGTCGATGTCGTGACCGGCATTAGGGCCGTCCATCAAGACTTCCGGCTCGACGATCGGAACGATTTTAGCTTCCTGGCAAAGCGCCGCGTAGCGCGCCAGGGCATGCGCATTCGCCTTCACGCAGTTCCATGTCGGATAGCCATCTGCGATCGAAATCACTGCGCGCCACTTTGCGAAACGGGCGCCCAGCTTGTAATATTCTTCCAAGCGGCCACGCAGCCCATCAAGGCCTTCCGTGATCGTTTCAATGCCCGAGTGCGGCCCGGCCATTGGTTTAGCGCCCTGGTCGACCTTGATGCCCGGGATTGATCCTGCAGCCTTCATAACGTCGACGAGCGGGGTGCCGTCCTTGGCCTTCTGGCGAATGGTCTCATCATACAAGATCACACCGGAGATGTGCTTCTCCATCGCTTCCGTCGTACGGAAAAGCATCTCGCGATAATCGCGGCGCGCATCTTCGGTTGATGTTAAACCGATGGTATCAAAGCGTTTCTTGATGGTGCCGGTGCTTTCGTCAGCGGCCAGGATACCCTTGCCGGGTGCCACCAACGCGCGGGCAATATCATTGAGCTTTTCAGTCATCGGGAGCCTCTTGTCCGGTCTGTCCAGGAATGGTCCTGCTGATCTAGCGCCAATCGAAGCCGGGGTGAACCCCAACTGCCTCAGCGCCGCAGGGTCGATAGCCTTATGGCTAAGATATAGCCTTGGGTGCTGGCAAGATGATGTTGCCTGCTAAGAGCGCGGAACGAACACCCAGCGATACGAGGCCTGCGGCAAAGGCCAGGGCAGGCAAATAATCTTGATATGCAATCGGTGCCAACGCATTGCCCGCCGCAAATGCGATCACGCCGGCCGCGGCCGCGATGATGGGGCCAAAACCCCCGCGCCGGAAAACCATGGGGATCAACCCCACCGCAGCCAGAGCCGAAGGAACCGCCGCCCAGACGAAAATCGCCATGGCGGCCTGACCCAAAGGCGGCAGTCCGGGTGGCAGCAACGCCGACAATTTCAGAAAGGGCGCAAGCAGCGCGACGGCGGCGTAAAGCAACGCGGCGAAAAACGGACCAACCAGCGTGTACCCTAGGAAGACCCAAAAGGCGCGCTGACCATTGCCGATTGAAGTTGGCTTCGTCTCATCACTCATGGGTCAAAGCCGTTCCGGACGTTTGCCGCAGGCGATCCGCCCGACAAGGAGCAAAAGCAGCGGAATACCGATCCCGGTCAGCGCATACTTCAAGCAATGGGCCATGACGGCAGCGTCGCGCACCGCCATCGTTTCAGCGTCGTTGCCTGAGTCTAGCGGAAGCACAGGCCAAGTTTGCCAGGCGAGATACCCTGACACGCCAGCGCAAACGATCGTGAACAACAGCCAGTTGCGCCAAGTCATCAACGCACACATGAACGCCTCCCAAGTTTGTTATCGCGACAGCTCTTTCAGTCCGCGGCGGATCAGAGCGGCCGTCTCGGCTTCCGGGCCCAATTCCTTCATCGCCGCCGCGATCGCTGCCGATGCCTGGGCAGGGTTATAGCCTAGATTTGTCAAAGCCGAGATGGCCTCTGCGCTCGCGTGGCCGGAAACATCATCTGGCGCGCTGACGGAACTCCCGGGGGCCTTGGCGGCAGGAACATTGAGCCCTGCCACGGACAGAGCTGGCGCCTTGTCCTTCAACTCCAAGACCAGCCGCTGTGCCAACCGCTTGCCGACGCCCGGCGCCTGTTCAACGGCCGCGACATCTTTCAGCGCAATCGCATTAGCCAGATCTTGTGGAGACAGCGTGCCCAAAATCGCTAACGCCACCTTGGCGCCGACGCCCTGGATCGTCTGCAGAGTGCGGAACCAGCTGCGATCGATCTCACTAGCGAAGCCGAATAGCCGTATCGAATCCTCGCGCACATGCGTGTCGATGGTCAGCGAAACCTCATCGCCGATGGACATGTTGCGCAACGTTCTGGACGAGAGCTGCACTTCGTAGCCCACGCCATTCACATCTATGATGGCGTGAGACTCCCCGACCGCGTCCACGATCCCGCGCAGCTTGCCAATCATCGCACGGGTTCCTTTGCCGCAAGCCTTGCCACCCGTTGTGCGCTCAGCCTGTGGTTGGCATGGCAGATGGCGATCGCCAGCGCATCAGCCTCGTCGGCGCTTTTAAAATCAGCGCGCGGAAGCAGAAATTTCACCATGGCTTGAACCTGGCGCTTTTCCGCGTGGCCCGCACCAACCACGGCCTTTTTGATCAGGTTTGGTGGATATTCGGCTACCGCTAGCCCACGCATTGCCGGAGCGAGCAGCGCGATGCCGCGCGCTTGTCCCAGCTTGAGCGTGGCGCGCGCATTATCGTTGACGAACGTTTCTTCGACAGCAGCTTCGCGGGGGCTGAAACTCGCCAGCACGCTCTGAATGCCTTCAAAGATTTCCCGCAATCTGAAGCTCAGGAGTTCGTCGTTGGTGGACGTCACTAGCCCTGAAGCAACGTACGACAGGCGCACGCCATCGCTTTCGATGATGCCCCAGCCAGTCCGGCGCAACCCCGGATCGATGCCCACGATGCGAACCAAATTATCCCTCATGAAAACTGCATATCACAGAGAGGCAATGATTCGCTGTTACGCGGTTGCGCCATTCCATGCGTCCCGGCATGGTTTCACCCGGTAAGGGCCACGAACAGGGAGGGGTGCCATGGATCTCAGCTGGAACGAATGGCTGATGCTGGCGGGCGGGATCATCGCTGTGCTGGGCGTCATCATTCTTTGGACCACCGGAAAGCACGATCTGAAGGGGGCTGCCATCGATTCGGTTTGGCAAACGGCCCGGGGCCGCCGAACGGCAGATAACCCAACGGCGCTCGACGAAAAGTGGAATGCCATCCGCAACGAAGCCAGCGTCACGGGAAAGGCGCGGCGGACGATCTTCACCGTAATCGCGCACTTCCTCGCACAGCTTCTCGCGGTCGTGGCGACGATCATGGTGCTGGCCGGCATCGTCATGCTGGGCTTGGGCTATTACTGGTGGCAATGATGACTGCCCCTGCTAACTCCGCCGATACATTTAGCCGCCCTGCGAAAATCGCGGGCATCACGGCGCTCACCATTCTTGCGGCTTGCACGTTGTCCGTTTGGATCTTCTTGTCCATCACGCACAAGCACGTCATCAGCTCCAACGCCATGTACCCGGCGTTGCGCACCGGCGACGTGGCGATGTTTTTGCCAACTTGGGTTACGGGCTCTCCGGAGCCAGGAGACATTGCCGTCTACAAGCGCGGGCCGGGCGAGCCGAAGGTTGTCTGGGTTTCGCGCGTCATTGCCGGCCCGGGTGATAAGGTTGCCATGAAGGACGGCCAGCTGGAGTTGAACGGCAAGCCCGTGCCGCATCAGCCAGCATCAGTCGATGACTTGGAGCCCGGCTTTGAGCCCTCACTGGAGCAGTTGCCGGGCGGGCAAAGCTTTACAGTCGTAAAGAATACGGAAAGCGCGGCCGGCGCTGCCAGCTTCTTGCGCAACATGGCCGAGCGCACTGTCCCGGACGGACACTACTTCGTCATCAGCGACAATCGCGACAACGCTCTCGACAGCCGCTACCACGCGATCGGGCCCATCCCGGCCGCTAACTTCACCGCCAAATGGCCCCTGATCTATTTCGCCACCGACAGAACCGGCATCCGCCTAGACCGCATCGGCGCCCGCCCGCGCTAGGCGGCTGTCAGCTTTTGCAGGATGTCATCAGAGATGTCGAAGTTCGCGAACACGCTTTGAACGTCGTCGTCGTCTTCCAAGGCGGCGATCAGGTTCATGATGCTTTCGGCATGCTCTTCGGTGACTTCGGTGAGCAGTGTCGGCTTCCACACGGCCTTTACGCTTTCCGCCTCGCCAAGCTTGGCTTCCAAATCGCCCGCGACCGTGCCCAATGAATCGAACGAACACGTGATGAGATGGCCGTTCTCATCCGACTGCGCGTCCTCGGCGCCAGCCTCGATAGCGGCCTCCAGGATCGCATCGGCCGAACCGGCGGAAGTCGGGTAGGTGATCTCGCCGGAATGCTCGAACATGTGCGCCACGGAGCCGGTTGAACCCAGGTTGCCGCCATGCTTTGTGAAAACTGCCCGTACGGCACCGCCGGTGCGGTTGCGATTGTCGGTCAGCGTTTCAACAATAACGGCGACACCTCCCGGCGCATAACCTTCGTAACGAATGGTTTCGTAGGAGTCGGAGTCACCGCCGGCCGCTTTCTTGATCGCCCGCTCAATATTGTCCTTCGGCATGTTTTCCGCGCGCGCTGACTGCACGGCCAATCGCAACCGCGGGTTCTGCGCCGGATCCGGCAAGCCGGATCGCGCGGCCACGGTGATTTCGCGCGCGAACTTGGCGAACATCTTGGCGCGCTGGGCGTCCTTGCGCCCTTTCTTGTGCATGATGTTCTTAAATTGGGAATGGCCGGCCATAACAGTCTCGTGTCTTGAATGTGCTTGGGAAACTTTTGAAGACGAGGCCCTTTAATGGGCGAATGAGGGTGCCACGGTCAACCCGCCCAGAAATGCGGTTCCGCCTGGGCAAGTCCCCCGCCGAGCCGCAACGGCGCGACTTTCACCGCTAGCCCGGTCTTATCATCAACCTCGACGGCAAGCCCGCAAACCGATGCAGTGCCCAACGCAGGCTCGAACCGCTGGCTGGGAATGCGCGTCAGAAAGCGGTGAATGGGTTCGGCGGTGTCCATGCCCAGCACGGAGTTATAATCGCCGCTCATGCCTGCATCCGACATGTAGGCCGTTCCTTGCGGCAAAATCCTTTCGTCGGCTGTCGGCACATGCGTATGCGTGCCAACCACGGCCGTGACGCGCCCATCGGTATAAACGCCCAACGCCTGCTTCTCGCTCGTTGCCTCTGCATGAAAATCGATAAAGATCGCATCTGCGGCTTCTTTCAGCGGACAGGCCGCAAGCTCGCTGTCAATCGCCCGGAACGGACAGTCCAGTTCCGTCATGTAAACGCGGCCCATCGCGTTGATGACGAGTACATCGGCATCGTTGCGCGCTTTGAACAGACCAGCGCCTCGCCCAGGCGTCCCTTTCGGGAAGTTGAGCGGACGGATCAGCCTCGGCTGCCGCTCGATGTAAACGAGGGTATCTTTCTGATCGAACGCATGATTGCCAAGCGTGACCGCGTCGGCTCCTGCATCAATCAGATCTTCCAGAATGGACTCGGTAATGCCGAACCCACCGGCCGCGTTCTCGCCGTTCACAATGACGAAGTCGAGATCATAACGCTCGCGCAAAACCGGGATTGCTTCGGTAACCGCCTTGCGGCCCGACCGTCCAACCACATCACCAATGAATAACAGTCGCATTTATGCCCCGGAGCATTTGATCGGGCCCGACGGAGTCAAAATCCAATCGACAGGCTGGTCATAATCATCATGAGGAACAGCGTCGACCTTCAGCTCATCGTAGGCAAGGCCGACCACAACGACAGGCTTAATGGACTTTAGACGCGCGATCGTCCGGTCGTAATAGCCTCCGCCATATCCAAGGCGGTAGCCTTGAGCATCGAAGGCAAGCAGCGCTGCTAAAATGATGTCGGGCTGGACCTCGGGTGCGGACGGCAATGGCTCGCGAATGCCCCATGTCACCTCGGCCATCTCGTCACCGGGCTTCCAGGCGCGCATCACAAGCGGCTTGTCCTTGCCTTCCATGACAGGCAGGGCCAGCCCGAAGCCTTCCGAGGCAAGCCGTTCCATCAGAGGCATTGGATCGAGTTCCTGCCCGATCGGACAGAAGCCTGAAACCCATCCGGGAGCATCAATACCGGTAAAGCCAAGTCCGAAATCGCGAATGGCTTCCGATGCGGCCGGACCATGCTTTTCGAACGCTTCTTTGCGGATCGCCTTTTGCTGCTTACGCAGGGCGCTTTTTTCTGATTTGCGCGCGGACTGTGCGCTAGTTGTCTCGGTCATACCCTGCTCTAGGCCGGAGCCGGGCGCGGTGCAACCGGGTTCGAGACCGTTGGCTTGAAGAGAAAGTGCCGCGGTGGCCGTTGGATCGTTAGATCTCGCCGGGTCCCTACAAAAGTAAGGTGGGCGCCATATGCCCAGAACCACGATTCCGGGCAGGGACAGCTCCCTGGCAGATCTTATAGGCCCTGGAGATTCATTGTTCCTGACGAGCCCCGCAGCGATTCAAATGTAGCGCTTCGGTCGGCCGAATACGAGATGGATCGGTGCTCAATCCTCACGTACGACAGAGTGTAGCGAGTCAATCATGCCATCAATCTTGTTGACGACTTGATCGCGCGCGGCCTCAAGCGACCCAATACGAACGCGCGCCGCTTCCAATTCCGCCTTCAGCCCGTCACGCTCCATTTCGAGAGCCTTCGTGCGAGCTTCCAAACGTTTAACCGTTTCACCTAAATTCGCCGAGCCTTCCTCGGCGCGAGCGTTGCCCCGCTTCGCCCGTGTACGTTCCCGCTGTGCCATAAGCCCATCCATTTTAGCTTGGGAAAGCCGTGCCCTCTGACTTCAGCCCATGCAAAATCTTGTTTGACCATAAAGTTTCTTGTCGGCATACGCAACCAATGATGCGTCTCCGCTCGTTGCGCCCGCACTTTGATATCTATGCAAAAAATTGCTGTGTGACTCATTGACATGTGGAAGCCGCCCTAAGTTAATGCGCCGCGCAAAGCGAGACAGATTGTCTCAAGCCAATCTGCGGCAAGACGTTGCGTCCAGGCAGTTGAACCGGCACTGGAACTGCAAGGGCATTCTGGTGCATGAAGGGCTGCGAAATTTTCATGCAAAACTATAACTGGGAAAGGAAACAGACAGATGGCAGTAAAGGTCGCGATCAACGGATTTGGCCGAATAGGCCGCAACGTGCTGCGCGCCATTGCTGAAAGCGGCCGCCAGGACATCCAGGTTGTCGCCATCAACGATCTTGGCCCGGTCGAAACAAATGCACATTTGTTGCGCTTCGACAGTGTGCACGGGCGCTATCCCGGCACGGTGACCGTCAACGGTGACACGATCGACGTCGGCACGGGCCCGATCAAGGTCACCGCGATCAAGAACCCGGCGGAGCTTCCGCACAAAGATCTCGGCGTCGACATCGCGCTGGAATGCACGGGCATCTTCACAGCGCGCGCCAAGGCCGCCGCCCATCTGGATGCCGGCGCCAAGCGTGTGATTGTCTCGGCGCCAGCTGAAGGTGCTGATTTGACGGTCGTCTACGGTGTGAACCACGACAAGCTGACGAAGGATCACATTGTTATTTCAAACGCATCGTGCACAACCAATTGTCTGGCACCGGTAGCGAAAGTGATGAACGACCTCGTCGGTATCGACAAAGGCTTCATGACGACGATCCATGCCTACACGGGAGACCAGCCGACGCTGGACACGCTGCACAAGGATCTCTACCGCGGCCGCGCCGCCGCTATGTCCATGATCCCGACGACAACGGGCGCCGCTAAAGCAGTCGGCCTGGTGTTGCCAGAGTTGAACGGACGCTTGGATGGCACCTCCATCCGCGTGCCGACGCCGAACGTCTCGGTCGTTGATTTCAAGTTCATCGCAAAGCGCGAAACATCTAAGGAAGAGATCAACGAAGCGGTGAAACACGCCGCCGCCAACCAGCTGAAGGGCATCCTCGGTACGACGGATCAACCGAACGTATCGATGGACTTCAACCACGACAGCCATTCGTCGATCTTCCACCTTGATCAGACAAAGGTGATGGAAGGCACGCTGGTCCGTGTGCTCTCCTGGTACGACAACGAGTGGGGCTTCTCCAACCGCATGGCCGACACGTCCGTAGCCCTGGCGAAGCTGATCTAACCGTTCTCACCGGTTCGAATTGAAGGGCTGTTGCTCAAAAAGGCAGCAGCCCTTCGTATGTCTGCGCCGTGTCACACATCAACGGGTAAGTACGTCGCTTGTGCCCCCCAAGCTTGACCGCCGCGCCGAATAAGGTCAGGAACAAACCATGACCGATGACCGGCTGGTAACCTCGCAGCGACGCGATCAGGACGGGTTGGAAGCTTCCATCCGCCCGCAAACGCTCGACGAATTCGTCGGGCAAGAGCAGGCGCGCCAAAACCTGAAGGTCTTCATCCAAGCAGCCAAGACGCGCGGTGACGCCTTGGACCATGTGTTGTTCGCCGGCCCTCCAGGTCTTGGCAAGACGACATTGGCGCAAATCATGGCGCGCGAACTTGGCGTCGGGTTTCGCGCGACATCCGGTCCAGTGATCTCCAAGGCGGGCGACCTTGCCGCGCTTCTCACGAATCTTGAAGAACGCGACGTTCTCTTCATCGATGAGATTCACCGGCTCAACCCCGCCGTCGAAGAAATTCTCTATCCGGCCATGGAAGATTTCCAGCTGGACTTGATGATCGGCGAAGGGCCCGCTGCCCGTTCCGTGCGCATCGACCTTGCGCGCTTTACACTCGTTGGTGCAACGACACGTGCCGGACTTTTGACGACACCGTTGCGCGATCGCTTCGGCATTCCGGTTCGTCTCAACTTCTACACCGTGCCAGAGCTGGAAAGCGTCGTGTCGCGCGGCGCGCGCGTCCTCGGCGCACCGTTGGCTTCGGATGGAGCAACGGAAATCGCACGACGCGCGCGCGGAACGCCACGCATTGCAGGCCGCTTGCTGCGCCGGGTTCGCGACTTTGCCGCTGTAGCCGAAGCGCCCATCATCGACGCGCGCATGGCCGACAAGGCACTCAGCGCACTGGAAGTTGATAGCGAAGGCTTGGACGCGCTGGATCATCGCTACCTCAATTGCATCGCTCTGAACTACGACGGCGGTCCGGTCGGTATTGAAACGATAGCCGCTGCGTTATCAGAGCCGCGCGATGCGCTGGAGGAAATCGTCGAGCCTTATCTCCTGCAGCAAGGCTTCGTCAGCCGCACGCCGCGCGGCCGTGTCATGACGCTGAAAGCCTATCGGCATCTCGGCCTAACGGGCCCGTCGCGATCATCAGACATTCCACTGTTTGATCAATCCGAAGACCCGGACGAAAACGGCGAGCAGTCTGGCACGGGCTGATCTTGGCCCTAAACTTAACGTAGACCCCGGCTTCTCAGCATCACCGCCCACCACTCGGGAACAAGGATTCCAACATTTTGCTTTCTCGGCGCCATCTCTTGGCAGGTATCGTTGGCGCGGGTGGTGCCGGAGTTGGCCTCGGCGGATACGCGCTTACCGAAAGCTTTGGCCTGAAGATTGCGCGCTATGCGCTAACACCGCCGCGTTGGCCCAATGGCTTGAACCTTAGGCTTGCGATCGTCACAGACCTGCACGCCTGCGAACCTTGGATGTCTGTTGCCCGCATCGAACAGATCGTTGCCATCACAAACAGCTTGAATGCCGATGCAATCCTGCTGCTGGGAGATTTCGTTTCTGGCCGCAGCATCCAACGGTTCGCGACACCGGTTCCACATCGCGACTGGGCCAGCGCCCTATCCGGTCTGCGGGCACCGCACGGCGTTCATGCCGTTTTAGGCAATCACGATTGGTGGGACAGTTACGCTGTCCAAAAGCGCGGACATGGCCCAACACCTGCAGGAGAAGCACTGCAAGCGGCCGGCATCCCAGTCTACGAAAACGATGCCGTGCGCTTGTCAAAAACCGGCAAACCGTTCTGGATTGCTGGCCTTGGCGACCAGTGGGCGGTCTACCCGGAACGTCATCGTAAGGCGCGCGCGGTCAACGGGGTTGTCCCACGCTATGCCGGTGCCGACGATCTGCCAAAGGCCATGGCGGCCATTACCGACGACGCTCCAGTCATCCTCATGCTCCACGAGCCGGATATCTTTCCGCAGGTGCCTGATCGCGTTTCGCTCACCGTCGCCGGCCACACGCACGGCGGCCAAATTCGAGTCTTCGGCTACGCGCCGATCGTGCCGTCACGCTTTGGCCGCAGATATGCCTACGGCCACATCGTGGAAGATGGTCGCCATCTCATCGTATCGGCGGGCCTGGGGTGTTCGAAATTCCCGCTTAGGCTAGGTGCCGAACCGGAAATCACGCTCATCGATCTTGGCGCGGCCGCTCAGGCTTAGCGCCGTTCGATCTTTGCCTTTTCGCGCAGGGCGGCAAGCTCTTTGGCCGAGACAGCATCGAAGTCGGCAATCTCATTGCCGTGTTTTTTCTCCAGCACGGCCTTCCAAGCCAGCTGCGCCCGCAATCGATGCTTCAGCCCAGGCAGAGCGCGGTTGTCCCAAGCCGTCAGCAGTTTGTGCAGCGGCTCGTCCGCTGCACCGGCGCGCTTCTCGGCATTCTCAACGGCCGCCGACAAGGCAGCTTCGTCAGCCGAAACGGATGCAGCAGCTGCCGCTTGAAGCTTCAACTGGTCGTCGATCAACGCGTTGACAGCGTCGTCCTCCACCTTCGCGAACAGCTTCGGCTTCTCCGAACGCACAGCGAGAACCTGCGTGTATTGAATCGATGTCTCTTCGACGATCTTCATGATTTCTTCTTTGCTCGCCTTCGGATTTTTTTGGACCGTTACGGCAAGAAGAGATTTCAAATCCCGCGCGACAGCAGGAGAGCGGCTCAGCCGCCGGGACTCGTTCAGAACTGTTGGCACAATCGTCGACTTGCCGATCATGTCATATTGACGAGCGTCCACCTGCGAGGCCTTCACCGGGTCGCCGTTCACGACGACGCGCACGGGGTCAGCGGCGCCATCCTGTTCAGCTGCCTGAACGGGCGTGGCCAGCACCAGCATAGCAAGGGCAAAGAGGCCGTATCGAAGGGACATGGGAGCGTTTCCTCAACTTTCGTTGTTTGTTGGCGTGGGGTATGGCGTCCAAAGGCTGGGGATGCAAGAGCCACCAGGGCGATCGGCGGGCTTGCCCATGGTTCCTCCTCGTGCTGGATAACGGGCGAAACGAGAAAATTTGCGAGAAAGCATGACGAACGCCAACACCTGGCCAGACCTGGCCGGCAGGATCATGGTTGACGAGACAGGCCGCTATCACCTGCTTCCGATCCGGGTCTACTTTGAGGACACCGACTTCGCCCAGGTCGTTTACCACGCCTCGTATGTGCGCTGGTGTGAGCGTGGACGCTCTGACTTCCTGCGCTTACTGGGCACGGATGCCCGCCGCCTGATCGACGGCACCGACAGCAACGAGCCCGCCGCCTTCGTCGTGCGCCGCATGAACATGGATTTCCTCCGCCCCGGCCGCATCGATGAGGTCCTGCAGGTGGAAACCCGGGTCAAGGAACTCGGCGGGGCCTCGGTCACGCTCGACCAAGTCATCACGCGCGACGGCCAGCGGTTGTTTGAAGCGGAAGTCACGCTCGTCCTCGTCAGCGTCTCCGGCAAGCCCTTGCGCCTCTCCACAGTCGTCCGAAACGCCTTCGCCAGCTCAGCCAGCCCTTGAGGGCGGCTTCCCCGGTTTAGCCAACCAGAGCCCGCACACCACCCCTTCCAAGCGTCATGCCCGCGTGAGGCGGGCATCCACGACACGTCGGCCTAATCGCGACGTCAGCGGTGTCCCAAGCCTGTCCACCGCCGCAAGTTCCCGCCGTCGCTGTTCCCAAGAATCGTCGAGCGAAAACACACGTGTCGTGGATCATCACCTTCGTGATGATGACGTCGGTGGGGATGATGGGTTTTCACCAACACCGCCCGATCATAAGATCGGGCCAGGCCGCAATGCGGCCCGGCGCTTAGCGCCGCCCCGGCGGAGCGCCCTTGGCGCGTGAGCCACATATGAGCATAAGCCCTTGTTTGGTCATATTGCGCGGCAACATGCCCGATTGGTGCGGGGGATTTGACAAGGCAGAGCTTTGGCAGTGCCGGCCGGAAATCGACCGGCGCCCGCTGACGTGTGCCTAACCCTCTCCACGCGCTGATAAATCATCGGCGATGTCCCAGACCCCGGTTGAGACATGAACCCAGAAGAATTGACTACAGCGCCTATCGACCCCGCCCATGCCGCCGAAGGATTCTCCTTCATCGGCCTCTTCATGCAGGCGTCGCCTGTCGTGCAGGCCGTTATGATCGGCTTGCTGCTGGCCTCGATTTGGTCTTGGGCGATCATCATTGAAAAGCTTTTCGCCTTCCGCAACGCGCGCCGCGAAGCCGACCATTTCGAGCAGACCTTCTGGTCGGGCCAGTCGCTCGATGAGCTCTACAGCGGCTTGTCGCGCACGCGCACCATAGCCATTGCGGCCTTGTTCGTTGCCGCAATGCGCGAATGGAAGCGCTCCGTGGAAGGCAACATCCGCGCGATGGGCGGTATCCAGCTCCGCGTTGAAAAGGTCATGGACGTGACGATCTCTCGCGAGATGGAGCGTCTCGACCGCCGCCTGCTTTTCTTAGCGACCGTCGGTTCGACCGCGCCGTTCGTAGGTCTGTTCGGCACGGTTTGGGGCATCATGACCAGCTTCCAAGCCATCGCCGTGTCAAAAAATACCAATCTTGCCGTCGTGGCACCCGGTATCGCCGAGGCCCTGTTTGCAACGGCCTTAGGCCTGATGGCTGCTATTCCGGCAGTTGTTTTTTACAACAAATTCTCGGCCGATAGTGCGCGTATATCCCAGCGGTTAGAGGCGTTCGCCGATGAGTTCGCCGCAATCGTGTCACGCCAGCTAGACGTGAGGAGCTAACAGCCGATGGGCGCCAGTGTAAAATCAGCCCACCAGGAAACGGGCCGCCGCCGACGCAGCCGGCGCAGCGCGCCAATGAGCGAGATCAACGTTACGCCCTTCGTCGACGTGATGCTGGTTTTGCTGATCATCTTCATGGTCGCCGCGCCGTTGCTGCAGGTCGGTGTGCCTATTGAGTTGCCGAAGTCCAAAGGCCAGCAGCTGGAAAGCAAGAAAACGCCGGTCATCGTGTCGGTGAAATCCAACGGCGAAGTTTATATTGCCGACGCCGCCGTGCCGCTGGACGAGGTGGCCGGCAAGCTCAAGGCGATGGCCAAGGATAACCTCGACGAGCAGGTCTTCGTGCGGGGCGACAAAGGCGTCGACTACGGCGATGTTCTGCGTGTGATGGGCCGGATCAACGCTGGCGGCTTCCGCAAGATTTCCCTCGTTAGCGAGGCTGAAGACGGAGGCTAGGGGCCGGATGCACTTCAGTGTGCCCGCTTCATTCCTGATCCACGGCGCTATTCTGCTGTGGGCGTTCATGCACATCCTGCATACGCCCGAGCTTGATGCTCCGCGCCAAGAATCGATCGAGGTGGCCATCGTCACCCCGTCTGACATCTTGCGCCTGAAGAAGGGCTCGGAATCGTCCAAGGAGCTGGAAGCCAAGGCCCAGGAGGTCGAGGACCCGGACGTTTCCAAGAAGCAAGCCGACAAGGCCAAGCCGTTGCTGGGCGCGCCGCCGGCCGAAGAACCCCCGCCGCCCGAAGAAGACACTTCCGATCCAATCGCCGAGCAGATTGCGGCAGCCAAGCCCGAGCCGCAGCCAGACCCCGGTCCGACGCCGGAAGAGCTGAAGAAGATCGAAGAACAGAAGCAGGCCGAGGAAGAGCGCAAGGCGGAAGAGAAGCGCAAGGCCGAGGAAAAAAAGCAGGCCGAAGAGAAGAAGAAAGCAGAAGAGAAAAAGCGCAAGGAAGAAGAAGCCAAGAAGCGTGCCGAAAAGAAACGCAAGGAAAAGGAACGCAAGCGCAAGCTGGCCGAAGCCAAAAAGAAGAAGGAGCGTGAAGCCAAGAAGAAAGAACGCTCGGAGGCTGATCGCCTGGCCGCGCTCTTGGACAAGACGCCAGACAAACAGGGCGCGCGCATGGACAGGCCAGAGCCGCAAAACCCGACGGACTATGACGGCCCAACCGCTGGCGCTCGCCGAGGAAACGACACTGTGCTCTCCGCACGCGAGTCTGACATCCTGCTGGGCCAGATTGCACGCCAGCTGAAGGCGTGCTGGCGTTTGCCAGGCGGCGGTGGCGGCATCGAAACGACAGTCGTGACCGTGAAATGGCGCTTGCGCCAAGATGGCTCACTGAACGGAGAGCCGGTTCTCGAAGGTGCGCGGTCTGGTTCGCTTTACCAGCAGGCTGCCGACGCCGCTCTACGGGCCGTAAGGAACTGCTCGCCGTTCAATTTGCCGCAAGACAAATACCGCTACTGGCATACCCTGACGTTTGACTTCGATCCGCGCGAAATGATGGGACTGCAATGATCGCCGGTGGATTTTCGGCGGCGGTGATTGGCCTGGCAGGATTTGGCGATGCAGCCGAAATCACGTATTAGCCCCAATGTTATGGTCAAGCGCACTGTCATCCAAAGCTGCAACGAACCCTCTGAGCTCACGCAAGAAAAACAAATGATCAAACTCCGCTACGCGCTGTTCACCGCCGCGATCTTTGCAATCCTGGCCCACTCGACGACAGCATCAGCGCAGGCTAACGACGCCTATCAGGGACCACCGCCACCGAGCAGTTTTGGCACCCAGTTAGGTGAAGAGCCGCCGCCACCTCCAGCAGGCCCGGCTGGCAATGATGACTTTCGTCCCGGCAGTGGTGGCGGAGGGGCAACGGAAGAGGGCGGTCTGCGCGGCACGGTCCGCCAGGGAACGATTGCACCCATACCGATCGCAATTCCGCATTTTCAGGGACAAGACCCCAGGCTGGCGATTGAAATCTCTAGGGTGATCGCCAGTGACCTCGGTGGCTCTGGCCTGTTTAAGCCACTCGATCCCAACTCGTTTCTGGAGCGCGTGACGAATGTCAACGCAGCCCCGAATTTCCCGAACTGGCGTCAGGTCGGCGCCGAGGCCCTGGTGGTTGGCCGTGTAGCGCCTGATGCTGGCGGACGCCTGACCGCCGAGTTCCGCCTTTGGGATCCGATCAACGGTAAGCAGCTGACGGGCCAGCGCCTGTCGACAGGCTCTCAGAACTGGCGCCGCCTCGCCCATATGATCGCTGATCAGGTCTATCAGCAGATGACCGGCGAGAGCGGCTACTTCGACACCCGCGTCGTGTTCATCGATGAGACCGGCCCTAAGCGGAAACGCGTCAAGCGCCTGGCGATCATGGATCAAGACGGCGCGCGCGTTCAGATGCTGACGCAAGGCGGAGAGATTGTCCTGACGCCGCGGTTCAGCCCGGCCTCGAACCTGATCACCTTCATGGCCTACACCAAGGACCAGCCCAAGGTGTTCCTGATGGACCTTTCAACCGGAAGGCGAGAGCTCGTCGGGGACTTCCCCGGCATGACCTTCGCGCCCAGGTTTTCGCCCGATGGTCAACGGGTCGTGATGAGCCTCCAGTCCGGCGGTAACTCCGCGATCTTTGAACTGGACCTCAATTCGCGGCAGAAGCGTCAGCTGACGCAGGGCCAATCGATCGACACCGGCCCGTCCTACGCGCCGGACGGGCGCCAGATCGTGTTCGAGTCGGACCGGGAGGGCTCTCAGCAGCTCTACGTCATGAACTCAGACGGGTCGAATGTACAACGCATCAGCTACGGCAATGGCCGGTACTCAACCCCAGTCTGGTCGCCCCGAGGCGACTACATCGCCTTCACCAAGCAATACGCTGGACGATTCCTAATCGGCGTCATGCGCCCAGACGGCTCAGGCGAGCGTGTCTTAACGGAAGGTTACCATAATGAGGGGCCGACATGGGCTCCAAACGGCCGTGTCGTAATGTTTTTCCGCGAGTCACAGGGTGAGAATGGCGGGCCGAGAATCTATTCGGTCGACCTGACCGGCTACAATGAACGAGTCGTTACAACTCCATCCTTCGCATCCGACCCCGCGTGGTCTCCTCTGCTCAAGTAAGCAGGCCTCCCGGAAAGGGACCCACAAAATGGCCTCACCACCGGATTCGATCCTCCCGTGAAGCCGAACGTTTGTCTTTACAATCAGTGACTTGGTGGTCACGGTCAGGTGTGGCCGGATGGCCGGAAACGCAACAAATGCTAAGTTGCATTTTCGCACCTGCGGGGGTGGAAAACAGGAGGAGAACCGTCTGAGTTCTTGATCGAAACCGGCACTGGAAGTACCCCAGTACATGGCTAGTCGCCGAACAAGCATCAGGAGACAAGACAATGCAGGGTGTGAAGGGGCTTATCCTTCTTTCAGCAGTCGTAACGGCCGTAGCGCTGGGCGCCTGCCGCCGCGAAGAAGCTATCCCAATGAAGTTGGGTGCTGAAGTTCCGGCTTCTACGGAAGTCGCTCGCTAACTCGTTAGTAGTATTAAACCACTCGACACTTATAGGAGAGAAGACCATGAAGGGCGCAATTCTTATCGCCGCTGCCGTTACTGCAATCGCTCTCGGCGCATGCCGTCGCGAAGAAGCTATCCCAATGAAGCTCGGCGCTGAAGTTCCGGCTTCTACGGAAGTAGCACGCTAAAAACGGCGACGAATTGAAGCCCACGGCTTAGCCGTGGCGCTTTCAATTGTTTTAAGACCGGGCTGTTCGCGAACCGCGAACGGCCCGGTCTTATTTGTTGGCCAAGCGGTTGATCCGCTAGCGTGCTGACGAGTGGCGCTCCCCGCCTGCATGGGCAGTCTTTGCTGAACTGATCCGGGGGACTTTGCGCAACACTATTGCGACAGGGCGACAACCTGTTGATCTGTGACTATTGCTCACACGACATCGCAAAGAATCGGCCATATTTTCGATCGATCGCCCGCGTATGGACGATGCAATGATTTATGAGGCCCGCGAGGATGTTTCGTGAGGCGGAGCCTTGGAAGGGTTAAGCTAATGGCGGTGTATCACACGCTTTCGCGCGCTTGCCGTGCGCCGATGCTTCTCGTAGCGATCGCGGTTGCCGTGACGGCCTGCGCCAACAATCAGGATCAGCAAAACGCTCAGCTGGGTCCTAATGGCGCGCCGATTACGCCCGGCACCAATCGCGACTTTGCCGTCAATGTGGGCGACATCGTCTACTTCTCGTCCGACAGCTCCGATCTTACGCCGGAAGCGCAGGCGACACTGCAAAAGCAGGCTGAGTGGTTGCGCCGTTATCCGCAATTCACAATCACGATTGAGGGACACGCCGACGAGCGCGGCACGCGCGAATACAACATCGCGCTTGGAGCCCGTCGTGCCACGTCGGTTCGTAGCTTTCTGTCCCGCGCCGGCGTACAGGCTCAGCGTATGAGAACGATCTCGTACGGCAAGGAGCGTCCGGTCGCGACCTGCGATGACATCTCCTGCTGGTCACAGAACCGGCGCGCGCAAACCGTGCTGAACAGCCGGGTCGCATCTTAGTTGCGTCGCAGCAAATACTAAACAATACAGCTTAGTTACCTTAGCCGTAACTAAGCTGTTATTCTTTTTGGCTTCTGTTTAGCAAAGTTTAGCCTTAAAGGTCTCTCATAGTTCTAAAGTCGATATTGTTTTGAGGTTTTGCGTATGTTTGCCCCGGTTTTGGGGCCTCGGCGGGACAGCGCGCATGTTCTGTCTGTGGCAGCAGCCTCCGTAGCCTTATTTTGTTTCGCTCAGGCTGTTGCCGCGGGCGATCGGGATGCGGACGCTGTAATCGGAACGTTTGAGTCGGTAAATGCGGGCCGCGAAGCGGCGGGGCGCCCAGCCACGTTTGATTTTGAAGACGGACAGCCCGATGCCTCGTTGGAAACTGCGGCCGTCCGCGAAGAAGACGACACGACCAGCCAAGTTCGCGTCATCGAGAAGTCAGATAATTTCGCAGCGTCGCGCGCGACAGACGAGGCCCCGGCTCCCGGAATTCGCCCCGCAGCAAAGATTGAGCAGCCTGCCGTGAAAGTACCTCCGGCGGCGGCCGGTGATGTCGGCGTGGCGGTCGGCTCCGTTGTCGAGCATGACTTCATCATGCGCGCTGGTGATCGTGTGTTCTTCGAGCCTGGCAGCTCGATCTTGGATGAGCGCGCACGCGTCGTTCTGGCTGCGCAGGCCCGTTGGATGGCGCTGAGAGACCAAATCATCGCGGTGATCGAAGGCCACGCGAGCGAACAGGCCCAAAAGGAAGAACAGATCGTTGAGCTATCGCGCCGCCGGGCCGCTGCCGTTCGCAACTACCTTATGGAGCAGGGCATTGCCGAATCGCGATTGTTTGTGCGCCCAGTGGGGCGTCAGCAGCCGATCGCGACGTGCCCATCATCCGCATGCGCGGCGCAGAATCGCCGTGTCGTGACCGTTCTCAAGGTGCGCTCACAGAATTTGGCGGGTGAGCCGGTTGGTCAGTCCGCGGCCGCCAGCACGAGGACCGCGCGCTGATTGACAAGTGGGAAGGCCAAGACTGTGACGGGCTCTCTTTTGGATATCCATGTGCCGCAGTTGACAACCTAGTGCAAAGACCTAAAGCCTAAGGTTATGAACGCACTTAAAGCCTTCGCTATCGCCGTTGCTATTTGCGCGCTGCCCATCGTCAGCGCTGGTATCGCACAGGCGCAGGGCGCTGCCGAAAAGTCGGAGCCCAAGAAAGACAAGGCGGCCAAGGCCGATGAGCAGCAAACCCAAGTCGATGCTCTAGACGGCGAGGCGATCGATCTGCAGATCGCAATTGGCACACTGGAGTCGCTGGCAGCGCAATCCGGCAATCAGGCGCCACCAGACAGCCAGCAGATCCAATCCCTGGAAACGCAGCTCAAATCGATCGAGTCGCAGATCAAGCAGCTCGGCGCCAAGGCGCGCAACGTCGGCCAATCTGCGCAGCGCGGCCGCACCGTGCAACCGCCGGAGGCGCCACCGACCGCGCCGGAAACGGCAGCTCTTCCTGAGGCGACGGGAAGCGGCTGGACAAACGAGGTTCATCGCGGCGCGGGCCAACCACAGGCTTCGGCCGATGCACCGGCGAGCTATGAAACCCAGCCGGGCGCCATTCTGCCGCCGATTGACGGCGGTGCGCCGAACCCTGCCGGGCAGCAACAGGACCCAGGCCAGCAGACAGCCGCCGTACAACCCGCCGAGCCGCCGGTTGATCCGGCGAACGCCAAGCACGACTACGAAGTGGCCTACAGCCAAATGATCCAGCGGAACTATTCGGAGGCTCAGGTCGGGTTCGCGAACTTCATGCGGCTGTACCCCAACAGCGCGCTCGTGCCCAACGCGCTTTATTGGCTCGGCGAAACGCACTATCAGCAGCGCAATTTTTCAGAAGCCGCCGAAGCGTTCGACTTGGTGACACGCATGTATGCCTCCAGTCCCAAGGCCGCCGATAGCCAGTTGAAGCGCGCCTTGTCCTTCAGCGCACTTGGCAAGAACGATGAAGCCTGCCAGGCGCTGTCTGTGCTTGGCCAAAAGTTCCAGAATGCGCCAGGCTATGTGAAGGATCGCGCCGGTGATGAACGGCGCCGTCTCGGCTGTACTGGATAACTATTCCAGTCGCGACACGCCTTTCGGCGGCCAACTGGTGCTATCCTGAACTCACCATGCAACACGGCGATCCAATCTCTGAAGGCGAACTCCAGGCGTTGTTCGACAGCCTGAGCGCGTATGACGTGCTGCTACTCGCGGTTTCCGGCGGGGCTGACAGTACCGCCATGATGCACTTGATCGCCCGCTGGCACGAAAGCTTAGCTGCGCCCAGGCCAGACCTCCACGTCTGCACGGTCGACCATGGCTTGCGTCCCGAAGCGCGCCAGGAAGCTACGCTGGTTGCGCGACAAGCTGAACGTCTTGGGCTGCCACATCACCTCATCGGCTGGCAGGGCGAAAAGCCGGAGACCGGCATTCAGGACGCAGCGCGGCAGGCTCGCTACCGGCTCATGACGCAGTTGCTGGCCTCCCTCGCGGCCGGCAAGACAGCAGCGCTCGTCACCGCTCATACTCAGGACGATCAATCCGAAACGGTTTTGATGCGCCTGGCACGCGGCAGCGGTCTCGACGGATTGGCAGCCATCCGCCACGCCCGCAGGCTCGAGGGAGAACGCCGCCACGATGTCGTGCGCCCCCTGCTAGGCGTGCCGAAGGCACGGCTAATTGCGACCCTGCGCGCAGCAAAAATCCAATGGTCCGAGGACCCGAGCAACGAACGCCTGGAATTCGAACGTGTGAGATTGCGCGCCGCCGTGCCCCAGCTTACGGAGCTCGGGCTGACGGCTGACAAGATTGCCCTATCGGCCAAAAGGCTGCAGCGCGCGCAGGTGGCGCTGGACTGGGCGGCAACGCGCTTGGAAGCCGATGCGCTTGAAGTGAACGGCGGGGCCTTCGCCGCGATTGATCGCCGCTTGTTTAGCCAATCACCCGAAGATCTACACGTCCGCCTGCTCGTCCGCGTGTTGGAGGCCTTCGGAGGCTCAGCGCCGCCTGCCAGGCTATCGCAGGTTGAGGTGCTCACCGGCCGGCTTCGGCAGAACAGCGTTCTGACCATGACCATTGGCGGATGCATCGTCGCCGCCTCTGCCGGCCACATCCACATTTTCCGCGAGCCGGGCCGCACGGAATTGCCTGAGCTGTCGTTGGCCTGCGGCCAGCCCGCCGAATGGGACCGCAGGTTCCGCGTGCTGGTGACGGCTGAAAACCCGGGCGAGGCCGGTCCCATGTCCGTTCGCGCGCTGGGGCAGCAAGGCTATGCAACGCTAAGGAAAATCAGCAGATCACCGCCGCTTCCGGCACAGATTGCCGCATCCCTGCCGGCCTTCTGGAGCGGCCAGGCGCTGCTGGCGGTGCCCCTCTGGCCGGGCGAGGTCGCTAACGTCCCCGGATTTACGTTTCGGACCGATTTTATCGGCTTGCCCGATGAAACCCGCATTTGAGGCAGAAGTTGTCAAATACCTGAGCTGACGCGCCTTATGACGCTCTTAACGTCTCTCAAGCCGCCAGCTTGGCAAAACTTTACGTGAACACTATCTTCTCGAGCGAATGGTATTGATGTGGTTAGAAGGCCGCGTTCGCGGCTTGGCGCTGTCGGCGGCGCCGTTAACAGGACAACACGATGAATTCTAATCTTCAGAAGCTGGCGATTTGGGTAGCGGTGCTCGTACTATTGGCGGCGCTGTTCAATCTGTTCAACAACCCGGCGCAAAGCCGGCGGGCAGATGAAATCCCTTACTCTGAGTTTCTGAGCAACGTCGAGACGGGGCAGGTTTCCGAAGTCGAGATCGCGGGCAATCGCATTCGCGGCACGCTCGGCGACAACACCAGCAAGTTCACGACGTATGCACCGCGCGACCCGAACCTGGTCGAGCGTCTGCGTCAGAAGAACATCAAGTTCACAGTCCGCCCGTCCGACGAGGACATGCCGTCAATCTTGAGCGTGCTGCTCAATTGGTTCCCGATGCTGTTGCTCATCGCCGTGTGGATTTTCTTCATGCGCCAGATGCAGTCCGGCTCCGGCCGGGCCATGGGCTTCGGGAAATCTCGTGCGAAACTTTTGACCGAACGCCAGGGCCGCGTGACGTTCGACGACGTCGCTGGTGTTGACGAGGCCAAGAGTGACCTTGAAGAGATCGTCGAGTTTCTGCGCGATCCGCAAAAATTCCAGCGCCTGGGCGGAAGAATTCCGCGCGGCGCCTTGCTCGTTGGCCCGCCGGGCACGGGTAAGACGCTGATCGCGCGCGCGGTCGCTGGCGAAGCCAACGTGCCGTTCTTTACGATCTCTGGTTCCGACTTCGTTGAGATGTTCGTTGGCGTCGGCGCATCCCGCGTGCGCGACATGTTCGAGCAAGCCAAGAAGAACGCGCCGTGCATCATCTTCATCGACGAACTCGACGCTCTCGGGCGGGCGCGCTCCTCCGGCCAAATCGCTGGCGGCCACGATGAGCGTGAGCAGACGCTGAACCAGTTGCTTGTTGAGATGGACGGCTTCGAAGCCAACGAAGGCATCATCATCATCGCCGCGACGAACCGGCCTGACGTGCTTGATCCAGCGTTGCTGCGTCCTGGCCGCTTCGACCGGCAAATCACGGTGCCTAATCCAGACGTTGTCGGCCGCGAAAAGATCCTACGCGTTCACATGCGTAAGGTGCCTGTCGCACCGGACGTCGACGCGAAGACCATCGCGCGCGGTACGCCAGGCTTCTCAGGCGCCGATCTTGCGAACCTTGTGAACGAGGCAGCCCTTCTGGCCGCCCGGCGCAACAAGCGCCTTGTGACGCAGCCTGAGTTCGAAGACGCCAAAGACAAGGTCATGATGGGCGCTGAACGCCGCTCCATGGTCATGAGCGAGGAAGAAAAGCGCAACACCGCTTATCACGAAGCCGGCCACGCTATCGTCGGTCTGGAAGTGAACTACGATCCACTGCACAAGGTCACGATCATTCCGCGCGGCCGCGCGCTGGGTGTGACGATGAACTTGCCGGAAGGCGATCGCCACAGCCGCACGCGCCAATGGTGCGAAGCGCGCCTCGCCGTTCTGTTCGGTGGCCGCGAAGCCGAGATCATCCTCGGCGGTCCGGACAACGTTACCAACGGCGCGACGGGCGACATCCAGATGGCGACCCAGCTGGCGCGTGCAATGGTGATGGAGTGGGGTATGTCCGACAAGCTCGGGCGCGTGCGTTACAACAGCAATGAGCAGGAAGTCTTCCTGGGTCATTCGGTGACGCAGACCACGAACATTTCCAACGATACGGCGCGGCTCATCGACGAGGAAATCCGCGGTCTCATCACCGAGGGTGAGGAAACCGCGCGTCGCATCCTGACTGAGAAGGTTGATACGCTTCATGCGGTCGCCGCGGCGCTGCTGGAATTCGAAACCCTGACGGGCGACGAAGTTTCAGGTCTATTGCGCGGTGAAAAGGTGATCCGTCCGGACGACGACGACACGGGCTCCAAGGGGCCGATCGGTTCCGCCGTTCCCGCCACAGGCGGCCGTCCGCGCCCACGCGAAGAAGGTTCCGGAGACATGGAGCCCCAACCGTCTTAAATGGGCGGGCGGACTGCCGGCATTTAGGCAGATGACTAAACACGCCCTCCATCTTGAGGTATGACAAACACGCTTGGCTGAACCCAGCCAGGCGTGTTTGCTTTTCGGCGCGTTGCCGGGCAGCTGAGCCAACCTCAAAGAGACCATGCAGCGATCAATCTATATCCGCCCGGTGGGCATGTTCAGACCGCCGTCATTGGCAGCGCCGGACGAACCTATGCCCAGCGAGGTCTGGGGCGGCTTGCCACTCACAGGCGGCCCGCTGAGTTTCTCCGCCCTTGAGGTCATCGAGCGCGGCAGTAGCGCCGTATCGCGGCGGGTGATCGGCCTGGGCGACATGTTCGAGCGCGACTGGGGCCGGCACACGCTGTCGGCGTCGGATCTCCTGGAAAGCATCCGCTCGCCGCGGCCCCGCCTTGCTGGCTTGGCTCTGGACCGCCCACGCATCATGGGCATCGTCAACGTCACACCGGATAGCTTTTCCGATGGCGGCAGCTTCCTGGCCACCCAGTCTGCGATCGATCACGGGCTGAAGCTTGCCGAGGAAGGCGCGGACATTCTCGACATCGGTGGCGAGTCCACGCGGCCCGGATCGGATCCAGTGCCGCTCGACGAGGAACTACGCCGCGTGATTCCGGTGCTGGAAGGTCTGCGCGCCAAGACAGACGTTCGCATTTCGGTAGATACGCGCAAAGCCGGCGTGATGCGCCGCGCGGCCGATGCCGGTGTCGATATCCTCAACGATGTCTCGGCGTTGACGCATGACCCGATGGCCCTGGAAACAGCCGCCGGGACCGGCCTTCCCGTCATGCTCATGCATGCCCAGGGCGACCCGAAAACGATGAACGACAATCCGCAATATTCGGATGTCGTGCTCGACGTATTCGACTTCCTGGAACAGCGCATTGACGCCTGCGAAAAGGCAGGCATCCCAAAGTCGAAACTCGTCGCTGATCCAGGTATCGGCTTTGGCAAACACCTCCACCACAACGTTGCCGTTCTCCGCGCCATGAGCTTGTACCACGGGCTAGGCGTGCCCGTGTTGCTGGGCGCATCCCGCAAGAAACTTATCGGTCAGCTATGTAACGTCGACCAGGCAACGGAACGCGTGCCGGGATCTCTGGCGGCGGCGCTTCATTCGATAAGTCAAGGCGTGCAGATTGTCCGGGTGCATGACGTGGCAGCGACCAAGCAGGCCATATCGGTTTGGCGTGCGGCCGATGCGGGCGATGAGACAGTCGTAACGGGTTAAGACCTACGAGGCCGCGGCCCGGCGGCTGGCCAAGCGCCGCTCGGCGCCGTTCACAATCGCAAGCCGGACTTCTTCGGGATGCGCGAGGCCGGGGTCGATGCCCAAATGCTGCGCGCTCGCGAGTTGCCGCAAGTGCTCGACGTTTTCAATCTCTGACAAACGCTGGATCAACGCCTCGCGCCCTTTCTTCACCAGGGTCACGACAACGCTGAAGGCATAGGGATCGAACGGGCGCAAAGATGCCGGCTGGATGGGATGAGACGCGCGCAATGGTGGAACGCGCGGCCGCTCGAAAGCAGGCGCCTGTTTTTTCTCCTGCCGCCCGCGATCCCAATCGAGAAGCAAGTCGATGTGCTTAACGCAACGCTCGGCCACGCGATCGGCCAAGGCACGATCAACGCCGGGCTCTCCGAGAACGATCTCGCGGAAGAACGTATGAAGCTTTTCTTGTGACGACGCTTGTCCGTTATTTGCCATGGATCAGACGTCCTTAACGCTTCAACATCGGTATCAGCTCATCGTACAGGCTGCGTACATCCTTTGTCGCCTCGCCGTACTTTTCTTCCATCAAACAGCTCTGCGACAACCAGTCAAACGAGTTAGCAATGCCGTCCCGCTGTGGCAACTCAGTGGCGAATACCGGGTGGGCCAGGCCAATCTCTTCTATCAAAAGCCGTTCACGCCCATTGTCGCGTACGAAGTTCGCCAAGCAGGCATAGCGCCGCTGAGATAGAGGAACCTGAGCCAAATCATCAAGATCGCGCCGCTCCTCAATGATTAGCGCGACGCGGTCAACCGCCAGTAGCGACACGTAATCCGCCCTGAATGGCACCACGACCTTGTCAGCCAATTTCAATCCGGCCAGCGCGGCGAAGGACAGGCCAGGCGCACAGTCGAGAATGATGACGTCGAAATCGTTCTCAAAGCGGCGCATACACTCGATCAACCGTTCACGCAGCCCAATCGAAACGTCTGCGGCGGCGCGCTTGTCGGCCTGCATCAGGAACAGTTCGCCCTGAACATCGTCTAACAGCAGCGATCCGGGCAGCAGCGCTAGCGCTGGCGGGCGCCCACTGGAATCCACGACGTCACCCACTGGCGTCACCAGAAAGTCGCCCGCGTTCTTAACCCTTCCAGCAAAACAATCTGAAAAATAGTCAGCAATGGTCCGCCGGGCCGAGCGCGCTTCGACCCAGCCTTCGCCGCCAAGCAAGATCATCGAGGCGTTACATTGTGAGTCGAGGTCAATGATGAGGACGCGTTTGCGTCCCCAAATGGACAGCGCATGTCCCAGCATCACTGAAATCGTGGACTTGCCGACGCCTCCCTTCCGGTTGGCGACCGCCAAGAAATAAGCCATGCCGGCCTCCTCATGGCCATTATACCTGTTAACACCTGCGAGACGTGCAAGATGCTAGCCAATAGCCGCCCCGGCCCAACACAAATTGACGAGCCCTGACGAAAGCTTACGGCTAGGATATTAGAGGCTCTGCGAACATCACTGCAACGGGCTGTGGTAAACGGGTGCCTATGCATCAGTTTCCCAGTGACATCCAGGATCGGGTGGGGCAAGGAATCAGGCTATCAATCCGATGAACAAACAATAATTGCGGGGACTGGCAGGGCTCAAAATGTCGAGACGCTATTTCGGAACCGACGGAATTCGCGGACTGTCCAACAAGCACCCCATGACGGCTGAAGTCGCCATGAAGGTAGGTATGGCCGCCGGCAAGATGTTTCAGAATGGCGGCCATCGTCATCGCGTCGTGATCGGCAAGGACACGCGCCTGTCGGGCTACATGCTGGAAGCGGCATTGTTGGCCGGTTTTACCTCCGTGGGCATGGATGCGTTTCTGCTGGGTCCGATGCCGACACCGGCTGTTTCGATGCTGACGCGCTCTCTGCGCGCCGACCTAGGTGTGATGATCTCCGCGTCTCACAATCCCTATGACGATAACGGCATCAAGTTTTTCGATCCTGAAGGCTACAAGCTCTCCGATGAAGTTGAACTCGCGATTGAAGCACTGATCGAAACCTCGTCCGACGAGCTTCTCAGCAAACCTGATGCGATCGGCCGGGCAACGCGCGTCGAAAGTGCACAAGAACGCTACATCGAATTTGCTAAGCGCACGCTGCCACGCAATCTGAAACTGACCGACCTGCGCATCGTCATCGACTGCGCAAACGGCGCGGCCTACAAAGTGGCTCCCGAGGCGCTTTGGGAATTGGGCGCCGAAGTCGTGAAGATCGGCGTTGAGCCGAATGGACACAACATCAACTACAAGTGCGGATCGACCGCGCCGGATGCATTGATCGCGAAGGTGCGCGAGGTTCGCGCTGACATCGGCATCGCGCTCGATGGAGACGCGGACCGCGTCGTTATCGTTGATGAGAAAGGCCAGATTGTTGACGGTGATCAGCTGATGGCCGTGATCGCCGATAGCTGGCACCGCCGTGGCAAACTGGCGGCCGGCGGAGTGGTCGCGACTGTGATGAGCAACCTTGGCCTGGAACGCTATCTGCAAGACATCGGCTTGAGCATGGTCCGCACCCCGGTAGGCGACCGCTACGTTGTCGAGCACATGCGCAAGCACGGCTACAACGTGGGCGGTGAACAGTCAGGCCACATCGTGCTGTCGGACTTCTCGACAACGGGTGACGGCCTCGTCTCCGCCTTGCAGATTCTTGCCACCACCGTGGTGACTGGAAAGCCTGTCAGCGAAGTCTGTAATCGTTTTGAGCGCCTTCCCCAGCTCCTCAAGAACGTCCGTTACGCAGACGGCTCTCCGCTGGAAGACAGCCGCGTGCGCAAAGCGATCGACAGCGCCACATCGAAGCTCGGACAAGCCGGCCGGCTTGTCATTCGCCCCAGCGGTACCGAGCCGGTGATCCGCGTCATGGCCGAAGGGGACGACGAGGATCTCGTCACGACGGTCGTTGACGACATTGTCGAAGCCGTACGATCAGCAACGGCTGAAGCCGCTTAGTGCGGCGGCGGGCAGCGGAATTAGGCTTGGCCGCTGTGCCGTTGCCAACGAGAATTTAAACATCGTCGAGCCAGAACGCGCGTGCCGTGGATCATCGCCTTCGTGATGATGACGGAGGTGGGATGAAACGTCAGGGGCTCCGCTCGCTGGACGGAGCCAATCAAGCTCTCCTCAAACGTCCTGCCCGCGAAGGCGGGCATCCACGGCACGTCTCTCCACGCACTCTGTCTGCGGACCGCGCGACGTCGGCTTGGCCACCTCTGGCCTAACGTTTCCAACACAACCATCGTCGCGCCAGAACAGCGGTGTCGTGGATCATCACCTTCGTGATGATGACGATGGTGGGGATGAGGTGTTTTCCGCTCCTGCTGGCCGGGATCGGCACCGGAGCCGGTCAAGCGCCACGCTCCCCCCAAACGTCATGCCCGCCTCGGGCGGGCATCCACGGCACGTCCCATCATGAGTGTCTCCAGCGGTGTAAGAAACAGCTGCCGCATAAGAATGCTGCCGACCTCCAGCGAATTCGCGCGTTCGTGTTGAGCGCGCGGACCGTCCTTCCGTATTGACTTCCCTCCTGCTTCGGCCTTACACCGTCCGTGGGCCACTCCTCCCCAACGAGGAGCAACTATCTGGAAGGATAGATATTATGACGGTACTCACGAAGCCGGCCTCGCGCCCGGCTAATCCTCGTTTTTCATCGGGGCCATGCTCCAAGCGTCCCGGTTGGGACCCTCAATCAGCTTTAAGCGACGCACTCGTTGGCCGGTCTCACCGCGCCAAGGAAGGCAAGGCACGTCTGAAGCTGGCTATCGAAAAAACCAAAGCCATCCTCAATCTGCCGGACGACTACCACGTCGGCATTGTCCCCGGCTCGGACACTGGCGCGTTTGAAATGGCGATGTGGTCGCTGCTCGGCGCGCGTGGCGTTGACGCGCTCGCGTGGGAAAGCTTCGGCAAGGTCTGGCTGACCGACGTCGTGAAAGAGCTGAAGCTCGAAGACTTGCGCGTCATGGAGGCAGACTTCGGGCATTTGCCCGACTTGTCCGCCGTGGATTTCAGCCGGGACGTTCTGTTCACTTGGAATGGCACGACATCCGGTGTTCGCGTTCCCGGGAGCGATTGGATCCCCGATGATCGCGAAGGTCTCGTACTAGCTGACGCGACATCGGCCATCTTCGCCCAGCCGATCGACTGGAAGAAGGTCGACGTCGTCACCTATTCGTTCCAGAAGGTCCTTGGCGGGGAAGCCGCACACGGGGTTCTCATCCTGTCGCCGCGCGCTGTCGAACGCCTTGAAACCTACAAGCCAGCCTGGCCGATGCCGAAGTTGTTCCGCATGACCAAGGGCGGAAAGCTGAACAAGGGCATCTTCGCCGGCGAGACGATCAACACGCCCTCCATGCTGTGCATCGAGGATTATCTCGATGCGCTCGCCTGGGCCGAACAGATCGGCGGCCTGCCGGCCCTGATGGCACGCGCTGACGCCAACGCCGGTGCGGTCCACGCTTGGCTGAAGAGCTCCAACTGGGCGCGAAATTTGGCGGTTGACCCAGAGACCTGGTCCAACACGTCCGTATGTCTCTCGATTTCGGATCCCGAAGTAACGGCCCTTCCCAAGGAAGAACAGGCAGCATTCGCCAAAGCCATGACCTCCGCGTTGGAAGTCGAAGGCGTAGCGTTAGACATCGGCTCGTATCGCGATGCGCCGCCAGGCTTGCGCATATGGTGCGGGGCGACGGTCGAGACGTCCGACATCCAGGCCTTGTTGCCGTGGCTCGACTGGGCCTTCGCTCACGTCAAGCAGTCGCGCGCGCTAGCCGCCTAGACGCCGCCCAACGCCAGACATCACCAATTATTTTTGACAAACGCAGCATCAGGAGAACCCGCGATGCCGAAAGTACTCATTTCCGATAAGCTATCGCCGGCCGCCGTCGCCATCTTCAAGGACCGCGGCATCGAAACCGACATAAAGACCGGCCTGTCGAAGGACGAACTGCAAGAGATCATCGGCGGCTATGATGGTTTGGCCATCCGCTCGTCGACCAAGGTCACCGAAAAGCTGTTGTCGGCAGCAGACAATCTCAAGGTCGTCGGGCGTGCCGGTATTGGCGTCGACAACGTCGATACCAAGGCGGCGACCGCGCGTGGCGTCATCGTCATGAATACGCCCTTCGGTAACTCCATCACCACTGCCGAACATGCTTTGTCTTTGATGATGGCTCTCGCCCGGCAAATTCCAGCAGCCGACCGCTCGACGCAAGCCGGCCTGTGGGAGAAGAGCAAGTTCATGGGCGTGGAGCTTTACGGCAAGACGCTTGGCATCATCGGCTGCGGAAACATCGGCGCCATCGTGGCCGACCGCGCCATCGGCCTGCATATGCGTGTCGCCGCCTTCGACCCGTTCCTGACGGCTGAACGCGCTGTGGAACTCGGTATTGAGAAAGTAAGTCTGGACGAAATGCTGTCCCGTGCGGACTTCATTACCCTGCACACGCCGCTGACGGACAAGACGCGTTACATTCTAAACGCCGAGACACTCGCCAAGACCAAGAAGGGTGTCCGCATCATCAACTGCGCGCGTGGAGGTTTGGTCGAAGAAAAAGCTTTGGCCGAGGCGCTGAAGAGTGGCCACGTTGCGGGTGCGGCCTTCGATGTTTTCGAAACCGAGCCTGCAAAGGAAAATCTTCTGTTCGGTCTGGATAACGTCATTTGCACGCCTCATCTCGGCGCTTCCACCAGCGAAGCGCAAGAGAACGTTGCAGTTCAAGTTGCCGAGCAGATGTCCGACTACCTTTTAAAGGGCGCAATCACGAACGCCATTAACTTCCCATCGATCTCTGCAGAAGAAGCACCGCGAATCTCGCCCTACGTCAAGCTGGCCGAGCAACTGGGCCTCTTTGCTGGACAGCTAACCGAGAGCACCATCAAGGGCATCCGTGTCTCTTACTCCGGTGAAGTCGCCGAGTTGAACATCAAGCCGCTGACGGCCGCCGCAGTCGCGGGTGTCCTAAGCTCTGCCATGTCCGTCAACATGGTTTCCGCCGTGGCGAACGCCAAGGAACGGGGGATCATGATTGAGGAAACCACGCGCGGGCAAGAAGGCGCTTTTGGAAGCACGATCCGATTGACTGTCGTCACGGACGAATACGAACGCTCCCTGGCTGGCACCATCTTTTCTGGCAATCGCCCGAGAATTATCCAGGTACGCGACATCGACATGGACTTCGAAGTCACACCGCACATGCTGTTCGTTCGCAACTCTGACAAGCCCGGCTTCATCGGCCAGCTCGGCACGGTGTTGGGAGAGGCCGGCGTCAATATCGCGACATTCAACCTTGGCCGCGAAAAAGCCGGTGGCGATGCGATCTGCGTTGTCGCGGTCGATGCAGCCGTTTCAGACGCGGTTTTGAAGGCTGTACAAAATCTTCCGCAGGTCGTCCGCGCCCGGCGGCTCGCGTTCTAGCATCAAGACGTGAAATTGCGGCGCGCGGGTTGACAAAGTCATAATTCGGACCAGAACGAACCGCAAACGGCATATCCGCCAACACTTGCGAGGTCCTATGCGTAGTCTGATCGCCGCCGCCCTTTTCTTGATTGCTGGATGCGTCCACGCCGCCGATGTGGACGTCGCGTCCAAAATCGACGCCGTGACGGTGTTCCCGTCCGGGGCGGAGATCGTTCGCCTCACGACATTGAAGTTGGAAAAGGGTGAGCATGTCTTGATCTTCAACGACATCCCCGCCTCAGCCGCACCGAACTCGATCTACGTGGAAGGACGTGCGACAGGCGCTGCGCTCGAGATTGGTTCGGTCGATACCCGCCGTCTATTCGTGCCGCACAGCGATGAAGCCGCCTCGGTGTCCGAGCGGCGGCGGCTTGAGGAAGAAGTCGAACGGCTTCAGGATCAGCGCGCCGTGCTCGAAGGCCAAACCCAAGCCGCCAATACGCAAGGCAACCTTTTGTCAAACTTGGCCGAGCTGCCAAAACGTCCCGTGCCAGCAGGGGCTGGTGCGGCGTCTGAAGATTGGGCGCGTGTCTTGAATTTAATCGCCACTGGCACAGCCGAAGCCGTGCGTGCGCGCCAGGCCGCGCAGGTGAAAATGCGCGAACTGAACCGCAAGATCGCGGACCTAAAAAAGCAATTGGTCAGCATTGCACCCAAGCGCGAGCGTCGCACGGAAGTGAAAGTCCACGTCACGGCGGCAGATGCGCTGAGCGCGGACCTAACCTTGCGATATCAGGTTCCAAACGCATCCTGGACGGCTTTGTACGACGCCCGGCTGGATACTGGCGGGAAGAACAAGAATCCATCGCTTGATTTGACTCGTCGTGCCTCGATCAAACAGCGCACCGGCGAAGACTGGGAAAACGTCAAACTCGTGCTGTCGACAACCCGGCCGACGGCTGGTGCTGCCGCTCCCGAACTCTTTCCAGTGACCGTCAATTACGTTCCCGAGCCAAAGCCTGAAGCGCCCGAGCCTGTCGCTGACGCCGCGCCCGCACCGCCAGCCGAATACGCACGCAGACGCACGGCTGGGAGAATGAAAGAGGAGGAGCGCGCCGGGGGCTTGGCCGGTACGATGTCCATGTCAGAGCCCCAGGAAGCCGTCGAGCGCGATGCCGTCACCGTGGCGGCCCCGTTCCAGGCGCTATTCGAAGTGCCGGGCCGCTTGTCCATTCCTCACACGGGCGAAGCAAAGCGTGTGCAGCTCTCGCACGAAGTCACCGAACCGACCCTGGCTGTGCGCACCGTTCCGAAAGACGACGCCAACGCATATCTCTACGCCAAGATGGTCCTTCCCAAGGGCTCACCCGTTCTTCCGGGTACAGTCGCGCTGTTCAGAGATGGAACGTTCGTAGGCAACGGATTGCTCCCAGTTCTATCGCCCGGCGAAGAACATGAGCTCGGCTTCGGCGTCGATGACAGCGTTCGCGTGCGCTATGCCGTCGTGGAAGACAAGCGCGGACAGGCTGGTCTAATCTCTTCAACCAAAACAGACACGCGAAACTTCCGTGTCACCGTCACCAATCTGCATGAGCGGCCGGTTACCCTGACGATGTTCGATCAGATCCCAGCCTCTCAGAACCAGGACATCAAAGTCGAACGGACCGGAGAAGCACCGTCGATCGAGAACTTTGAGGACAAGAGCGGCGTTCTCGTTTGGAACGCAGAGCTGGCGGCCCAAGAAGAGAAGGTCTTCGAATACGGCTATCGCGTCTCATGGCCGGCGGCCAAGTCGGTTGAGTACAGCCGCTGACGGCTTTGCAAGATCACGCCTCTGACACGCTACCGGCCTAAGACACCGGTGACAGGAGAAACCGATGCGAAAACTTCTCTATATCTTGCTTGGGCTGATTTTAGCCGGTGGCGCGTTGGCGACGTTCGGCGCACGCCAGTACGGATGGCAACCGCCCGGTATGTCGCGGTCTCAAGACGGCTTCTCAAGCCGGTCATTTGACCGGCGCGAAAGAAATTTCCGCCGGGATCGCTCTTCACGTCGGCGAGGGGACGATAGCTCGTGGCTCAGCTTCGAATCCATCGTTGACCTGCTCAACATTCTTGTCGGGATTGTCGGCATCATACTTACGATCGGCGGTATGAGGATGCAGCGTAACGCCATGCAAATGTCGATGCGTGGCCGCGATTAACCAACAACCGGTTGATTTTGGCCTGCTAGCCACCGAAAAGCCGGGAACAGCCTGCTATTCGGTTTGCTCTGGCGTCAATTTCGCTATAACCCGCCTTGAAGTTCGGCGAAGGCCCTGGCAGCGCTGATGCAACGCTAGGGCCTTGTCGTGTTAAGAGGCAAGAAATGGCGAACGCAGTAGTGGTCGGCGCTCAGTGGGGCGACGAAGGCAAAGGCAAAATCGTGGACTGGCTCTCCGAGCGCGCGGACATCGTCGTGCGCTTCCAGGGCGGTCACAACGCCGGCCATACGCTGGTCATCGGCGACAACACCTACAAGCTCTCGCTTCTTCCGTCCGGCGTCGTTCGCCCGGGCAAGCTGGGTGTTATCGGTAACGGCGTGGTCATCGATCCTTGGGCACTAAGCGGTGAGATCGAACGGCTGTCCGAGCAAGGCGTGTCGGTGACGCGTGAGAACCTGCGCATCGCCGAGAATGCAACGCTTATCCTGCCGCTGCACCGCGAGCTGGACCAATTGCGCGAAGAAGCTGCCGGCGACGGCAAGATCGGCACGACTGGCCGCGGCATTGGCCCGGCTTACGAAGACAAGGTTGGCCGCCGTGCGATCCGCGTTCAGGATCTGAAAAACCCCAAGACACTCGATCCCAAGATCGATCGCATCATCGTGCACCACAATGCGCTTCGCAAAGGCCTGGACAAACCGCTGATCTCGCGCGAGTCGGTGCGGGCCGAATTGCTCGAGATCGCGCCGAAGATTTTGCCATTCGCTGATGTGACGTGGGACCTGCTCGACCGGGAGCGCCGCGCCGGCAAGCGGATCCTGTTCGAAGGCGCGCAAGGCGCACTCCTAGACATCGATCACGGAACCTATCCGTTCGTCACGTCCTCCAACACGATCGCGGCGCAGGCAGCAACCGGTTCCGGCGTTGGCCCGCGTGCGCTAGGTCACGTCCTGGGTATCGCCAAAGCCTACACGACGCGTGTCGGCTCTGGCCCGTTTCCCACAGAGTTAGACTGCGAGATCGGCCAGAAGCTGGGCGAGCGCGGACACGAATTCGGAACGGTAACCGGGCGCAAGCGCCGCTGCGGCTGGTTTGACGCCGTGCTCGTTCGCCAAATCGTCAAGGTTGCCGGGATCGACGGCATTGCCCTGACCAAGCTGGACGTGCTCGACGGATTTGAGGAAATCAAAGTCTGTGTCGCTTATGAACTGGACGGCGAACGCTTGGATCGCTTGCCCGCGGGACAATCAGCCCAGGCACGTGTGAAGCCGGTTTGGGAAACGTTCGAAGGCTGGACTGAGTCAACGCGAGGCGCGCGCAGCTGGGCTTCGCTGCCCGCGCAAGCGGTCAAGTACGTTCGCCATATTGAAGAGCTGATCGAATGCCCCGTGACGCTCTTGTCGACGAGCCCTGAACGCGACGACACGATCCTGATGAAGGATCCTTTCGCTGACTGACCGTCGTCAGCAGGCTGTGATCAGACCACGAAATTGAGGTAGCGCGTCGGGCTTCAGCTCCGCCGCCAAAAGCCGCGATGGATTAACCGGACCAGGCATCAGGATCTGCCCCGGCGGCACCGGTTTGAAACCGAGCGGGTCGTAGTAGGGCGCGTCACCAACAAGGATGACGAGCTGTATGTCTTCGCGATAGGCCAGCACCATCGATTCCGCGATCATGCCCCGCCCGAAGCCCTTGTTGATGAAGCCCGGCAAGACAGCGATCGGCCCGAGCAGCAGCGCTCCGAGCTGGCCACCGATATCGACATAGGTAAAGCTGAGCGCGCCGATTAGGCGATTTCCGCATGTCACCACGCGGCAGAACGGCGTCAGATGAACGCTTGGCCGTCCTTCACGAACGCGGTATGCCGAGCGCGCGAACCGTCCCGGGCCAAACACATCCGCATGCAGCTGCGCGACATCGGCAAGATCGTCTGGCGTCATAGCGCGCATGATGGGCTGAGGTGTCATGAAGGCTTACCAGTCGCGGGACGGGGCCGCCCCAAAAAAGATTTCCGAGATGCGCGCGGCAGTCGGCGCATGAATGTCATGCGGAAGCTTGCCGGGATCAACAAATTGATGAGCTGCAATTTCCTTGTCTGGCTTGGGCGGAACCGGTTGCGTCCAGTCGCGAACCACGAACAGAACGACGTGATCGCCTGCGAACCGTTGATGGTTAGCATAAACGCCGAATAGCTCAGGTGGTTGATTGGGGGAAAGTTTAACGCAGGCCTCTTCCCACAGTTCCCGTTCAAGCGCTTCCCATACAGTTTCGTCCTTCTCAACGCCGCCGCCTGGGAAAAACCAGCCCGGGCGGTATGTGTGCTGGATCAAAAGAACGTGCCCGTCGCTCCTGATAACGCAGCCCTGAGCGCCCATGGTCAACCCGCGTGAGAAGCGCCAGTAGCTCTGGATGCTCTTGATCAAAAGTTTCTTCAACGCCCGCGTCTCTCTCAGGATGCTGCGCATTGACTATCGGCAATTGGCCAAGCGCTGGCAAATCTCCGCTTTGGGACAAAACCGCTCGCCTCCGCCCCGTTCTTTGGCTAAGAACCGGGCCGATGAGAGATGCCAACGTCACCACACTGGCCCAGATATCCGACGTGCACCTGCCGCCGGTGCTGTCATTCCGGCCGTGGCTTTGGAATACCAAGCGAATCCTCGGGTTGATCAACTGGCTGCGCAACCGCCGCAAGCTACACCTACGGTCGGTCGCAGCACTCTTGGCCGATGATATCGTCGCGCAAGAACCCGATCAGATCGCTGTCACCGGAGACTTGGCCTGCCTTGGATTGCCAACGGAATTTCAGTCGGCCTTGACCTGGTTGTCCCGCTTTGAAGACAAGGATCGCGTCAGTCTCATACCCGGCAATCACGACATCTATACCACGGGCTGTGACACGGCCTGCCTTAACGCCTGGGGTGAGTATTTCTACTCGGATGCCTGGGGGCTTGAGGTGCGCGGCCAGGAGCAGGACTTCCCCCTCGTCAGGCGCGTTGGCCCGTTGGCGATCATCGCCTTGAACTCCTCCTTCCCAACACGCTTGTTTAGAGCGTACGGCCGCGTCGGCGAACGCCAGCTGCGGGCACTGTCCGAGGTTCTGGACAAGACAGCGCGCGAAGGTCTCATCCGCGTCGTTCTTATCCACCACCCGCCACTGGTAGGGCAGGCCCCGAAACGCCGCGCGCTGATGGACTGCGAAGAAATGGAATCGCTGCTGATTGAGAAAGGCGCCGAACTCGTCATCCACGGTCACAACCATCGTGACTCGTTGCGCTGGGTTTCAACAAAAGCCGGCCGCGATCTGCCCGTCGTGGGCGTCGCAACCGGGTCGGCGGGACGAGAGCACCGCTACGAGCCCCTGGCTCGCTACAACCTCTATCGCTTCACGAAGTCTGGCGATGGCGTTGAGATCGAACTTGTAACGCGCGGCCTGCGTTCCGCCGCCGGTGGGGTCGTTGAACTGCGCAGACAGCCACTGCGGCCGGACGTTGCCTTGGACGTGCCCGCGGCTGGCACCGTCATGCGCGTACCCTAGGCCCCTGATCGACAGAGGGCTAGTTGCCGGGTTTGCAGGGGTTGGCGCGGGCGACGCAAATCCACGGCCCGTCCTGGCCAGCTTGAGCGCACCTAGTCGCCTTGAACTTGGCAAGGCGCCACAGCATCCAGTTCAGCCCTTCATGCTCGCGCACCGAGGCGCGCCAGGCAGAGCGGGCGTTCACCGCTGTCAAAGCACGAAATCCCCCCTTGGCGGAGGCTATGTGAGGATGCTCCTTGCAGTCGAGCGCGTGGGACGGTTCAGCCGCCAGCGTAAGAACTGCGACAGCAACGACAAGCGAAAGCATTCTATGGAGGCAGCGCACGATGATCTCCCCGAATCCATCATCTGCAGCACACAGAATAACCGCGTGCAGCGCACAAAAGCAACGCCACTCAGTAGATTTATTGCGTCTACGGATTTCTTTCAAAGATGAGACAAATCAGTGTATTAGTGTGCCGCTGGAGTGTCGGGGCGCATACTCAGCCTGCCACCTCATGACACGTTGTGCCGCAGCATGGACTGGTGACATCATAAAGCTGGTAAGGCGCACTATCGGTCCCAGCGGCGGGGCAGCGCGCGTAACGGCGTGATTGAATCGGGGTAGTGAAGTGCGGCTCTTTCGCAAGACGATAACGGTCAACTTGGCACTGCAAGGCGGAGGCGCGCACGGCGCCTTCACCTGGGGTGTGCTCGATCGGCTGCTTGAAGAAGAGCAGCTGGAATTCGGCTGGATTTCCGCCACAAGCGCCGGCGCCGTGAACGCCGTGGCGCTCGTCGCGGGGCTGGTTGAAGGCGGCCGCGGCCGCGCGCGCGAACTGCTGCGTGAGGTCTGGGAAGGTGTGCACCGCGCCGGGGTGCCCGACTTTCTGCGCCTCAACCCGTTCCTCTACGGCTTGTCACGCTCACCGTCGATGGCACAGGTCGCCAGTTTGTGGTCGCCGTACGAATTCAATCCGCTGGGCTTTGATCCGCTTCGCCGCCTCATAACGGAAAAGATCGACTTCGGCCTAGTGCGCCAAAGTCCGCTCGAATTGCTCATCGCCGCTACGGAAGTTGCGACGGGTAGGCCGCGCTTGTTCCGCCGGGACGGATTGACGGTGGACGCAATCCTGGCTTCCGCCTGCCTGCCCACGCTACATCATGCTGTGACCATCGACGGAGTGGCTTACTGGGACGGCGGCTTTTCCGCCAACCCGGACATGGTCACGCTGGCGATGGAAAGCCCCGTGGAAGATACGTTGCTCGTGCAGATCAATCCGCTGATCCGTCACGACTTGCCAACGGGCGCGCGCGAAATCTCCGGTCACGTCAATCGTCTCACGTTCAACGCGCCTTTGATGCGGGATGTGGAAATCATCGAAACCGTGCGCGAGTCGATGAGAGGATTTGGCTTCTTCCGGCGCCGGCTCCAGGGCCGCTTGGCTGCGCTTTCGAAACACCGCTTCCACTTGATCGAGGCTGCGCGATACACCGGCGCTCTAAGTGACGAGAGCAAGATGAACGCCGACTTGGAGCTCTTCAATCATTTGTACGGCGCCGGCCGGGTTGAAGCTGACAAGTGGCTGGATCTGCACCGCGACGCCGTCGGCCGTAGCGAGACTGTCGATCTAAAGGCGCGGTTCCTCGCCCACGAAGCGCCCATCGCGCCAGAGGACGGACCAGTCACCGCCACGTCCGCTCGCGGATTTCAAGAGCCCGAGCCGCAAGCCGCGCCTGGTGCCAAATAGCCAGCTTGCAATTCAAACACCGTGATTGTGCTAGGCTTGCCCTGTCAGTGATAGGGAGAAGGCATGAAGGCGAAGAAGGTCCGCACCGGATTGCGCCTGCGCGTGTATTTAGCGCCAGACGTTTTGCTGGGCCCGGGGCGCGCTGATCTGCTGGAAGGCATCCGCGAGACAGGCTCCATTGCGGCTGCCGGGCGGCGCATGGGCATGAGCTACAAGCGCGCTTGGACCTTGATTGAAAAGATGAACAGCGAGTTCGGCGCCGATGTGGTGACCGGCGCGACTGGGGGTGCGCATGGAGGCGGATCGGAGTTGACCAAGCTGGGCGAAGAAATCGTCAAACGCTACCGCAACATGGAAGCAGCCACCAACAAGGCCATAAAATCGGATCTCACCGCTTTGACCCGCAAGCTTAACGTTATGTCCAAACGGAAATAACGCTCGCGGTCCAGGGAGCCTGCTGCTAGGTTCCCGCCATGGTTCCGAAATTCGAAACTCTGGACACATGATCAATCGCGTTCTCGCACTGCCCCTGGCCGCCGGCTTGTGGCTGGCCGCGTCTTGCGCACCAGTGGCAAGCGCTGCAGAAAACGCGACCCTTATAGTGGCTGCCGCGTCTTCTCTGCGGTTGGCGGTCAGCGAGATCGCGTCTGTCTATCGCCAGAAGACAGGCCAGCAGGTCAAACTGAGTTTCGGATCGACTGGCAACCTCGTACGCCAGATCGAAGAGGGCGCGCCGTTCACGCAGTTCCTAGCTGCTGATGAAGCAAGCGCCGAGCGGCTTGTACAAAACGGCAAGGCAAGCGGCCCCGCCCAAGTGCTGGTGCAGGGCCGTCTAGCGCTCGCAATAGCCAAGGACCGTACAATCGAGACCGATGCCCAGCTGCAAGGAATAAAGCGAGCGCTCGGCAACGGAAGTATCCGAGCCTTCGCCATTGCCAATCCCAAGCTAGCGCCATACGGCAAAGCCGCTGAGCAAGCGCTTCAGCGCGCGGGGCTATGGGATGGGTTGAACGGCCACATCGTTATGGCGGAAAACGTCGGGCAGGCCGTCCAATTTGTCGCCTCCGGTGCGGCTGACGCCGCCCTCGTCGCGGAGGCTTTGCTGAAGGCACCCGCTGTCAGCAGCTCTGTCAGGCACGTGCCGGTCGATACATCTCTGTATGATCCCGTACGCCAGTCCATGGTCCTGCTGAATTCCGCCGGTCAACAGGCTCGCGCCTTCCATGCTTTCCTTAGGTCGGAGGACGCGCGGTCCATCTTCGCCAAATACGGCTTCGATGTTCCGGACCTGTAGGAGGCGGAATGGAAAGCGCTGCTCTTTACCTGTCGTTGAAGCTGGCGTTTTGGACGTGCTGCTTAATCTTGCCGGTGGCGATCATCGTCGCGCGTGTTCTGGCGTGGGGCCGGTTTCGCGGCAAAGCCATTTGCGAAGCGCTCGTGATGCTGCCGCTTGTGCTGCCGCCAACAGTGCTTGGCTATTATCTTCTGGTCGGCTTGTCGCCATCCGCGGGACTGGGCAAGCTCGCCGGGCAGCTGTTCGGCGCGCCACTCGTGTTCTCCTTCAACGGCATCTTGATTGCATCTTTGATCGCCAATCTGCCGTTTGCCGTGCAACCGGTGCAGCGCGCGTTTGAAGCCGTCCCAATGAATGTTCGCCAAGCAGCGTGGGTGAGCGGCCTGTCGAACTGGCAGACATTCCGCCACGTGGAGCTGCCGCTTGCTTGGCCCGGAATCGTCTCCGCGCTCGCGCTTACCTTTGCTCACACGCTCGGTGAGTTCGGCGTGATCTTGATGATCGGCGGCAACATCCCTGGAGAAACGCAAACGTTGTCCCTGGCGCTCTACGATCGCGTGCAAGCGTTTCAATATGACCAAGCGGGCATCATGGCCGCGACGTTGCTCGCAATCTCCTTCATTGCCATCGCCATCGTACATGCGACAGCCCGCCGCTCGGGAGCGCGCGTGAATGGCTAAGCCAACGATAGCCAATGGCGATCCGATCCTGAACGTGTCTATTCGCCAAACGGAACCGGTCAGGCTGGATGTCGGATTTGAATGCGGCGCGAACGAACTCCTGTCCTTGATCGGCCCATCGGGCAGCGGCAAGACAACATTGCTGCACATCATAGCCGGGCTCGCGCCGGTCGCGGAGGGAACAATCACATCGGGCGGTCAGACCTGGCTTTCGACGAAAGCCAAAGTTTGCAAACCGCCGCAGGAACGCGGCGTCGGCCTAGTGTTTCAAGACTACGCGCTGTTCCCCCACATGAGTGCGTTGGACAATGTCGCCATTGCTATTGTGCCTGGTGACAGAAAAAAAGCTTACACTGCAGCAGCAGAACTGTTGGAACGCGTGCATATGACCGGGCTTGGAGCAAGGCGCCCTCATGAACTCTCCGGCGGTGAACGTCAGCGTGTCGCCATAGCAAGAGCACTGGCGCGCCGTCCACGCGTGCTCCTTCTGGACGAGCCGTTTTCCGCCGTCGACCGCATGACGCGGCGTGCGCTCCGGGACGATCTGATGGTGCTGAAAAAGAGCCTGCGCATCCCGGTGATCTTCGTGACGCACGATATCGGCGAAGCGTTGGAACTGGCCGATCGCGTCGCCGTGCTCGACAAGGGCAAAATTCTGCAAACCGGCGATCCGCAGACCGTCAAGACAAGCCCGGCAAGCGATCGCGTCTCAGCTATCCTCGGCCTGAACTAAGCTCAGTCTTCCAGTCCAACCAGCCGCGCATAGCCATCTGCCGTGGTGGCCTCCAGAAGCGCACGGTACTCGTCGTAGCTGGCTTCGCCGGGTTTGATTTCGCCCAGCTTTGCTCCCTTGAAGTCCGCAAGCTTGGCGTAAACGATTGGCGACGAAACTGGAACGTAATTCGCGCGTTGTTTGTTGAGCGTCGTGATCAACCCGCGCATCTGCCCTTCCTGATCGAGCTGAGAAACGATGATCATGCGCATCGCTCCCTTCGTCAGCGAGACCAGGTGGATGAACATCGACGACGCTGGAAGATAGAGCCGGCCCCGGTGCGAGAACGGCGCGTCGGCGCGGTTTCGCTCTTCAAACAGCAGGCTCGGCCAGTCGGGATCCCAGACAATGTCCGTCCGGTAAGCCACGATGCGGTCTGGCGCTGTAAAGGCCGGCCGCAGCGTCAGATAGCTTCCGAGGTAATGGTCGACGCCGGCGCGCGTGTAGGCGCCCATGTAGACGGGAGCGACCACGCCACCTTCGCCCTGCAGGTCCATCGGCTGCGTCGCCGTCATCGACCCCGCCCAGTCATCCTTGATGCGCTGATAGTCGAGATCGAGCACCATGCAGACGTCAAACAGTGTCTGGTCACGCACCGTACGGCCCTGCATCAGATTCTGAATTGTTTTTTCGTGACAGTCCGCGGCATCGGCAAGCTCTTGCTGCGTGAGCTTCTTCTCCACCATCGCCGTGCGGATCACGCCAAGAGCATTGGCTCTCTTCAAATTCTTGTCGGGCTTCGACATATGTCCGCCAGCGTTCTTCCCATCAATTTGCGGAAAGATACCGGAAATTATCGCCGGCAGGCAAACACTCAGACCGTATCACGAGCCAAGGCGGTTAACGGCTGACAACTTCCAGGTTGACGGGGGCCAACCCCTTGCCCCGCATGCCGAGAACCTTGGCGGCTGCTTCCGAAAGATCGATGACGCGGCCGGGAATGAAAGGTCCACGGTCATTAATCCGCACAACAACCTCCCGTCCGGTTGATTTGCAAGAAACACGCACCTTGGTGTTGAAGGGCAATGTCTTGTGCGCGGCCGTTAGCTCATCCTTGTTGAAGCGCTCGCCCGAAGCCGTCATCTGGTCCTGCCAGTAGTACGAGGCGATGCCGGAAAGCAGATGCCCAGGCTTGGCGCGGGCAGCTTTCGGCTTTTGGGCCGGCGCGGGCGCTGGAGCCGCAAGCGCAGGCGGGGCAGCGGGCACGGTTGCCGGAGGCGAGGGAGCCGGCGCAAGGTCCTTGGAAAGGGCTGTCACCCAGCCTTGCAGCGCCCCGGTCTCGGCGCTGGCGCTTGCGACGGTGGTCTCATCATCGGAATGCGCAACACGCGATGCTTGCTGGGCAAGATCGGGAATGCCGCTGAAGGGATCGTCAGCCCAAGCGCTTGGCGTGCCAAGCGCACAGAAGCCGCAGACAAACAGGGATCGCGTAAGGATCGGAAGATCACGCACGTCATCACGCTCCGAAAATTGATGGGACAACGCAAACACTACGTGATTCGAGCAAAAATGAAGCGGCGGAAGTCTGTATCCGCCGCTTCACAAATTTCTATCGCCAGATGTCTTTAGCCGACAATGTTGACGCGAACGCGTGCAATGCCCGAGCCGGTCATGCCGATAACCTGGGCCGCGCGGCGCGATAGATCGATGATGCGGCCTTTGATGTACGGACCACGGTCATTGATGGTGACAACAACGGAACGGCCATTGCCAGCGTGCGTAACGCGAACCTTCGTGCCGAACGGAAGCGTCTTGTGCGCGGCCGTTAGAGCGTTCGGGTTGAAGCGGCCGCCAGATGCGACAGCCTGCGGCTGCCAGTAGTAAGACGCGATACCCGACATCGAGCCAGCACCGCTGTAGGTCCGCTTCGCCGTACGGCGGGTGCTCTTACGCTGAGTGTAGCGAGCTTTGCGGCCATAGGATTTGCGTGCGGCGCGGTACTTCTTCGCGGATTTGCGGTAAGTCGTCTTCTTGTAGGACTTCGATGACGAAGAACCACAGGCAACATAGCTGCCCATGCACTTCCAGTAGGCGTTGGCCGGAGCCGCCGTAAACAATGCTAGTGACGCAAGAGCAATCGCTCCCACAAAGAGTTTGCGCATGATCATCTCCACTCTAGGCGGCGGCAACTGTCTTTGAGGTGGTTTCCCGGCGCCTGCCTCTAAGCGGCGGCCCAACGTGGACGCGCCTTCCGGTTAGGCCGGAGTGCTTTGAGGTCGAGGAAGCCGCAAGATCCCCTCAGTTGTTTTCCAGAACCCCGGTCTGCCGCCGTGCTCATGTTAGAGGGCGCCGCTTTTTTGGACTTGTCCCCCGTTCTGGTCCGCGAACCGAAACACCCGGTGACGATTTTGGTCAACCCCCGCTGCAGAGCATCATTTTCCACGCGAAAGAGGGGCGATTGTTTTCACAAGCATTTTTGCTGATGTAGCACCAACTCATGCGACCGCACGTCGCACAACTTTGACGTCAGCGAGACCGTGGAAGTCTCAGAAAAAGAGGCGAAAAATGGGCGTCGAGATGGCCCGTTTGGTGCGTGCCCCGCAGTTCCGGGTTACGAAGAATTTTACGTCGTCAGCTAGTCATCAGGCGCTGCCATAACCGTCACAAACCTGAAACAAGGATACCCCCGTGAACGAGCAGCCGCCGTCCCAAAGCGCATTCGGCACTCAGCAAAACCCATCCTTCAAAGAGATGCTGACTGTGTTCTTTCGGATCGGCGTTATCTCGTTTGGCGGCCCTGCCGGACAGATCGCGTTGATGCACCGCGAACTGGTGGAAGAGCGGCCGTGGCTGACGGAAAAGCAGTACCTCGCAGCCCTCAATTTCTGCATGCTTTTGCCCGGCCCGGAGGCCATGCAGCTGGCGACCTACGCTGGCTGGCGCATCCGCGGGTTGGCCGGTGGAATCGCGGCCGGCCTGCTCTTCGTCATGCCCGGTGCACTCGTCGTGCTTGCCTTGGCACTGCTTTATGCCAGCTTCGGACAGCTGCCGCTTGTTGAGACCGTCTTCCTCGGCATCAAAGCCGCTGTCCTGGCGATCGTCATGGATGCTCTGTTCCGCGTCGCGCGCCGGGCTCTGCATAGCAAAGCCGATTGGATTGTTGCCGGCCTCGCGTTCCTCGCCATCTTCGCCTTCAATGTGCCGTTCCCTCTGGTCGTTCTGGCCGCGGCCATGTTCGGCGCCATCCGCGGCGGCGCGCACCAGCCGACTGCGGCGGTGGAAGAAGCGACGCCAAAGGTCACGATCGGACAGACAGCCAAGACGATCACGGCGGGGCTCATCATCTGGCTCGCGCCGCTCGCGCTCATCATCGTCACGTTCGGGTGGGACCATGTCCTGTCGCAGATTGCGGTATTCTTCTCAAAGCTCGCAGTCGTAACCTTTGGCGGCGCCTACGCGGTCCTGGCCTACATGGCTCAAGACGTCGTTCAAAGCTACGGTTGGCTGGAAGCCGGCGAAATGCTGGATGCCTTGGGGCTTGCTGAAACGACTCCTGGTCCGCTTATACTCGTGACCGAGTTTGTCGCCACCTTAGCAGGATGGCGCCACGCGGGCGGGGCCTCGCCTGGCATGGCACTGCTCGCGGCTGCCGTCAGCCTTTGGGCAACCTTTGCGCCATGCTTCCTCTGGATCTTCGCCGGCGCACCATACATCGAGCGGCTAAACCGCGAACCACGCCTGTCCGCCGCACTCGCGAGCGTCACCGCAGCCGTCGTTGGGGTGATCTTGAACCTGTCGGTCTGGTTCGCGCTGCACGTTTTGTTCGCGCGAGTAACGCCGCAAGACATCGGGCCACTGCATCTTAGCATTCCCGATTGGTCGACGCTGAACATGAGCGCTCTCGGTCTACTCGTGATCGCGGCCATTGTATTGTTCGTGTTTAAGCGAGGCGTGCTGACCACCCTGTCGATTATGACGGTTCTTGCACTCAGTCTGTCCGCTTTTACGGCTTAAGCGCCCAATTGTGATGAACCCAAGAGCGAAGTGACACGTACTATTGTCATCACGCCAGGTCATTTCAAAGGAGGCCAGGATGAAACGCCTGCTCACACTTCCGATTGCTGGAACAGTAATTATTGCTCTGGCTGGATCGGCTGACGCACGTATACGCTGCAACAAAGACTATCAGATTGTCCAAGGGAACGAGATCTTTACCCCCTACTGCGCCGACAACTATTTGGCTAAGGTAGCGCGCGAATACGGTATTCGGGTTTCAAACTCGCAGATACGAAACAACCCAAACAAGAAGGCGGAAGTCTGCCGGCTGATCAGGCATGACATCCGCGTCCAGGACAATTGCCCTAATGACAGCCCCAGAGGACGCCGTTACTGAGCTTGACCGGCTAAACGAAGCTTTCGCCAAGCGCGGCTCGATTGACTTCGTCCAACATCGGTTAGGCGGCACGGCGGCGCGCTTGGCTACAGGCGGCGCAAGCTGCGAAGTGATGCTTCACGGAGCCCACGTTGTTAGCTACAGGCCGGCAAACTCCGGCGAGGTGATGTGGCTTTCACCCGACGCAAAATGCGAACCGGGCCGGGGCATTCGCGGCGGTGTTCCGGTGTGCTGGCCATGGTTTGCGACGCACGCAACCGACCCGTCAAAGCCAGACCATGGTTTCGTGCGCAAAACGCCTTGGCTCGTGTATGAGACGTCGGCCTCGCCGAATACCTGTTCGGTCACGCTTGGTTTCGAGACTACGCCAGAACATGCCAAGCTGTGGCACGGCAAAGCCAGTCTGAGTCTCACGGTCCAATTATCGGATCACTTGCGCATCGATCTTGAGACTATAAACACCGGCAATGAGCCGTTCGATTTGAGCCAAGCCCTGCATACCTACTTCGCCATCAGCGATATCGAGGCCATAGCGGTCGCCGGCCTGGATGGCGCAGATTACCTGGACAAGCTCCAGGACAATGCGCGCTGCAAGCAAACGGGAAAGATCAGCATTTCCGCTGAAATCGATCGCATCTATCAGAATGTCACCGCACCCGCTGTTATCGAAGACGCCGGCGCTAAGCGAAAAATCAGGATCGCGAACGAGGGCAGCTCATCCTGCGTCGTTTGGAATCCGTGGGTCGAAAAATCCACGCGACTGACGGACATGCCGCCTGGCGCCTACCGGACAATGGTGTGTGTGGAGACCACAAATGCGGGAGGCGATGTCATCACGCTGAACCCGCGTGACAGCCATCGCCTCAGTGCATTGATCGGCGTGGAGCCGATATAGAAGAGCTTAGCCGGTCTGCTGAACGGGCTGGGCGCGCTGTAGCGCAGCGGGGTCGAGTACCGGCTTAAGTTCGTTGGGATCTTTCGCCCGGCGAACACGGCCGTCGAACTGCGCGCCTTCCGAAATCGCCAGCGTTTGATGCATGATCTCGCCGTCAACTTGGGCCGTCGGATGTAGCGTCACGGTCGTGGCCTTGATCGCGCCGCGCACACCACCGCGAACTTCGATGACGTCGGCCGACACGGTGCCAACGACCGAGCCATCTTCGCCGATGACAACCTGGCGTCCGTTGACGTCGCCACGGACATCGCCGTCGATCTGCAGCTTGTTCTGCGAGATGATCGTGATCTTTTCACCCAAGATAGTCAGGTCCGTACCGATGACGGAGTCACCCATCACTTCGGCTTTTGCGAACGGATCGACCCGTCCTGTAGGGGACGCTACGTGCGAGCCCTGCTGTTGCGGCTGTGGTGGTGGGCCGTTTGGCGCCACTGGCTGTGGCCCGCGGTTGCTTTGATCTGATCGCCCGAACACGGCATTGCTCCCCTAACGCTTCGGCTACTAAGACCTCGCACCGATCACCTTTCGATGGGCAAAATTATGTCCGCAAACAACAATTCGCCCTCGGCTTTTGGAATTAACCCTGCGGTCGCGCGCAATGACTTGGCATTGGCACCGGCCCTCGACGAGACCGGTACGCTCGCGCGCTTCGAGCGCTACGTGTTCTTTCACAAAAAACGAAAAGGCCGCCCTGAGGGCGGCCTCCGTGAGACATGGGCGGCGTGGTCAATGACCAAGGCCGCGATCCCTAATTCCAGCTAGAGCAGCGTCAGAGGCTGATCCGATCCAGAACCGGGCGACCACGACATCGCCGTCCTCAGAATCCCACTCGACATCGGATCACCTCCTTTCGATTGTTGAACGATGACAGAAGCTTGCCATGCTTCGCGGGTTTTGAAAAGTAGACAAATGAGCAGTAGGCTGAAGTTTCTTCACAAGTCACCCGCTATGTGCGATGAAAGACGCACACAGAGTTAATTGCGTATCGGAGGCCCTGTCGTGGTCCGTATATTCCTGGCTTTGGTGCTGCTCTTATCTGCAACGCAGGCTTTGGGGCACAACTGGAAGCCCGGCAAGAATATCGACGAGTTTGATGGTGACGACACCTATTTCGTCATGCTCGGCGAAGAGAAGCATGCCAGCCTGAGCCTCTACTGCACCGTCAAGTCACCGCGTCTCTCCATACTCTATGTCAGTGATCACAAGGTCGAACGGGGCATCTCCAAACACCTGCCAAGATCGGGAAAGATCTACATCAAGGTCGACGACCGGCCAGTGAGAGAAGTCTACGGCACGCTGGAGCGCGCGCCATCACCCAAGCGCACGTGGGTGGGCCGGTCTGTTGGCGTCGATCATATCCTGGTGCGCGAGTTGGGCTTGGCGAGTAGACGCATCTCGATCGCCATCGGCGCGGGCGGGTTCTCACAAGCCAAACAATTCCGGGCGCGCTTCAAGCCCGCGGGCACTCCCAAGCCGCTGCATGCCATTATGAAAATTTGCAAGTGAGCGGCGCCGAGAGGCACCACCCAAGCCTGAGCTGAACTCAGACCGCAGCGCGGATCAGTTGATCGTCAGGCCGTCCGGCTCCGAATCGGCCTTCAGCTTGGCGACTGGTGGCGGGATGCGCGTATCGTCGCCGCCAATCATACGCTTGTAGTTCACCGTCCGGATCATCTCACGAATGCGCGGCTGAATTTCAGTGCGCCAGCGCGTGCCGTTGAAAACGCCGTAGTGACCGACGCCCGCTTGCACGTAGTGATACTTTTCGTCCTCCGGCACGTTCGTGCACAAATCCTGCGCCGCTTGGGTCTGGCCGAGTCCGCAAATGTCATCGCGCTCGCCTTCAACGGTGATGATCGCCGTCTTCCGAATGGCTGAGCAATCGACCTTCTCGCCACGATGCAGCATCTCGCCGTCCGGCAGGGCGTGATCCTGGAACACCGTCTTCACGGTCTGCAGGTAGAACTCTTCCGTCAGATCCATCACCGACAGATACTCATCGTAGAAGGTTTGGTGCTGCTTGACGCTGTCGCAGTCACCCTTCACCAGATTGTGGAACAAGTCGGTGTGCGCTTTGACGTGGCGCTCCAGGTTCATCGTCATGAAGCCAGTCAGCTGCATGAAGCCAGGGTAGACGCGTCGCATCATTCCCGCATGGGGAAACGGCACGGTTGAGATCACGTTGTTTTCGAACCAGGAGAGCGAACGCTCTTGCGCCAGGTTGTTGACGACGGTGGGATTGCGCCGCGTATCGATCGGGCCGCCCATCATGGTCAGCGACGCCGGCTGGCAAACCTCATCGCGCATGGCCATCACAGCCGTCGCGGCGAGCGCTGGCACTGCCGGCTGGCAAACGGCGATTACATGCGTGTTTGTTCCCAGGAACCGCACAAAGTCGATGATGTAATCGATGAAATCATCAAGTTCGAACTTGCCCTCGTAGAGAGGTACGTCGCGCGCATCCATCCAGTCGGTGATGTAAAGATTGTGTTCCGGCAGCATGGCTTCCACCGTGCCGCGCAAGAGCGTTGCGTAGTGGCCAGACATCGGCGCCACGAGCAAGACCTTCGGATCATAGCGGTCGCCGGCGACATTGCGGTCGCGATCAAAGTGCAAGAGATTACAGAAGGGCTTGCGCATCACGATCTCTTCCGTGATGGGTACTTCCAAGCCGCCCATTTTTACGCTGTCGATGTTGAAGTGCGGTTTGCCGTAACGGCGGGTAACATTTTCAAAAAGTTCGCACGCCGCAGAGATGTTTCGCGCCACCGGCGTTTTGGTAAAAGGGTTGAACGGGAAGTCCACCATCGCGCGGAACGTCTCAACCCCGATGCGCATCGGAGAAAGCATCGCATGTGCCAATTCGTAAGCATGATAGTTCATCGCGCGTGCTCTCCCGAAAGCTTGGCAGAAAATGTCACAATTGTGATGCTAAGGTTGCATCGCAGCATTCTCAAGCGCTAAGTGTCCCGAAGTCCTGCAAATCGCTTATGGCAGCTGGACGAAAATGTCAGGCTTCATAAGGAGCATAATGCTTGCAGGACCTTTGGATTTGGTTGTCCATCGCGGCCGCCGCGTGCCAAGCCGTCCGTACAGCTGCACAGAAACGCCTGAATGAGAAAGTCTCGACGCTAGCAACTACTTATGTTCGCTCGGCTTTTGGCCTTCCGATACTCCTTGTTTACCTTGTCGTCATTCTGCTTCTGGTTGACCCACGCTACCCCGAGTTTTCACCTCTGTTCTTGTTCCATGCCGCATGCGGAGCAGGGGCCCAGGTCATCGCGACTGCAACCCTGATTGCCTTATTCCGCGTGCGCGGATTTGCCGTAGCCTCCATACTAAACAAGGTGGACGTCGTTCTCATCGCGATTCTTGGCAGTCTCTTCTTCTCCGAAGACATCTCAGCCAGCGGTGCGCTCGCCCTGCTCACCGTGTTGTCTGGCATCTTTTTGCTGTCAGCCAGCCCCGCTGCTCGGAAGGCTGAACTGGTGCCTGCCACGGCAACAAAGCCGGCCGCCCCCGTCCCACCCGTTTCGAGCAACTGGCTCGCGGTTTCTTGTGCCATCTTCTTCGCGCTGTCGTTCCTCTTCATGCGCGAAGCCACGTTGAGTGTCGGCGAAGGTCATTTCTTGTGGCGCGGCGCCTGGGCAGTGATGGTGTCAGTTGTGATGCAAGCCGTGGTGCTTGGCATCTGGCTGTTGTGGCGCCAGCCGGGCGTCTTCGCCAAGCTCTGGGCCAACCGTCGAGGCGCCGCCCTCGTTGGCGTCAGCAGTGCGGCGGGGTCGATGGCGTGGTTTTCAGCCTTCGCGCTCCAAAACGCCTCTTACGTGCGAGCAGTCGCGCAAGTGGAGGTCTTGTTCACGTTGCTGATCTCGCATCTCTATTTCAAGGAGCGGCTGACGCGCCTGGAAATTACCGGCACGTTTCTCACGCTAGCGGGCGTTTTGATGTTCCGCCTAGCGGCCTGAACTCAGCGGCCTTCGCGCCACCACGCGATCGAAATCAAGAACAACAGTGCTGCCAGCGCCGCTAACCCGGTGAACAGTGGTGTCAGCTTCACGCCACGTGTCACGAACGCTTCACGGTCACGCAACCCCATCCAGCCCGAGCCCGCCAAGACCTTGGCGTTCGACAGCATGGTCACGCGCGGCAACACCACGTTGCTGGCATCGGTTGTTGCGCTCAGCAGAGATGACCCTGCACGCGTCCAGAATGTGCCACCACCTGTGGCCTCAATGATCGGCTTCATCTTGCCTTCTGTCGCCGTCACTTCACTCATCTCGCGCGGGTCTTCGGCGCCCGCATGCGCCACGGCTGTTAGTGGGCCAGACTCGGCCATCGACTCCGCCTTATAGAGGCCGGGAAGTTTGACATCGATCGTGCTCTTCCAAACGCCCGCGCGGCTTTTTTCCAGCACCACGTCTTGGCTTTCACCTGCAGGTCCGGAAATCTTCACAGGCTGAACCTGCTCTTCCATCGAACGGCGCTCGATCGTCAGCTTCAGACCCTGGGCCGATGCCATCAGCCGTTCTTCCTCTAAGTCCGGCTCCTTCATCAGCCAGTGAGACAGCCGGCGCAGCAGGGCCGTGTGCGGGCCACCGCCTTCGTAACCACGTGCCCACAGCCACGCCTGATCGGACGTGAGCAAGGCCACGCGCCCCTTGCCCTTGCGATCAAGAACGAGCAGCGGCCGTCCCTCGGCGCCGTCCATAACCGTGCGGCCTTGGTCAGGGCGAACCTCGACCTGACGGAACCAGCGGCCCCAATTTGGCTCAGCCTTGTTCGCGCTGCCCATGCCGGGAAGCCCACGCGTTACCGGATGTTTCGCCCCAACCTCGGTGATCTTTGCTTTGAACGGCTGTTCGATGACACGTCCCGTTGGACCGGCAGGCAGAACGGGTGATAACGGTGTGCGATAAAGACTGGACATGCCTGCGTAGTCATCGCCCGCCGCAACCAGCAACGCTCCGCCGTGCGATTGCACATAGCGGGAGATGTTGTCGTAGTAGAGCAGCTGAAGAATCCCGCGATGCTCGTAGCGGTCGAAGATGATCAGGTCGAAGTCGCGGATCTTCTCGGAAAAGAGCTCTCGCGTCGGAAACGCGATCAGCGACAGCTGATTGATCGGCGTGCCGTCTTGCTTCTCAGGCGGGCGCAAAATCGTGAAGTGAACAAGGTCAACCGCGGCGTCGGATTTCAAAAGGTTGCGCCAGGTGCGCTCACCCGCATGCGGCTCTCCGGAAACCAAGAGCACGCGCAAGTTCTCGCGCACACCCTCGGCGGTAACGACAGCGCGATTGTTGGCCGGAGTGAGCTCAC
>JBGTSB010000014.1:0-55675 GCA_041940525.1 Hyphomicrobium sp.
TCACGGCTTCGGCGGCCGGGGCCATCGTCAGGTAGGGATTGTCCCAGTCGCCGATGACGCCGAGGCGGATGAATTCCTCGCGCTGGGCATCAACCCATTTTTGCGCGAAGGCGCGGCAGGTGGCGAGCAGCTCCAGGACCGGCACTTCGTCCTTCTTCTTGCCCTTGGCGCGATACTCCTGCTCGATCTTCCATTCGATCGGCAGGCCGTGGCAGTCCCAGCCCGGCACATAGTTGGAGTCCTTGCCAAGCATCTGCTGGGATTTGACGACTAGGTCTTTCAGGATCTTGTTGAGCGCGTGCCCGATGTGGATGTTGCCGTTGGCGTACGGCGGGCCGTCGTGCAGCACGAACTTGTCGCGGTCTTTGCCCGCTTTGCGCAGCTGATCGTAGAGGCCGATCTCGTTCCAGCGCTCCAGCAGTTTTGGTTCAAGTGTGGGCAGGCCCGCGCGCATGGGGAAATCCGTCTGCGGCAGGAAGAGCGTCTTGCTCCAGTCGCGGGCGCCGTCGTTGGAAGATGTGTCAGCGCCTTTATCCGCCGTTGCGGTCTTGGCGGCGCCGTCTTGCTTGGCCATCGGATGATTGCTTTCAATTGATATTTGTGGCGGTTCTAGCAACCGCCAAGGGGTAACGCAAAGGGCTTGGCGCCCGGAGTGCCGCGGCTGGGGCTGTTCAGGCCGCCGCGAGAATGGTGCGCGCCTTGTCGCAGTCGGCCTGCATTTGGGTAATCAGCGCGTCGGGTGTATCGAACTTGCGGTCGGCCCGTATGAAATCGACGAATTCGACTTCCATTTCATGGCCATAGAGGTCGCCGTCGAAATCGAAGACAAACACCTCCAGCACCGGCATGCCGTCGTCGAATGTCGGCCTGGTGCCCAGGTATGCGGCCCCGTCGTGTACGGCCCCGTCGGCGTGGGCGCGTACCGCGTAGATGCCGTGGGCCAGAGACGTGCCCTTTGGCATTGGCACGTTCGCGGTCGGGAAACCCATGCCCGAGCCGCGTTTGGCGCCACCAATGATTTTTCCGGCGACGCGCCAATTGCGGCCCAGCTCTTGCGCCGCGCCTTTAACGTCGCCCTGTGCCAGCTTCAGGCGGATGCCGCTGGACGAGACAACGTCGCCGTCGTGCGCGACGGGGGCGAGAACGGAGACGCCGAACTTCATCTCTTCGCCGACCCGCCACATCATGTCGGGCGTGCCTTTGCGGCCCGCGCCGTAGAAAAAGTCGTAGCCGATAACGACGTGGCTGACGCTGAGTGCTTTGACGAGAACACGGCCGATAAATTCTTCAGCACTTAGGTTCGCAAACTCGGCCGTGAAGGGCACAACGATGGCAACGTCTACGCCAAGCCGTTCCAATTCGAGAAGCTTTTGGGGCAGGCTGGTTAGATGGAAATGAACTTCGTCCGGCTTGAAGAACTCGCGTGGGTGGGGCTCGAACAGCATCACACCGGCGGGCGCCTTCAACTCGCGGGCCTTCTCGATAGCCAAGGAGATCAAACCTTGGTGGCCGCGATGGACCCCATCGAAATTGCCTAGAGCAAGTGCCGCTCCACGCGCCTTGTCAGGCACGTCGGTATACCCCTCGACCACCAGCATGACCTAAACCTGCCGCCCTCTTAATATCTGTTTTGCTACTAAAAATTGGCTTCCGCTTAGCCGGCCGGTTTGGCGGGAACCATCAGCATTGCTTCACCTGTCAACACCGGTTTTCCGTCAACCGTGCAGACCGTCTCGAACTTTGCCCGCCGCTTTTCAGGCACCGTTTCGATAACTTTCACCGTTGTGATGACCGTGTCACCAATCTTTACCGGCGCTTTGAAGGCAAGCGACTGCGACATGTAGATCGCGCCGGGGCCAGGGAGCTTCATGCCGAAGACCGCCGAAATGTATGCCGCCGACAACATACCGTGCGCGATGCGTTCCTTGAACATCGTGCCTGCCGCATAGCCGGCATCGAGGTGGACCGGATTCTTATCGCCTGAGACCTCAGCGAAGGCCGTGATGTCAGCCTCGGTGACCGTGTTTGTTAAGGATGCTTCCTGGCCGATGGAGAGATCTTCAAAGTAGGTGGTCGTGGTCATAGCTGAGGCCGTCCTTGATTTTGCGAAGTTTTCTTGCGTTTTGACGGGGATGGACGCGCGAATTCGCGCGGGCGCACCCTATCGACTGCGCGCGTGCGCTGCAACAACCGCTTAAGGTCAAGCATCCCGCTTGCGAATTGGCTGTAATGCGGGCTATACGTGGCCCATTCCCCAAGCGTGTAATTGTTTTTGGCTTTCGCGGTAGGCCCGCTGAGAGCCCGGAGAAGACCTATGAGCGAACGCAAACCGTTGATGCCTAAGGCCACGGCCGTCTGGCTTACGGATAACACGTCCCTGACGTTTGAGCAGATTGCTGAATTTTGTGGCCTGCATGTTCTTGAAGTGAAGGGCATCGCCGATGGCGACGTGGCCCAGGGCATCAAGGGCATGGACCCGGTTACGTCCGGCCAGCTGACGCGCGAAGAGATTGCTGCCGCCGAGGCGGATCCGTCGCACGAACTGGTTCTGGCTGAAAGCAAGGTAACCATCCCGCAGACGACAACGAAGCGCGGCCCGCGCTATACACCGGTGTCGCGGCGACAGGACCGGCCGAACGCTGTTTTGTGGCTCTTGCGCAATCACCCTGAGCTTAAGGATAGCCAGCTGATGCGCCTGGTCGGTACGACAAAGCCGACGATCGCGCAGATCCGCGACAGGACGCACTGGAATTCGCCGAACCTGCAGCCGCAGGACCCGGTGACGCTGGGGCTGTGTTCACAGACCGATCTGGATGCCGAGGTGCAAAAAGCCGCCCGGCGGACTGAGCGGGAGCGGCGCGCTCAACAGAAGGAAGCAGAGAAGTCTGGCACGTTGCTGCCGACCGAAGAGACGACGGCGACCGAACCGGCAGCGCAGGACGCGGTGGCGGCTGAGGACAAGCCGTTTGCCGAAATCCTGCAGCCGAAGACTGACGAAGGCTCGCCAGAGAGCGAGACCGACGAAGCCGCTCGTGTTCTGGCAAAGCTTCAGGAGATTCCGAGCAAGCCTGAAGAAGAAGACAAGGACGGCGAATGACGTTGGGTTGACGGCGATTAGCTGAGGCCTGACCACCAGGAAAGCAGCATGTCGGCGACGAGCCCTAGGAACAGGGCGACGCCGACATCTCGGTTTGAGCGGAAGCGCCATAGGCAGTTGTCCGCGTCGTGTATGTCGAGCGTAGCGACCTGCCAGGCCAGCTGCAGAGAGACCAGCGCCACACACAAGTAGAAGAACAGATGCGTTCCGGCGAAGAAGCCGGCGGCGACCCAGAACAGCACAGCTATTGAATAGAATGCGCCGACCCAGGTGATCGTGCTTTCGCCGAATTTTAAAGCCGTGGACTTGAGGCCGATAGAGGCGTCGTCTTCTGCGTCCTGGTGGGCGTAGATCGTGTCGTAGCCGATCGTCCAGCAGACGGAACCGATATACAAGAGCACCGGCGCAAGGCTCAGGCTGCCCTCGACGGATGCCCAGCCCATGAGCGCGCCCCAATTAAAGGCCAGCCCCAAGACCAATTGTGGCCAATGGGTAAAGCGCTTCATGAATGGATAGATGAACACCAGGCCCAGCGACGTGATCCCGAGCAGGATCGTGAAGCCGTTGAAGCACAGCAGCACGAAGAAGGCGGCGAAGATCAAGGCCGCGGCAAATCCAAGCGCGGCTTCGGGAGAGATTTGTCCGGACGGAATTGGCCGGTTGGCCGTTCGGGCGACGGCGGCGTCGTAGTCACGGTCGGCCCAGTCGTTATAGGCGCAGCCCGCGCCGCGCATGAGAAGGGCACCCAGGGCAAACAGCACCAGATAGGTCAGATCTGGATAGGGGCGGTTTTGCGATATCTCGGCTAGCGCCAACGACCACCAGCACGGAAACAGCAATAGCCAGGTGCCGATGGGCCGGTCGAGCCGGGCCAAGCGCAGGTATGGCCTGACCACGTTCGGCGCATAGCGGTCAACCCAGTTACCGATCATGGCATCAGCCGGGCTGTCCCGGTTGGCGTCTGGTGTTGTCGAAGGGCTCATGGGAATAAAGGTCTTTTCCCGTCATTTTTTGCGCCACACTAGCGTCCGGTCAAAGGGGCCGCAATGGAGGCAGGCTATTTGCCGCGTGGAGGACTTGAGCTAGGTAGAGGCCATGGGGAAGTACGATTTTCGGGCACAACGTTTGTTCGTAGAGGCGCGGCTATCAGCCGGCGCCGGGGTGACGCTGGAGCGCGAGGCAACGAACTATCTGATCAATGTGCTGCGCCTTGGCAACGGGTCGGAGATCCTGCTGTTCAATGGCCGGGATGGTGAGTGGCGCGCCAGCATTGACGCCTTCGACAAACGCTCGTGCACGCTTGTTTGCCAGGAGCAAACGCGCTCCCAGGAACGCGGGCCGGATATTGATTATCTGTTTGCGCCACTCAAGCGTGCCAGGCTCGACTATATGGTCCAAAAGGCGACGGAGATGGGAGCGGCGCGGCTGCGTCCTGTCCTAACGCAGCACACGGTCGCAGATCGCGTGAACCTAGAGAGGATGCGCGCCAACGTAATCGAAGCGGCCGAGCAGTGCGGGATTTTGAATGTCCCCGACGTTCTGGAGGTCGAGAAGCTCGGCAAGATTGTTGCGGATTGGGACCCGTCCCGGCTTTTAATTTTCTGTGATGAAATGTCCGATGTTGCTGATCCGATTGCCGCTTTGCGCGAGGAGCCGGCGGATAAATTTGCCGTGCTAATCGGGCCCGAGGGCGGGTTTTCAGCGGACGAGCAGCGGCTGTTGCGTGCGCAGCCGTTTACACGCACTATTTCGCTTGGGCCGCGTATTTTGCGCGCCGATACCGCCGCGGTGGCCGCCTTGGCAGCCGTGAACATCGCCGTTGGGGACTGGCGATGAGTATGAGTGTTCGCGTCTTCGGGCGGCCGGGGAGAACGGTGACGCAAACGGGGGAGTAGTTATGCGTCTTTTTAAGTGGATCGGGCTGTCGGTCGCGCTGTTGGGGATCGTGCTTGCCGTGTCGGCGTGGCTGGATGGTCAAATCATGTCCTATCCGGAACCGGGCCAGCTCATGGCCAAGCGCGCTGGGCAAGTGTTGACAGGCGCGGCGTGCGATGGCGACGAAGCCTGCCTGCGCACTGGAGCACCGATTGCATCATACGGCGAATACAGGCGCTGCGGCGGTTACATCGAAAGCGAGCGAGCGGGCAAGAGCCGCATCGCGTGTTCAGAGTCCTATTTGACAGACTTGGTCTTGAGAGGGCGTGGCGAGGGCAACACCTTCTATCGGGAATTCCGGCGCGCCTGCCGTACGCATGACTTCTGCTACATGCACGGTGCAGCGTCATACTCTCCCAAACATGATCCGAAGATCGTACGCAATTCCTGCGACGCGGGCTTTCTCGCGGATGTCGTTCGAGACTGCACGTTGCTTTATCCCGGGCCGTACGAGTGGCGTCAGCGCCGCTTCTGCCGTTGGCGTGGCATGGCTGCCTATTCAGCCGTGGCGCTGTTTGGCGTCAACAAGTTCGTGCCCAAGGATGCAGCGGTTTGCGATTATGAGCCGGGACCGCATGGCGCGCGTGATCAGGTCGTAGGAGGTCGCTTTGTTGAGCGCGCGGCAGAGCGTGCGCCGGAACACTTGATCTCGATCGTGGAAGAGTCGCAGCGCGCGGGCATCACCCTCAGCCTGCATGCTCTGACCTTGGATGGTGGGTCGCAACGCGTTGCCGTCACGGCCAAGCTGACGCCTGCGCAGGTTGAACTTGGAGATCGTGACCATTTTTGCGCCGAGGCCGGTGGCACGCAGTGGGCGAAATGCCCTGAGACTTTAGCCGACGTCGGCTTCATGCCAGAGGACTGGTTGCGCTTTGCGCCGGTGGTCGCCGACAGTGATGGTGATGGCGTTGATGAACTGATCCTCGTGTCCCTCACGCAAGGGGCTGGATTGGTTCTCACGCATGTGCGCACGTCCGTGGATGAGGCCGGTGTCATCTCGTTCGCGCCGCCGCGTGCTTACATCGCGCTGGATCGCTGGGGCGAGTTTGGCGTGAACGCCAGCAAGGGCGCGGCGCCGTTGTCGGGCGAGTTTGCCAATCAACTTCTCGCGCATAAGTTCACGGTTGTGCAGCGCCCGCCTTCGGGGTGTGAGCCATTGCCGGACAGTGGACCGGAAGATCTCGTGCTGATGGGCGCACGCGCTGATTTGAAAACTGACAGCATTGCCCGCAGGCTCTACCGCTTCACGTTTGACGTGGCTGAGCAGCGTTGGCTTTTGCAGCGCGACCAGTTCACGGATGACGGGCATTACATGTCGCAATGTGCCGGCGTGAAAGATACCGGCGCGCCGGACCATACGTCTCGCTTGCAGTATCCGGCTTTTTCGGTGCGGGGGCCTGTTCGCTGCAAGGGCAAGAGTGTGCTTCGCGAAACGTTGTCCGTCGTGGTGCGCGAGAATTGTCCGAGCTCTATTGGCAAAGCGCGCGCTGGCTATCTCAACGACGTTGATCTGATTTCGTATAACCTTGAGCCCGAGTATCAAGGCGATGATGACGACGCCAACCCCGCTATTCGCCTGAAGCTTGCGTATCCGTCGTGGCTGCCGTTGACTTGGAACGAAGCATCCGACCCCGTTATGACGTCGCGGGCCGCTCGCCGCCACGGCGTGTTGATGGTTTCGGCTTACGTTGGTGGACAGGCGACCGATGGTCCGCGAGATCGTTTTCCTTTGATTTCGGTTCTTCGGCTTGACGACCGGCTGATGGCAACGGCCAAGGAGGCTTGGCGGCAGCGGTTGCCCGATACGGTTGGTTTGCCGCCGGCGCAATACGCGTTGCTGCAGTCCGGTTTGGGCCGGCACCGCTCGAAACAGCTCGGCCGCGCAAGCAAGGCTGCTCTGTCGGTTCAGCGGCCTTACTGGGACAAGGATGCATTCGGTGACCCGAGAATGTTTTTCGAGCTGCCGAGCGTGTTGGCACCGTTCTCTATCAATGGCGGGCCTGGATTGTCGGTTGTGTTGTTTGCCAACTGCACAACATTCCAAATCGCGCATGAGACAGACGACTGTCCGGAGGCGGCGGAAGGCAATATTTTTACAAAAGACACGATCCAGGTTCTGATCGTGCCGATCTCGTCCGGGCGTGTTGGCGGCGAGGAGCCGTTGAACTATGGCAAGCCGCCGCGCTGGCTTGAGTGTCCGGTTCCTGGCCGTTCTGCCTTGGGCCGCGCGCCAGTGCGTGACGACTGGTCGACGTCGTTTTTGTACAATGAGCCCGTGGTGCCGGGCACGTTCTTCTCCGGTGGCCGTGGTGGGGCGCTGGCGATTGCCTACCGGTCCGGGGATGGCGGTCTGGCTTTCACCAATCTTCGCAAAGAAGGGGGGGCTTGGAAATTGGGCCAGAAGACGTGCAGTACGATCAGCCGGCTCAGAGAAGAGGTTCCCGAACGCGATGTTTGGATGATGAAACTTAACTAGCCGGGTGTAGCCGCTAGGCTTGGCCTTTGGGCAACCTTAAAGACAGCCTTCTCATCATAGGTCTTGTGCCGTCATCAGACAGTCCCCATAACGGGCTGATGATGGGCCGGCCGCCGGCTGTTAGCTGTGCAACACTGAAGGAATTTCGATGTCGACCCGTCAAGAGGGAGCGCCAAGCGATGTGATCCAATCGCGCCACGACTTGGTCGACTGGATTGCGAAGGGCGAGAAGCCCGAGAGTGATTGGCGCATCGGCACCGAGCACGAGAAGTTTGTCTTCCACACCGACACTCTGACGCCGGTTCCCTACGAGGGCCCGCGCGGAATTCGCGCTTTGATGCAGATGATTATTGATCGCTTCGGTTGGGAGGCGATCAAAGAGGGCGACAACATCATCGCTCTCCATTGTCCTGAGTGCGCCATTCGCGGCCGCCTAGCGGGAACAATCAGCTTGGAGCCTGGTGGACAGTTTGAATTATCCGGTGCGCCGGTTATCTCGTTGCATCAAACCTACAAAGAAATGGAAGAGCATTTGCGAGAAGTGCTCGCGGCTGGAGAAGAGCTGGGCATCGGCTTTCTCGGTGTTGGATTTTCGCCAAAGTGGAGCTTGGCGGAGACGCCGCAAATGCCAAAGCGGCGCTATCGGGTGATGAGGCGTTACATGCCGAAGGTCGGCTCGCACGGCCTCGACATGATGTACCGGACGGCGACGATCCAGGTGAATCTCGACTTCGGCAATGAAGCCGACATGGTCAAGAAACTCCGCGTGTCCTTGGCCTTGCAGCCGATCGCGACGGCGATCTTCGCGTCTTCCCCTTTTAGGGATGGGCAGCCCAATGGCTACCAATCACTACGCAGCGAAGTTTGGCGCGACACGGATCCGAACCGCACCGGTATGCTGCCTTTCGCGTTTGAAGATGGCATGGGCTATGAGCGTTACGTTGATTACGCACTCGATGTGCCGATGTACTTCGTTTATCGCGGAGGTGAGTACATCGACGTGGCCGGCGCCTCGTTCCGGGACTTTCTTGCAGGCAAGCTAAAGGCCTTGCCGGGCGAGCTTCCGAATATTGATGATTGGTCTGATCACTTGACCACGCTTTTTCCCGAGGTGCGGCTAAAGCGGTTCTTGGAGATGCGCGGCGCGGACGGCGGGCGCTGGAAGCGGATCACGTCTTTGTCGGCGTTTTGGGTTGGGCTGCTCTATGACAGGGCTGCACTTGATGCGGCGTGGGATCTGATTCAATCGTGGACCGCGGAGGAACGGCAGGGCTTGCGGGACGCTGTTCCTCGTCAAGGCTTGAAGACTCCGTTCAGGGATGCCACGGTGCAGCAAATTGCGATGGAAGTTTTAGCCATTGCACGCTCAGGCCTGAAGCGCCGGAGAATGGTCAATCTCCGCAGCCAGGATGAGACGATGTACCTGGAGAGGCTCGAAGGCCTTGTCCGGTCCGGGAAGACGGCAGCCGATGAGCTTCTTGAGATGTACCATGGCCGCTGGGACGGAAACATCGACCACATCTTTGTGGAGCATGCTTTTTGATTAATGCGTGCAGTTGAGTTCAGGCGCTGTTCATCGCTTTTGGCCTAGTTTTAAACGCTCCGGCCGATCATTCTTGGCCGGAGTTTTTACGGGAGACTATGTTGAAGCTGCAAAGCAAAGTCTTGGCCTTGGCCATCCTGTCCGCAGGAGTTGTGCTCACTGCTGGGACCGTGATGACACATGATGTCGCCTATTCGGGCAGTCAATGCGCTGCCCGCTGCTATGCGCAGGAGAAGGCGTGCATGCAACGCACGAAAGGCGCGCAGCGCTGCGACGCGGATTTGACGCGGTGTTTGCAGCAGTGCCGGGCCCGGCGTTAGCCGGATTGCTGCCCGTGCGCGGTTAGGCACGCGCCAATAATATCGACCGTTCCAGAGATGGCGGCCTCCCAAGAGAGGCCGTCATTTGTTTTTTCCGGGTGTGTGGTTGATGGCAGGTTTTCGGGAATGTGGATGAAGCCCGCAATGGTTTTTGGGTGCGTGTTGGCGAGGCTGAGATAGAAAATGGTGTTGCACAAATAGGTGCCGGCGCTTGTGGAAAGTTCCACTGGGATGTCGCGCTGCGTGAGGCGTTGATGGATTGTTTCGATCGGCAAGCGTGTGCGGTATTCACTGGCGGCGCCAGGAATGACCACAGGTCCACTGGCGGAGCAGCCAGCGGCATCAAGCGTTGCGCAGCATGTGTTTCTGGCGATTGTTTCGATTGTAAAGCCGCGGGACAGGTTTGAGACGCCGAAGTGCAGAGCGACATTTGGCGCTATGTCCTGGTACAACTTTGCCAGCCGTTCAGGTGCCGCCTGCCATTCGGTTGGCAGCACGTCGTGGTGTACTTCGATATGCGGGAAGAGGTCTGCGGCTTGGCGCGCGGCATGTTCGACTAACTTGGCGGAGGCGTTGTCTGGCGTTCCGGGGAACGGGCCAAACCCGGTTAGGAGCAGTTTCGGTTTTTCTATTTCGCTGTCTTGCATGACCTCTGATTTAGGCTGCCGTCCAGCCGCCGTCCATGGGTAACGCCGCGCCCGTGATCTGGCTTGCGGCGTCGGTCGCTAGGAAGGCTGCGAATGCGCCGAGCTGGTCAGCCGTCACAAACTGTTTGGTCGCTTGCGGCGCTAGCAACACGTCGCGGATGACTTCATCTTCGCTGATCCCGCGCGAGCGCGCTTGGTCGGGGATTTGCTTTTCAACAAGCGGGGTCAAAACGTAGCCTGGGCAAATGGCGTTACAAGTAATGCCGTGTTCTGCCACTTCCAGTGCGACGCCTTTTGTTAGGCCGATCAATCCATGTTTGGCAGTGACATAGGGAGATTTGAACGGGGAGGCGACGAGTCCGTGCGCGGAGGCGATGTTAATAATGCGTCCCCACTTGCGCGCCTTCATGTGAGGCAACGCCAGTTTGATGGCCTGGAACGCGGCCGTGAGGTTAACTGCGAGCATGTCGTTCCAGATGTCGTCGGGAAACTCATCGATGGGCGCGACGTGTTGAATGCCGGCGTTGTTGACCAGGACATCCGCAGGGCCAAGTTTGTCCTGCAGCTCTTGCATCAGGTGCGCTACGGCGTCGTCTTTCGTTAGATCGGCGGAACAGTAAGCGGCCTTGATGCCGTGCGTGGTTTCGAGTTCCGAACGCAGACCTTCCGCCTTTTCCGGTGGCCGGGATCCGTGCAGCATGATGTTGAAGCCGCTCTTGGCAAGGGCTGTGGCGATGCCGTGGCCTATGCCGCTGGTTGAGCCGGTAACGAGTGCGGTCTTGTTGGTCATAGTGATTGTAGGTGCTCTAAAGGTTCATGAGTTGCAGCACTTCGTCGACTGCCAGGGTGGGCAGCAATTCACCGTTTCGAACATCGTGCTCAAGCTCGGGTAGGCGTTTTGAGACACGCGGATTGGAACGCAACGCGGCCATCAGCCGGTCATTCATCATGTCGCGCATCCATTCGACGGCCTGGCGTCTGCGCCGTTCCTGGAATTCGCCGGTCTCAGTAAGCTTGTCGCGGTGGTCGATGACATTCTTCCAGAGCGTATCTAAGCCCTTATTTTCAAGACCGGAGATGGTGATGACGGGTGGGAACCAGGTTGCGCCCTTGGGGGTGAAGATGGTGAGCGCGGCTTGGTATTCCGATGCGGCCTTGCCAGCGCGATGAATGTTGTCACCGTCGGCCTTGTTGATGCCGATCATGTCGGCGATTTCGATGACGCCTTTCTTGATGCCTTGCAGGTCGTCGCCTCCGCCGGCGAGCAGCAGAACCAGAAAGAAATCAACCATGTCGGCGACCGCGGTTTCCGATTGGCCGACGCCGACGGTTTCGACGATGATCACGTCGAAGCCTGCTGCTTCGCACAGCGTCATCGTTTCGCGTGTCTTGCGCGTCACGCCGCCTAGAGTCCCGGACGTGGGCGAAGGGCGGATGAAGGCGTCCCGCTCCTGCGCAAGCATGCTCATGCGGGTTTTGTCACCGAGGATCGATCCTCCGGTTCTGCGGGATGTCGGATCAACGGCGAGCACAGCAACCTTGTGTCCTGCCTTCAGCAGGTTCATGCCGAGCTGATCAATGGTCGTCGATTTACCTACGCCGGGGACGCCAGTGATGCCTAGGCGCAACGCATCGCCAGTATAGGTCAGCAATTCTTGCAGCAATTCCTGAGCTTGTGCTTGATGCTCGGCCTTCGTGCTTTCTACCAAGGTGATGGCGCGCGCCAGAACAGTACGGTTTCCGGAGCGGACGGCGTCGGCCATCTCCTTTATTGTTGTGCTGCCTGCTGCGGCGCTCATAAGTCTTCCTCAAGTTGGACGGTCGCGAATTTGCCGGGAAAGGCATTTAGAAGCTGCGCCTGTCATGGCGCTGATACAGGTATTTCGCAAGGGTATGGGCGGTTTTAGGCGCATGAGGCGCACGGGTTGCCCGTTTGCGAGCGGCTTTTTATTGTGGCGCGGATCTTGGCTGGACAAGTTCAGGATACCGAAATTACTGGGGGAATAGGATGTACCACAATCGTATTGGGTGGCCCTATGCACAATCTTTGACCGTGCGCCGTATTTTCATGGCTTTGGCGCTTCCATTGGCGCTTGCGGTGAGCGGTTGTGATGCGCCGAAGATGGCGAAGAAGCCGGCGGACACCGAAAAGCACGCGGGTGCGGAACATACGGAGCGTTTTGACAAGAACGAGATGGCGGACAGTGAGGCTGAAGGTGGTGGTACATCTGGAGCGGAACCTGCGGCACCGGCAGGTGGTGGGATAACGTCCGCGCCTAGCAGAGCGCAGCCTGAGAGAAACACGACTGCGCGGCGCTACTACAGGCGGCGTGCCGAGCATGATGACGGTGCCGCCGCGTCCCGCTCCGTCCAGCCGCGTTCAGCGGCACCGCCGCCTCCTGTTGCACCGATGGCTCAGCCTGAGATGGCCAGTCCGCCACCGGCTCCCGATGCCGGTGTGACAAAACCGGGAACGGCGGCTGTTGAAGAACAGAAAGATTGGGATGTTGTGCCGGTGTTTTACGGGACTGACCGTGCGCGCACGGCGCATGAGCATCGCATTGCCTATGGTTCGGACCGGGGCCGCAAGCTAGAGCTTGGCCGAGCGCTTGTGACCATACCGAAGTCGCACGAGGTTCCGAACATTGAGCGGCCTTGGGCGATCAAGGTCTTCAACATCAAGATCTACGAAGAGACGGAAGATCCAAAGAAGCATTTCACGATGCAGCAAGTTCAGGCGCTGACAGAGGGCCAGTTCCTAGCGTTTGTGAAGGAGCGCTTGGCGACATCGTCACGCTATAAGGATCACGCGATCATCTTTGTGCACGGCTATAATACGGCGTTCGATTCCGCCATCTATCGTACGGCGCAAATGGCCTACGATCTCAAGTTTGATGGTGCGCCGTTCCTTTATAGCTGGCCGTCTGGCGGTAGCTTTGAAAGCTACACCTACGACCGGGAAAGCGCTGGGCAGTCGCACCCATTCATGCGGGATTTCTTCAAGCTGGTGATGGAAAAGACCGGTGCGAAAACAGTATCGATCATCGCCCATTCTATGGGCAATCAGCCGGTGCTTCAGATCTTGCGCGACCTTCGATATCGCAAACCGGAGGGTATTGCGATCAGCGAAGTCATCTTGGCCGCGCCCGACGTGGATCGGGACTCCTTTGAGAACATCGCCAAGGAGATTGATGGCCTGGCCAAGGGCGGCCTGACGCTCTACGCGGCAGGCAACGACCGTGCGCTCAGCGTGTCGCGCAGGTTCAACGGGGGCATTCCGCGTGCTGGCGATGTTCCCGAGACTGGACCATTGGTTTTGTCAGGCGTTGATACAATTGATGTGACAGCCGCAGGGACGGAGGGCTTGCACCTCAATCATTCGAGCTATGCCGAGAACAATGCGTTGCTGTCTGATATCGGCCTTTTGATCCAGACGGGCGAACGTCCACCCCATAAGCGGTTCCCGCTATTGCAGAAGAAGACGACCGATCACGGCAGTTACTGGAAGTACCAGCCAGCGCGCTGAGCATCGCTGGCGCATCTTTCGTTCGATAAGCGCCAGCCTAAGGGCTGGCGCTTTCGGCGGGTTCAGATGATGCCGCGGGTTGTTGGGCGGGTGTTGGTGCTGGGGCCGGTTCGGCCGGCGCCGGCTGGGTTTTGCTTACTTGCGGCTTGGGCGCTGGTCCCTTGTGAATGGTGATTGGTTCGCCATCGATCAGCGCCTTGGCTTCCTCGTACGACTTTATCTGATACACCAAGCCATTCTTGATCATGTACAGCCATTCGAGCTTATCGCTCTTGGCAAGGTCTTCTGGTGTGATCGCTTCCAGCGCGGCTAAGTTTTGGGTGCGGAAGCGGCGGGCGGTGGACTGGGCCTTGTCGCCCAGCCTGCGGAAGCCGCGCTCGTTTGGCAGCCAGCGGCGCTGGCGCTGCAGGAATACGACGTCGCGCAACGAAGACGGCGGCAGCTTGCCGGCGTCTATGGCCTCCAAGACCGTTTCAACGAAGCCGATTTGGACTAGACCTGAGCAGATGAACTCGCTTGGCGGTTCCCACTTGTTATCCTTGTAGGCCTGTACGGCCCGTTCGCGTTTCCCGCGAGTCGCCGTTTGGACGCCGAACCAAAGTGTGCGCGCGATACGTCCGATAGCCCAGTAGTTATATGAGGCCTTGATCTTGTCGAGCAGCAGGCCGCGAACGCGGCCTTGCAGCTCTTCGTCGAACCAGTCCTTCTTGAAGCGCTTAATGGCGACGAAGGAGGACTTGTCGGAAATGTATTCGCGCAGGTCTGTCAGGTCGACGCCGCTTGATCCGGCTTCGATCACGAACGTGCTGGTGATGCCGGTTTCTTCCAGCGGCCTGTTGAACACGAGAGCCGCATGCGAATAAGGCGAATCCGTTGCCCAGCGGATTGCGAATGAGGTGATGTCATAGTCGCGGCGGGTGAGAACGACGTCAGACCGCGTCAAGTATTCTTTTGCCAGAAACTCGTCGATCTTCATCGGCCAGGTTTCAGGCGCGGCAGCCAATCTTGCTTTTTCTTCTTGCGATGGCTCTGGGCCTGGATCGGGTGCCAGGGCGGATGATCCGCCGACAGAGACCATGACTGTAAGCGCTAGCGCGGTAGCAGTGGCGGCTAGTGTTCTCTGCATCTTCGTTCCTCCCGTATTCGGCACTTCCCGGAGCCGTCGTAGTATGCCACCGCGGCTGTCTCACTTCAAACGTCTCAGGCGTTCAAAGCGCTGCGCAGTTTTTCAGCGTTTGCCTTCAAGACTTCAGGGTCTTCCATTTTGCCGGAATGTGGCTTCAGCGGCGTATCGTCATGGCGCGGGATTACATGGATGTGAAGATGAAAAACTGTTTGTCCGCCAGCTGGTTCGTTGAATTGCATCGTTGTTATGCCGTCCGCGTCGAACGCCTTAAGGGCGGCGTGAGCGACTTTTTGAACGATTGGCGCCAGCGCGGCTAGTGTTGAAGCATCTGCGTCTAGCATATTGCGGGAGGCGGCCTTGGGGACGACCAGAGCATGGCCGGGCGCCTGAGGCATCACGTCCATGAAAACGATCGCGTCGTCGTTCTCGAAGACCTTGTGGCAGGGAATTTCGCCGCGAAGAATTTTCGCGAAAATATTGTTGTTGTCGTAGCTCATGCGCTCTCTCCACCGCTAGCGTCCGGGCATGGTTGAAGAGTGTTGTGTCGCCCGCGTCAAGGTTGGCAGTTTGTTTTTTTGAACGGGCCCAGGCCGGTCAAAACATCGCCCGCACGCCGCACCGCCCGGCGCTCACGTACGAGATAGTCTTCGACGGCGGCGCGCAGGCCCTCGTGGGCGATGAAATGCGCCGAATACGTTTCGGTGGGCAGATACCCGCGCGCCAGCTTGTGATCGCCTTGAGCGCCAGCTTCCACACGCAAAAGCTTGTTGGCGATCGCATAATCAATGGCTTGGTAATAGCATATTTCAAAGTGCAGGAAGGGGTGGTGGCCGCGTTCACCCCAGTAGCGGCCGTAGAGGCAGTCGCCTCCAATGAAGTTCAACGCGCCGGCGACATAGCGCTCGGCCTGTTTTGCAAGGATGAGCAGGACGCGATTAGGCATGGCGGCGCCGATCAGCGAAAAGAAGTCCCGGTTGAGGTATGGCCGTCCCCACTTGCGCTCGCCGGTGTCTACGTAGAACTCATAAAACGCGTCCCAGTGTGCTTCGGTGATATCGCGTCCTGTTACGTGTTCTACCGTGATGCCGTCCTGGAGCGCCGCGGCGCGCTCTTTGCGAATGGCTTTGCGCTTGCGTGATGCGAGAGTGTCCAGGAAATCGTCGAACGAGCCGTATCCTGCGTTGTGCCAGTGAAACTGCTGGTCAATGCGTTGCAGGAAACCAAGCTGGCCTAGTGCTTCCCACTCCGGCTTGTTCAAAAACGTAACGTGGACAGAGGATGTCTCGAGCTTGTTCGCAAGGGTTAGGCAGCCTCTGGCGAGCAGCTCAACTTGTGCCTTGAATTCTGGTCCGCTCTTAGCGCGCGTGAGCAGTCTTGGACCCGGAACCGGCGTGAATGGAACGGCTGCTTGTAGTTTGGGGTAATAGGCGCCGCCCGCGCGATGAAAGGCTTCGGCCCAGCTGTGGTCAAAGACGTATTCGCCGCGGCTGTGCGTTTTGACATACAGCGGCATTGCGGCGCAGAGGCCGTCCGCATCGGGTACTGTGATGTGTTGAGGCAGCCAGCCGGAATTTGGCCCCACAGCGCCAGATTCTTCGAGCGCGTTCAAAAAAGCATGCGATATGAAGGGATTATGGGTTCTTTCGTCGGGGTTGGCTAGTGCATCCCACGCTTTCGGGTCAATGGCTGCCAAAGTTGGCGAGACCTGAATGACCTGGCCGCTTGTCTCACCCACGCCGCACTCCGCCCTCAGATGTTAGCCTATACCTCAGCTAAAGGTGGACACGCTGGTTTGGTTTGACAACCTGGGTATTGAACTTGGCAGGAGTGAATGGCCATGGACCCGGTAGAGCACGACACCGATTTCGTTTGGAAGCAGTCGTCTGGTGGACGTATCCCGTTTTGGCCGATGCTGAAGTGGGGTGGTCTGGCTGGTGCGGTCGCGTTCGTGGTTTGGCAGGTAGCGCCTGCCGCGGTGCCAGCGATCTCGCAGTTTGCGGAAGCCTTTTTTCAAGAGCGCGCGGCCACGGTTGCGTCTGATGATGCGGAGGCTGCTGAACAGGCACCCGCGACTGCCGAGGCTTCGCCGTCAGCTGTGCCAGAGTCGATGGTTGATGCACCGTCAGGAGCTGCGGCCACGCCTTGGGCCGAAGTTGAAGGACCTGGCTCGGGGGAAACAGACGCGGCTTCCGGCACGTTGCCCGGTGAACCGTTGCCGCAGTCGGCATCTCCGATTAGAGAGGTTGGGCCGGATGGTGATGCGGTGTCCGGGCGCGACAGCTTTTCAGCCGAGCCCGCCGAGGCAGCTCCGTCAGCCGCTCCCGATCCTGCAGGAAAGGCTGACGGTTATTGGAACGGAAGTTCCTTCAATTAGTCTTCGCACTTAAACGAGACTTTCACCCAAGGAAGGTCGAGTTTGCACTTGCCGTCCTTGCGCGACAGGAATTTGTCGACGTCGAGGCCACCAAGATCGAGGCCTTCTGCTTCGGCAAAGCTGCCGTCGTCACCAGGGTAGGTGTTGTCTGCGGAAGCCGTATCTTGCTCACCCTTGTCATCGTCCGTCTTGGTGACTTCGTTTGCGTCGTCTTTGATTTCGGACGTTTCATTGCTGTCGGTGTTTGCCTCAACAGCTTTGTCTTCCGTCGCTGGCTCGCCAGCGTTGGTGTCGTTCGCCGTAACCGGCGCTTTCGCGATACGCTCTGGATTGTCGTTGGATTGACAGCGCTCAAGGTCGCCCGGTGCACGCGTCCAGATCATTGTCTTGGAGAAGAACTTCGAGCCCATGTAGCCTTTGACACGTAGGCGGTCACCATCGAGCGGCTTGAGCTCCACGTCGTAGCGCTTCTTTCGTTCGGGGCTGTAGATCCAGCCCTTGTCCCAAATTCCGGAGCTGACGGGCTTGGCATTGCCGATGATCTGGCGGCCGCAGCCTTTCAGGTCGTCATTGTTCTTCACCCAAACGACGTGGCCGCACAGGGCGGAGCCACATTCTTTGATCTCCACGGCACCGCGGCCCGTGTGATTGATCCAGACACCGGTAACGTCTGGTGTGGCGAGGGCTGCGGCCGGTGAAAGAACGGCGGCAAGAGATACGGCCAAGATTGACCGGACGGCGATTAGCTTTCGTGCTGACATTTGCGTCCTCCATCCGTTGGATGTTGGGGTCTTGCCCGATCTTTTCGGGGTCTGCTGTCTCGTAGGGAACTTAGGGGTGTTTGATAGACGTTCTTTCGTGGTCGGTGCAAGGCGGAGTGATCGCTACGCTACACAGCGCTTGAGAAGCATAGGCTTGCTTAATCATCCGGCATATTTATCAAACGCTGCTGGCCTTTAGGGGTTGCCAGCGATTTGGGGCCCCGCCTTATACTCGATATCGACATACACAGGCTTTGAGGACAACGACACGTGGTGACAACATTGCGAGGCCGGAGCGAATTGGAAGATTGGTGGCGGGGTGCGATCATCTATCACATCTATCCGCGCAGTTATCTGGATCTCAGCGGCGATGGCGTTGGCGATCTGCAAGGCATTGTCCGACGTCTGGATTATATAGCTAGTCTTGGTGTCGATGCGGTTTGGATCTCGCCGTTCGTCAAGTCGCCAATGCTCGACTTTGGCTACGACGTCTCGGATTATCTGCACATTGATCCGCTGTTCGGAACGATGGATGATTTCCGCCAGCTGATCGAGGAGGCGCATGAACGTGGTCTCAAAGTCTTGATGGACCAGGTGATGAGCCACACGTCGGATCAGCATCCTTGGTTTTTGCAAAGCCGCGAAGGCCGCGATAACCCGAAATCAGACTGGTATGTCTGGGCCGATCCAAAGGAAGACGGAACGCCGCCGACGAACTGGCTTGCGTTCTTTGGTGGTTCTTCGTGGCAGTGGGAGCCGCGGAGGGCACAGTACTATTTGCACAACTTCCTGCGTCAGCAGCCGGACTTGAATTATCACAATCCGGAAGTGCGCGAGGCCGTGCTTGCCATGTGCCGGCATTGGTTGGAGATGGGCGTGGACGGGTTTCGGCTCGACGTTTGCGCGTTCTATTTTCACGATCAGGAATTGCGTGACAATCCGCCGAGCATCGAGCGGCCGTCGGCCAACAAGTTCATGTTCAATCCCTACACCTATCAGGCGCACGTGCGCGATATTTGCCAGCCAGAGAACCTGCAGTTCTTGGAAGAGCTTCGCAGCTTATGCGACTCTTATGGTGATCGCGTTTTGCTTGGCGAGCTGCATGAGAACTCAGGCGAAAAACTTCATCGCGATTACACGGCGGAGGGGCGTTTGCAGCTCGCCTACGGTTGTTGGCTGCTGACGGCGGAAGAGATTACCGCGAACACGATCGTGGATACGGCGCGTGCACTGGGCTATCAACTTGATGATGGCTGGCCATGTTGGGCGCTCGACAATCACGACTTCAAACGGTCAGTCAGCCGTCTTGGTAAGAACCGGCCGCTGATTGGATTGACGTGCGCCCTCGCTTGCTTGCGCGGTGCGATGTGTTTTTACCAAGGAACAGAGCTTGGGCTTGGCGAAGCGGAGATTCCTTACGACCGCATCGTCGATCCTTATGGCCGTGAGTTTTATCCGGCGTACCTGGGTCGCGATGGCGCGCGCACTCCGATGCCGTGGGATGCTTCATTGGATCATTGCGGCTTCAGTGTCACCGAGCCGTGGTTGCCAATTCCGGAAGCGCATCGCGCTTTGGACGTTGCAAGTCAGGATACGATTCCTGGTTCGACCCTGAATCGCATTCGTCAGTTCTTGAATTGGCGAAAAGACATTCGGCCCATCCGCGAGGGCGAGCAAGAGTTCATCGACCTAGGCAAAGACCTGCTCGCATTCGTGCGGCGCTTGAACGGCGAAGGCGTTCTTTGCGTGTTCAACCTTGGTGACTGGGAAACGAGCTTTGAACTGCCGCACGAGCAGCTCGGCGTGCCAATGATGGGGCATGGCTTTAACGCCCTTCGCAACGACAACACGGTGATATTGGCGCCCGACGAAGCCTACTTTGGTGAACTGGCTTAGTGTAGATCACGCGCGTGAGAGCCGCTGCGTCTGGGCGGCTCGCCACACAGGCACTGCGGTGAAGCCAAAAATCTGCAATGGCTAGTGAACCTAAAACCCGTGGTTACTTCGCTAGGAGCGCAAGCAAGGGGAGCGCAAGCAAGGCCGTCTTTCTCTATCGACGGATGTTTCCCAAAAATTGGTGTCGTCAGCGATGCTAGCGAAGCAAGGGTCAAGACCAGCCTCGCGTATTCCTCACCCCGCCCATGCCTCTTGGACTCTGTGTTCATAGCCTGTGTGCCTGACAACCGGTTGAAGCACTTGACGGATGTTATATTATCCGTAAATGATCGGTCAAGCTTCGGGAAGAGGAAAACAAATGGACAATGAGTTGGTCAGCCATCTCGATAAGTTGGCATCGAGCGTAGACAAGAGACTCCCTGTGACGGTGCTGTCGGGTTTTCTGGGTGCTGGAAAAACAACGCTTCTCAATCACGTTCTCGGCAACAGAGAGGGGAAAAAAGTCGCCGTCATCGTCAACGACATGAGCGAAGTCAATATAGATGCTGAGCTTGTGCGCGATGGCGGAGCCAACCTGTCGCGCACCGACGAGACGCTGGTCGAGATGACCAACGGCTGTATCTGTTGCACACTGCGCGATGACCTATTGAAGGAGGTTCGCAGGCTCGCGACAGAGGGGCGCTTCGACTATCTGCTGATTGAGTCAACAGGCATTGCGGAGCCGCTGCCCGTAGCCTCTACGTTTGAATTCCGTGATGAGGAAGGACAAAGCCTCTCGGACCTCGCGCGACTCGATACGATGGTTACAGTCGTAGATGCAGTGAACCTGCTTCGCGACTATGCCTCATTCGATTTCCTGAAAGACCGCGGTGAAACTGCGGGCGAAGAGGACGAGCGAACTCTGGTCGATCTCCTTGTCGATCAGATCGAGTTCGCCGATGTAATCGTGCTAAACAAGCTTGATATCGCAGCGCCGCACCAGGTGGATGCCGCACGCACCATCATTCGCTCGCTCAATGCTGACGCGCGCATCATCGAGACGAGTAACGCGCGCGTTGATATGAAAGAAATCCTAGACACGGGGCTCTTTAGCTTTGAGGCCGCACATCAGCATCCCACATGGTTCAAAGAGCTAAACGGGTTCAAAGATCATGTGCCGGAGACTGACGAGTATGGCATTTCAAGCTTCGTCTATCGCGCGCGCCGGCCGTTTGATCCCGCAAAGGTACACGCCTTCTTTGCGAAGAACTGGCCGGGCGTTGTCCGCGCCAAGGGCTTCTTCTGGCTCGCTTCACGATCGGAGTATGTTGGCGAACTTTCGCAGGCGGGTCCAATCGTGCGGACCGAAGGCGTCGGTTATTGGTGGGCGGCAATCCCGAAGAAGAATTGGCCTCAGGACGCCGATACCGTCGCCAGAGTAAAAAAAGGCTGGCACGAACTTTGGGGCGACCGGCGTCAGCAGTTGGTCTTCATTGGCACGCGGGACATGGACGAGACCTTGATCCGCGCCGAACTTGACGCCTGCCTATTCGACGTTCCAGCCGGTGAACACATTGATACCGGCGAGTGGCGCAAATTGCCCGATCCGTTTCCCGCGTGGGGTAGGGAGGCAGCGTGATTGGCCGCACTGATAGCTCAGCTGAGCTTCTCCAGAATTTCTCCAATCCCGATTTCGTCAGTGCGTACGGGAGTGAACTGAAGCGGTTCCTGCCCGGGTCCGAGGCGTTGCACGTCATGACAGGCGTGTTGCTTGCTGAGAGAGCTCCTTCGGACGCTCGCGTTCTTGTGCTGGGCGCTGGCGGCGGACTGGAATTGAAGGCGATGGCGGATGCTTATCCACGATGGACTTTCGTCGCCGTCGATCCCGCGCTTGAGATGCTTGTGGAGGCAAGGCGCTTACTAGGTTCGCAAACGGAAAGGGTTACCTTCATCGAAGGCTATATCACTGATGTTCCTCTCGGCCCTTTCGACGCCGCTACTTGTCTCCTTACCTTGCACTTCTTGCCGAAAGTTGAGCGCATCGCTGCTGTTAGAGAGATCCATCGGCGACTTCGCCGTGGGGCCCCATTCGTGGCAGCCCACGCGAGCTTTGCGCAGTCGAGTAAGGAAAGAACCATCTGGCTCGACCGATATGCGGCCTTTGCGATTGCCTCGGGCGCTGATCCCGAACGAGTGCTCGCGGCGCGGAACACGATTGAGGCAAGCGACCTCACGCTCTCCCCAGAAGAGGATCAAGCGATCCTCTGCGCAGGAGGATTCGAGCAGCTTCAGCAATTTTACACCGCGTTCACTTGGCGTGGATGGATCGCTCATGCGTGATTGCTGACAGAGGCAACATGAGAACAGGTGTTTTGAAGCCGAAAGGTGTGGCGGTCGTGATCGAGGCGGCACACCAATGCATGACGACGCGAGGCATCAAGAAACCCGGTGTCGTGATGATAACCAGCCGCATGACGGGTTGCTTCCGGTCAGATGCGTCAACGAGGGCAGAGTTCATGGCCATGCTAAATGCTCGGCCGCTGGATCCTCCCTAATTGCCCTGACATTAGGCCCATCGATCAGCCCTGCCTCCGCGCCGCCCCGCACAAGACTTGGTGCGCCAGTATTGCCGTGTCAGAGCTTTGAGTTCTGACGCTTCGAGCGGCCATTTACGCGGGGACGGCAAAGATTGATGCAGAGCATTTCGACACCGGCATTGCCTAGCCAGTTGCGTGGCTGCGCACCAATACGGACATGCGGTGAGTCACACCTAGTCAGTCAAGCAAGGTGCTGACATATTGTGTTCCACAAGAGTTACTCAAGCGGTTGATTTGTTGGGAACTTTACATTTGGCTCCGCGGGTAGGATTCGAACCTACGACCGATCGGTTAACAGCCGATTGCTCTACCACTGAGCTACCGCGGAATACCAGTTCTGTAGCGACGCGTCATAGCAGACACATAAGCCTGGGGCCAGAGCGTTTCGCATAAATTGGAGGCCACGCCGAGAATCGAACTCGGGTTCACGGATTTGCAATCCGCTGCGTCACCACTCCGCCACGTGGCCACCGAGCCGAGGCGTTTAACACAAGCTTTGGGCAGCGCACAACACTCTGGTATAAATGTTGTTATGCGCCATTGCGTCGTCCTTCCTCTGGCGGGGGGCTTTGGATAGTCTGAGGCGGATCAGGCAAGAGGCAATCGGGCGTCAGGACGCCACTGGAGACCGGGATATGGTGGAAGCATCCGTGCAGAGGGTGAACATGGTCGATAGCCAGGTGCGTCCGAGTGACGTCACCGACAACCGGATCATCAAGGCCATGCTGGAGGTGCCGCGGGATCGCTTCGTTCCCGAGGCCCGCCGCGCGCTGGCCTATGCCGACACCAACGTGCCTCTCGGGGCCGGAGGACGGGTTTTGTTGGCGCCGCGTGTGCTCGCCAAGCTGATCCAGCTGGGATCGGCCGATGATGAAGCATCTGTTTTGGTCATCGGCTGTGGGACAGGGTATTCCGCCGCCGTGCTTTCCCGGATTTTGAAGTCCGTGACTGCGTTGGAGTCCGATGCCGGCCTGTCCGAGGCGGCCAAGGGTAATTTGGAGGGCAGCGGCGTGGACGTTGTCAGCGGTCCGCTCGCTGAGGGATATGCCCCAGGTGGGCCATATGATGTGATCTTGGTGGATGGAGCCGTCTCTCAGGTTCCGGATAGCTTGATGGATCAACTCAAGGAAGGTGGGCGCCTTGTAGCCATCCATGTAGACGGTCAGGTCAGCCGGGCATGTACTTGGCGCCGGAGCGGCCGATCGTTCAGCATGGTTCCAGCGTTTGATGCTATGGCCCCAGGCCTTGCTGAGTTCGCCGCGGAGCCGGCTTTCGCCCTCTAGGCATTTTTCTTCAATCTGATCTTGACCTTAGGCTTTACCCCCTACGGCCGTCGCCCAAGCGAAGGTCAGCCCCCTTTCCGACTGTGGGATTGTGGCAACGGTTCGCTAGCCTCTGTATTTCAAGTCGGTTTGTCACGCGCGAATCAAGCTAAACGGGGTAACTATGAGGGGACCAATAGCGCGAGAGCCTTGCTTGAAGCTCGCGCAACGGAAGCGGATCAAGATGGGCAATCTAAAAATTTGGCAGCACTACGCACTGGTGGGCCTGATTGCGGTGTCTGGCCTTGCTGTCATGTCCGCAGGTGCGCCGGCCAAGGCTGAGAGCCTCCGTGAAGCCCTTGCTGCGGCTTACAGATATAATCCTGAGCTTGACGCACAGCGCGCCCGCTTGCGTGGGACCGACGAGGAGGTCGCTCGCGCCATGTCGGGGTACCGGCCGATCATATCCGCTAGCGCCGATTTCAGCCGAAGGTATCAGGGGCAAGAAACATCGCTCGGGCGTTCCACGTCGCGCACCTACCCGAAGACTGCTGGCGTAACTCTGTCTCAGAATATCTTTGACGGGTTCCAAACCTTAAACGCTGTGCGTGAGTCGGAATCGCTCGTCCGGGCCGGGCGTGAAGACCTTCGCGCCTTGGAAAACCGGGTATTGCTCGATGCAGTAACCGCTTACATGAATGTGATACGAGATCAGGCGATCGTTCGCCTTCGCGAAAACAACGTGAATGTTTTGGCGCGCGAGCTGAAGGCTGTGCAGGATCGTTTCGCTGTGGGTGAGGTGACCCGGACCGACTTGGCGCAGTCGCGAGCTCGGCGGGCCTTCGCCGTTTCGTCGTTGGATGCTGCCCGTGCAGATCTCAAATCGAGCCGGGCGGTGTATGAGCAGATCATTGGGCATCAGCCGAGAAATTTGAGGGAGCCTACGCCGAACGCCCCCGGGTTGCCGCGGAGTTTGAAGCAGGCCTTGGCAATGGCTGATCAGGAGAACCCAAATAACATTTCGGCGCTGTACAGCGAAAAGGTGGCGCGTCACACCGTGGACCGCATTCGTGGCGAGCTGTTGCCGCAGGTAACTCTCAATGCGGACTACGGGCATAGTTGGGACGGCATTCAGGGCTTGGATAGTCGGGAGGATAGTGCCTCTGTTACTGGTCGTTTAGCCGTGCCGCTCTACAACGGCGGAGAGACGCGTGCCCGTATTCGGCAAGCCAAGCAGTTGCACGTTGCGGCAATGCAATCGATTGAACAGGCGAGAAGTCTCACGCGTTCTGATCTTACTACGTCTTGGTCTCAGTTGGAGGCTGCGCGCGCCCGCAGGGCATCGGATCAGACGCAAGTTGAAGCTAACAGGACGGCCCTTTCGGGTGTTCGTGAGGAAGAGCGCGTTGGCCAGCGGACTTTGTTGGATGTTCTCAACGCAGAGCTGGAGCTTGTGAACTCAGAGGTTCAGCTGGCGGTGACTCGCCGCGACTTGGTTGTTCTGGCCTACAGCGTCGTCGCAGGTGTTGGCCGTCTAGATGCGCTGGGCACGGGCGTGGCTGCGGATGTTTACGATCCGGAAGTGAACTATCGTGAGACGCGGACTGAGGCATTCAGTACGTCGATCACCCGCGGGCCGGGTCCGGCAGCGGTTTCGGGCGAGTGGTCCACCGACGTCAGCAAGGGTGACGCTTGGTCTGCTGATGTCGACAAGGGCGACAGCTGGTCGGCTGACGTTTCTCCATACAAATAAAGAAATCTCTGATTTATTTCTGGGTTTTCCAGGTTCGTCCGTGATCTTAGCGCGCGGAGGCCATCCCTTTGCGATGTCTTGTGATTGATGCTCCGTTTTGGGGGCATTCAGCGGCATGGGCTTTGCGGAATGTACGCGCTGCGGAAAATTGTGCATCCTTTTGCCACACGGTTGCCCAGGATCGTCCTTAGCGTCCTGAAATAGTGATCATCTAGGGACGTGGGGAAGCGAACAGGGGTGCACGGTCGAGCCATATGCTAGGCCCGTCATCACGTTCTCTTGCAGCAAGCAAACGCCGAGCTGTCGTCCTGCCACTGGGTGGAAGCACGAAACGATTTGTTTTTTCGCGTAGGCGTACGAGGTGGCGTAATGGATCTGAATAATAAGAACGGCCAGCCCAGCATGGAGGAAATCCTCGCGTCCATCCGGAGGATCATTGCGGAAGAGCCGGGCTCTGGAAATCCAGTTATTGACCTCAACGCCAGGCTTCGCGCCCAAGGCGACGAGCATGATGAGAAAAACGATTTTGAACTCCCATCTATTTTCCGGCCAAGTGCGCCGGTCCAAGAGAAGCAGCCGCTTTTCGGCCGCCTCACCGACGCGATCCGCAGCGCCTCTGGAGCCAATGGAGATCCAGGCAAAGCATCCGAATCACCGCAGCGCTATCGTGGTGTCATCCGCGAATCCGGCTCCGTTCTGGGTGTGTCGAACGGGAATGGAGGGCTGGAGGCCCCAGAAACTAGCGGCGAGCAGTCAGCCGACCGGTATCGTGGCGCTCTGCGCGACGGTGGCGGCGCGAACTCATTGTCCAGTGCCTTGAGTTCTCTCAAGTTGACCCGTGGAGAAGAGGTCGAGCCGGCAGCGCCTGCGCCGGTTCAGGCCGAGGAGGCTCTTGCACCTGAGCCAGAGCCCGAGGCGCCTGCCATTCAGGCCGAGCCGGAGCATCAGTCCGCGCCCGCTCCTGTAACAGCGTCTCAACCGGCCGCCGCGCCCCAGTCTCCCCACGACGTTCAGCGCGTGATGGCGCCATTCCGCGATATGCGCATGTCTCGTATGGGCGGCATGGGTGGGTCACCCAGCACCGCTCAGCCTCCATCGTCCGCACCGTCAGCTTCAGCGGCTGTGGAAAGCCTACTTGGCCCGGGTGTGACTCAGCCAAGCGTGGAGCCCGCATTTCCGGCGCCACCGATGCCAGCGGCAGGCGACAATTCTCTGAGCCTTGATGACATGCACCGGTTTGCCGCCGTTGTGGACAAGCCGGCTGCCGCTTCACCGCCGCCACCTCCGGCGCAGCCCGCGCCGGCTGCTTCCGCGGACAGCATGCCAGGTGGCATCGAAGATACGACTGCGGATCTGCTGCGGCCAATGTTGCGCCAGTGGTTGGCTGAAAACATGCCGCGCATGGTTGAGAAGGCGCTGTCGATCGAGCTGGCGGAAAGCGTCAAATCATCAACGCGCAAGATTGGCGGATAGTGGTTTTTTCGGATGCGGACTGCGGCAGTTTGTTCGAGGGCGCTGCAATTCCTGTAAAGCTGTGGACTGGCGGTCAAAGCCAGGTCTTTTGCATGCATAATGAGGGCTGGCCGGATAATGCTCCTGCTGGCTTTCGCGCGTTTCTGCCGGTGGTCGCGTTGGAGCGCAGTTTAGCGGGATAGATTGGTGCGTGCCTGGCCGGGATGGTCCCGAGACGGCTGTCAGAGACGATTGCAGTCTTACGCGCGCGGTTTGAGGTGACGGAATGAGCGGTTCTTCTAAGGCTAATGAACCCAGCATGGATGAAATTCTGGCGTCGATCCGCAAGATCATAGCGGATGACCCCAGTCCGGATGCCGGTGGTGGCGAGGCTGCCGCGAACGGAGCTGGCGACCGGGCTGCCGCCACGCCGTCGTTCGGTGCTGCTCTTGGCGCTACGACTGCATCGCCATCGCCGTCGGATACCAAACCAGAGCCAGCTTTAGGATCGGACCGTGTACCAGGCATGCGCGGGAGCGATATTTCCCCACCTGTTTCAGGGTCGAATACTTCGCCACCGTCTCGCGGATCGTCCAGCCCGTCGTTTTCGCGTTTGGGCGATGCCCTGCGCGGGACGCGACCGTCTTCCAACCCAATGCCGTCAGAACGGTTCTCGGATCTTGGGCGGGTTCAGCAAACGCAGGCCGGGGCCGAGGGCTCGTCGTCGCGCTCCCGATCTTCGATTGAGAATGAGCTCGACGATATTCTGGCAGAGCCGATTTCGCCGGATGAGCCGACGGACCGGCCGCGAGAGGGTGGTGGTTCGTCCGAAGACGACCAATGGGCTGTTTGGCGGACGCAGCCTGCCAAGGCTGATGATGGCGGTTCGAAACCCGGTTCTCCGAGCCTAGAGGCAAGCCGGCCTTCAGGTTTCTATCCGAGTGCCAAGCCTGCGCCGTCCCCGGTTGGCGGATCCTCGTCGGCGCCGTTTCAGCCAAAGGTTCCTGGTGAAGACGAGACCCGTCCCAGCTCTGGTGCGTTCGGCGCGTTTGTACCGAAGAAGGAGGGTGGCGCTGAAGCTTCGACGTCCCCGGCGGACGCTGCAAAGGGGCCGTCGTCCTCGCCGCGTTTTGATGTCCGGCCAGAAAGCGAGTCCGCTCGCGGAACCGAAAAGCCTGTCGAACCCACACCGGCAAAGAAGCCGGTCGTGATCGCGGCCATGCCGGCGGCGGAGGCCACCTCTCAACCCAAGGCCGCCGCGCCAAGCGAGGCGTCTTCACAATCGGGTAGCGGGGTTACGCCACCCGGCGGTTCAGGCGTTCCTTTGCCGCCGCGTAACACGCTGTTCTCAAAACCTTTCTCCATGTCGCCGGAGCCCAAGGCACCGTCGGCGGAGGCACCGCCAGCAGCCGCCTCTGGACATACGGCTGCTTCTGACGCTCCTGTAACTGAGCCGGCTTTGCCTAGGGCTGCTGCTCAATTGGCCGCATCCAGTGCTGCCTTGAATGCTCTGGTGGCCTCTCAGCCATCTCAGGAAAGCCGTCCGGCAGGAGCCAGCCAGCAGCAGGGTGGCTTGCAGGTCTCTTCAGGCCAGCCGCGGACGCTGGAGGACATGGTGGCCGACATGGTCAAGCCGATGCTGCAGAAATGGCTGCAAGACAACATGCCGCGAATTATTGAAAAAGCGCTGCGTGTCGAGGTGAGCGAGCAGCAGGCCAACGCCAACCGCAAGCCGCCTCAAACCTAACTGGTTCCCGACGACTGGAGGCAGGATTGACGGGGGTGGATGCACAGCGTACCACCCCGGCTTACGAATATTGTCTGCCCAAAGCAAAAGCCGTTACATGCTTGAGAAAACTTACCAACCGGCCGAGATCGAGCCGCGTATCCACAAGGAATGGGAAAAGGCGGAGGCATTCACGGCCGGCCGCGAAGACCGGAAGGATGCCGGCGCCTACGCGATCGTCATCCCGCCTCCCAATGTCACCGGCTCCCTGCACATGGGCCATGCGCTCAACAACACCTTGCAGGACATTCTCTGCCGCTTTCAGCGGATGTGTGGGAAGGACGTGCTCTGGCAGCCTGGTATGGACCACGCGGGCATCGCGACGCAGATGGTCGTTGAGCGAAAGCTGGCCGCCGATGGCAGTCCTGACCGCCGGACGATGGGGCGTGAGGCTTTCGTTGAGGAAGTCTGGAAGTGGAAAGAGGAAAGTGGCGGCAAGATCGTCAATCAGCTGAAGCGGCTGGGGGCGTCCTGTGACTGGTCGCGCCAACGCTTCACGATGGACGAGGGGCTGTCGAAGGCCGTCGTCAAGGTCTTCGTCGAGCTGCACCGTGCCGGGCTGATCTACAAAGACAAGCGCTTGGTGAACTGGGATCCGAAGTTCCAAACGGCGATTTCGGATCTGGAAGTGCTGCAGCCGGAGAAGCGCGGGAGCTTTACCTGGGAAAGCGGTGACCCGGAGCAGCCGTTCAATGTGGACGCGCTGGCGAAGGCGCTGAAGAAAGACCCGAGCGGTCACATGTACCACTTCCGCTATCCGCTGACCGAGCCGGTTGCCGGGTACGACAAGGATTACATTGTCGTCGCGACGACGCGTCCGGAGACGATGCTGGGCGACAGTGGTGTTGCGGTTCACCCGGAAGATCAGCGCTATGCGCCGTTGTTGGCCGCGAAGGCGACAATCACGTTGCCATTGGTTGGTCGCCGCATTCCGATTGTTGCGGACGAGCATTCCGACCCTGAAAAGGGGACCGGTGCTGTGAAGATCACGCCTGCGCATGACTTCAACGACTTCGAAGTCGGCAAGAGGCATGATCTTGAACAGATCAATGTGCTGGACGCGTTCGGGCGGATTAACGAGACCGCGCCGGAAGCCTACCGTGGTCAGGACCGGTTTGAGGCGCGGTTGAAGGTCGTCGCGGATCTGGACGCTCTCGGCTTGCTGGAAAAGATCGAGCCGACGACGCACACGGTTCCGCATGGCGACCGGTCTGGCGTTGTCATTGAGCCGTGGCTGACGGACCAATGGTACGTCGATGCCGAGACTTTGGCGAAGCCCGCGATTGCGGCCATTGAGACGGGCAAGACCCAGTTCGTGCCGAAGAACTGGGAGAAGACTTACTTTGAGTGGATGCGAAACATCCAGCCTTGGTGCATCTCGCGCCAGCTGTGGTGGGGGCATCAAATCCCGGCTTGGTATGGGCCGGAAGGGGACGTGTTTGTCGCTGCTGATGAGGCGGAAGCTCTCGCGCTTGCTAAGAAAAAGCTCGGCAAGGAGGTCGAGCTAACGCGCGATGAGGACGTGCTCGACACATGGTTCTCGTCGGCGCTTTGGGCGTTCTCAACGCTTGGCTGGCCAGATGATACGCCGGAGGTGAAGCGGTTCTACCCGACCAGCGTTCTCGTCACCGGGTTTGACATCATCTTTTTCTGGGTTGCCCGCATGATGATGATGGGGCTGCACTTCATGAAAGATGTGCCGTTCCACGACATCTACATCCACGCTCTCGTTCGCGACGAGAAGGGACAGAAGATGTCCAAGTCCAAGGGTAACGTGATCGACCCTCTGGACCTGATCGACCAGTATGGCGCGGATGCGCTGCGGTTCACGCTCGCTGCTATGGCGGCGCAAGGGCGCGACATCAAGCTGGCGCCGAAGCGTGTTGAAGGTTATCGCAACTTCGCGACCAAGCTTTGGAACGCGTCGCGTTTTGCTGAAATGAACGAGTGTGTGCGCCAGACTGGGTTCGATCCAGCCGACGTCAAAGGCACGCTCAACCAGTGGATCGTGGGCGAGACGGAGCGTGCCGTTACGTCTGTGACGGAAGGGCTTCAAGGCTACAAGTTTAACGAAGCAGCCGGTGGTGCCTACGAGTTCGTTTGGGGCACGTTCTGCGATTGGTATTTGGAACTCATTAAGCCGGTTTTGGCGGGCGATGATGAAGACGCCAAAGCCGAGACGCGTGCCTGCGTTGCTTGGTGTCTTGATCAGATCCTGAAGCTGCTCCACCCGTTCATGCCGTTCATAACCGAAGAGCTGTGGGCGCATATGGTCGAGCATGGCGTCAAGCGCGAGAGCATCTTGACGCTTAGCCGCTGGCCGGTTGTCAAGGGATTGGGCAGCCCCGAAGCCGACGAGGAAATCGGCTGGGTCGTTCAGGTGATCTCCGACATCCGCTCGGTTCGCACGGAGATGAATGTGCCGGCTGGCGCAAAGGTCCCGCTGGTCGTCACGGGTGCCTCGCCGAAGCTGAAGGAACGCGCGCAGGTCCATGATGAGACCATCATGCGTTTGGCGCGCCTGGAAGACATCTCATTTGCCGACCAGGCGCCAAAGGGGTCGGCTTTGATCGTTGTTGGCGAGGTGACGTTGGCTCTTCCGCTTGAAGGCGTGATCGACATGGACGCGGCGCGCAAGCGGCTGGGCAAGGAGATCGACAAGGCTACGGCTGACAAGAAGAAGTGTGAGGCGTGGCTGGACAACGATGCCAACGTCGCCCGTTCGCCCGAGCATGTCGTTGAGTTGAACCGCGAGCGTGTGGTGGAAGCCGGCGAGCGCATCGCGCGGCTGCAGGCTGCGCTGAAACGGATCGAAGGTTAGCGGCAGCGTTCCCCGGCGCTGCGGGCAGTCCTGCCATTGAGGACCTAACACTCGCCGAGCTAGAACAGCGGTGCCGTAGATCATCACCTTCGTGATGATGACGGTGGTGGGGAATGAGGCGTTTGGGGGCCCGTCAGCCGCACCCGCGAGCGGAGTCCACGAAGCTTGACCCCGCCTCAAACGTCCTGCTCGCGCAGGCGAGCATCCATGGCACGTCTCACCACAGGGGCCGCTAGCGGTTCGCGTAACGGCAATTAGGTGGCGCTCAATCCGGAAAAGGCTTAAGTGTCTTTCTCTTCAGCTGGTGCTTTCGGCTCTGCTTTAGGCTTTTCCGGCTGTTTGCAGATCGCTTGCAGTGCTTTCCATTCGGCCGCCGTCAGCGTGGGTGTCGCGTCATAAATCGTCTGCGACTTGATGAGTTCAGCACGCTCGACAGAGTGGGGATGCGTGCGGAAGATCTCGCTGTTGAAATAGCTTGAGAAGGCATCGTCCTTGGCGGAGGACTTGTCTTTCTCTGACTTGGATTTTTTGTCGTCCTTGCCGGCATCTTTCTTGGCGTCGCTGATTTCGAGCTTTGCCACCCGTTCGAAGAATTCACCCAGGCCTTTCGGCGAGACTTTCGCTGCTTTGAGGATGCGTATGGCATGGGCGTCGGCTTCGCGTTCGGCTTGCCGTGTGTAGCTCAGCTGGGCCAGGAACGCGCCGGCGTTGGCTAGCGTTCCTGAACTGCCGCCGGTCATCAGTTCGATTGCCGCCGACATGCCGATGGCACGGACGATGCCTGTTTCCGGATGCAATTCCAGGCCGTGGCCCATTTCGTGGGCGAGTACACCGGCGACTTCGTCAGGGCTTTTCGCGCCTTTGATGAGTTCTCTTGTTAGCAGGATCTGCGATCCGGGGGCTGCGAAGGCGTTCAGCAGGCTCCAATCAACGACGACGACATTGAATGGGCGTTCGGCGCCGCTGACGGCGGATAGTCTGGTGGTCATTTTGTCGAGGGCGGCGCGGCCTTCTGGCGTGTGACAGACCCGCCGGTCGCTGGCCATTGACGTGACGACCTGCTGGCCAAGCCGTACGCGGGCGGCTTCAGGCAGCCATCCCGCAATGGCGCGCGCGGGCGAGAGATTGAAGAGCCATACCGCGCCGACGATGAGGACGAGGGCTGCGGTTACAATGAGACCCGGTTTGGCGTACTGCCAACGCAGCGATCCCGTTGAAAGGTGTGGCGCGCGCTTCAACAGCTCGGCGGCAAAATCCGGGCTTTCGACGAACAGCGAAGCGCCAGGAATGCTGGATGAGGAAATCAACGTGTCGTTCGATTTCCGGTTTACCGGTTCCGCAGTAGACAGGCTTTCGTACGGCCAGACAGTCCCGGTTGGGTCGTCCGGCCCAGTGAGCAAAAGCCCGTCGTTCGCGAAGTGGAGCCGCACCCTTGCCGAAGCAGCGGTGCGGCCATCGCTCATGCGGCCTTCGAAGGAAGGGTCGCTCTGATCAGAATGCATCGATATCGAATGCCTGCGCTAAACCTTCGCCTGTATGGATATCTTGTTCAGCAGCCTGGGCAATTGCCGAGAAGTCTGGCGTGCCAACAAAACCCATCCGTTGGATAATGTAGCGCATTGTGCGTGCCTGGATAACCGGTGACAGGATGCCAAGCGATAAGATCGCGATGAGTGTATTCGTGATCGTGAGCCAGACCAGTCCTTTGCCCTTCAGGTTGGCGCGGAAGGTTGACCCTTCGAAGTGCGTGTTGCGGGCAAAGTGGTTGAACTGGAACGCGTAATACCAAGCCGACGCGATGCCGTAGAGCATAAAGCCCAACAGGAACGTGCCGTAGATGATCAGGAATGACTGGAGGCTGATCTTCTTGTCCGCGGGTGCGTCGATGTTGGCCTGCATGTCTGTGTAAATTTGGTAGCCAATGGTTCCGCCGACGGCGAGTGCGATGAGCACGCCTACGACCCAGATAACGGCAAAGCGCGGATAGAGTGGCTTGGACGTGGCGGTGAACATGAATGGGCGGTCGCCGAAACGCATGTCATTGATGAGGATGCGCTGCAGCTTGGTCGTGCGCCAAGGCGCCAGCCATCCGAGCGTTAGGATCATCAACGGAAGCGTCCAAAAATAGGTGAAGGCGTAGTTGACGTCAGAGCCGACGAGCGCGCCACGAATGCCGCGCCAACGGGTGCGTGCGAGGCGATAGCGAGTTGCGCGGTAGATTGCGACGCCGACCAGGAAGAAGATCAGAAGATAAAGCCCCAGCGTGAAGAGCGTGTAGGCGAGGGATTGGGGGCCGAAATAAACAGCGGCTCCGACTGTCAGCAACATGATCGGCAGCAGGACTATGAAGAATACGAATAGAAAACCTAAGAACAGCTCTTTGCCGGTTCCCGTATAAAGCAGCGGTTCGCCTTCCAGGCGGATTGCGGACCAGAGACGCTTACGGACTTCGGTTTTGCCCCAGAAGCTATAGATCCCGAGCGTAACGAGGCTCAGAACGTAATTTGTGAACGACAAGCTTATGAGGCTGGTTGGGTGAACCCAATTAAGTTGGGCTGATGACGGGTCCTGGCCTGCTCCAGGGCCGGCGGCGGCCTGCTGATCCATGGTTGTTCCCTCTTCGAATGAGCGGACGTCGATGACCGCTTTCCGAGCGGCTTCTTACAGCAAAAGACTGTCGGGTGTATGATACGTAGGGAACACCTTAATTCTTCCGTGTCCGGTGGAGAGATCGGCCAAACGCTTGATTTCATTCGGTCGCGCGGACCAAGTGACACAGCGTCAGCTGTGGTCATTTCGCAACGAGGCGACTGTTTCTAAACGTTAAATAATCACCATAGGCAGTGAGTGTTGCCGGGATGTGACGGGAACGCCTCTATTGAGCCACAAACGCGGCTCACGGATGCCGTGTGAATAGAATATGAACAATAAAACTGAGGTGCGGCAAGCCTCATATCTGCTCGGGAACTCGTCAATTTTGGCTTTAAACGCCCGCTGTTGCTACGGCGTGGCTCCCTTTGTTGACAGTACTAGTTTGGTTTAATTGCGAACAAGAAGAAAAGAGAATGGACGCCAAGACGTTCGATAAGAAAAAGCTTCCCAGCCGCCATGTGACGGAAGGTGCCTCGCGTGCGCCGCATCGGTCCTATTACTACGCCATGGGGCTGACGGAGGAGCAAATTCACCGTCCATTCGTTGGCGTCGTGTCTTGTTGGAATGAGGCCGCGCCCTGCAACATCGCCCTAATGCGCCAGGCTCAGTCGGCCAAGGCAGGCGTCAATGACGGTGGCGGCACGCCGCGCGAATTCTGCACGATCACGGTTACGGACGGCATCGCCATGGGCCACCAGGGGATGAAGTCGTCGTTGGTTTCGCGCGAAGTGATTGCGGACTCGATTGAGCTGACGATGCGTGGGCATTCCTATGACGCGCTCGTCGGTATCGCGGGCTGCGACAAGTCGCTTCCGGGTACGATGATGGCGATGCTGCGCCTCAACGTGCCGAGCGTGTTCATGTACGGCGGCTCTATTCTGCCGGGCACCTACAAGGGCAAGGACGTGACTGTTGTCGACGTGTTCGAAGGCGTCGGTATGAATTCTGCTGGCCGGATGAGCGAGCGCGAATTGCACGATCTGGAGTGTGTCGCGTGTCCGAGCGCGGGTGCCTGCGGCGGCCAGTTTACCGCCAACACCATGGCGTGCGTGTCTGAGGCGATCGGCTTGGCATTGCCGGGATCGGCAGGGGCACCGGCACCATATGAGAGCCGTGATGAGTATGCGGCCGCCAGTGGCCGTGCCGTGATGCGTTTGATCAGCGATGGCATTCGCCCTCGCGACATCTGTACGCGTGAAGCTTTCGAAAATGCTGCCGTGGTGGTCGCTGCGACGGGTGGCTCGACCAACGCTGCGCTGCATTTGCCGGCGATGGCACACGAGGCGGGGATCTCATTTGATTTGTTCGACGTCGCGGAGATCTTCAAGCGGACGCCTTACATCGCCGACTTGAAGCCGGGCGGCAAATACATCGCTAAGGACGTCTTCGATATCGGTGGCGTTCCTCAGATCTTGAAGGCGCTGCTGGATGGTGGTGTGCTTCACGGTGATTGCCTCACGGTGACCGGCAAGACGCTCGCTGAGAATCTGAAGGACGTGACCTTCAACACCGATCAGAAGGTCGTCTATCCCGTTTCAAACCCGATCTCGCCGACAGGCGGGGTTGTTGGTCTCAAGGGGACGCTGGCGCCTGACGGTGCGATCGTGAAGGTCGCCGGGCTGCAGAATCTGCAGTTCAAGGGCCCGGCTCGCGTGTTCAATTGTGAAGAGGATTGCTTCGAGGCCGTTTCCCGGCGCGACTACAAGGATGGTGAAGTTCTTGTGATCCGCTACGAGGGACCGAAGGGCGGCCCCGGCATGCGTGAAATGTTGTCGACGACCGCGGCGCTTTATGGCCAAGGGGCGGGTGACAAAGTTGCGTTGATTACGGATGGGCGTTTCTCGGGCGCTACGCGCGGATTCTGCATCGGGCATGTAGGGCCGGAGGCTGCGGAAGGCGGCCCTATCGGTCTCATTCAGGACGGAGACATCATTGCGATCGACGCCGAGGCCGGCACGATCGATCTTGAGGTTTCCGCTGACGAGCTGGCGAAGCGGCGTGAGAGTTGGAAGCTCCCCGATAACCCCTATCAAAGTGGTGCGTTGAAAAAATTCGCAGATCAGGTCGGTCCGGCGCGGTATGGCGCTGTCACTCATCCTGGCGGAAAGGCTGAAGTTGTTTGCTACGCGGACATCTAAGCTGGCGATTTTGCTAGCCGCATTTTTGACCTTGCCGGGGCTCGCCTCCGGTGCGAACGACCGTACGCCGTCGTTCACGTCGTCCATGGAAGCGCTGAAGCAAGGTGTGAGCGCCTTCAATGGCGGATACTACGATATTGCCATTCCCGCGCTTCAGTACGCGGGCAAGGAATACCGCTTCTACGCGGACTTCTATCTGGCAAGTATCTTCTCCGACAGTTCGGGCCAATGGACGGACCACGCGCGCGCCTATCGGATGTTCCAGGAAATCGCGGACGAGTATGCCGAGGTTGATCCGGATGACGACCCTCGCGCGAAGTATGTCGGCAAGGCTTTGACGGCGTTGGCTGGATATCTGCGTACCGGCCTGAAAGAGATTGGGTTAGAGCCTGATCCGCAGCGGGCTGCGGAATATCTTCATAACGCGTCGGTGAGCTTCAACGACGAGGACGCGCAGTTCGAGATCGCCAAGATGCAGTTAAAGGGCGATGGCGTGGAGCAAGACATCATGCGCGCACGTCATTGGCTGGCCCGTCTTAGCCAGAAGGGTCATGCTGGTGCTCAGGCCTTCTTGGCTGACTTGTTGTGGCGCGGTCGGTACATGCCGAAGGACGAGTCTCTGGCGCTGGCGTTGATCACGGTTGGCGTTGACAACGCGCCGCCAACAGAGCGGCTTTGGATTGAAGATGTTTATCAGAACATCTTCTGCAGCGCTGGGCAGGTGGTGCGCCTGCGTGCTGGCATCATTCTGGCCGAATGGGATAACCGTTACGGCCGTAAGCCAACGCATACCGATCGAAGTGGGCTTGGTACGCTGGTGGCGCGTCCGTCGCGTGTCTGCGGGAATACGGGTGAGTTGATCACGCGTATTCAGCCGCAAGAGCCGGAGATCGCAGGTTCTGAAACGGCCAAGCCGGATCGGGAGTTTGCGCGCGGTGGTGCGGCGAGTGGCCCGTCGTTGTCGGTGGGTGGCCGCCGTGCGCCGTCGCCCGGTTTGCAGCGTGAGGTCGGAGCCGGGTTTGCACCGGGTCGCTAAATCAGCTTCGGCGGCGGTTAGCGCCGCCGTCTAGTCCGTTCTGAGTTCTACCCAAACAGGAACGTGATCCGATGGCTTTTCCCATGCGCGGGTGAAGCGATCGATGCCCGCGGCCTGCAGGCGGTCTGTTGCTTGCGGTGAGAGCAGCAGGTGATCGATGCGAATGCCGTCGTCTTTCTGGAAGGCGCCGGCCTGGTAGTCCCAAAACGTGTAGACGCCGTCCGTGGGGTGGCAGGCGCGTACAGCGTCGGTGAAGCCGGCGTTCACATAGCGCTTGTAGAAGTCGCGGCTCACCGGCTGGTATAGGGCATCGCCCGTCCAGGCGTCCGGCCGCTTCGCATCTTGCGCCTCGGGGATGATGTTGTAATCGCCTGCCAGAACGATGGGCATTTCATCGGCAAGCAACGCATCCATGCGCGTAAGGAGGCGATCCATCCAAGCTTGCTTATAGGTGAACTTTTCGGTGCTGATGGGATTGCCGTTCGGCAGATAGATCGACGCGATGCGGATCGCTGTGCCATCAATAGGGACGGTTGCTTCCAGGTATCGCGCTTGGACGTCGTCATCGTCACCCGGCAGGCGGGGCGTCACGTCTTCAAGGGCGTGCTTCGACATGATCGCGACGCCGTTGAACCCTTTTTGTCCGTGGGTCTCCACATTGTAGCCGAGTTCCTCGAACTCAAGGCGCGGGAAGTTCTCGTCGATGCTCTTGATTTCCTGCAGGCATATAACGTCAGGCGCAGTCTCGCGCAGATAGGTGAGCGCGCCCTGCAAGCGGGCTTTAACGCCGTTGATGTTCCAGGTGACGATTTTCATGTGAGAAGGTTCAAAGGGCGAAGCTCGTGCCGCAGCCGCAAGACGCGACGGCGTTCGGATTTTGAACCTTAAACGACGCGCCAATCAATTCATCGACAAAGTCGATTTCAGAGCCTTCCATGTACTGCAGCGAGGTTGGGTCGATGAGGACAGTCGCGCCGGCCCGCTGAAGGATGATGTCGTCCGCCTCGCTGGTGTCGACCAGGTCGAACTTGTATTGGAAGCCGGAACAGCCGCCGCCTTCGACCGAAACGCGGAGCATGGACTTTCCGTCCTCGGCTGCCACAATCTCGGCAATACGGAGCGCGGCGCGTTCTGTAACTGTTACGGATGGAGTGTGGGGTTGTGTCATTACAAGAAGCCTGTGAACCCTGCGCTGTAAGAGCGATCGATTCCTGCCAAAGAAGATAGGGACTGGCTCTATGAAGTCAATTGCCGTGGTTCATTAGTTCTGGGTCAAGAAGCTTGGTAACGCGCGGAAAAGGCTATGGATTTTAGAGAAGTGCCAGGGGCGTGGGGTGAAGGGTTGCAGCCCGGGCAACAAAGTGTCGGGCCGTATGCGGCCAACGGGTTGCCGAGCCGTGGGCGTCAATGGCCTGAGCCTGATTGCCCGACCCGGTCTCCTTTTCAGCGCGATCGCGACCGCGTTTTGCACAGCGCCTCGTTCCGGCGGCTTACTTACAAGACCCAGGTGTTCGTCTATCACGAGGGTGATCACTACCGCACGCGACTGACCCACAGCCTGGAAGTGGCTCAGATTGCTCGCACTGTCGCCCGGCAGCTGCGGCTGAACGAGGACCTGGCTGAGGTGCTGGCGCTGGCGCACGACCTCGGTCATCCGCCGTTTGGGCACGCCGGTGAGCGCGCGCTTGACGCGATTATGGAGGGCCACGGTGGCTTTGATCACAATGTTCAGAGCCTTCGTATCGTGACGGGGCTCGAAGGAAAATACGCAAACTTTGATGGTCTCAACCTCACCTGGGAGACGCTTGAGGGATTGGCCAAGCACAACGGGCCCATCAGCCAGCCGTCGCCGCTGTGGGATATCGTGGCGGAGCTGGGAGCGGCTTGGGAGAGTTTGCAACCGGATCGCTGGGCCAGTGGAGAGGCGCAGGTGGCAGCGCTTGCCGACGATGTCGCTTATCTCAATCACGACATCGATGATGGCCTACGGGCTGGGCTAATTACGCTAGATGACCTAGTTGGGCTGCCGGTTGCTGGGCCGATCGTGGAGGCTGCAAAGCAAATCACGACGGAAGAAGCTCGCGTCGTCTACGAGGTGACGCGGCGGATGATCACGGCGATGGTTAGCGATCTCGTTGGCGAGTCACGGCGGCGTCTGGCTGAATTGAAGCCTCAATCGCCGGACGACATCAGAAGCGCCGGCGGAGCAGTCGTGGCGTTTTCTGACGGGATGTGGGATCACTTGACGCAAATCCGAGCATTCCTGTTCGAACGTGTCTATCGCAGTCAACGGGTTATGACGATCATGACCGCGGCTGAGCAGATTGTTCGGGACGTTTTTGAACGGTATCAGGCTGAACCGGCGGTCATGCCGGAGGGGTGGCATTTGGGCCCGGTTGGCCGTGGCGGCCGGCGTCCCGCGCGGGCGATCGCTGACTTTGTATCGGGTATGACAGACCGATATGCCATCGCTGAACACCGCAGGCTGTTTGACCAAACGCCGGAATTGCGATAGCGGCGAGCCACGTATTCACCCCGATCTTCGCTGGAGCGCCCGCGGTAGACCCGCGCCGATGAGCCTGAGATGACTGCAAAAGATGCCAATGCCCAATCAGCCGACGTTTTTGAGCACGTGCAATTATGCGTGCGTGACGCGCTGGAGGCGATGATCAAGGATGGCGATTTGCCGTCTGATCTGACCGTTGGCGCTTTCGATGTTAGTCCGCCGCGCGATGCTTCGCATGGCGATTTGGCAGTCAACGCCGCCATGGTTTTGGCCAAGCAGGCGAAAAAGAAGCCGCGCGATATCGCCGAGGGGCTGGCCTCGCGGCTTGTGGCGATCGAAGGTATCGCCAAGGCCGAGGTTGCGGGTCCGGGATTTTTGAACATCACGATGGAGCCGGAGTTCTGGCACGCGGTCGCTGCGTCGATCCTGGATCTCAAGGAGCAGTACGGCCGCACGGGCGCGGGCGGGAATACACGGATCAACGTCGAATATGTTTCCGCCAATCCCACGGGCCCAATGCATGTCGGGCATTGTCGCGGCGCCGTGTTTGGCGATGCGCTGGCTAATCTGCTGGAGTTCGCGGGCTGGGATGTTACGCGCGAATACTATGTGAACGACGCGGGCGGTCAGGTGAATACCTTAGCCCGGTCTGTTTTCCTGCGTTATCGCGAAGCGCTGGGTGAGGACATCGGGGAAATCCCCGAAGGGCTTTATCCGGGCGACTATTTGAAGCCTGTCGGAGAGGCGCTCGCCAAGGAGCACGGGCGCGAATTGCTCGACATGGCGGAAGAGGTGTGGCTGCCGCTTGTGCGCGACGCGGCGATGGCGCCGATGCTGCAGACCATCAAGGATGATCTGGCGGCGCTCAATGTTTCTCACGATGTTTTCTTCTCCGAGCGGTCGTTGACAGCCGATGGAAAGGATCAGGTCGCGGCTGCGATCGCGTCGCTAAGGGAGAAGGGTGTCATCTACGAAGGCCGGCTTGCGAAGCCGAAAGGCCACGACGATGGGGAGTGGGAAGACCGCGAGCAGACGCTTTTCAAATCGACTGATTTTGGCGATGACGAAGACCGGGCGCTGATGAAGTCCGACGGCAGCTATACCTACTTCGCCGGCGACGTGGCTTACCATTTCGATAAGCTGCAGCGCGGGTATCGCCAGCTTGTGAACGTTTTCGGCGCCGACCACTCAGGCTACGTGAAGCGCATCAAGGCGGCTGTTCAAGCGCTGTCGGACGGCAAAGCCGAGGTCGATATCCCGCTGGTCAATCTCGTGACGCTGTCGCGTGGGGGCGTACCGTTCAAGATGTCCAAGCGTGCGGGGACGATCGTGACGCTGCGTGATGTCGTCGATGAAGTGGGCCGTGATCCGGTTCGCTTCATGATGCTTTATCGCGAGAACAATAAGCTTTTGGACTTCGATTTCGACAAGGTGGTCGAGAAGTCGAAGGATAATCCGGTCTTTTACGTGCAGTACGCGCACGCGCGCTGTGCTTCGGCATTTCGGAACGTTGCAGACGCTTTTCCGGATCTGACACGGGAGACAGCGGAAAAATTGTCCCCTGCGGATTTGGCCGTGCTGACCGATCCAGGCGAGCTTCAAATCATCAAAATGCTGGCCGGTTTCCCCAAGCTCATGACGGATGCTGCCCGCGCTCATGAGCCGCACCGTTTGGCCTTCTACCTCTTTGAACTCGCTTCGGCTTTTCACACTCAATGGGCTCGAGGCAATGATTTGCCACAATTGAGATTTATCCAGGAAAATGATCGGGGCCTGACCGCTGGCCGTTGCGGGCTGGTCGCTGCAACTCAGCGCGTCTTATCCTCAGGTCTTGCGGTGCTCGGCGTCGAGGCGCCGCTTGCAATGCGCTAGACTTCTGATTCTATCGGAATTCAGCACTGAAGTGCGAGGGGAATTTGCAACATGGCAAGGTCCAATGGTCCGCTAACGCCTCCGGGTTCGGGCCGTCAGCAGCGGCCTGATCCGCAGAGCTGGGCGCAAGGCACGCCGCCGCGCCAAGCCGCGCCACGCGGGCCTCAACAGCATCCGCAGCAGACATTCACGCCCCAGTCGGCTGGCGCTGCGTATCAGCAGGCCGCCTATGGACAGCCGGGCGGACAAGATCCACGTGCGCCAGCGCCTCGGGTTCAGGCTCAGCCGCAACAGCCCGATCCTCGGACGGGTCCGCCGCAACAGCGGCCGGCGGCTCAGTCCAGCGCATTTGATGCCCTTGCCGCCCAGGCGTCTCATGGCGGCGGGCATTACGACCAGGGCGCATATCCATCGCTCAGCACGCCACAGCAAGGCTACGGTGATGCTGGTTCGTACGCCAACGGCCCTTCAGCGGACTACGACCAAGCTGGTTTTGGGCAGTGGGGCGGGGCTGATGCCCGCGGGTTTGACTACGGCGGGTTCGCCGGTGGCCCGGCTCCCCAGCAGCCGAACGGTCAGGGTTATCCCGCTGGCCAGGCAAAGGCGCCTGGAGCGGCACCGCACGGCTTGGGGTATCCGCAGGCCGGCAACTATGACCACCTCGACACTGGCGCCGATGGCTATCATGGCCAGGACGAGTGGGGGCATGGCGAAGGATTTGACCCAGCGGGCGGTCACCACGATCCGGAATTCGGTCATCAGGGATATGGCGAGCAGGTTGGTGCGATCGAGCAGTCGTATGCCGACGATGAAGAGTATGACGATGAAGACGCGCCGCCGCGCCGGCGGTTGCCGTTGATCGCAGCGGCCGTGACCGGCGCGCTGTTGTTCGGCGGCGGCATGGCCTACGGCTACAAGACGTTCCTTGGGCCGGTCGATCCGTCCGCGACACCACTGATCAAGACCGACAGCATTCCGTCCAAAGTGAAGCCGGATGATCCGGGTGGACGCAAGTTCGCGCATAGCGAGAACAAGATCATGGGTGGCTCCAACAAGGTTATGGGCGGGCCGCTCGGTGGCGGTTCAGAAGGCGGTCCTTCAGCAGAAGGCGCGCGTAAGGTTCAAACCGTCGAGGTGCGCCCTGATGGCACCGTCGTTCCTTCAACGGCGTCTGCTTCGGCTTCGCCCTTTAGCGGAACACGGCCGACGTCGCCAAGTTCGGAACAGGCTAGTGCTTTTGATTTTCCAACAGCCGGTGATGCTGGTGGTGGAAGCCCGCGTCAGGTCGCGACTTCAACTTACGAGGCGCCATCCGAGCCATCGCCGCAGGTCATAGCGCGCGCCGAGCCGCAGCAAGCGCCGCCTCAAGCAGCACCGGCTCCAAAGCCCGAACCGGAACCTGAGCCGAAACGGGTAGCGGCCGTATCGCCTCCACCGCAACCGACCGGGCCGAAGCCGACAGGTGCTGGATGGGTAGCCGTCCTCGCTTCGATACCTGTGTCTTCGACCAGTCAGATGGACTCGCTAAAGCAGTTCGCGGACATGCAGCAGCGCTATGGTGACGTGCTTCAGGGCAAGACACCGTCGGTGCAGGAAGCGAACCTTGGCGAGCGTGGCACCTACCATCGGCTTGTTGTTGGTCCGCCAGCCTCTCGTGATTCCGCGAGTTCTCTGTGCGTTGCGTTGAAATCGGCGGGATACAAGGATTGCTGGGTTCTGCAATACTAATAGCCGTTTCTAGGCATGGCTCTGCTGACAGCTCAGACACGCCAGTTCTCGCCTTTTTGGTGAGGGCGTAGGTTCGTGCGCAAAGCTCTCATTACAGGATTGGCCGGCACTGTCCTGACGGACGACGAATGCCGTTTTCTCTCCGCGGTGAAGCCCTGCGGGATCATTTTATTTGCCCGCAACTGCCAGTCTCACGAGCAGATCCGTACGCTTATTTCGGCCGCCAAGGAGGCGGTCGGCGAAACCGACTTGCTGGTACTGATTGATCAAGAAGGTGGACGCGTGCAGCGCATCCGACCGCCGTTGGGCCGTGCGTTGCCTCCAGCTTCCGCTTACGCAAACCTCTATCAGAGCGATCCAGAAGGCGCCTGCCGGGCAGCGACGTCTGTTGCGCGGTTGATGGCGGAGGATCTGTCGGCGCTCGGCATAAATTGTGACTGTGCGCCTGTTCTTGATGTTCCAGTGCCGGGCAGTCACGACATCATCGGTGATCGCGCCTATGGTGCCACGCCCGCGCAAGTCGCCGCGCTGGGCCGGGCGGTTGCGGACGGATTTTTGGTTCAGGGCATGTTGCCGGTGATCAAGCACATTCCCGGGCATGGCCGTGCGACCAAGGACAGCCATTTGGATCTGCCCGTCGTAACGGCGAGCCGGGCTGAGCTGGCAGAGACTGATTTTGAACCGTTCCGCCTACTTTCGGATTTACCAGCCGGCATGACAGCCCATGTTGTGTTCACGGACATTGATCCCGATTATCCGGCCAGTATTTCGCAGAAAGTCACGCAAGAGGTGATCCGCGATCAGATTGGGTTCGATGGCTTCTTGATGAGTGACGATCTCTCGATGAAGGCGTTGTCCGGATCGATGCGCGAGCGAGCCGGCGCTGTTATTGCCGCAGGATCTGACGTGGTCTTGCACTGTAACGGTGATTTTGCGGAAATGCAGGATGCGGCTGCCGGGGCTCCGTTGCTCGAGGGCAAGGCGCTAGAGCGGTTTACGGCGGCGGTTGCCGTAACGGAGCGGCGGGACAGCTTCGAGGCCGCGGTGGCTGAGGCGGAATTGGCACAGGTGCTGGCAAGGCACACGGCGTCCGCTGAATCAGTGTAGAGTTCGCCGATCTATATTGGCCAACGCGCTTTTTGGGCGCGCGACTGGATGGTTCATGAGCGAGGTTTCCGAAAACGCGCAGCCAAGCGCGGACGGTGCGTGGGAGGCTCCCGACGCGGAGAACGCGCCTGCCGCAGTGGATGCGTTCTACGTGGAGATCGCCGGGTTCGAAGGGCCGCTCGATCTGCTCTTGGCCATGGCCCGCACGCAGAAAGTCGATATCGGCAGCATCTCCGTTTCGCAGCTCGTCGAGCAATATCTCGCCTATATCGGGCAGGCGCAGCGGCTGAAGCTTGAGATCGCCGCGGACTATCTGGTGATGGCGGCTTGGCTGGCATTCTTGAAGTCGAAGCTGCTTCTGCCGAAGGAAAAGGAAGACGACGATCAGCCTTCCGCGGAAGAGATGGCGCGGCATTTGGCATTCCGGCTTCAGAGACTTGAAGCGATGCGCAACGCGGCGTCTCAGCTTTTGACGCGGAAACGGCTGCATCGGGACATTTTCCCGCGCGGGATGCCTGAAGGTGTGAAAACCGTGCGCGAGACGGAATGGACGGCTGAGGTCTACGACCTGCTTAAGGCTTATGCCGACGGGCGCCGCCGCAATGTGACCGTCACGCACGTGGTGAAAGCGCGCAAGGTCTGGTCGATCAAGGATGCACGCACGAGGCTTGAAAAACTGCTGGGTGGTAGCACCCAAGGCAATTGGGAGCAGCTGGATCTGTTCATCGAACAATACCTGCCGCGTTCCGAAGAAGACCGTACCGTCCTGGCGAGTTCGTTTGGTGCGACGCTGGAGATGGCTCGCGAGGGGCTGGTGGAGTTGCGGCAAGACGCGCCGTTCGCGCCTATCTACATGAGAAAGCTGGAAGAAGGGGCGTCCTGGGAACTTCTTGTTTGACGGCTCGCCCTTGCATCAGCCACCATGCTCAAAGGATAAATGACAGATGCTTCCGCCAAGGCTGACATTGGTAACGAACGACGGCGATATGAACGACGACGGCTCGCAAGAGGCGGACCGCTTGGCGATTGATGAGGCTTTGGCTGGCATGGAGGACAGTGTCCCCGCATCGGTCAAAGCGTTGTCGACGGCAGACAGGCGTGAGAAATTGCGCGTGCTCGAAGCCCTTCTGTTCGCGGCGACGGAGCCACTGGATGTGTCGCGTCTTGCCAGTCATCTGACCGAAGGCGATGACGTTGACGGGCTGCTTCATGAGCTGGAGTCGATGTACGACGGCCGTGGCGTCCAGCTTGTCCGGGTTGCTGGGAAATGGGCATTCCGCACGGCGGCCGACTTGTCCTATCTGCTGGAGCGCCACGCGAAGGAAGAGCGCAGGCTTTCCAAGGCTGCTTTGGAAACCTTGGCGATCATTGCTTACCACCAGCCGGTGACGCGTGCCGAGATGGAAGAGATCCGAGGCGTGTCCACGTCCGCTGGTACTTTGGATATTCTTCTGGAAACGGGTTGGGTTCGCCCAAGAGGGCGCCGCCGGGCGCCGGGCAAGCCGATAACTTACGGTACGACGGACCAGTTCCTGAGCCATTTCAGCTTGGATAGCGTTAAGGATCTTCCCGGCTTGGCGGAGTTGAAGGGGGCTGGCCTGCTGGATTCGAGCCTGCCGCCAGGCTTTACAGTGCCCGACCCGCAGGCCGTGGCGGCTTTGATGCCGGATGAATTGCCTTTGGAATCCGACGATGACGATGAGCCGGAGCAGGGTGAAATTGACCTCGACTTGCCCGAGGACGGAGAGCCGGATAAGCCTGACGGCGAAAATTCGGTTTAGCTGGCTCAGGATGTGTTTCCATGGGCCGGTCCCGGTAACATGAGCACCACCCTCGTTGAGATCCTGGTTTTCGCATAGACGTAAATTGAATGGCGCGGCTCCGTCCGTGGCTGTTGGCGTGCGCTTCGACACCGTTTCGCGCGTCTACGGTGACGTGCGTGCCGTTGATGGCGTTTCGTTGAACGTCGATGCGGGCGAAGTGGTTTGCCTCCTCGGTCCGTCGGGTTGTGGCAAGACCACGTTGTTGCGTTTGGCTGCAGGCATCGAACGTCCGTCGTCGGGTTCTGTTCTACTCAATGACGCTGTCGTTGCAGGTGGCGGCGTGTTCGTGCCGCCGGAGGACCGCGGCGTTGGCCTGATGTTCCAGGACTTCGCGCTGTTTCCCCATCTCACCGTGCTTGACAACGTTATGTTTGGCTTGAGCGGTCATACGCGGGAGGACGACCGCCGGCATGCGTTGGATTTGCTGGAGCGGGTAGGCTTGTACGCCCTGGCCCAGCAGTATCCGCATACGCTATCGGGCGGACAGCAGCAGCGCGTTGCGCTGGCCCGGGCCATCGCGCCGAAGCCCGGCGTGTTGTTGATGGACGAGCCGTTCTCCGGTCTGGACGTACAGCTTCGTGAAAGCCTTCAGCGTGAGACGCTGGGGCTTCTGCGTGAAGCTGGAACGACGGTAATTATCGTCACGCATCATCCGGAAGAGGCGATGCGGCTGGGGGATCGCGTGGCGGTGATGCGGGCTGGTAAAATCGTGCAGGCAGGCACGGCGGAGGCCCTCTACAAGGCGCCGAACGCGTTGTTCGTGGCGCGGCTGTTTTCGGAGATCAACGAGGCGGAGTTCGTGGTCGATCGTGGGGGTGTCGAGACGCCGTTCGGCCGCTTGAGCGTCGACGGTGTCGAGGATGGCCAGCGCGCCGTGATCGGTCTGCGCGAGCGCGCCTTGCGGATTGCTGGGTCCGGAGCTGAGGGCGTCCCTTCGCGGATTATTCACGTCACGCACCTTGGCGATGGGCTTTTGATTGATGTCGCCGCACAAGGATTTGAAAAACCGCTGCGTGTGCGCGCGGAGGGCGATGGGATTTGGCAGCAAGGTGAAGAGGTTCGCCTGACAGCGGACATGGAGCGGGTGTTAATCTTTCCCGAAACCTTGCAAGAACCGTCCTGATTTCAAATATATAGTGGAGTTCGTCAGGAATGGAGCGCGCCTTGCCGCGTTTGGGCGTTTCTGCGATAGTGCCGCGCAATTCCCGAGGGCGGCTGTTCTTGCCCGCATGGAGCTTACGTCATGGGCCTTAGCGCCACACATTTGATCTTGTTGTTGCTCGTTGTCGTGCTGCTGTTTGGCCGCGGCAAAATCTCTGAACTCATGGGTGACCTTGCGAAGGGCATCAAGAGTTTCAAGAAGGGCATGGCTGACGACGAGCCGCTTGAGAAAGAGCCTCCGCGCACCATCGATCAGTCCGGCGAACCTGTCGACACCGGATCGCGCGAGCGTTCTAAGTCGCATTAGGCTTGTGCGGTTCAACCGCCGGCGGATTTGAAGGTGTGCCCGTGCGTTTCTCGCTCGGATAGCAACCCCTGCAGGGTATTTGAATGTTCGACATCAGCTGGAGCGAGCTTCTCATCGTCGCCGTCGTGACGCTGATATTCGTTGGCCCGAAAGATTTGCCACGCTTCCTCAACACGATGGGGCGGTATGCCGGAGCGATACGCCGGCAGGCCGCGGAATTTCGTGCGCAGTTTGATGACGCGATGCGGCAGGCTGAGTTGGATGCCTTGAAGAAGGAAGTTGACGAAGTGCGCAGCGGCATTGAATCCACCGCGCGCAAAGTCACCGAACCTAGTAAGCCGGTTTCCAAGGCGTCCAGTGATAGCGAGCCCAAGTCTCCGGAAAAGAAGGCTCCGGAAAAGACGGGGGCTCCCGCTGAAGCCCCGGCTGCTCCGGCGAATTCGCACGAGCGCAAGGAGGCTTGAGCGTGGCCGAGCTCTCCGATCAGCGCCCAGGCCAAGACGACATCGACGCTTCCAAAGCGCCGTTGCTTGATCACCTGATTGAGTTGCGGACCAGGCTGTTGTGGTCAGTCGCGGCGTTCTTCGTGATGTTCCTTTTGTGCTTCACGATCGCGCGGCACATCTACGACATCCTCGTCTGGCCGTATGTTTGGGCATCCGGCAGCAATCACGTCCGGCTGATCGCGACGCACTTTCTGGAGCAGATTTTCACGCACTTGAAGCTGGCCATGTTCGGCGCGGGCTTTTTGTCGTTTCCCGTTGTGGCGGCACAAATCTATAAGTTCGTGGCGCCAGGGCTCTATCAGAATGAACGCAAGGCCTTTCTGCCGTATTTGATCGCGACGCCGCTGTTTTTCCTTTTGGGTGCCGCGGTCGTTTACTTCGTGGCCATGCCGGTGCTGATCAAGTTCTCGATCGGGTTGGCGCAAACGGCGAGCGATGGTGGACCGGCGACGATTGAGCTGATGCCCAAGATCGGCGAATATCTGTCGCTCATCATGACGCTGATTTTTGGTTTTGGGATTTGCTTCCAGCTGCCAGTGGTGCTGACGCTTTTGGCCCGGTCGGGGATCGTGACATCTGAAACGCTGCGAGGGTTCCGGCGCTATGCCATCGTCGCAATTTTTGCCGTGGCAGCCGTGTTGACGCCTCCAGATGCGATTTCGATGATCATCATGGCTTTCCCGACGGTGTTGCTTTACGAGCTATCGATCCTCGCGGTCATGCGTGTTGAACGCCAGGAAGCGCGCAAGAAGCGCGCCGGCGCTGCCCCAGACAGTGACTAAAAGCCCATTTCCGCCCAGTGGACGAGCGCGGCGCCAGCCTGTAGGAAGGCGCAAACAAACGGGGTTGCGACGTGTTCGACATCAAGTGGATTCGTGAAAATGCCGCCGCTTTCGACGCGGGGCTGAAGACGCGGGGGCTGGAGCCGCTGGCTGATCAGCTGATCGCGATCGACGAGGAGCGGCGCGCGAATTTGACAACGCTGCAAGAGGCTCAGTCACGCCGCAATTCAGCCTCGAAAGAGATCGGCAAAGCGAAGGGCGCCAAGGACGAAGAAACGGCGTCCAAGTTGATGGCTGAGGTTGCCGCGCTGAAGGACACGATCGCGAAGGGCGAGGAGACGGGACGCGCGCTGGACGAGAAGCTGCGCGATGTTTTGGCGGGTATTCCGAACTTGCCGCTGGACGAGGTTCCGGAAGGGCCCGACGAGAGCGCGAACAAGGAAGTTCGCAAGGTTGGCGTGCCCCCGTCCTTTGCCTTTGCGCCGAAGCAGCATTTTGAGATCGGCGAAGCGCAGGGTCTGATGGATTTTGAAACGGCAGGAAAGATTTCCGGCGCCCGTTTTGTGATCTTGAAGGGCGCGCTTGCACGTCTTGAGCGTTCGGTCGCGCAGTTCATGCTGGATGTGCATACAGGCGAGTTCGGCTATGTTGAACACAACCCGCCGCTGCTCGTACGCGATCATGCAGCTTATGGCACGGGCAACCTGCCGAAGTTTGCCGACGACCTGTTTCAAACGACCAACGGCTACTGGCTCATTCCAACGGCCGAGGTTTCGCTGACGAACATCGTGCGAGACTCGATCATTGATGAAGCGGAGCTGCCTCTGCGTATGACGGCATGGACGCCGTGCTTCCGCTCCGAGGCTGGCGCGGCGGGGCGCGATACACGCGGTATGATCCGGCAGCATCAGTTTGCCAAGGTTGAGCTTGTTTCTGTCACGGCGCCTGAGAAGAGCCTTGAAGAGCACGAGCGGATGACGGCGTGCGCGGAAGAGATCCTCAAGCGGCTTGGTTTGGCGTACCGCACGATGCTGCTGTGCACGGGTGACATGGGCTTTGCGTCGCGCAAGACGTATGACATTGAAGTCTGGTTGCCTGGGCAGGATGCCTACCGCGAAATCTCAAGCTGCTCGGTTTGTGGCGACTTCCAGGCCCGGCGCATGAATGCACGTTATCGGCCGGGTGGTTCTAAGGACGTCCGCTTCGTGCATACCTTGAATGGCTCCGGGCTGGCCGTTGGCCGTACGCTCGTCGCGATTTTGGAAAACTATCAACAGGCTGATGGCAGCGTCATCATACCTGAAGCCTTGGTGCCCTATATGGGCGGCATCACACGCCTTGAGGTGCCTGCCGCTTGAAGTCGCCGCTCGGCTGGCCGGAGCCGCCAAGCGCACGGATCTAACGGGAAGCTCGATGCGAATTTTGGTAACGAATGACGATGGGGCTGGCGCGCAGGGCTTGCGCGTTTTGCAGAAGGTCGCCGAACAGCTGACCGATGACGTTTGGGTTGTCGCGCCGGAGCAGAACCAGTCCGGTGCCTCTCATGCTCTGACCTTGCAAGTCCCATTGCGCTACCGCGAACTCGATGAGCGGACGTTTGCCGTGCGAGGCACGCCGGCTGACTGTGTGATCATGGGCGTGCGGCATATGCTGAAGGACAAGGCGCCGGACCTCGTGTTGTCGGGTGTCAATCACGGGGCGAACCTGGCGGAGGACGTGACCTACTCAGGTACGATTGCCGGCGCCATGGAAGGTACCTTGCTGGGCGTGCGCTCGATCGCGCTGAGTTTGACCATGGGCTTCGATCCGGAAGGGCGCGTTCACTGGCCGTCGCCGCTGCAACATGCCCCAGGCCTCATCACCAAACTGCTCGAGAGCCAGTGGCAGCCTGGCGTGCTGATGAACGTCAATTTCCCGCCGCTGGCCGCCGATAAGGTCAAGGGAACGGCCGTTACGGTTCAGGGCCGGCGGGATCAGGGTGGGCTTCTGATCGACGAGCGCGCAGACACCTGGGGTGACCCGTATTTCTGGATTGGTTTTGAACGCAAGCGCAGTGACCCGCCGCACGGTAGCGACCTTTGGGCGATCGCGAACGGGTTCATTTCGGTCACGCCGCTGTCAATGAACATGACACACTACGAGACCCGTGCCTCGCTGGAAGAGACCTTCGAGGTGTCTTCGGTTCAGGAAGCAAGTAATTCCTAACCATGACGCCACGGTCACGGCAGTGGCTTAATTCTTCCCCGTTAGCAGCACAATTTTGTCGTAAGCCGAGAAAAGTCGCGGGTTGCGGGCGCGTTTTTGCGTACGCGGCCTGCCTGTAGATTTTGCGATTGAGCCAGGATGCAGGCGCACTTCGAATCGGCCGTTAATGAAACTTTAAGGTGTTAAGGGTTAATCGATGATGCGTGTAGAGGGTGCGTATCATGCCAAAATTTAGCAGTTTACGGATGACTCGCGTTTTTGTTCCTCTGACTGCGCTGGGCGCGGTCATTTCGGGGTGCAGCGCCGAAGTCTCGCGATTTAACTTCCCGAGTTCTGGTCTCGGCTACAACAACCAGACAAGCAGTATTTCCAAGCCTTCCGAGAACCCGTACGCGAGCCGGTCTGGTTCGTCTGGTTACGGCGGCTATGACAACGGCAGCGGTGATGTGCGCCGGGCCGAAATTCCGCCGGCGCGGTTTGATGATCAGCCCCGGTCGTTCGAACGCGATGGCGGGGGGTACGACCGCGACTACGGACGGCGTTCGACGTCACAGTACGACCAAGGTGACTACTCTTCTTCGGCGCGCCGATCCAACGGTGGCTATGATCGCCAGTATGGCAATGACCGCTCGCAGCAAAAGCCGGCATATGAACGCGTGCAGACCAAGACCTACGACGCAGCACCGCGGTCAACTCAGCAGGCATCTTCCAAGAGCTCGTCTTCGGCCGATGCTGGCGGGCAGACGATCGAAGTTCAATCCGGTGACACGCTTTACGGCTTGTCACGTCAGCATGGCGTGAGCGTGCAGCAGTTAATGGCTGCCAACGATCTTTCCTCGCACACGCTACAGCCGGGCCAACAGCTTGTTCTACCTTCGGGTGGACAAAGCGCTGCGCCATCACGGGAACCGGTGCGTATGGCGTCAGCTGAGCGCGCCTCACCGGCCGCCGACGCGCCCGGTACGTACACGATGCAGCCCGGCGATAGTCTCTATGCCATTGCTCGCAATCACAATGTGAACTACGGCGAGCTTCAGCGGCACAACGGCATCACGGATTCCGATGTGCGCCGGTTGCGTCCTGGCACAGTATTGAAGATCCCAGGTGCGGATGGGGCGTCTGGTCCCGCTGTTGCCGAAGCCGAACCGTCTGCCGCTCCGGCTATGACGGCCGCTCCGTCGACGAAGGTTTCGCCGCAGCCATCGGCAACGCCGCCGCCTGCTGAGACGCTGGCTGCCGCGTCGAACGATGCGGCTGTAGCGGAGGATGCAACGTCTTCGTCCTCGACGCCTAAGGTTTTGAACGCCTCGAAGGCGAAGCCGGAAGCCGAAGAGAAGCAGGTGGCTGCGCTTGAAACGCCTGCTCAAACCAGTGATGCGCCTAAAGCTGGCATTCAATCGTCGTCTGGGAATGTAAGTGGTCTGCGCTGGCCGGTAGAGGGACGGGTTATTTCCCCGTTTGGTCCGCGCAACGATGGCACGCATAACGATGGCATCAACTTCTCGGTGCCTGTCGGAGCGGACGTGCATGCCGCCGATGCCGGCGAAGTGATCTACGTGGGTGATGAGCTGAAGGCCTATGGCAAACTCGTGCTGTTGCGGCACGACAACGGCTGGGTGACCGCTTACGCGCACAACGACAAACTGCTCGTAAAGCGTGGCGACAAGGTTCGCCGCGGTGATGTTGTCGCCAAGGCAGGCAAGACCGGGCCGGTCGATCAGCCTCAGCTTCACTTCGAATTGCGACAGGACTCAAAGGCTGTCGACCCGACGTCGTTCATGGAAAAGCGGTGACCTGACCAGCTCTTGTCTTCTCCCTAGAGCCTTACCACCGTTGCGGCTGCGTTCCTTTAGAACGTGGCCGCTTTTCTTATCGTGGTCAGGTGGCTTTAGAGCGATTTGCCGAGGCGGCCGGCTAGGTCTTGAATGAATTGCCAGGCGACGCGTCCAGATCGCGCGCCGCGGGTCATGGCCCACTCCAGGGCCTGGCGCTCGATATCCGGCCAAGGCGCGTCCAAGCGGTAGTGCTGCACGTAGGCGCGGACCATTTTCAAATAGTCTTGCTGAGAGCAATTGTGGAATCCGAGCCAGAGGCCGAAGCGGTCTGACAAGGACACCTTTTCTTCAACGGCTTCGGATGGATTAATCGCGGTTGAGCGCTCGTTCTCCATCATGTCGCGCGGCATGAGATGGCGGCGGTTGGACGTCGCGTAGAACAAGACGTTCTCAGGCCGTCCTTCGATGCCGCCTTCCAAGACAGCTTTGAGCGATTTGTAGCTCGTGTCGTCGCGGTCAAACGACAAGTCATCGCAAAAGACAATAAAGCGGTGTTCGCTGGCCCGCATATGCTTGAGGCAGTCTGGCAAGCTTGCAATATCCTCGCGGTGGATCTCGACCAGCTTCAGCTTGGTGGTTGTTTTCTTTTCTCCGGCCTCGGCGTGGACGGCTTTGACGAGACTGGACTTGCCCATGCCGCGCGCTCCCCAGAGCAGGGCGTTGTTGGCCGGCAGGCCGGCAGCAAAGCGGCGCGTATTTTCCAGGAGCTGGCTTGCGATGGTGTCGAGCCCCTGCAGCAGCGACAGTGGCATGCGGTTGACGTTCGCGACGGGCAGAAAGCTTTTCTGCTCGGCCTGCCAGACGAATGCGTCCGCCGCAGCAAAGTCAGGCTCGGTGGGCTCGGGGGGTGCTAGCCGGTCCACCGCACGGCGCAGGCGTTCTATTTCGGCCAGTAAGGATGGCGGGATGTCCATATCGCGGTTCTTTTGGAAAAAGGTAAGAAGATCAACAGGCAAAGCCGAGGTTCGGGGCTATGTATAGCGCAGGCTGACTAGGCTGCACCATCTTTTGAGACACGCTAAATCGGGCCATTGCAAAGAAAAAACGAGCGTCTATAGTCCGCCCGACCCTGGCAGAAGGCTGACGGAATGCTTATTCACTTCCGCAGTGCTTCGGCCTTTTCGGCCTGGCTCCCCGGGCCTGATCCCAATCAGCTTTATTTGAGGAACGAAAAGCGATGTTCATATCCGAAGCCTTTGCGCAATCGTCAGCGCCGGCATCGAGTCCGTTTGGTGACCCCATGAACAGCTTGTTGTTCTACATGCTGATGATGGTCGTGATCTTCTATTTTCTGGTGATCCGGCCTCAGTCTCAGCGAGCAAAGAAGCATCGTGAGCTGATTGAGAAGGTTCGCCGTGGCGATACCGTGATCACGGCTGGTGGCTTTATTGGCCGGGTTGTGAAGTCGGCGGAAAACTCTGACGAAGTCGAGGTTGAACTGTCTGAACAAATGAAGGTTCGCGTCTTGAAGAGCACGTTAATGGATGTGCGCACCAAGGGTGAGCCGGTGAAGGACGGCGACAAGAGCTAACCGAATTGACATGGTCCGGTTCTTGTTTGAAGCCGGCCGTCTCACGATGTTCCAAAAAGGAAAGATATAAGGGCTTCGCGTCATGCTTCATTTCGCACGATGGAAGATTGTAGCGATCGTGCTCACGGTCCTGGCGGGCTTCATAGTCGCGCTACCAAACTTCTTTGCGAAAGAGACCGTTGAGACGAGCTGGCCGTCGTTCTTGCCGAAGTGGCAGATGCCGCTGGGTCTCGACCTGCGTGGCGGCGCGCACATGCTGCTGGCCATGGACACCGACGAGCTGACGACGGATTGGTTGACGACCGTTCGCGATGATGCGCGCAAGCAGTTGCGCGACGGCAAGGTTGGCTTCTCAGCTATCGGCGTACGTAACGGTGCGGTGCACATCCAATTGGTCAAGCCGGAAGATGCTGAAAAGGCCGTGACTGAGCTGCGCAAGCTTATCGAGCCGCTGGGCAACGCTTTGTTTGGCACAAGCGGTGAAAACCTTGAGGTCGCCGATCTAGGTGGTGGTTCGATCACGGTGAAGCCGACGGCGCAGGGTTTGAACCAGCGCATCAGCAATGCGACGGGCGCCGCCATCGAGACGATCAACCGCCGTGTAAACGGTCTGGGCGTTGCGGAATCAACCGTTATTCGCCAAGGCGCGGATCGCATTCTCGTGCAGTTTCCGGGTGTTCAAGACACGACGCAGCTGAAGGCTATCATCGGGCAGACGGCAAAGCTCAGCTTCCACGCCGTGCATCCCACGGTCACGGCAGACGAAGCGCGGCAGACCCGTGTGCCGCTCGGCTATAAGATCTACCCGTCTGATGAGGACCCGAACTATTCGTATGTTTTGCGCGACTCAGCCGTTGTCGCTGGTGAAGATCTCGTTGATGCCAGCCAGAGCTTTGACTCTCAGACGAACGAGCCTGTGATCGCGTTCCGCTTCAATCTTTCGGGAGCGCGCAAGTTCGGCAAGTTCACCTCCGAGAATATCGGCTCTCCTTTTGCCATCGTGTTGGACAACAAGGTTCTGTCGGCGCCGGTCATTCAAACCGCAATTCCGAGTGGCTCTGGGCAGATTTCCGGCAGCTTCACAGTTGAGACTGCCAACAACCTGGCGATTCAGTTGCGGTCGGGTTCGCTGCCA